>JAKQPS010000093.1 GCA_029564595.1 bacterium | reverse complement strand
TTTGTGATAGCATAATGGAAAACCAGCGGAGATGCGGCGATGATGGGAAGAAAGGAATGCGACACGGAGGCTGTGCACTGCTTTGTGATGCACCGCATGATTCCCGACGGTCACATCCTGAAATTGATAGACAAGCATGTGGATTTCTCGTTCGTAAGAGAACGCGTCAGACACCTCTACAGCCACACGGGGCGCCCTTCGGTCGACCCAGAAGTGATGGCGCGGATGCTGCTTGTGGGATATCTGTTCGGGATTTCGTCGGAGCGGCGGCTGTGCGAGGAAGTGAGCATGCACATCGGCTACAGGTGGTTCTGCGGGTTGGGTATGAATAGCGACACGCCCGATCACTCGACGTTCAGCAAGAACCGGCACGGACGGTTCGCCGACAGCGGACTGTGGGAAGACATATTCGACGAAGTGACGCGGCGATGCGTCGCGGCGGGGTTGGTGACCGGCAGGCACGTGACCGCCGACGGCACGCTGGTGGACGCCGACGCGTCTCTGAACAGCATGTCCCCGATCGTCGTTCAGATGACGCCGGGCGAGTATCTGAAAAAGATGGACGACGAAACGCCGCCGGGCGGCGGCGATGACGATGATCCCGACGGACACAGGGGCGTCGAGTTCGCAAGGAAGGGCGAAAAAATCGCCAACGACACGCACCGCAGCGCAACCGACCCCGACGCCCGCATCTCAAAAAAAAGAGAGCATAGCGAAACTAAATTGCGCTACCAAGTCGGATACATCATGGACAACCGCAGCAGAGTGATATTGGACGCGTTCGCGTCCGGCGAGTGCGGGCGCGCCGCAGAGATGGCCGGAGCGTTGGCGGGACTTGACCGGCTGAAATGGAAATTCAAACTCAACCCTCGAACCATCGGCGTCGACAAGGGATACGCAACGGGTCAATTCGTAGCGGACGCGTACTCCGCCGGCGTCATCCCGCACGCTCCGATGTGGGACACAAGAAGCGAGCACGACGCCGGCATCTACTCGATAGATAAATTCACATGGGACGAAGACAACAACCGGTTCGTCTGCCCTCAGGGAAAAATCCTTAAACATCACGGAAAGAACCATAAACAAATAATCTGGCGGGCAAGCACGAAGGATTGCGGCGTCTGCCCGGTGAAATCCGAATGCACCCGCGACAGATCGCGATCGGTAAGCCGTCATTCGTGTCAGGCGTATGTTGACAGAGCAAAAGAGGAAATGAAAAAAAAGGGATACCGGTGGTCGCAACGCTGCCGCAAAAAGATTGAAGAACTGTTCGGAGAAGCGAAAGAACTAATGTGCCTGCGGCGCATGAAATTCAGGCGGCTTAAATACGTGACCGAGCAGGTTCTTCTCACCGCAGCCGCTCAAAACATAAAAAGGCTTGTCAAACATCTGGAGAAAAACGCACCGAAACCCGGAGAGGCGCTAGAAAAAGCCGCGAACAGCCTCGTTTCGACGATTTACGAACCATTTTGGATTAAAAAACCTTCGTTTTCTGCGATACAATGACATTCAGCAACCTTGACTTCTCTAGCCGTCTTTCAAACCCTTCTTTTTCAACAGCCTGGAGACTATTGACAGATTTGGCGGAGAGGGCTGACGGATTAGAAACATGATGAACGCATTGCGAACAGAGACTGAATACCTGTGCCAACTTAAATCTAGCTTCTGCGTGTCGGAAAATCACAAGCTGGGTTTTATAAAAGCCGCAAATCAAATCGGCTCAATACCAATCGGCTCGTTAGGATTTTGATTATGACGGCATTTTTATTAATAGAAATCATATTTAAAATATGCTTCGTCTTCACGCTTTTATTACTATCCTTTCGCTATTTATCATTAATCATAATAAAGGTTTTTGACAACGATTTATATAAGTCTTTTTTCACAAGCTCTTTCGATTCATTGTTTTATCTTCCAAAGTTTGATGGTTTTATTTCTAATTTGCATAGGCATAATAATATTATGCTTCCTGCGAAATACAGACTTGTATTTTTTACATACAAGCATTTATCGAGAATCGCATTAAAAGTGTTTATTATTAGCGCTTTGTCAATCTTTCTTGTTATATTATACATTCTATTTGCCGCAGCTCTAAAGGAATAGTTGTTACAACGATTGATAGAAACTTCTAACGGATATTGGATAAAAAAGAGACTATTGACAGATTTGGCGGAGAGGATTGACGGATTAGAAACATGATGAACGCAATGAGAACAGAGACTGAAAATCCGGGTGCCACCCACAAACTCGTTTGTGGGTGCGATATCCTATCACAGAATAGCCAGTCGGGCCGAGGCCATTACGACAGCTTCGGCAACCAAGTCCGCTTCTACCCCGCTTCTGTATGACTTTCCATCTTCGTGCCTCCGTGCCTTTGTGGTTCATTCCATTACCCGCGCATTATTTCCCTATCTTGCTCAATGAACACGCGCCAAAGGCGGAGGCATGAAAGATTTAGGAAAGGGGCTTGGGGAACAACCCTTTTCAAAGGGTTTTCCCCAACCGCCGCAGGCGGCAAAACGATATGTTCTTCTCTTTTTTCCTTTTTCGCTATTCCTTCAGCTTTCTCCTTTCCCCAACCGCCGCAGGCGGCTACATCACTTCCCCTGCTTTTTTCTTTCTCCTTTTTTTCTTCTATATTTTTCCATAACACGCGCCAAAGGCGGAGGCGCAGCCCCGACATTGGCGCTAGCAGGAAAAATTTAGGAAAGGGGTTTGGGGAACAACCCTTTTCAAAGGGTTTTCCCCAACCGCCGCAGGCGGCAAAACATTCCCCCTCTTTTTTCTGCTTCTTCGCTTTTCCTTCTTCTTTCTTTCCCCAACCGCTTCGCCGCGACTCTTCCGCGACCGCAGCCCCCGGCGCTATAATCAATTGACTCTTTTTGCCGGAGGGAAACCATGAACAACCCGGAAGCAACCAAAGCCGCGCTCGATATCCTCAGAAGCGCCGACACGTTCCAGTGGCACACCATCACCCTGCTCGCTCTCGTGGTTTATGTGTACACCAACGAAATCTCGAAGAAGAACTGGAAAGGCGTCGCCGCCGGGCTGTCCCTTTACATGGTCCACTGGTTCTTTGAAATCGGCAACGCTCTGGTTCAACATTTCTCCGGCCACGCCCTATGGACCGCCCCCGCCGGCACTTCCTTCCTTATCCTCGTCGGCGTCGGCGTCGAACTTAGCCTCATGTTCTCCATCGCCGGACTCGCCCTCTCGAAACTGCTCCCGCCAGACCCGAAAGCAAAAGTTCTCGGCGTCAACAACCGCCTGTTCTTCGCCATCTTCAACGCGGCCTTCTTCTCCGTGTTCGAAATCTTCTTGGCGAAAACGCCCTGCTTCGTATGGATTTATCCGTGGTGGGGCGCGTTCCCCGTTTTCGTGACCGTTTACATCCCGTTCTTCGTCGTTTCCATGTTCTGCCACGACTGGCAGCCCGCCACGCAACGCCGCTTCATCGGCGGCATGTTCGCCCTAAACGCCGCGATGTTCATCGTGTTCGCCATCTTCCTGAGATGGATTTAGCCTGAATCCGTTAAGGGAAAACTTTTGAAAAAGTTTTCCCTTAAACCCTTTCAAAACGTATCATGCAAGCGCCGATGTTGCGGCTTCGCCTGCTCCATCGGCGCATATCAGTGAAAAGCCTTGGAAATGGGTTCGGTAAAAACATTTATTGAAAAAGGGTTTTCCCGTTCACTAGATTCGAAAATATCTTCTATCGTTTCTTCGGATTGAACGAAGTTCAGCGAAACCGGCGGCCGGAAGTTTTTCGGCAAGGGGAGCGGGGGGAGCGCTGGGAAACCTGTTTCAGAAAAAAACGGCTTCCCCGCAAAAGCTCAAAAAGCGCCTAATCAACGCTCGCCCAGTTCGGCGTTTATCCTGTCGAGCGCAAACTTCAGTTGTTTCTTTGATGTGTCGAGGCTTTCGATCGCCTCCTCGATGCGGGAGCGATTCTCTTTAATATGTTCGCGCAGTTCCGAGACTATCTCTTGCAGTTTTCGTGTTTTCTTTGTCGTGGAGTCTTCCATGTGAGACAGAAGACGTCCGCCCTTCTCCGTTCTCTCCCTCATTTCGGCGAACCTGTCCTGCGCGGCGTCGTGAATCCTCTTGAAAGCCGGCCAGTCCGGATCGAACTCGCGCCGCATGCGCGACTTGTCGCTCAGCTTCTTCATCTCTTCCTGCCGCTTTCTCAGGTTCTCAATCATGTCTGAAAGAGCGTCGGAGTTTTTGACTATGTCGGCGGCCTTTTCGAACTGTTCTTTCGCGGTCTTTCCCGCCCCGCCCAACTCCTCTGAGGCACTCTCCGCTTCCGCGAGCGCCTTCTGCGCCTGCGCCTTTAGTACCCGAAGCCGTTTCCCCTTCGATTTCGGGTCGCCGCCCCTGCCCTCCCTCGCGGCCTCCTCGCGGATGTTCTCCGCCGCTTTTTCTATCCTCTTCGCTTTCGAGAGCGCGGCCTCTATGTCGCGATTGAATTCGCGGCTCTCTTTTCCGAGAGCGATGATGTCGTTTGTCAACCGCTTGCCGGACGCTAGGGCCTCTTCGGCGTCGTCCCTGTGTTTCTGAGCCTCGTCGCGCATCCGCTCAAATCTGTTCTTCACTATGTCGGTGGTGAACTTCTCCCACCTCGCTCTTTTTTCAGGGTCGAACTCCCGGGCCTCGCCGAGCCTGCCTTCGCGCGCGGCGATTCTCATTTTGTTTTTTAACCTGATTCTCCTGTCGCGGGCGATCGCCTCTACCTCGCCGTCCTCGACCCCGATTTCATGCTCCGCGCCTTCCTCGGCCTCCACCCAGAACGTCGTGCCTCGGACTCCCGCGGCGACATCCGGCGTCTTCACGGAAAACGCCGCGCCCGGCTCAAGCTTCTTTATCCGACACCACAGCTTGCCGGCGTCGAGCGCCGCCTCTATGTTGTTCGCCTGCATCTCGTCTATCCTCATCCGGGTAAGCGAGTCTATCCTCAGTATGCTGTTGTCGCGCAACTGGATTTCAACTCGCGACGACTTGTCGGTTTTCACCAAAGAGCCTCTCGCCAACTCCATCTCTTCCTTGGCCGGCTCCCACTCCGCCGCGTCCGGACTCTGAATCTGCGCCCCGGAACCCGCCACAACAGTGACCGTCGCCACTATGCCGCTATCCTCGCTTGATGCCGCTCGCGCTCCGCACAACGCCAGCCCCGCTGCAATGACGATGATTGCCGCAACAGATTCAAAACGGCTCTTCGCGCAATCTGAACCTCTGCGCGAGGACTTTCTCATTCCATTGTTCGGCTTCATGCGTATATTATAGTAAAACATAATGCAATCTCGCCACCTGTGTCGCCCACAAATAAGCATAAGCCGGTTTTGCGTTGAATGGATTTCAACAAAACCGGCGCGCCAAGCGTTTTCGATAGGGCGCGGGAGGCGCGCAGGGGCGCGCGCAGAGAAACCTGTTTTTCTTTCTTCTGTCTTTCCGATCTGAAAACCGCTTAAAATAGCTGCTCCGCAAAATTAAAAACCGCCCCCTGCTCTCTATTCAACCGCCCCGCCGCCGTCTTTCCCGCCTCCCCCGCATTGTAAACGCATTTTCCTGTCTATATAATTAACCCTGCGGCGCGAGCCGCCCGCGCCCATGCGCGCTCCGACCATTCCCGCCTCGCGCCAACGTGAAAACAATGCTTGACGCCGTCAACTCAAACATCTTCGACAAACGCTTCGGCGACCCCGACGACACCATCGCCGCCGTCGCCACCCCGCGAGGCTCAGGAGCCGTCGGCATCGTCAGGGTTTCTGGCCCGGACGCCGTGTCAGTTGTCGCCAAGCTTTTTTCACCCTCGTCGCCCTCCGCCCCCTTCCCTCCCCCGCCACGCTCACTCTCCCTCGGCTTCATCTCAGACCCCGCGTCCGGCTCCATCATCGACCAAGCCCTCGTCGCCTTCTTCCCCGCGCCCAATTCATACACCGGCGACGACACGATGGAAATCTACTGTCACGGAGGCTCCCTCGTCACCCGCGAAATCCTCTCCGCCTCCATCTCCGCCGGCGCTCGCCCCGCCCTCAACGGCGAATTCACCTGCCGTGCCTTCCTCAACGGAAAACTCGACCTCACTCAAGCCGAATCCGTCAACGACATCATCTCTTCCCGCAACCGCCCTTTCCTCCTCTCTGCCGTCAACCAGCTCTCCGGCTCCTTTGGCAAAAAAATCAAAACCCTTCGATCCCGTCTCGTTGACACCCTTGCCTCCATCGAAGTCGTTCTAGAATATCCCGAAGACAACATTGATAACCCCGACAGAACCGCGCTTCTGTCCGTTTTGCGCGATTCTGTTTCCGAATTACGCAACATCATGGACTCCTCGGCGTCCGCTCACATATCTAATGAACCCTTTAATGTCGTATTAATAGGCAAACCGAACGTCGGAAAATCCAGCCTCCTCAACCACATGCTCGACCGCGACCGCGCGATTGTAAGCGATATTCCGGGCACAACTAGGGACGTCGTCAGCGATCTTATCTCAACGCACGGCCTCGATTTTCTTATCTGTGATACCGCAGGCATAACAAAAACAAAGGATATTATAGAATCAATAGGTATCAAAAAGACTATACAAGTATCTCAACGGGCTGACGCTATTATCGCCGTCTTTGACGGCTCCTCTGATTTTGACGTTAATGACTCCGAAACTATCTCCATCGCTTCTATTGCCCCCTTCTCTATCGCAGTTATCAATAAATCCGACCTTGCACAGTCTCTTGACACCGACTCTATCTATTCTGCATTTCCGAAAGACAGGATTATCTCCGCCTCAGCTAAAACAGGAGACGGCATTCCAGCCGTCTATGAGGCTTTGCTCGCTCATTCAGAGGAACTCTTTTCTTTCTCCGCAGACGCGCCGATTATCAACGAAAGAAACAAAATCTCTTTATTACAAAGCATTTCTTCTCTCGAAGACTGCATATCGAACGTCGATTCCGCCCCGGATGACATCCTCTGTGTCGATTTGAGGGCCGCTATCGACCAATTAGGCCTCATTACTGGCGAAAATGCCACTAATGACATTCTGGCGTCAGTGTTCGCCAACTTCTGCGTGGGAAAATGAATAAAGACAATAATTTTGACGTTATCGTTGTCGGAGCCGGCCATGCAGGCGTCGAAGCCGCCCTCGCTGCCGCTAGACTTAACCTAGACACCCTTCTGCTTTCCATCAACCTCGACACCATAGCCCTCATGCCCTGCAACCCTAGCATCGGCGGTCCCGGCAAAGGCCACATCGTCCGCGAGATCGACGCTCTCGGCGGCGAAATGGCTAGAAATATTGACGAGACTCATATTCATATTCGATGGCTCAATACCAGCAAAGGGCCTGCCGTTCAAGCCCTCAGAGCGCAGGCAGATAAAAAACATTATTTGTCCAGAATGAAACGCGTTCTTGAATTACAAAACCACATATTTTTACGCCAAGGCATGGCTGAAAAACTCCTTACGCATAAAAATCATGCCTCTGGAGTTCAAATCGAAACAGGTGAATGCTTCTACTCAAAATCTGTCATTATTACCACAGGAACCTTTCTCAACGGCCTCATTCACATCGGCGAAAAAACCTTCCCCGCAGGCCGGCTCGGCGAGTTTGCTGCTGTCGGACTATCCCAATCTCTTCTTAATGCTGGCCTCGAACTGGGCCGTCTCAAGACCGGAACCGTCCCACGCTTGAATGCCCGACAAATCGATTTTAGCAGGTGCAGGGAGCAAAAACCATCTTTTGAACCTCTTGCGTTTTCACACTTTTCACCACGAGCCGTCAGGCCTAATCAGGTTTCATGTTGGGCAACTCACACTACTTCAGAGACCCACGACATCATCCGGAGCAACTTCCACCGCGCCCCCCTGTTCTCCGGCCAAATTAAAGGAACGGGCGCAAGATACTGCCCTTCCATCGAAGATAAGGTTAACAAATTCCCCGACCGCAACCAACATCAAGTCTTTCTAGAACCTGAAGGTTTAGATACTAACGAGATATACGCGCAGGGCATTTCCACCAGTCTTCCCATCGATGTTCAGTTAAAGTATTTACGAACGATTCCCGGCCTCGAACAGGTTGATATCATGAGGCCCGGCTATGCAATCGAATATGACTACGTTGACCCGATACAACTGAAGCCGACGCTTGAGACGAAAAAGGTGGCCGGATTATATCTCGCAGGCCAGATAAACGGCACCAGCGGGTATGAAGAAGCCGCCGCTCAGGGCATCGTGTCCGGTATAAATGCCGCCGCGTCCATTCTCGGACTCGATCCTCTCATTATAGGCAGGGATGAAGGCTATATCGGCATTCTCATAGACGACCTTATTACTAAAGGAACGGAAGAGCCGTACAGAATGTTCACGTCCCGGTCAGAGTACCGTTTGACCATAAGATTTGATAATTCGGACACGAGGCTGGCCCGCTACGGGCATAAATACGGCCTCATCTCAGACGAACAATACGAAAAGATTCAAAATGATAGAAAAACTATCGATGAAGAAATTGAGAAATTGAAAAAGTTCCACGTGAAACACTTCGATACCCTTGAGACCGATGACCCCAATATCAACCTTTATTCAAAATTCTCCGGCAAGACACTCCTCCATGCCCTGAAGTCTCCTCAAGTCAAATTGGTCGATTTGCCCGGCATGAATGATGGCTTTTCTCTTCCCGCTGACGACGATATAAAACGGCGCGTTGAGATCGAAGTTAAATACGAGGGCTACATCTCCAAACAAGCGCGTCAAATTGAGGAGTTCAATAAATTCGATAAAATGCGTATCCCCGAACAGTTTGATTATAATTCGGTAAACGGGATTTCGACTGAGGCCCGGATGAAGCTTGCTAAAGCCATTCCGATGACCGTCGGCCAAGCCTCAAGAATCTCCGGCGTTACGCCTGCGGATATCATGGTGCTCGCATACCACATCCGCCGCTCCGAAAAATCCTGACTTCCTTCAACCTCGATATTATCTTTTTCATATTGACTTCCTCAAACCGTTTTCTGATATAATTCTCCACAGGACGTTAAACTAAGCATCAGCATCGATAAACTTCTGGGGAATCATTGATATGATTGATGAAAATATTCAGGAAAGAGACTTCATCGAAGCTTCTTTCATCTCTTTTTTTGACGAATCCCCTGAAATCAGCAAATCAGCGCATGCCTTTTATGAATTCTATCTACTACTTAAAACATGGAACGAAAAAATCAATCTTGTGTCCGATATTTCACTTCATAATTTCGTGTTTAGACATGTTTTAGACTCTCTTTTCATACTGAAAACAAAAATTCTGCCTGAAAACCCTAGAATTGTCGATATCGGGTCAGGAGCTGGCTTTCCGGGGCTGCCATTAAAGATTGCTGTCACCGATATAAAACTGATATCTATTGAATCCATTGGCAAGAAAACCCATTTTCAGTCAGATGTCGTAGAAAAACTATCTCTTTCCGACGTATATATAATTAACGATAGAGCAGAAGCCGTTGCGAGAGATAAAAACTATAGGGAGCAAGCTGATTTAGCTGCCGCTAGGGCAGTTGCCTCAGTCGCCACTCTTGCCGAACTGGCCCTCCCATTTGTTAAAATAGGTGGAAAAGCAGTTTTTTATAAGAATGCAGATATCGAACATGAACTTTCAGAGGGGAAAAAAGCTATAGAATCGTGCGGAGGAAAGGTATCTGACATCATTAAATATAGAATAAATGACGACGATCCAGAAAGATGTCTCCTTATTTTAGAAAAAGTAGAGGGCACTCCGGATAAATATCCCCGCAAACCCGGCATGCCTGCTAAACGTCCTATTAGTTGAAATAGTGAAATCCTGCTTATTTATCTAAAAGTTTTATAATTGTTTCACGTGAAACATTTTCTTTAGAAGAATTTGCAGTTCGGTTTTCATCATTACCTAGACTACTCATATAATCCCAGAAAAATATGCTTGTTATCAATTCATTATACTTTATAATTTTATCGTGATTTATCGGTTTCCTCACAGCGCTTCAAAATATGTTGGAAGAAAATCCTTAATATAACTGTGCGTTGGTGTCTTTCAGCAGCTTTATTTTTTCGATATAGACTTTTTTTTCATGCTTTGATATACTTGCATCGCTACTCTTGAAGCATTTGGAGGAAAAAATGGAAAGAGAAATCCAGTTAGTTGAAATAGAAAAAGTTATCACCAATCCTTTTCAGCCTCGTAAGGATTTCGATAATGACGGAATCAAGGAGTTGAGTGAATCAATAAAAAATCATGGCGTTATTCAGCCGGTAATCGTTAGAAGAATCAACGACGGTTTCCAGTTGATATCCGGAGAAAGAAGGATGCGCGCTTGCAAAGAAGCGGGA
Organism: bacterium; assembly: GCA_029564595.1. Lineage (GTDB taxonomy): Bacteria > UBP15 > UBA6099 > UBA6099 > UBA6099 > UBA6099. The sequence continues at coordinate 51,605 of JAKQPS010000093.1, read as the reverse complement.
TTGAGCGAAGTTCCGGCCATCATTATGAACATCGACGGGGTGGATGTCGCCGAAGTCAGCCTCATTGAAAATATGCAACGGAAAGATTTGAACTGCATAGAGGAGGGCATCGCGTTTGCAATACTCAAAAAGAAATTCGGAATGACGCAGGATGAGATAGCTGAGAAAATAGGCAAGAGCAGGCCCTATGTCACAAATACTATCCGTCTTCTTGAGTTGCCCGAAGAAGCGCGCAATCTTTTATTTGAGGGCAAGCTCAGCGCGGGCCACGGCCGCGCGCTTCTTTCGCTTCCTAATGTTGACTTGATAAAAGAAGTGACCGTCATGATACTAAGAGACTCAATGTCTGTTCGTCAGGCTGAAAAATTGGTTCAGGGAATATTGAGCGGAGAAAAGATATCTAAGCCTCGCAAGCAAAGGCCTGTTAAAAACTTCAAAGACGCCCGTCTGTACTTTAATGCGGTTAAGAAGGCGTTGAAGGATATAAAGTCCGCCGGAGGCAAAGCGGACATTATAGAAAGAGAGACTGAGGACTATCTTGAGATAGTCGTGAGGATCCCGCGCGGCGATACTATGGAGAATAGCTTGGTGTCCAAAGAAGTGGACAGCGTAGATTGATTAAAATCATGCTCAAATATATCGACATAGCCCTGATTGACCCGAATCCGTTCCAGCCGAGAACTTACTTCGACGCTGAGGCTATAGAGTCTCTGCGTTGTTCGATTGAGAAGCATGGGATACTTGAGCCTTTGATTTTAAGGGAGAGCGAAAACGGTCGGTATCAACTGATTGCGGGCGAGCGTAGATTCCGCGCCGCGCAGAAGGCCGGATTGAAAGAAGCTCCTGCGATTATCCGAAACAGCAAAGACGCTGAAATGCTCGAAATAGCGCTTATCGAAAATTTACACCGCGAAGACATGTCGCCTGTCGAAAAAGCGCTCGGCTTTAAAAGACTCCTCGAAGACTTCTGCTTCACGCAGAGCCAGATATCTCAAGTCATGGGCATGTCGAGATCTGCGGTGGCGAACACAATCAGACTTCTTGATCTTCCTGAAAACATACTCGAATCCATTAACAAGAAGGAAATCACTGAAGGACACGCGCGGGCGATTCTTCAGATCAAAGATCCTGAAAAACGAGAAATGGCATTAAATCGAATTATCAGCAGAAGCTTGACGGTCCGGGAGGCCGAAGAGCTTTCAAAGCTTATTTCAAAGTCTTGTGAAAATTCAGAAAATGGAAGAAACGGGCGACAAGCTGAATATGAGATACGGCTGATTGAGAGGTTACAGGAAATACTGGGAACAAAAGTACACTTGACTCGCACAGGAAATATAGGAAAAATCGAGATAGAATTTTATGACGAAGAAGATCTGAACCGTATTGCCGAAATTCTCGACGTTGACTAAATTACGGCATAACAATCTCAAAACACGCAAATATTATCTAAATAAAAGCAAATAATGAATAATTGACAATTTAATGCTGCGCAAGGTAACGGAATGTTTCGCAACAATACTGAATATTACAGATTGAACATATTTGTATTAAAAACTGTGTGTTACAAAACACATTGATGCGTGTTTGTTAGAACGTCGTTTTCTTTGCTTTTTATAATGTTATTGTGTGCCTCTCTTTTTTGTCACATCTGATGAATTACATTATTCTCTGCATAAATTTGTAAGATACACACTCAGCTATAGTCTTACATATATTTCCGAACACCTGTTACCCATGTCCCCGGTCTTTACATTTGCAGCTTCAAGCGCGAGCGATGCCAACATGCCGGGATATTAGTTCCACGCAAAACAAAGCAACAATGAATGTGCGGACATAGCATGGGTATCAATCGTGCGGAGTAGCGAAAAGAGGGGACAGGCATCGCAAAGATGCGCGCTGCCAGTCCCCTTTTTTCGCAATTGGCAGCAGGAATCGGCATTCCTTCCCTGTGTGGGAGCCGGAAATGAATTCCCAGCAAAGGCAGAGCGGCGTCGCAGTACAAATTAACGCATTGTTTTTGCTGATCTTTCGGCATAGGCAAGAGCGAGTTTATGAGCGCTATCCAGATATTTATATCTTTTCACCATCTCCACTATATACCAGTTTATCGATTATATAGCACGTTTTAACTTGATCGCACACTGGATAAAAAGATTGAAAATGAATATGTCATAGCGCATCATAGCATATCAGAGTAAATCACAAAGCGCGTCGTGTTGTTCTACAATGTTTTTATTGTTAGTTTTGGAGAGATTGCGATTTCATACGGCGAAAGGATTCTAAATCGCGTTTTTACATGATAAAACATGTTTGTGTATATCGAAATATTTTAGGAATAGGTTATAATAGATGTATCTTGAAGGAGGTTAATCATGTGCGAAGCAACAGCCTTTAAGGTATTGTCCGACATGTCTGAAGAGAAGATAATGGAATCTGTCACTAAAGTTCAGATAGAAGGCGACAGGATTTTGATTGATGATCTTTTCGGAGACAGGAAGGAAATCATAGGAGTCATCAAAGAAATCAACCTCGTCAAAAACAGAATAGCCATAATATCAGTCTGAATTTTTAATATGCTGACTGATAGCAAGTTTTTTTGCGGATTTTCGGTCGAGAGCATTTTGCAAAAGAATGTTCCTCCGCGCCAAATCCGGTAGCGCTCACAGTCGGTCGGTTGTGACAACATTTGTAATTCATTTGAATAGTCAAAATATTATTCGTGCTGAGAAGAATTTCCGAAGCTGGATTCCCTCCCAAATGGCGAATTAGCGTGATGCCGAAGGGCCGAGGCATGCGCGAGAGAAGGCGGGGCAGGGGGGTGAGTTTATTTAAGTTTTGAGGCGAGGATGCGGGCGGCGCGCATTGCGATTGCCATGATGGTTATCTGTGGATTGACGCCGAGGGAGTCTGGGATGGCGGATGCGTCCATGACGTAAAGGCCCTTTACGTCGTGAGATTCGAGGTCGAAGTTGACGACGGAGCGTCGCGGGTCCGCGCCCATAGCGCAGGTTCCGAGGGGGTGGAAAGCCATTACTTCGAGGTCGGAGGCTTTGAGCCGGACGGATTCGAGTTTGCGCAATGATTCCGGGCTGTTCACGACGGGGACGGGGTGGAATCCGGTGAAGATGCGTTTGGCTCCGGCGGCGAGGTAGATTTCCGCTATGCGGGCGACAGCGAAGCGGAGGTTATGCGCGTCGCGCAGGTTGAGTTGGTAAAAAGCGTTGAAGGGGTATCCGAAGTGGCCGGGGATGACGCGTCCGGAGGAAGTGTCGGACACCATAGCGCCGAAGGCGGAGAGGCGGCGGTAGGCGGCGGCGAGGTCTTTGAGTTCGTGTCCGACGCCGGGGAGCGAAGTTGTCATGACGCCGGGGTTGAGGAAGATGCCTTCGAGGGTGACGCCGCGCGAGGCCCATTTATCGATGAAAGCGCCCTGAGAGATTCCGATGTGGCCGTCGACGATTTCGTTCATTTCGGCGACGACGCGGCCGGCGGGATGGATGCGAAGACCCTTTCCGACGCGGCGGGAAGAATTGGCGAGTTTTTGTTTGAGCAGGAAGGCGGGAGTGCGCAACGCGCCCATAGCGACGACGACGGAGCGGGCGCGCGCCTCGAACGGGCCGTCAGGGCCGACTCCCGCGACGCCGACTGCGCGCCCGTTTTCGACGATGATCCGTTTGACGCTGTGTCCGGTCAACAGAGTCGCCCCGGCGTCGACGGCGTCCGGCACGAATGTGACGTCCATGCTCTGTTTGGCTCCTTCGGGGCAACCGAACGCGCAGCGCCCGCGCATCTTGCAGTCGCGGATATTGTGGACTAGCGGCCTGATTCCGACGCCGAGCGCGTCGCAGCCGCGTTTGAGCACGCGCCAGTTGCCGCCCAGCAACTCGACGTCCGCCGGCTTTGCGTTTATCCTTCGCTCGATCTCTTCGAACAGGGGAACGAACTCCTCGTAATCCGGGCCGCCCCACGCGGCCACTTTTTCACGCGGCGGCCTGAAACACGTGGAAGAGTTGATTGCGGTGGTTCCGCCGACAGCGCGGCCGACGGTGATGGACACCGGGGGCCTGCCGAGCGCGACTGTGGTGGCCCCGCTCAGATACATATCCGAGATAGCGTCCACAAAGCCGCCGAGGTCGGACGGCCTGAACAAGCGGCCCTCTTCGAGCATCAGCACATCGACGCCCGCGCGCGCCAGAGACGCCGCCGCGACCGCGCCGCCCGCGCCCGTGCCGACCACTATCGCGCCGCTGTCCCTCAGCCTGACCGTCATTCGCAACCCTCCTCGCGGATGAAGCCGACCGCGCGCGCCGCGCTTTCCCTGTTGAAGAAGGGCAGGGCGGCAAGGATTTTCACCGCGAACAACAGCAGCCGCACTTCGGGCAGCCAGTGGCTTTCCACCTTCTGCAGCGTCACAATCCGCCGCTCCCTCGGCAGCCTGCGCAGCGTGACCGGCCTGAACAGGATATACATCGGAGACAGGTCGAGCGCCCGGATCATCACGCGGCAACCCAATCGCGACACCGGGTCCTGCGCCGCGAACATCTTGCGCGCGTCCGCCAGACATTCCTCCCTGAAATCGGAAAAGCCCGCCTCGAACGCGCCGCCGGGAGGAAACAACGCGTCGCCTATCGCCGCCAGAGTGTCCTCCTCATCGCGGGAGATCAGCCTCGGGCCGGGCGCCGCGAAAAACCACATCGCCGCCGTAAACAAAAACAACGGCCCGTCCGTCATGAACCCCACAAAGTGCGCAAGCTGCCCGCTCCCTATGAAAAACGCCAAATAGAACGCGGACGAACAGAACTTCGACAGCAGCAACACCGGAACAAGAAAGGCGTTGCGGCGCAAGTCGAGGTATGCCGCGCGGCATATCCAAGTTATCATCGCCATCATGGAAAGACTGAGCGCGAGCCAGAATTTGCCTTCCGGCCCGTCCGCCGGAAGCGGGTAGAGGGGCAGGGCGGGAAAAACCTTGGCGGATAACGCATTGACCGCCGGCGCTATTCCACTGCCGAGAACCAAAAAGAACAGTCCCGCCAACGCGTACATCCACGCGCTGATCAACATCCATACCCTGAACGCCCGCTCCGCGCGAGTGTACTCCGGGCCGATCGGCGGCGCCGCGTCCAACCTCTCTGCTCTAACATAACTATTCATTTCACCGCGCAACATATCACCACCCGCCCCGCATGTCAAGAAATTAGCGAAATGATGAAAAAACGATTGGGGCAAAGAGTTAAAACGAAAAGCTGGGGATAGAGCATTTAACCCTTGGCGATTGGGGAAAACCCGTTAAAGACGAAAAGCAGAGGTAACGCATTTCGCCCTTGGCGATTGGGGAAAACCCTTTGAAAAGGGTTGTTCCCCAAACCCCTTTCCCAAACTTTTCACTCTGATGCCGCGCGCCGTATTTCGCGCGCTTTGGACTGCGGCGATTCATCGCCGCTTTGCCTTTCAGGGAATTTATTCCCGTCCCCCGCACAGAGCGCAACCACCGATTCCCGCCGCCAATTGTGAAAAAAGGGGACTGGCAACGCGGCTTTCGCGGCTGCCTGTACCCTCTTTTCGCCACTCCTCACACTTGTTGCCCATGTCTCCGTACAGACATGAATCGCCGCTTTGCTTTTTGCCGTGATTTTCTTCCCGCTTCTTTTCGCGCGCCCCGTTTTATGCAAATCCAAAGTTCAACTTTACATTTGCATAACTCTCGTTCAGACCGCGCTTCTTCAAACAATCTTGTTCACAAACTATTATCCCATGAGCGGCGGATGAGAAGTCGCGCAGCGACATCATCCGCCGCGCATCGAAAAGTTTTAGAGAGATTCCAAAGAGAACCTTTTTCAAAAGGTTCTCTTTGGCCGCCGGAGGCTCATTTTATAAATCAGCCTTTGACGTCTTTTGCTGCCGCGCTTATATGAGCGTAGGCTTGGGCGAAGTTATCGGCTTCGATGGCAAGGCCGTTTTGGAGGGAGGTTTCTAGTCCGCGAGAGACGGCATCTTTGATGAGGGCGACGGCGTGGGCGGGCTGGCGTCCGAGCCGGGCGGCGAGCGCGACGGCTTCGTCGAGGACTTTTTCTTTAGGGGCGACGCGGTTGATAAGGCCGAGTTCAAGGGCTTTTTCGGGCCGGATGCGGTGTCCGAGCAGCAAGAGTTCTAGGGCGGCGTTTTTGCCGCAGATGCGGGGGATTTTCTGTGTGCCGCCCCAGCCGGGGATGACTCCGCGACCGCATTCGGGTTGTCCGAGAGGGGCGTTGTCCGCGACGACTGACATGTCGCACGCGAGCATCAGCTCGAACCCGCCGCCGAGCGCGTATCCGTTAACCGCCGCGACCACCGGCTTGGGGAACCGCTCGATTTTCTGGAACACGGCCTGTCCGGCAAGCACGATGCTTTTGACGTCTCCGGCTGCGTCGAACCCTTCTTCGAGGTCGGCCCCCATACAGAACGCTTTGTCTCCCGCGCCGGTGATGACAACGGCGGACACAGCGGGGTCCGCGGCGAACTGGTCGAACGCGATTCCGAGTTCGGTTATGGTCTGCTCGGCGAGGGCGTTGCGTCTCTCGTGCCTGTCTATTACGACGACGGCCACTGCGTCCCGCGTCTCTATCTTAATGTGCTGAAAAGTCATTTCGCAAATCCTCTTTCAATTTAGTTTCGCCGCTGGCAAAACGCGCGCGTCGCTTATGCTTGCTGATTATGATTATGTTTTAAGAATTTTCCATGTGTTTGCGGTGAAACCATTTTTTTGCAAAAAACAGGTTTCCCCGCGCCCCTTCCGAAAAAAACTCCCGGCGCGCCGGTTTTGATGAACTTCGTTCCTCTCAAAACCGGCTCCTTTCAATGTTTAATATTCGCCGTTAGGCAAAACGCAAAGGCGTTCCGCTCCCGGTCGCGCGCGCTGGACTCAGTCGCGGGCGGGGTCGCCGAGAGTGATGCCGACGTCGCGGGCGGCGCGGACGAGTTCGCCGTCCGGCGGGACGGTTTTGAGAACGCCCGTGGCCTGTTCGAGGGTGACGGACTCGATGTTCATGCCGCGCAGGCAGACCATGCGCCCGAATTGCCGGTCGGCGACGAGTTTGACGGCGGCCGCGCCGAAGCGGGTTCCCAGCAGGCGGTCGAACGCGGACGGGGAGCCGCCTCGCTGAACGTGTCCGAGCACGGTGACGCGGGTTTCGTGTCCGGTGAGTTTCGCGACGTCGCGGGCGATGGAGTGGCTGATGCCGCCGAGCCGCCGCGCGGTTTCGTCCGCGTACACTTCTTTGCCGCCGAGCGGTTTGGCTCCTTCGGCCACCACGGCGATGCTGAACATCCTTCCGTGCCGGCTGCGGGCTTCCACTCTGCGGCAGACCGTCTTGATGTCGTACGGGATTTCGGGTATCAGGATGATATCCGCGCCGCCGGATATGCCGGACTCCATCGCGATCCAGCCCGCGTTGCGCCCCATCACTTCGAGGAACATGATGCGGTGGTGGCTTTCGGCGGTGGTGTGCAGCTTGTCTATGGCCTCGGTGGCGGTGTTCACAGCGGTGTTGAACCCGAATGTGTAGTCGGTGGCGGACAGGTCGTTGTCTATGGTTTTCGGGATGCCGACGACGGGGAGTCCGAGTTTGAAGAAGTCGAGGCCGATGCCTAGAGAGCCGTCGCCGCCGATAACGACTAGGGCGTCGAGGCCGAGGTCCTTGAAGTTCGCGATGGCGGCGCGGGACATGTTTTTCGGTTTGGCTTTGGAGCCTGCGGGGACGAACGCGAAGGGGTTTCCCCTGTTGGTGGTGCCGAGGATGGTTCCGCCGCGCGGGAGTATGCCGCGCACGGCGTCCGGAGTGAGTTTCATGATGTGTTGTTTGCCGTGGATGAGGCCCTCGAAGCCGTCCCGGATGCCGAGGACTTCCATGCCGTAATGAGTGTAGGCTGTTTTCACGACGGCGCGGATGACCGCGTTTAGGCCGGGGCAGTCTCCGCCGCCGGTGAGGACGCCTATCGTTTTGATTTTCTTGGTGGTTGCCATTAAGCAAGCCTCCTATGAGAGGGATGGGCGGACAGTCAGAATCCGAGTTCCTCGCCTACGAGAACGACAGTGATGCGGCCGGGGGCCGCGCTCGCCTCGATGACCGTCAACTGGTTGCAGATTCTCGACGGCGGAAAACACGCCGCGTCGTCGCAGAACCCGGTTCGCGCGCACGGCGTGTCCGCGCCGAAACGCACGCTGTTCAGCGGAGCGACGTATTCCTTGATGCGGCGCGCGCCGTCCTCGACGGTGGGAACGAGCTTATTCATGCCCGCCATCAGGATGACTTTTTCCGGGCCGAAGATAATGCCGCCCACACGGTTGCCGAGGCCGTCCTGATTGACGAGCCTGCCGTCGTATGAAATGGCGTTGCAGCTCGCTATGAAGACGTCGGCGGTCATGCCGCGGCGGCGCATCTCGAAGACCTCTTCGGGGGAGACGCCGTCTTTGTAGCGGTCCAGCAACTTGGCGTCCAGCCCGCGAAGGGCGTCGACCAGCCCGGACTCGACGATGGTGACGGAGCCGCCCAGCCCGACGGTGGCCCCGGCGGGGATCAGCCCGCAGATGTGCGAGATCGCCCCGCGCCTGTCCGGGAAGTACGCGCCGTCTATGTTCCTGCGTTTCATATTTTCGATGACGCGCCCGGCGCGCTTGCGGTGGAAGTCCGCCAGAATTTTTTCCTTCATAACCGCTCCTTCGGCGGGAGGGGGCCGTCGTCCGGTTCGGGACGGCCCTTCGCCGCTATCGTTTTTTCTTCGGGTTTGCCGACTTCTTCGCCGCCGGGCGGAAGCCGACGCAGATGTCCGCGCGCTGTGGCAGCTCGAAATATCTGACGCGCTCGAAGCCCGCGCCCGCGAACCAAGAGCGTATCTCCGACGTCGAATACGAGGCCCCGCCCTCAGTGTTGACCAGCATGTTCACCGAAAAAAGCGCGGAGTCCACAGGGGCCGTTTTCGTGTCGTCCAGCATGAAGTCGCGAACGACGAGCGAGCCGCCGGGGCGCAGCGCGCGGAACCCCTTCTTAATCAGCTTCCTGTTCTGCGCGGGCGAGTTTATGTGGATTATGCTGGACATCAGGACGAGGTCGAACAGGCCGTCGCCGAAGTCGTCGACATTGTAGTCGCCGGACATCGTGCCGACGGAGTCGGAGAAGCCTTCCTGTGTGATGAGGCGGTCGGCGATGGAGATGGTCTGCGGCAGGTCGAATATGACGCCCCGGATGGAGGGTTTGCGCCGGATCATGGCGAAGAGGAAAGAGCCGGGCCCGCCGCCGACATCGAGGACGTTTTCGACGCGGGAGAGGTCGAGCGCCGCCGCCAGATCGACCGCCGGGCCGCGCGACATGTCCCGCATCGCCAGTATGAAATCGTCCTGCTGCCGCTCGCGCGATTTCTTCATCCGCTCCGGCGTCTTGGGAATCGGCCTGCCCGTCTTCACCGCTTCCTGCAGGTCGATCCATGTCCGCCGCGTGTTCGTCGAGTGGGATATCATCCTCGCCATTGTTGCCGGCGAGCCGGACATAAGATGCTTTTTGGCAAGAGGAGTCAGGCTGAACGCGTCCGCCTTTTTGCGCAACAGCCCGACCGCCGCGAGCGCGTTCATGAGAATCTCGCAGCCGCGCGCGGAGCATTTTATCTTTCGGGCCGTCTGCGCGGCGGACATGCCGCCGGCGGCAAGCGCGTCGAACACCCCAAGCTCCACCCCCGCCGATATCGCGTCCGCCACCCGGTGCGCCCTCATCGCGGACGTGATGTCCGCGCCTGTTTTTAAGCTCGTTCGACAGTCCATGACATATCCTCCGGTAATTCTTGAGAGAATTGTACACAGCGCGCGGCGGGCGGGCAAGCGCGCGACCGCCTCTGCGTTGCGCTCAAGGACGACATAAATTGAAAAGTTTAGGAAAAGGGGTTTGGGGAAAGAACCCTTTTCAAAGGGTTTTTCCCCAATCGCCGAAGGCGAAAAACTTCTCTCTTATTCTTTCGTCTTTAACCTGCTTCAACCTTCCTGTTTTACACTCGCGCTCTCCGGCGGTATAATCGAGCCTAAGCCATGAGAGAGGACGCCGCGGAATGACCGGCCCGGGATATTGTTCACAATGCGGAGCTGAATTGTCTCCCGGATTCAGGTTTTGTCCGGGATGCGGAGCCGCAACGAGCGGCGATGCCCCCCGCGCCACAATACCGGCGGACGCCGACCTGAAACCTCCGTCTCCGGCGTCCGAGCGCGCCCTTAAGGACTTCGAGGCCCAGTTCGACGCCCTCAAGAAACGAGTGTCGACCAAAAAGAGCCACTCCATCCTGACCGACCCGGAACTGGGCGGGAAGATGCGGTTCTTCATGATGGGATGCGCCGTTCTTGCCGTCGCCGCCCTTCTGGGCGCTATGCTGTTTGCGATACGATTTCTGGAAGAAGTGGCAAAACGCCAGCCCGGCTGAACCGCCGCCGCGCCACAAGGAGACCGCCCGGATATGAGCGAGAAAAAGAAAGTCGTGATAATAGGAGCCAGCCAAGGCATCGGCGCGGCCGTCGCGGACGAGTTCAGCCGTCGCGGCTGCGTCGTCGGCATCACCGCGCGCAACAGCTCCAACCTCGAAACCGTCAGGTCTTGCATGTCCGGGGAATGCCACACGCGGACGTTCGACGCATCCGTCCCGGAGCGGGCGATGGCCGAGTTCGAGGCCCTCATCGCCGAGATGGGCGGCATGGACATCGCGGTTATCAACGCGGGCACGGGCCGCCCCAACAGGGATTTGGACTGGGAGCCTGAGAAAGAAACCATCGACATCAACGTGACGGGGTTCGCCGCCATGTGCAACGTTGCTTATAAGCATTTTCTTAAACAGGGCTATGGAAAACTCGCCGGCGTGTCCTCCGTGATCGCGCTCCGGGGCGAGCCGGGCAACCCCGCTTACCCCGCAACCAAGGCGTTCGCCAGCGTCTACCTCGAATCGCTCCGCCTCAACGCCCGCAAAAGAAAACTCCCCATCTTCGTCACCGACATCCGCCCCGGGTTCGTGGACACTCCTCTGACAGAAGGCCAGAAAGGCATGTTCTGGCTGTGCTCCTCCAGAATCGCCGCCACACACATCGTTGACGCCGTCGCTCGCGGCAAATCCATCGCCTACATCCCTCCAAAATGGCGCGCCGTCGGCATCGCTCTTCGCCACATGCCCGACTTCCTCTACTCGAAAATGTGATTGAACGCGAATTATCGGGAAAACGATTTAAAGATGAAAGAGTCGGGGATGAGTTTTCGCCTCTAGCGTTTGGGGAAAAACCCTTTGAAAAGGGTTCTTTCCCCAATCCCCTTTTCCCAAACTTTTCACTCTAGCGCCAAAAACGGGGACTGGCAACGCGTCTTCTGCGGCTGCCTGTGCCCGCTTTTCGCCGCTCCGGGAATTAAGCGTCAAATTTTACTCTGCCTGAATTTAATCTATTCTCAGAAACTCGTTTTTGTGGCAAGTTTCTTCGGGTATATAGATGACCGATCTTTGTTTATCCCTTTTCATTCTCATATCCGATCTCGCTTCACAACAGACCTCTTGCCTAGCACAAACAATATGTAGCCAAGCATAAGAAAAAGCAAATCCAACCCGTTGACCGTTCCCCATCTCCTCCAATGATATTCTGCCAATACGTAGTATATTGGCATGTTGTCAATTTTTAGATTGTAAAGCAAAACAAATATCAATCTTGTTGCTATATAATAACACAATAGAATAAGAAGGGGGCTTATGCAAAACATCTTCCCAATAATATAACCCGCAACGATTAATGAAATATACGATGAATAAGTAATAATATTAAGATGAAATAAATCAATGTCGCAATACAATCTGAGCGCAAGCAGCATGATTAGCGCGAGATAGTAGACTAAAAACGAAATGAAGAAAGCGACAATTACTACAAATAAAAAACATAAGGCGTTTCTTAAAATCATCCGCTTGTCTCCTGCTGCTCAGGCAATGTCAAACAACTTGAAACGGTCGCCTATTAACGCTTTCAGAATGCTTGTTATTCTCGGCATGGCTCCACTATATCATATCGGGCAGTCTTAATGTCAATCGCCTGTTGCTCTTTGGGTTGAGATGGGTAGGCGGGTGTGTCTTGTATCCATTGTTTGTCCTGCGCGGGGCGGGCCGTGAATGAATTCCCAGAAAGGCAAAGCGGCGATGAATCGCCGCGGTTGGGGAACAGAGGGCGAGGTATGCGAGGCGGGGGGGAATGCGGGCAATTCATGAATTGCCCCTACAATTCTAATGTGATGTCGTCCCCGGCCATTGTTGCGACGGCTTTGTGTTGCGACATGGCAATGCTTTGCAAGAGTAGGGATTGAAAAACGGGGGCGGGACAATGCGTGGGCAGGGGGCGATTCACGGTAGGGGCGATTCACGAATCGCCCGGCGACAAGATTTTCCATTTTGTTTTATTTTGTCATTTCTGATTTCTTTTGCGCCGTCATTCCCGAAGCAGGAACCTGTTTTACCCCCCCCTTTTTTCCCGTCCTTTACCATTATGAGCGCCAAAGGCGGAGGCGCAGCCACGACTTTGGCGCCAGCGTGAAAAGTTTGGGAATGGGGTTTGGGGAACAACCCTTTTCAAAGGGTTTTCCCCAATCTTTGTTTTTTTTCGGGTTTAAATGGTTTTTTCCTACTGCCGGAGGCGAAAACCGCTTCTGTTGTTATTTTGGTTTTTAGAAATTAACTATCCTTTGGTTTTCCGGTCTGGCGGGCGGTTGTTTTTATCGTCCAGCAATTGGGTGCGGATATCTTTGACATGGGGGCGGCCGAGGCGGTTGTTCACCCCGTCGATAATCATTCGTTTGCGGAATGAGATTTCCTGCGCCCATGCGGAGCCTTCGATTCCGATGTAGAGGATTCGATTCTGGAAGAAGAGCGGCTTGGAATGTTTCGCCAAGTCCGCGCCGGCTATGCTCTGCCAGTCTTTGACGGCTTCGTGCAACTCAATTTTCTCGTCTATTCCGTAGACTTTTTTTATGTAGTCCAGAACAGACCCGAACTTCTTGAGTTGTGGGCGTTTTTCAGCCGCCATTAAACCTTGATCGGCATCAGGACGTATGTATAGCCGGGCATATCGGTGTGGAAAAGGCCGGGATCAAGCTCTTCGGTGTAGTCGAACACCACTTCGTCCTCTTCCACCGCGCCGAGGAAATCAAGTATGTATTTCGAGTTGAAAGCGACGCGGATGTCTTTGCCCTTCTTGACGACTTCGAGTTCTTCGCTCGCGCTGCCCACGTCCTGCGTGCTGGAAGTGAATTTTATGCTGTCGTCGGTGACGTTTATCTCGATGAGGTCCCTATTTTCCTTCGATCTGGCCATGATGGAAGCGCCTCTTACGGAGCCCATCATGCGAGTCCTGTTGATTCTGCACTGGCCTTCCGCGCGGGTGGGGATGACTTTTTCGAACTTGGGATATTCCGCCTCGACCAGCCGGGAGGTGACGAACACGCCGTCCAGCGTGAAGGATATTGATTTCACGTCGACGGTGACTTTTACTTTTTCCTCGCCCGCGTCCGGCAGAATCCGGAGAAGCTCGTTGAGCGTTCTTGTCGGAATTATCACTTTCTGCGTCGGCAGGGAGCCGCCGGGGACGTCGAACTTTCTCATTGCCAGTCTGTGCCCGTCTGTGGACACGAACTTTATTTCATTCTTTTCAAGGTTGAGAAGGACGCCGCCCATGAAAGCCCTGTGGTCGTCCGGGTTGGTGGCAAATATCGTCTGGCGTATCCCCGTCTCTAGAACGCCCGCTTCCATCTCGAATGTGTCTTTTCCTTCGATCTTCGGGAAAGGAGGGAAGTCGTCGGCGGAAATGCACGAAAGGTTGTACTTCGACCTTCCGCATTCCACCTTCATTGAGCTGTCTTCAAGGGTGAAGTAGACCTGTTCCTCCTGCATGACACCTAAAATGTCAATCAGGAGCGCGCAGGGTACTGTTATGCTGCCCTCAGTGTCGATCTGGCAGTCGATGCTTGTCCTGATCCCCATTCGGTGGTCGTACCCGACAAGGTTCAGTTTCCCGCCAGACGCGTCCATGAGAACATTTCTCAAGACGGCGGCTTGGCTCTTAGCGTCGACAGCCCTCTGCGCTATCTGCAAGTTCTTTATCAGCTTGTCCCTCGAACAGAAGAATTTCATCTTGTTAACTCCTTTACCCGCTTTTTCCTTTGTCAGTTCTTTTAAATATTTTAACTTATTATTATTAATATTGCAGTGCAATTGTGTAAAACTAAAAATATATTCTAATATAAGAGCATTCTTTTGAAAATAGGTGTTGATAATTTTATGAAAAGTGCATTAATGTGGTGTATTTCGCCAAGTGTTGCGCAAGGTTGCGTGAGGGCGCTTTTCATTTCAACATCAACTGACGGCTTTTCAACCGGTTATTCTGTCCTTTAAATATTGTATGGTTTTCTTGAACTCCGGGTCGGATTCCATCTCCGACCTGATTTTTTCCAATGAATAAATGACGGTCGAATGGTCTCGCCCGGAGAACTCGTTTCCAATGGAACTCTGGGGAAGCTTTGTTATATCATAAGCAAGATACATAGCGACAGAGCGGGCTAGAGCAAGTTCTTTCTTTCTGCTTTTTCCGAGAACAGCCGCCGCGTCAAGGTTGTAGTGGTTTGCCACTATCTTCACAATCTTTTGCACCGAAACAGCCTCTTTTTTACTATCTGGAGAGATATCCTTGATGATTTTTTCCGCGCTTTCGAGGCTTATTTCCTTGCCAGACACTTTGGAATAAGCGAAAAGCCTGTTCAGCGCGCCTTCGAGCATCCTTATATCGGTCCTGATATATTCGGCGATATAATTAATGATGTCTTCAGGAAGATAATTGCCTTCGATATCAAGCTTGTTTCTGATAATCGAAACGCGGGTTTCAAAATCGGGTTGTTGGATATCGCAGACAAGGCCCCAACTCAAGCGGCTAATCAGTCTGTCGGCAATTCTCGGTAATTCTTTCGGCGGCCGATCGCATGTCAAAACGACTTGCTTCTTTCGTTCATAAAAATCATTGAATATCTGGTGAAATTCTTCCTGAGTTGATTCTTTTCCTTCAATGAATTGAATGTCGTCAAGCAGAAGAACATCAATTCTGTGGTAGTGATTTCGGAAATCATGCATTCGGTTTTCGCGGATTGCGGTGGTATATTCGTGAATAAACCAGTTTGTCGTTTTATAAGAAATAATAAGATTTGGGTGTGTGGAGGCGATGTAGTGACCGATAGCCTGCATAAGGTGGGTTTTTCCGATGCCGACTCCGCCGTAGAAGAAAAGAGGATTATAGACGTTGCCCGGAGCTTCGGCGGCGGCGCGGGCGGCTTCGTATGCAATCTGGTTGGTCGAGCCTCTGACAAAATTTTCAAAAGTATATTTGGGATTGAGGTGTGGCGCGGCGCCTAGGCGGGGCGGGCGTTGCGCGTCGGACTGCTTCTCAATCATGGCCGACGGCTTTCGCGAGGCCTTTTCTGCCGCGCTTTCCGGCGTTTCGTCCTGTATCGCCACAACATCCGTTTCCATGCCTAGTATTTCGGAAACCGTATCGTCAATCGTTCCCTTGTGCTCCGCAAAATAGCTAATATTCATTGTTCCGGGGATCTTCAGATACAGGATGTTTTCATCGAGAGACACAGGGACGATCCGCTTTATGAGAAGCATGTAAACCGAGTGGTTAAGCTTCGACTCGAGGGCATCGACGGTTTTTTTCCAGATATCGTCCAGAGACATTTTACAACACCCGACTCTCGCTCAAAAGCATTTCCCTCGCTGTGTCCCCGTCGCGCGCCCTGTTTCTTGTCTGATTCATGTCTTTGTGACAACCTTCGAGGGTGAACGATATAATAACAAATCGCCGCGCATTTAGCAATGAGTTTCGAACATAATCCGAGGGCCGGTTTAATGTTGTCATATCATAGCGGCATTCGTTGTTTGCGAAGGATGAGCGAGGCGGAAACGCTGGCAAATAAAGAGTTTTTATGAAGCTTTTTTCATCTCCGCCGCGAGCGACGCCGAAGGCGCTTGAACCCGAATCCGTCGTTAGGATTCGGGAGCGATTGTTCAGAGCGGATGAAATGCGAGGCGCAAGGCGCATTTTTGCAGTGAATAGAAAATAGGGTTCATGAACAAAAAAATATGGCGGCAACGAAGCAGTTTGCCGCTATGAAAATCGCCCCGGTTCGTCGGTTCTATCGACGAATTCGGGTTGAAAAAAGTATTCGGTCGGTCCGCGCTTTATCTCCGCCTTATTGCCCGGAATATTTTTTTTGTGTATTATTTTTCATCAGCGGTTGCGGCAAAAAACGCCCGCCGCGATTAGGGTTCTAATGGAGGCGCCATGAAAAAAGTCATCTCCGCGCTCATTTTCGTAGCGGCTATCAGCTCAGCAGCCGCCGCTGGCCCGTGGGTTCAGGAAAAAGGCCGCTCTCAGTTCGCTCTCACCACCGCTTACACGCATTTCAACACCTTTCTAAATGCCGAAGGCAACGAGAAAGACCTTGACGACCATGCGCGCAGGCTCGAGTTCCTTGCCTATTACAACGCCGGGCTAGGAAACAAATCGGATATCAGCGTGCTTGCCGGATACTCCATAACATCTTCCCGGGATCCCATCCCCGGAGTGACGCAACACAGGATTAGAGGGATTTCCGACCTGAACGTGAGATACAAAAAACAGATACACAACAAGCATTCGGCCATAGCGCTCATGGCGGGCGTCCGAATACCCGGAAGCTATGACGAACAGTATCTCAATTCGCCCGGGGACGGCTCTTTCGACGTAGAGGCGGGAGCTTCCTTCGGCGAATATTACAGGGAAAGAAATTTCTATTATTCGGCGGACGCGATATACAGGGTTCGGACAGGCTCTACGCCGGACGAAGTGGAAGTGGACCTAGAGATCGGCCGGGTGTTTGCGGACGTGTGGCTGGCCCGGGCGCTTGTCACCCGCATTTCCTGCACGGATGGTTATTCTACCTCTCATACGGCTCTTGGAACAGCGCCGACACAGGTTAGTTCATTTTCCTATCTCAACAAGGACAAAGTGAAAATCGGGGCCGGACTTACCCGGCAAACAGGCCGTCTCTCGTCTATCGGATTCACTGTTATGCAGACTGCCACAGGCTCAAATGCGCCCAAAGACCGCTCTTATTACCTGACGTACAGCGTGCAGAACAAATAAAACAGGCGCGCGCCAAAAAAACCTTTATTGACAATGCAAATCATGAATATTTGCGCGCTTGCGCGTTCGCGCCTAGTATTGGACATGAAGTTCACGCAAAAACACAAACTGATTTACGCCTTCAAAATACCACAGTTGATAAAGAATTGAAAATGAAGCGTCAGGAATCCGACTCTGCGAGTTTTTCCGTGAGTTAGCGGAAAAGCGCTTTGTTTTTGTTACAGCAGGTTCTCTTGCGCTTTTTTGTGAGGCTCCAGTCTCACAGGATTTCGAATTCGTCTTTAATTCATAAAGACGTTAAATACCTGATGAAACTAGAATTTCAACTTATAGCAGAGAGCCAAAGGCACAAAGCATTTGAAGCATCAAAATTATAGCATACAAATCCAGTAAGCATCATAATGCATCATACAAAACAAATTAAGACGCACTGGTGTCACACAAAATAGGTGAGCAGAATGTTTCCTGATTACTAAAGAAACGTTGTAAGTCCAGCCAGCATATTTGTTTTAAGGAGTATTTAGCGCACGAAGTCGAAATTTAGAGCGCGGCGATTCATCGCCGCTTTAATCCCGGATTCGTCGATAGAGCCGACGAACCGGGGCGATTTTCATAGCGGCGAACTGCTTCGTTGCCGCCACATTGTTTTGTTCATGAACCATAAGTTCTATTCACTGCAAAAATGCGCCTTGCGCCTAGCATTTCATCCGCTCTAAACAATCGCTCCCGAATCCTAATGACGGAATCGGGTTGCTATAGAAGCGACTTCAGTCGCTTCAAACAGAGGCGATAAATAGCCTGTTTACGGAGTGGCGAAGAATCGCCCTCTCCAAATCGTGCGTTTTCACTGGCTGAGTATTCGTGTAATCAGGAAATATTTTCTTTTGTGCAAGAGCGAAAACAGCAATAATTTATAGGTAATCCCAAATAATAAGTTGTTTAAATGGATATAGTAAATGAAGGCGAGTTTTGTGTAGTTAGGCATATTCGGTTTCCACAAAAAAGCACAATGAAGAACATGGAAAGCCAGCAGGGATCGGTGGTGTGTTTGTGTTTTTCTCAGAACCGAAAAAGGGGGTAGAGCATCTTGTTTCGCAAAATCGGCGAAGTAAAACACGGAGCGCTTTGACCCTGAAAAAAAATAATCCCGGGGATGTTGAAAACTTGTGGGCATAATGACGCACAAACCACCGTGAAAATGATTTTATTGCTGATAAAAACGAAAAAATGTTGAAAATGCGTCTCAACAGCGCCGGTTTATACACAACTTTTCAACATTTCCACAAAAAGGCATGTTTATTTACAAAAAACCGCGTGTTAAAGTTCTGTACAAAAAACCTGTACAATCCCAATTTTTGAAGCATGGAACCGCAGTGGGCCGTATATGCGGCAAAAGGGTCTTAAGCACACAAAAACTGTAAAAACTATGAAATGCGACGCATTTTGATTATCGCAAACGAGCGGTCAAACAAGAAACGCGAAGGCGTGTTTTTAATTGTTTGAAAAACACAAAAAATAAAATTCACAACGCAAAGACAAGCGCGGATGGATATAGTATTATTTTGTGGTACTGAAAAACACAATATTTTGAAAACATAATTTTTGCGGCATGGAGGACGGCGCGATGAAGGTAACCAAAGACAGATACAGTTTAAAGATAGACGGTAAGAGGGTTTTCATCTGGAGCGGAGCGCTTCATTATTACAGGTTGCCGGAGACGGGGCAGTGGAAGAAGATTCTCAAGCTGATGAAGGATGCGGGGCTGAACGCGGTGGATGTGTACTTTCCGTGGAACTATCACAGCGAAAAGGAGGGAAAGTACGATTTCACGGGGAACAGGGATGTTGAAAGGCTGATGGACGAGGTCGAGGAAGCGGGGTTATACCTGATCGCGCGGCCGGGGCCGTATATATGTTCTGAGATAGACGCCGGGGGGTTGCCCGCGTGGTTGCTGGCAAAGCCGGCTCCTGTTCTGCGCTGCCGGGCGGACGGGAAAGTGGTTTATGACGAAATCTACATGCAATATGTCAGGGAATGGTGGGAAAGGATAACGCCGAGGATAGCGCGCAGGAAGAACCTTATACTTTTTCAGGCTGAGAACGAGTTCAACCTGCTGCCGCATCTGAAGGGGCCGATGTCGACAATTGTGACGCAGATAAGGAAATACGATTCTTCGTTGTTGTTCAAGCTGGCGAATTCGGACGCGTTCAATTTCTTGAATTACAAGATTTTGCCCAAACTGTCGCGCCAGACGTCGGAAAACTCGGAGTCGAATCCGTATATCGCGAAGCTGTGCGAGTGGTCGAGGGAAATGGGCATAAAGGTTCCAATTTTTCACAATGACATACTGAGTTGCGGAGAGAGGCAGACGGATGTCGATATGATGGCTATAGACGACTATCCGATAAACGATTTTTATTCCGATTGGAGGGACAAGAGGCATATATTCGCGAAGACGGATATTGTCGAGGAGGGGCATGAGGCGTTTAAGAGGGACGAGCCTATCTTCGCCGCCGAATTTCAGTCGAGCTGGTTCGATTCGTGGGGCGGTCCGGGATACGACAGCGTAAGGGCGTTGCTTGGGACGGACCAGTTGGATTTGGCCACGAAGTCGGTTCTGGCCCAGCGGGCGACGTTGATTAACTATTTTCTATTCGCGGGTGGGGTCACATGGGGATATCTGGGCAGCCCGGATGTTTATACGTCGCACGACATGGCGGCTCCGATATCGGAATGCGGGCAGGCAACGGAGCGGTGGCATGTCGTGAAATGGCTGATAGATGAAGTGACCGCGCTGGGCGAGGATTTCCTCGAAACGGAGACTGTGGAAGGAGTAGAGCATCGGCCGGCGAGGATTTTCTGCAAGGTTCGGAAATCCAAAAAATATAAATATATATTCATTCGCAATACAGGAGGCCCGGAGGCGCGCGTGAAGGTGTCGGGTTGCGATGATTATTTCAAGCTTGGGCGGGCGGAGATGAAGATTATCGTGACGGATCATGCGGGGAGAGTGGTGAAAAGGGTGGAGCCGTTCGATGTTGGGACGATTCCGGTTCGGGAACCGGCGAGGTTGGAACTGCCGGCGCTGGAGAAGTGGACGGTGACGGGGGCGTCGCCGCAGCTTGATCTGGCGTATGACGATTCGGGGTGGCAGCAGTTGGACGGGCGCAAGAGGCTGGACATGGACGCGCTGGGGATTCATTATGGATACTGCTGGTTCAGAGGGACGTACAAGGGGCGGTTGTCGAAGATAGTGATAGACGCGAGGCATTGTTTCACGGTATATGTGAACGGCAAGCTGGCCGCGACGAGGGACAATTTCAGGAACACTTCCGGGGTGGGCAACGATGTGCCGGAGACGTTCGATATACCGATACATCACGAATATCAACAGGGCGGAAAGAATGTCATCGTGATAGTGGTGGAGAGTCTGGGCCACAACAAGGATTTCGAGAACGACGCGCGCAACCCGCGAGGAATAGTGTCGCTCAAGTGTATAGGGGCAAAGGTGGCGTGGAGGTATCGAGGAGGGCTGCTTGAGGGGGAGGAGGGGCTTTGCCCGGTTCTGCCTAAGAAGTCTTTCAGTTGTTGTAAACCGAAAGAGAAGATAGCGTTGCCGCATTTTTGGGAACCCGAAAATGAAGGCGTTGCGTTGTATGAAACGACATTTAACTTGAATATTGACGAGGCGGAACCTGCGCCTGTGTCTTTGGAGATTCTGGAGGCGTTCAGCAAGGCGAATATCTATGTGAACGGGTATCTGATGGGGCGTTACTGGCATGAGAAGGGGCCGCAAAAGAGGTTTTATCTGCCGTGGGGGATATTGAATCCGAAAGGGTCGAATCATATCGCGATAGCGGTGTGGAAGAGGTGGGAAGCAGGGGGGTTGGGGAGGACGTCGCTGGTGTGTTGCTGAATAGCGAAAGCGTGCGGCGGGCGCTTTTAACCGCAAAGGCGCGAAGATAAGAAGAAAGAAGAAACGAAGGCAGGGCGGGAAATATGGGTTGGAGATGAAACGGGGATTATTGTTCGGTTATAATAAATGACATTCGGAATATAGGCGCGCGAGGTCTGGCAGGCTGGAAAGATGCGGGCCGGGGCGCGCGAACGGAGAGTAATGGAGATGTCCGGCGGAATGGATTTATTCACACTTAAAGACATAGCGCAGAGGTTGAATCTTCCGGAGAGCACGCTCAGGAAGTACAGGGACGCGTATCCGCAGTTCATACCGTATGTGGGGTCGGGGCGCGAGAAGAGGTACAGGGCGGAGGCCGAGGAGGTGTTCAAGGCCATCCGGGAGCGGAGGGTGGACCGGCATCTTTCTTGGGAGGACACCGAGAGCGAGCTGGCGGACATTTTTCCTATGAATCCGGATGAGCTTGTGAAGAGGGCGGCGGTGAGCGAGGAAGAGGCGAACATCTTCATCGAGAAGATGGATAGGGCGGTGGCCAAGTTGTCCGAGCAGGCGCAGAGGCAGGAGTTCATCGTGACGACGCTGGCGAATGAATTGATAAGGATAAGGGAAATAGTGGAGAAGCTGGCGCCTGCCGCCGACGATATCAAACAGACGCGAAAGATGACATATAGTTTCAACGAGTCGGCGCTGAGAATGCTGAAAGAGGGACAGGACGGGATGGCGAAGGCGCTGGATATGCTGGAGAGGACGCAGGGTGCGATATATTACATACCGGGAGAGGTCGCGTCCCGGCTCGAAAAGATGTCGGGGCAGGGCGGGGCGGCGAAGCCGACGTTGCGGGCGCCGGAGCCGAGGCGTCCGGATATAGAGATAAATCCCGCGCCGGCGGCGGAGCCGGCAGTGGTGGCGCCCCCGGCGGCTCCGATTCTGGAACCGGCCGCAATCGCGCCTCCGGCATCGACCATCGGCGGCCTCAAGGATGAGTTGCGAAAAAGGGACGAGGAGTTGAGGAAAAGGGACGAGGAGGCAGCGAGGTTCAGGGAGTTGTACGTGCGCGCGAAACGCGAGGCAGAAAAGCTGAAAGACGATCTCCGAAAGAAGACTGTGGGGGACATTTACGGCAAGGCGGAGCCTAAGAAGTCCGCCTCGCCCGCGCCGCCCGCAATCGAGTCCGCCGAAACTGAAAAGGGCGGCAAGTTTTTCTTCAAGGGCCGAAAGAAAAAAGGCGATATTTAAGGCGTTTTAGAGGTGGGGGAAAAGGGAGGAGAAGAGGGGAGTTAAGGGAAAACTTTTGAAAAAGTTTTCCCTTAAAATCCCTTTCAAAATATTTCATGTTAGCGCCAAAGGCAGAGCTTCGCTTCTGCCTTTGGCGCGTATCATGTGAAAAGATATTGGAAAAGGGGTTTTCAGCGGAATCTTATTTATAAATGATTTCAAAGGAGCGTCGGGAAGGGACGCGGTAACGTCCCTTCCCGACGCGCAAGGAAATGGATTTTCAAGGAAACTTTTCAAAGTTTCCTTGAACCGCCGGGGCGCTTTAATGCTGTTAAGGGAAAACTTTTGAAAAAGTTTTCCCTTAAAATCCCTTTCAAAATATTTCGATGCGCGCGGCGAAGCAGGCGCGTTCGCGCCTGCGCTCCGCCGCGCTCATGTGAAAAGAATTGGGAAAGGATTATCAAAGGAAGCTTGTTCATCCCGGATTCGCCGATATAGCCAGCGAACCGGGGGCGATTTTCATAGCGGCGAACAGCTTCGTTGACGCCACATTTTTTGTTCAGTAGGGGCGCGGTTTCCGCGCCCAATAACTACGATAATTTGGGGCGGGGCAACCCCGCCCCTGCTGCAAAAACGCGCCTTGCGTCTCGCGTTTCATCCGCTCTGAACAATCGCGTCCGAATCCTAATGGCGGATTCGGGTTCAAATTCTTCCGGGTAGAATCAACTGAAAATAGACACAATCAGGCAAGAGAGGTGGCAAAAGAAAAGGAAAGATTGCAGAGAAAAAACGGTTTAGTTAACAGACGGGTTATTTGTCCGCTTCGGCTTCGTAGGGGCCGAACTCGATTTCGCCGTCGTATTCTCTGAAGGTGGCGAAGTCGAGGGAGTCTGCGGAGAGCCACGAGGCGTTTTTGATGGTGATTTTGACGCCGGGCATGACTTTTTTTCTGACGTGGACTTTGAGTCCGGCGCTTTTTAGTCTGACGAGTTTTTCTTCGAGGTCTTCCTTTTTTTCCTTGAAGGCGCGGAGTTTTGCGAGGAGGGCGAAGCGGTCGCGGGACATGAGGAGGATGCGCTGCTGCTGTTCGTCTGTTATCTGTTCGGGGGAGCAATGTTTGCGTTTTTCGGAGCTTTCGAGGGATTTGCTCTGCATCTCGACTTGTTTTTCGGCGTCTTTAATTTCGTTCTGCATTTTGTCGAGTTCTTCGCGGAGGGTGGGGCTGCCGCCGACTTCGATGAAGGTGGGGGTCTGGGTGGGAGTGCCGACTTGGTTGCAGGAGACGCTTTTTGCGGCGCGGGTGACGCCGCCCATGATGAAGCCTTTTTTTCCGGAGAGGACGACTTTTCCGGAGCTGCTGATTTTGGAGTACATGATGGATTCGTCGACATAGACGTCGCCGTCGGCGTAGATGGTGGCTTTGTCGATGAACTTGGCGGTGAGGTTGCCGCGGCAGACGATGAGGGCTTTGTCTTGTCCGAGGATTCCCTGTTTGACGATCATGTTGCCGCCGCACTCGATGGTGCAGATTTCGACGCTGCCGCCGATCTGGATATCGCCCATGGCGCGGATGGTGAATCCGGACAGGACGCTGCCGCGAACATGCACCGAGCCGGTGAAGTCGATGTTGCCTGTTGAGTAGTCGACGTCGCCGGGAATCTCGACGACGGGGATGACGTTCACTTTGTTGCTTGTGAGTTTGGGCTGGCCGTCAACGGCGGCGAGGATGAGGTTGGGATCGGAGGGGGCGGGTTTGGTGTTGAGGCCGATGGGGGTGGGGATGTCGCGTCCGGCGCGCTGAGCGATGGGCGCGCCGTAGATAGTGATTCCCGGTCTTCCGGGGGTGGCGGGTTTTTTCCTTGCGAGGGGGTCGCCCGCTTTGCATTTGTGGAACAGGTTGAGTTCTTTGAAATCGACTTCGCCTTCCTCGTCGACTTTTGGTTTCGGTTTTCCGGCGTTGATGTCGAAGAAGTATTCTATCTCGCCGTCCTGTCCGTCTTCGGGCCGCTGGCCTTTGGCGATGACGAGGTCCTGATTGTAGAGGCCCTCTTTGATGATTTTGTCTATGGCGTCCATCATGATGCCGGTGGTGATTTCGTTTCTTTTGAGGTAGGAAAGAATGTCGCTTTTATCGATGGGGTTGCCGCCGAAGGGAGGCTGGAGTTTGATGAGGGCTTGGGTGGAGTCTTTGGAGATGTTGATGTCGAACCTGCCGTGGCGCATCTCGCCGACTTCTATGAAATCTCTGAATCTTATGGAAGAAATAATGTTCTCGATTTTTTCTAGGTCGAGGAAGAAGGTTGCGGCGCCGGCGGTTTTGACGGCTTCCATGACGTCTTTGATCTCGGCTTTTTTGCCTCTGCCCATGGGGGGGTCGATTTTTATGAGGACTTTGTCTTTCAATTCATTCAGTTTGGCAGTAACTGTGCCGTTGACGGCTTCGGGCTGTGGGGGGGCGACGACGAAAGGCTCGGTGTTTTTGCTGTTGAGGGCGTTTTCGATCGCGCCGAAGTCGACCTGATCGACGCGTTTGTCGAGGAGGGTCTCTTTTGCGGCGGTGAAAGCGGCCGCGGTGTCGTTGAAGCTGTCTGGCGAGAAGGCGATTTTAACGCCCTGAGCTTCGTAGCTTAGCTTGAAAAGGCCTTGATTGTCGCCGTTTGCCATATAATAGAACTCCTGTGAAGACTATGGGAAAGCGCCGGTCGAGAGCTTAAAAAGCTTGACACCATCCGCACGCCGTTTAATATTAGAACAATCCCTATACGCATGTCAACGGGACGATATATTGGAAGAGCGCCTAAACAAAAGAGAAATGACGGTCGGGCTAGTCCGGGCGTGTTTCGGCATGGTTCTGGTGTATCTGGCGTTTATCGGGGCGCTGGGCAACCCAGCGGCGAGGTTTGAGACGTCGATTTTGGCGCTGGCCGCGACGATGGCTGCGGTGGCGCTGTCTTTGTTTATTCCGGAGAGGTGGGCCGCCGGGGCGTGGCTGTTTTTCATCATAGACGCGGCGGCGGTCGGCGCGTGCGTGTGGTTCCTCGGCGGGCTGAATTCATGGGCGGTCTATTTCATCCCGCTGCTTGCGGTGTCGGCGGTGTACAGGTTTGCCCCAGACCTGTCGCTTGCGGTGTCTGTGGCCCTCGCGGCGGGCATCGTCGCGTTTGCGAGCTTCGCTCAGCAAGGGACGTTGTATCAGGCGTTCATGTGGGCGGCGATAGTGATGGCGGTCTGGGCGGTGTCGGTGCAGAGGTTCCGGGTGTCACAGGAAGAGAAGTACAAAATGATGTACCTCGATCAGGAGAAGGCGGCCTCGGAGCTTGAAAAGAAGATCAGGGAACTGGAAGAGAAGCTCCAGTCGCACACCATAACGGACACAGTGACGGGGCTGAAGAATTTCAGGTATTTCCGGGCGAGGCTGGAGGAGGAAGTCGCGCGGGCGCAACGGAAAAATCAGGTGTTCTCGCTTGCGTTGATGGAGATAGAGGACATGCCGGATTTTTCGAAGGTGTACGGGGAGCAGGAGACCCGCAAAGCGCTCGCCCGGCTCGCAGCTAGACTTAAGGACGCGTTCAGAAACACCGACCTGCTGTGCAGGTACAGCGACACGCAGTTCATGATGTTGCTCACCGAGGCGGACGCGAAGAACTCGCTCGTGCCAATAATGAGGATGCGGAAGAACCTTGAGAAAACAAGTTTCGGGCCGGACAACCGGTTCCAGTTCAGCTATAGTTTCGGCATATCGTGCTACCCGTACGACGCGCGGGAGGCGGGCGGGCTGCTGAGCCTCGCGTCCGCGTCGTTGCGCAGGTCGCGCCAGAAAGGATCGGGAATGATAACTCTGGCGTCTTCGCTGTTCAAGAAAGGACCGGTCTCCTGAGGGATGCTTAGAATAAACGGCGCGAAGAAGGACGCGGCGCTCGCGGCGCTCCTGTTTGTGTCCTGTTTCGCGCTTTATCTGGCGACGATGGCGCCGACAGTGACGTTCGGCAATTCCGGGGCGTTCGCGCTTGCGGCGGCGGGGGCCGGGGCGGCGCATCCGCCGGGGTTTCCTCTGTACGCGCAGTTGGGGACGCTGTTCCAGATTTTGCCGTTCGGGGACCCAGCGTTCAAGTTGAATGTAATGTCGGCAGTGTTAGGCGGCGGTGGAGTCGCGGCGCTGTTTTTTGCGGCGCGCGGTTTCGGGGCATCCCGGTTCGCGTCAGCTTTCGGAGCCGCCGCCTGCGCGTTGGCCCCGACATTGTGGTCGCGGTCGTTGATCGCGGACCGTCACACGCTGGATTTTCTGCTTGTGGCGTTGTTTCTAGCCGCGATTTCCGGGGTCGGCGCAAAAGGGGTCAGAGCGGTTGCGGCGGCGGCATTGGCGGCCGCGCTTGCCGCGTTGAACGGGTGGCTTTTAGCCGTGGCGCTGATGCCGATAGTCGCGGTAGCCGCGCTGTCGGTCGGGAGGCTGCCGCGCAGGCTGTCCGCGCTCGCTGTCTCCGCGTTCGCGGTCGCTTCCGTCGCGGCGATGCCGGCGTTCATCGCGCTGCGCGCGGCTTCTTCTCCATTTGTAAATTGGGGCAACCCGCGGACGCCGGAACTTTTTCTGGAATACATGCGGGGCGCGCGCCTGATCGACCCCGCGAACAGGCTGGCTTTCGACGCGACCGAATTCGCCGGACGTCTGGCCGATTTCGCTCACGGTTTTCAGTTTGAGTTCATATCCGCGCATATCCTTCTGGGGCTGATAGGATTCGCGCTGGCGGTGTCGGAAAGGCCCCGCCGCGCGGCGGCTCTCGCGTGGGCGGCTGCCGCTCTGACGGCGGGCGCGGTCTTCTTTTTCTCTTTCAGCGGAGACGAATCGACGGCTGGGGAACTGAGGGCGCAGCACATAGGCGCGTTCGCCGTTTTCGCGCTTTTTGCGGCGGTCGGGGCGGACGGGATAGTCAGGAGGATATCGGCGACGCGGGCGAGGGCGCTTGCGCCGGTCGCGGCGTTCGTCCTTCTCGCAACCATCGCGTCGCCTCTGTCGGCCAACTTCCGCTCGGTGGACATGAAAAAAGAGACGAGTACGGAATCGCTTGCGCTCGATTTCATAAAAAGGCTTCCGAGGGACGCGGCGCATTTCACGCAAGGCCCGCAGTTCGCGCTGCCCGAGGCGTATGTGTCGCGCTCGCGGAACCTGCGGGCTGACATAGAGACGATAGACGCTTCGGGAGGTTATTTCGCCGGACGGCTTGAGGGGCCGGCTGGGGGCGCGGATGCGGCGGTCGATCAAATCGCGGGCGACGACAGGCTCCGACGGCCTCAGGCTTTCGACGCAAGAAGGCTTATGGACGGAGCGGCGTTTCCGATGAAACAGCGCGGCCCGTTCTTCTTCATTTCTGACGTTTCGGGCTGCGACGCGGACGGGTGGGACCCCGCCGCGAGCGGATTCACGCCTGAAACGACCGCCGGGAAAGACTACGACACGCGGGCGGCAGGGCCGCTTCTGAAATTGCGCGCCGCCGAATGCAAGTTCGCGCAAGGCTCCACAGGCGCGGGATTCAACTTGGTTCAGGAAGCGGCGGACGACTTTCCGGAATCGGCGAGGATAAGGACGCTCGCCGCCGCCGCGCTGGAGCAGTGGGGATTCAGAAACGAGGCCCTCGAAAAGTATCATCAGGCGGTCGCCATGTGCGGCTCGTGCGCGGAGACCATCGCGCGCATCGGCGGCCTAATGGCGGCAGGCGGGGAACTCCAGTCAGCTTCGGTTTACTACCAGCGCGCGCTGGATAAACGCCCCGGTTTCGTCGAGGCCGAATTGGGCCTCGCGAACATTGCCCGCCTCAACGGCGAACTTGCCCAAGCCGACGAGATATACTCCCGCCTGCTGAAAAAACGGCCCGATTCGATAGTGATTCTCAACAACTACGCAAACCTCAAGTCGCGGACGCGCAAGATAGACGAGGCCGAAAAGATGTTCCGCGCCGCGCTCGAGATAGACCCGCGATCGGCGTTCACCGCTCTGAACTTCAGCTCGTTTTTGCTCGAGACGGGCAGGGTGGCGGAGGCCGCGAGAATCCTCGAATCCGCGCTCGACCGAAATCCTCACAACGCGCCCGCGCTCTACAACGCCGGCGTCGCCGCCCACCGCGCCGGAAACATCGAGTCCGCCGAGAAATACTACGACGCCGCGGTGGCCGCCGACCCCGACCTCATGAACGCGTGGACGAATCTCATACTGATTCAACTCGACTCCGACAGGCTGCCGCAGGCGCGCGAGACCGCGAAACGCATGAACCTCTCTGTGAGCAAAGAACTTGGCGAACAGGCGTTCATCATTCGCCTGAAAACGGAGAAAAGGGCTGTGGAGGCCGACCCTGCGGACGAAACCGCGTGGGCCTCTCTCATCGGCGGCCTCATCATTCTGGGACAGCGCGAACAGGCCGAGGCGGCTCTGAAAGAAATGAGGGCGATTTCCGGCGGCAGGCTATCCGCGCTCGACGCCCGCTTGCGACAAATGCTCGAAGACTCGAAAATCAATGAGCCTCTAAACTGACAATAACAGCTTTCCCTTAAAAGCGCCCCGGCGGCCAAAGAGAAACTTTTGAACCCGGATTCGTCGATGGAGCCGACGAGCCGTGACGATTTTCATAGCGGCGAACCGCTTCGTTGCCGCCGCATTTTTTTGTTCAGTAGGGGCGCGGTTTCCGCGCCCAATAACTACGACAATTAGGGGCGGGGCAACCCCGCCCCTAATTCAAAAAACGCGCCTTGAGTTCCGCGTTTTATCCGCGCTAAACAATCGCTCCCGAATCCTGATGATGGATTCGGGTTGCTAAAAAGGGTTGTTCCCCAAACCCCTTTCCTAATCTCTTCAATCTTGCTTTTGCGATTGCAATGGAGCGAAGATAATCCTATGTTAAAATAGTTTCACTGCAAACTTATGAAAAAAAGCATTTGAACGGCGGTATAATAATAGAAAACGGAGCGCGATATGAAATTCAAAGCTGTTATCAGAAAAGGAGAAGATTTCGGATATGTCGCCGAAGTTCCTTCCCTGCCGGGTTGCGTATCGCAGGGCGACAGCGTTCGAAAAGCCATCGCCAACATAAAGGAAGCGATAGGTCTGTATATCGAAGACATGAAACCGGAAGAAATAAAGAAAGCGGCTGATTCAAAAACAGAACTATACGAGATAGCGGTCTGATGACGCCTGCGCTCCCGATAATCACAAGCAAATAAGCAATAAAGGTTTTTCTCAAAGATGGATGGACGGAAAAAAGCCGCAAAGGCAGCCATATCAAACTTGAGAAAGCCGGGCATCCGAATCCGATTATCATTCCGTCACACAGCGGAAAGAGCCTAGATCGCGGGACGCTGTCTTCAATAATCAAGCATTCCGGCATGACAGTTGCAGAATTCATAGATCTGTTGTAAAAAGCGCGCAGATGCTACTCTGAATATATGAAAACAAAATCTTCCTTTTGATTGTTTTCGGCAAAAGCTTTCCACCCGGCGATTATTACGACACTACAACAATCTTCTGCTCTCTAGCAGTCCGGTTGTTCCCAGCGGGAGGCGCGTTCGACGGCGCGGCGCCAGCCGGAGTAAAGCCTTTCGCGTTCGGCCTGTTTCATTGCGGGCTTGAACAGTCGGTCGGTCTCGCGGGCTTTTTCGAGTTCCTTGAGGTTTTTCCATATTCCGACGCCGAGTCCGGCGAGGAAAGCGCAGCCGAGGGCGGTGGTCTCTATCATCTTCGGCCTGTCCACGGGGGCGCGGAGGATGTCCGCCTGAAACTGCATGAGCAGGTTGTTAGCGACGGCGCCTCCGTCGACAAATAGCGACTTGAGGGGTATGCCCGAGTCTTTTGCCATTGCGTCAACGATATCGCGCGTCTGGTAGCACATTGCTTCGAGAGCGGCGCGGGCGAGGTGGGCGGACGTGGCTCCGCGGGTGAGTCCGAGGACGGCTCCGCGCGCGTACATGTCCCAGTGCGGCGCTCCAAGCCCGACGAGCGCCGGCACGAAATACACTCCTCCGTTGTCGGACACGGAGGCGGCGAGTTTTTCGCTCTCGGCGGCGGTCTTGATTATCTTTAATCCGTCGCGCAGCCACTGGATGGCGGCCCCGCAGATGAAGGCGCTGCCTTCGAGCGCGTACGTCGTTTTGCCGCCTGTCTTCCAGCCGATGGTGGTCACTAGGCCGGAGCGGGACTCGACGGGTTTCTCTCCTGTGTTCATTAGCAGGAACGAACCGGTCCCGTATGTGCATTTCGAGGTTCCGGGGGCGAAACATGTCTGGCCGAACAGGGCGGCCTGCTGGTCTCCGGCGACGCCGGAAATGGGGATGCCGTCGGGGAGTCCGGGGACGTTTTTCGTGCGGCCGATGATTCCGCTGGACTCGACCACTTCGGGCAGAATTGAGACGGGGATGTCGAGAGCTTTCAGGATGTCGGCGTCCCATTCGAGTTTTCTGATGTTGTATAGCATGGTGCGGGAGGCGTTGGATATCTCGATGACGTGCGAGCCGCCGGCGGTGAGCCTGTCGATCAGCCATGAGTCTATCGTGCCGAACTTGAGGAAGCCTTTTGAGGCTGCGGCGCGCGCGCCTTTCACATTGTCCAGCAGCCATTTGACTTTCGTGCCGGAAAAATACGCGTCCACCACGAGGCCGGTTTTTTTCCTGATGGTTTTTTCCATTCCGTCCTTTTTGAGTCCGTCGCAGATATTTGCCGTTCGGCGACACTGCCAGACGATGGCGTTGTGGATGGGTTTGCCGTCCCGCCTGTCCCACATCACGGTGGTCTCTCTCTGGTTGGTTATGCCGATGGCTTGTATGAGGGAGGGCTTGACGCCGGATTTCTTTATCGCTTCGCCTATGGTTTTTACCGCGCTTGTCCAGATTTCCATCGGGTCGTGCTCTACCCATCCGGGCTTCGGGAAATATTGCGTGAACTCCCGGTTGACTTTGGCGAGCGCGCGGCCGTCCGGGCCGAACACCATCGCGGTTGTTCCGGTCGTCCCTTGGTCTATGGCGAGTATATAGGGTTTGGGCATCTTTTCGGCCTCCGTATTGTTGTGACGGGACGGCGAGCGCCGCCCGCGCGAAATTTTATCACATGCCCGCCCACGGGTCAAAATCGCGCGGGGGAATGATGGCAGGGGAAGTTATCAAGGGAAGCGTTAAGGGAAAACTTTTAAAAAAGTTTTTCCTTAAAATCCCTTTCAAAATCTTTCATGCCAGCGCCGAAGGCGGGGCTTCGCCTCCGCCTTCGGCGCGTATCATGTGAAAAGAGAGGAAAAGAAAAAATAAAGGCGGCGCGGCCGCCTGCGGCGGTTGGGGAAAACCCTTTGAAAAGGGTTGTTCCCCAAACCCCTTTCCCAAACTCTTCAATTTTGTTTTGGCGGTTGCGATTGCGAAGACGCAGGAGCGACCCGCTGGGTCGCCCGAAATGTTAAAAGGGCGGGGGCAAGCCCCGCCCCTACGATTACGATTTTACATAGGGCGTCGGGAGAAGAAGCGCGTCAGCGATTCTCTCCCGACGACCATTGAAACGTTTTGAAGAGATTCAAAGAGAAACTTTTCAAAAGTATCTCTTTGGCTTTTTTCTTTTTTCTTTTCCTTTTTTTCTATTTTCTTTCTTTCCCCTTTCCCCTTTTTCCCCTTTTTCAGCCTTGTTTAGACTGGCTGTGTTCGAGAGCGCTTTTGACGAAGGAGGCGAAAAGCGGATGCGGGCGAGTGGGCCGCGATTTGAATTCGGGATGGAACTGCGCGGCCACGAAGTAGCGCAGGGCGGGCAGTTCGATTATCTCCACCAAGTTGCCGTCCGGCGACAGGCCGGAGAAAGACATCCCTTTGGCCTGCATTTGTTTTCGGTATTTGTTGTTGAACTCGTACCTGTGGCGGTGGCGCTCGTCGACGGTTTTTTTCTTGTACGCGGCGGCCGCGGCGGTCTTAGGTTCGAGGTGGCAGGGATAGACTCCCAACCGCATTGTTCCGCCCTTGTCGGCGACGTTTTTCTGGTCGAGCATGAGGTCGATCACCGGGTGCGGCGTTTCGGGGTCGAACTCCGAGCTGTTGGCTTTTTTCAAGCCGCAGACGTTGCGGGCGAACTCGATGACGGCGCTCTGCATGCCGAGGCAGATGCCGAGGAACGGGATATTGTTTTCGCGCGCGTAAGTGATGGCGCGGATTTTTCCCTCAATGCCTCTGTAGCCGAAACCGCCGGGGACGAGTATGCCGTCGAGTTTTTCGAGCGCGCGTTTGCCGCGTCCCTTTTCAAGCTCCGAAGCGTCGATGAGTTGGGAGTTGACTGTGGCGCCCGCGGCGATTCCTCCGTGCTTGATAGCTTCGAGGATGCTCATGTAGGAGTCGCGCACCTCGATGTATTTGCCGATGACGCCGATGCGGACTTCGCCGACGGGGTTTTTGAGGCGTTTGAGCATGGAAGTCCATTCGGAGAGGTCGGGAGCGGGGGCCACCAGTCCCAGCCTGCTGATTATCAAATCGGCCACGCCCGCGCTCTCGAACGTCATCGGAATATCGTAAATTTCCGGCGTGTCGGGAGCCGGGATGACGCATTCTTTCGGCACGTCGCAGAACAGCGATATCTTCGCCTTGACGTCGTCTTTGATAGGCTGTTTAGTGCGGCACACGATGAGGTCGGGCTGGATGCCGACGGCGCGAAGCTCCTTGACAGTGTGCTGGGTCAGCTTGGTCTTGAGTTCTCCGGCGGCTCCGAGGTAGGGCACTAGAGTGAGGTGGACGTTGATGCAGTTGTCGCGACCGGCTTCGTTGCGGAACTGCCTGATGGCTTCGAGGTAGGGCTGGCTTTCGATGTCTCCCACCGTGCCGCCTATCTCGACGATGAGGATTTCGCATCGCGACTCCCGCGCCGCAATCTTTATCCGGTTCTTTATCTCATTGGTGATGTGGGGGATGACCTGCACGCAGCCGCCTAGAAATTCTCCTGCCCGTTCTTTCCGTATGACGGCGTCGTATATCTGGCCCGTGGTCACGTTGTTGTGCTTAGCGAGGTCGATGTCGATGAACCTTTCGTAGTGGCCGAGGTCGAGGTCGGTTTCAGCCCCGTCGTCGGTGACGTACACCTCGCCGTGCTGGTACGGGTTCATCGTGCCCGCGTCGACGTTCAGGTAGGGATCGATCTTAATGACGCTCACTTTGATGTCGCGGCTTTTGAGCAGCCTTCCGATTGAAGATGATGTGATGCCTTTTCCGAGGGAGGATACGTTTCCTCCTGTGATGAAGATGTAGCGTGTCATAGCTGTTCGCCTCTTTCTGTGGGATTTGGATGGAATGAAAAGCGGTTGTCCGCGCGCAGGCTCAGGGCCGGGCCGGCTGCGGTTGTTTTTTTCGAAGGGTTATTTTTGCGGAGGGGGTGGCGGGACAGTCCGGCCGCGACTGACGCCGGATGCCTGTGGAATGAAAGCTCAGCTTTCTTTTCCCGCCTCATGGTTTTCCCGCAAAAGCGCCGCTCCGCCGTCTTTCAGGCAGTCGAGCGACGCAAGCTCTCTCAAGTCGTTGATGATGAAGTCAGGTTTCAAAACATCCGGCAGGGCCAGAGCCTGCGCCGGGGAGGCGACGCCTGTCAGGACAAGGCACGAAAGCGTCCCCGCGTTTCGGGCGGTCGCCATGTCCGTCGAAGGTCTGTCGCCGATAAGCAAAGTTTCTTCCGGGGCGGCTCCGGCGTCGGCCATCAGCGCGCGTATGCCCGCCGGGTTCGGCTTGCCTGTCACGACAGGCTCCCGCCCGGCTGCGGCCGCCAGCGCCGCGACTATGCTCCCGCCTCCGGGCAGCAGTTTTCCTCCCGGCATCGGGTACGTCGCGTCCAGATTCGTCGCGATGAATTCCGCTCCCGCCAGCAGAGCTTCAAGACCGTTGGCGAGTTTCTCGTAGTTGAATTCCCTGTCGAAGCCGACGACGACATAGTCGGCGGTTTCAAGTTCGCCCGGGCCGACGACGCGGAATTCCGGGCCAAGCTCCTCGTAGAGGCCTTCCTCGCCGATGACGAACACGCGCGCGCCCCCCGGCGAGCGTTCGAGCAGCAGCCGGCGGGCGGCGGACGCGGACGACATCATCTCGTCCTCCGACGCCTGAAAACCCATGTCTTGAAGCTTGTCCGCGTAGAAAGCCCGCGTTCGGGATGAGTTGTTAGTGAGGAACCTTACCGTGAAGCCTCGTCTGCGGAGCGCGTTGACGGACTCGACGGCGAAGGGGACGGGTTCGTCGCCCGTGTACAGGACGCCGTCGAGGTCGAATATCAACAGTTTAACCATATAATCTTGGCGCGTCCGATGCGCGCCCCTTGTCCCGGTTCCTTCAGATTATCTTTCCGAGGTTCGCCGAGTTCCAGTCTTTCATGAAAGAATCTATCCCTTTGTCCGTCAGCGGGTGCTTGAACAGCGACATCAGCGTCGAGTAGGGCACGGTGGCGATATGCGCGCGGCATCGGATTGACTCGATGACATGCGGCAGGCCCCGGATGCTGGCCGCGATTATCTCGCTGTCGAACATGAAGTTGTCCACCATGCTGACGCAGTCGGCGACGAGTTCCATGCCGTCCTGCCCGATGTCGTCGATCCTGCCGATGAACGGGCTGATGAAAGCCGCCCCGGCTTTGGCGGCGATGAGCGCCTGCGGAAGCGAGAATATCAGCGTGGCGTTCACGCTTATGCCTTCCTGCGCCAGCGCTTTAGTGGCTTTCATCCCGGCGGGCGTCATCGGTATCTTCACCACCACGTTCTCCGCCCAAGACGCCACTTCGCGCGCCTCTTTCATCATGCCCTCGTAGTCCAGCGCCACCACTTCCGCGCTTACAGGGCCTTTCACCACCGCGCATATCTCTTCTATCCTCTGCCTGAACCCCGCTTTTTCCCTTGCGATCAGCGTCGGGTTCGTCGTCACCCCGTCGAGTTGTCCGAGGTCGTTTATTTCCTTTATCTGTTCAATGTTTGCCGTGTCCAAGAAAAATTTCATGCGTCCTCCCCGTCCGGAATCTCCGGTTTCAGCCAGTTGTTTTCGGATGACGGAAAAAGTTTCCGCGCAAATGAAAAGTCCCCTCTGCGGGGACTGTGTCCGACCGGATTTTTCTGTGTTCAAATCTCCCGGTTTCTTTTAATTATATCATCGCGACCCCGGAAGTCAATTGCGACGCAGGCATAATCCGCGTTTCTCGCCGGCGCGCGCGGTCTGTCATATCGTATTGAACACAATTGTTATGGACTATATACTACAAAACATATTGCAGCGGACACAGAGCCGCGCGCGGGCGGGGACACTCAAGGGATGTTGGAAAGTTTTGCGGATGGTTTTTTCCGGCACGTGACGGACGCGCCGTTGCTCGCGTTCGCGGCGGCGTTCGCGGCGGGCCTGCTGACAAGCCTGACGCCGTGCGTGTATCCCATGATACCCATAACGGCGGCGTATCTGGGCGGCAGAGGCGCGCGCGGGTCGTTCCGGCGCAGCGTCGGGCTTTCCGCGTGCTACATTCTCGGCCTCGCCCTGATGTATTCGGCGCTGGGCGCGGCGGCGGCCTTGTCCGGCGTTATCTTCGGAAGCTGGGCGGGCAACCCGTATCTTAATCTTTTCATAGCGGTCTTTTTCGTCCTGCTCGGATTGAGCATGCTGGACGTGTTTTCGCTGCCCATGCCGGGATTTATGGCGAAGCTTTCAGCGGGCGGGGGCGCGGGGGGATACGCCGGGGCGTTTATGGTGGGCGTGGTGTCCAGCCTTGTTTCAACGCCATGCACGGCCCCAGTCGTGATGGCGATTCTTACTCTGGTAGCCACGACCGGCAACGTCGCGTACGGGGCGTCTCTGCTGTTCGTGTTCGCGCTGGGGATGGGCCTGCTGCTGGCGGTTGTAGGGGCGAGCGCCGGAGCGCTCGCCGCGCTTCCCAAGTCGGGCCGCTGGATGCTCGCCGTCAAATGGCTCTTCGGCGTCGCTCTTATCGCCGCCGGAATCTGGTTCGGATATAAAGCGGCTGTCATGCTTTTTTAGGGCCGCGCTCGGGCGCGGACATAATATTCTCCGGGGGAAATATATGAAATTGCGAGCAAGGGAGTTGAAGGCCGTCGGCGCGCTCGCTCTGGCCGTCTGTCTATGCGGCGGCTGTCCGGCCAAGTTCGACAGCCAAGGCGTTTCCAAGCTGGACACCTCCGCCGTTTTTCTCGACCTTGAAGGAAACAAGGTATCTCTGTCGGAATTCTCAGCGGGCGCTCCGATGCTGGTCACTTTCTTCGCGAGCTGGTGTTCCGTCTGCGCCACCGAGGTTCCTGAAATCAACCGGATTTACTCTGAATACGAGGACGAGGGGCTGGCGGTTTTCGGGGTGAACGTCGGAGACCCGCCGGGCGCGCGCGACAAGTTCCTCAGCAATAACGGGGTGGAATATCCTATCCTTCACGACCCCGACGGCTCCACCGCCCACAAGATAGCCAAACTCTACGGTCTTCCCCTGAATATACTCGCAGACGCGGATGGAAACGTGATTTATTACGACCCCGCGCCTCCGCCGGACGCCGTGATTCAGAACATACTGAAAAACCACTATAAGAGGTGACCCCGTGACCGCAGGAAAAAAAACAGCCGCCTTCGCTGTGTTCTTCTTCATCGCCGCGCTTCTGGTGGCCGCCCCGATGTTCGCAGGCAAAAACACCGCTGACACTGCGCACGCTCCCGCTGCTCCCGACCAGTTTGAATTGCCTGAGCTTGACGGCAGGCCGGTGTTTCTGAACTTCTATTCTGAAGACTGTAAAATTTGCGCGATAATCAAACCCGACTTGGAAAAGCTCGAAGCCGAGTTCGGAGACAGGATACAGTTCGCGCATATCGACGCCAACGACCCTCGGTCGGAGGCGCTCGTCGAGTTCTTCGATGTGACCGCGCTGCCCGCCCTGTTCTGGGTCAATGCGGACGGAGAGCCTTTCGATTCTCAGACGGGCATGATAAACGCGGCGGCTCTTCGCAACTCGTTTGAGGGCGTCCTGTTCCAGCGCGGCAAATCGCCTCAGGGAATGCCCCAGATGCCGCCTCACGGGATGCCGTCCGGCGACATGCCGCCCGATGGCATGCCTCAGATGCCTCCGCAGGGAATGCCTCCGGCGTCTGACTGATCGCCCGCAAGGAGACGTTATGAAATTGCCATCCGCAAACTTTGCTTTCGCCATTATGCTAGCGGTCACTTCCCTGCTTTTCACAGGATGCCGGGGACGCGGCGCTGATTTTCCGCCTCCTGAAAAGCCGTTGCCGAACGCGCCGGCCGCATCAGTCGCGGACGCTTGCGGGGTCGCTGTTCCGGAGGTCTTCAGCGAGCTTTCTTTCGAAACGCTCGTATACCGCAAAGAAAAAAAAGACGATGTTCTGAGGTCGGTTAATGAATTGATGGGACTTATTGAAAGCAGGGCGGACGCAGAGTGGGGCGGCGTGTTCGATTTTGCGGACGCCACAGGCGCATCGAAAAGAAAGATACTGATTGAAAGCGCGCTTGCCGCCAAGGTTCTGGCGGACGCTTCGGCGGCGACAGGAAGCCCGGAGCGGGCGGCGGCCGCGGCGGCGGCGGACTATGCCGTCGCTTTTCTTGCCGACCCGCAAGGCGGGTTCTACGCCGCGCAGGAATCCGGCCTGATGGGGCCGGATGGCGAGATGTCGGGCGAAGAGTTCTACAAGCTCCCGGACTCCGCCCGAAGAAAAATCGGGATGCCCGCGCGGGACAAAACGATGCGCGTCGCGGATAACGCCGCCGCAGCCGCCGCGCTGCTCCGCGCGTCCGATGTTCTGTCCCGCCCGGCGGTTGAGACCGCCGCCCTCGCCGCCGTGGAAAAAATCCTCAGCGACGCTTGGAGCGACGACTTCGGGGCCGCGCGGGTAATACCGCCCCAAGGCGAAAAGTCGGATTTCTCCGAATCGAGACTTGCAGACAACGCGCTGCTCGCCCGCGCTCTCATCGAGGCCTATCAAACCACGGGCGAGACGAGGTTCCTCGACAAGGCCGAGGCGGTCGCCGCGCTTATCCATAAAAACTTCAGGCGCGCGGACGCGCCAGAGTTCTCTCTGTACGAAGGCGCGGCCTCAAGCGGCGGCGGCGCGACCGCGTGTTCCTCAGATTCGTTCTCGAATCTCGTTGTCGTTTCCGTCCTCTCAGACTTATATTTGCTGACGGACAATGAAGACTACAAGACGCGCGCCGACGCGTTGGTCGCAACTATGAAAGCAATGTCTTCCACCGAACTTTTTTCGGCGCTCGGCAGGGAGACTCTATTCAGGATGGAGCACAAGCCTTTGATGATGGTGGTGGTAGGCTCGAAGAAAGACCCCGCCACCGCCGCGATGCGCTCGTCCGCTCTAAAATTCTTCGAGCCTCTCAAGCTCGTCATGACGGTGGACCCGGAGCTTGACGCCGCGATTCTGGAGCGGCTCCCTTATTCCGCGCGCCCGAAGCCGACTCTTTTCGCCTGCGTGGACACCGCTTGCTCGTTCCCGGTGGACGACCCGGCGGAGACGGAGCCTAAAATGCGCGTTTTCGTCGATCGGCACATGTTTGCCGAACCGCAACCCGGAAAGCTAGCCTTCTGACCGTCCGCTCCGGAGGCCCCGGTTTTGTGCTATAATGTCTCTCTTGAAGCGTAACGGAGGTGGCTGATGACCGCCCTTGTCAAAACTGACGGAATAAGAAAAGAACTTGCGGCCATGCTCGGACCGCTTGCGGAGCAGACTATCGAGGCCGCGCGCTCGGCGGGAAAGACCCTTGACGCCGCCGTCCTCTTCGGCAGCGCCGCCGGGCCTTCATACGTGCCCGGCAAATCAGACGTGAACATCTTCATGGTTTTCGACATAGTGGATGTCGCGCTGCTCAACGCGCTCCGCCCGGTGTTCGACCGCTGGATGAAGAAACTCCGCGCCAGACCGGTCGTGACCGACCGCGCTTTCATCTCCGGCTCGGCGGACGTCTTCCCTATGGAATTCCTCGAATGGAAAGAGAGGAGCGTCGCGTTCTACGGCGAGAATCCCGCGGGAAAAATCCCCATCTCGCTCGAAAACCTGCGCTTGCAGATCGAGGAAAATCTGCGCGGCAAAAGGCTTCGACTTATTCAGGCTTCTCTGGAAATCGGTTCGAAACCCGCAAAGTTCCAGCCGTTTCTTGAAAGCACCCTCTCCACGTTCGCCACAATATTCAGAAACATTCTGCGGTTGGCAGGCTCTCCGGCTGCGGGCGCGGGGGACCCGGACTCGGTCATCGCTGGCGTCGAGAGCCTCGCCGGATTCAAGCTCTCCGCCTTCCGCGAACTTGCGGCCATGAAAAAATCAAAAACAAAGGCTCCCGCAGGAAAACTTGAGACCGTGTTTCAGTCTTACCTGACTGAGTTGGACTCTCTGACGGAATTCGTCGATAAAATGGAAGTGGGCGGATGAAGGCCGCGAGAATGCAACGAGCCGCCGCGACGGCGGTTCTGGCGATAGCGCTGACGGTTCTATGCGCCTCCGCGTTCGCGCAGGACAGGCCGTCCGGCTATGTCAACGATTTCGCGGGCGTGATGGACCCCGCCGCTCGCTCCCGCCTCGACAACATGCTCGCCGCGCTCGACCAAAGGACTTCCGCTCAGATTGCGGTCGCCGTGGTTGACACCATAGGCGATTCCTATATCGAGGAATACGCGGTCAAGATGTTCGAGCGGTGGGGCGTCGGGCAAAAGGGCGAAGACAACGGGGTCCTGCTTGTCGTCGCAATGAGCGAGAGAAAAATCAGAATCGAAGTCGGCTACGGGCTGGAAGGCGCGGTGACGGACGCCGAATCGAAATTCATTATCGACGAGATAATCGCGCCGCCGTTCAAGCAGGGAGACTATTCAGGCGGAATAAGCGCCGGTGTCGAGGCGCTCGCCGCCATCGTTCTGGAAGAATACGGCATTGCCCCTGAAGAGTTCGACCTGAACGCGGCTCCCGCGAGCGGGCCGGGCAGCGGGCTGCCTCAGAAGTTCAGTCTCCTACAGATGATCTTTATGGGCGTGGTGGGCGTTTTTCTTCTCATCTTGTTCATCACCAATCCGAGCCTTTTCTTAATGCTGCTGTTGTCCGGAGCAGGCAGGGGCGGCGGCTGGTCGAGCGGCGGCAGGGGCGGTTTCGGGGGCGGCTTCGGCGGTTTCGGGGGCGGCATGAGCGGCGGCGGCGGAGCCTCCGGCGGATGGTAGCCCGCTCGTCTCTATCTCCATTCCTTGCGGCATTCTCCATGTGTCCGTTATAATGTCCCGGCGCGGGGCGGCCCGCAAAGCGTTGCTGACTACTACTAAACAAGGATGACGATATGAACAAAGAGAAAATTTCCGACCTCAAAACGAGAATTGCTCAGTTGAAGGTGGCCCGCGAAGACCTCCGGGAGCCGCTGGATTTCTACTCGAAAATACTCGACGCGTACGATAGCTGCGACGCGTCGGATTTCGGCGAGCCGTTCGCTCCCCCTGCGGCTGCGGCTAAAGGCCCTTATCCTTTCATCGCGCTCGGAGAGACCGAGCTTGACTGGAACGCCGCCGCGCCTCTCTTCCGCTCCCTCTGCAAGACGTTCATCGAAAACGTCGAAGCGGAAGAGGACGTAGAGCGCGCGGCTGAAACTGCCGACGAGGACATCGCGGGCGTCATCAGAAACGCGTTCCGCGTGTTCATCTCCGCCGGAGCCGGAGTTTCCGCCGAACCGACGGAGGAAGTGACGCCGCAGCTTGCGTTCATCTCGTTTCTTGCGATGAGGCCGTTCGTGGACGCCTACGTCGCGGGAGCGCGCGCGCTGCTCGACAACGAGGACGGCGTTTACGAAGCCGTATGCCCGGTGTGCGGAGGAATCGCCGCAATGTCCGCGCTCGTCCGCGAGGAAGGCCACAGGCATCTCGTCTGCTCCGCGTGCGAGACCTCGTGGCTGTACAAACGCACCAGATGCCACCTGTGCGGCAACGAAGAGCCTCGGACGCTCGGATACATTATGGCCGAAGGCCCCGGCGTGGAGGACTGCTACACGGCGGCCACATGCGAGAAATGCAAACAGTACCACAGGATGCTCGACACGCGCAAAAAGAAGTTCGAGCTGGACATTGCCCTTGAAGCCATCGCCGCCGCGCATCTTGAAATACTCGCCCAGCGCGAAGGCTACTCCCCGGCTCCCGGCTGGCGCGGCCTCGACAACTCGAACTGACCCCGCCCGCAACCACGGCGGCGGCAGGTTCCGGCATAAGAAAGAACAATTGGATTGAGCGACACGGACGAACAAAAACAGTTTTCCGCAAAATATGAAATCTTTCGGTTTCTGGCGAGGACAGCGTTGCTGTTTGTCTATCTCCTGATACGCGTCCTTCCGCTTAAAGTCCATAAAACGCTCGCAAACGCGGTCGGCCTAGCGCTCCACAAGCTTGTTCCCCGCAATCGCAAACTGGTGGTCAACCACCTCGAAATGGCTTACGGCGACGAACTGTCCCCGGACGAAATCCAAGATATCGCTTTGCGCTGCAACCGGCACATGGCGATGAACATTTTTGAATTCATCCGTTTTCCGTCTATGAGCGCAAAGGAAATTCTGAAGCGGGTGACTTTCGAGGGCGAGGAAAATATCAAAGAAGCTCTTGCGCTGAACAAAGGCGTGATAGCGCTTTCAGGGCATTACGGAAACTGGGAGCTTCTGGGCGCGGCGCTCGTCGCGCGCGGCTACTCGTTGACAGTCGTGCGGCGCGACCAGAACGACGGCCTCATCAACGATGTGATTCAAAAACAAAGAGAGAAAAAAGGCATTAAGACAGTTCCGAGGGACAAGCCGATATTCAAGCAGATTATATCCCTGCTGAACAGCAACGAAATCGTAGCTCTCATAGCCGACCAGAACGCTGCGGAAGGCGTTTTTGTGGACTTTTTCGGACGCCCCGCCTCGACCTTCAAAGGCCCGGCCCTGTTCAGCTCCATAACCGGCGCTCCGATAATCCCCATCTTCATTGTCAGG
This sequence comes from bacterium, assembly GCA_029564595.1. Classification (GTDB taxonomy): domain Bacteria; phylum UBP15; class UBA6099; order UBA6099; family UBA6099; genus UBA6099. The sequence continues at coordinate 9,320 of JAKQPS010000093.1, read as the reverse complement.
GAAGACTATATGAAACACCGCGTCGTTTTCAGGCCCGCCATCGGGATTCAACCCACCGGCGACAGAGACCGCGACGCCTTGGCGGTCACACAGGCATGCGCAATGGAAATTGAGCGCGTCATAAGGCTTCGCCCCGAACAGTGGATGTGGCAGCACAAACGCTGGAAAACACAGCAACAGCCGACATAACCCCGAATCCGCAACCTCTGAAAAGTACCTTCCCGGGCGACACCCAAAGCTGCGCTCGCGGCGACGCGCTTCCCCCGTTTCTCAATCACAGAAGACCACCGACGACGCTATCCTGTTGCCATAAGGATGGAATGCCGACTCACGCCCCGCAAAGTCCGCCCGCCTCTACATCTCGAACTGCAACTCGCTCTTGAAGTTTATTTCAAATCAAGAAACTCTTTGACGATGTTGTTGAAAGTTTCGGGTTGTTCTTCCTGAGGGCAGTGTCCGCATTTGGGGATGATGACGAGTTTTGAGCCGGGCAGCTTGCGCGCGAAAACGGAAGCTATGGCGGAGCTTATCAGTCGGTCTTTCTCGCCCCAGACTATCAGAACCGGGGCTTTCACTCGGGAGAAATCGTCGTCCGTAAAGGCCGTGATATTGTTAATCGTTGCGGCGGCGGAGTCCATCTGGCCAACCGTCCGGAACGGCAGCATGTACATCTGGGCTTTTTCAGATGATGCGACGGATTTGTCGTGGAAAATCATTCGTTTGAGGATGAATTTGACAGTGGCCGGGTTGTTGAGGCTGGACATGAGACTGTTCACGCCGGGGGTGGAGATGAGTTTGAAGCCCCAGAAGTGGTCGCTTTTCACGCCCGCGCTGTCGACGAGGACAATTTTATCCACTCGGTCGGGGTAGTCCGCGGCGAACTGGACAGCCACGCCGCCGCCCATTGAGTTGCCGATCAGCGTCGCTCGCCGAACGCCTTTCTTGTCCAGCAACTGTAGCATGGAAGAGGCGAACAAGGGATAACCGTAGTCCGCGTCGGCAGGTTTATCGCTGAAGCCGAATCCGGGCAGGTCTGGGACGATGACGCGGCGGTTCTTCGAGAGTTCCGGGACGTTGCCCTCCCATGTGTAGCCCCAAGCGGCGAAGCCGTGTATCAGCAGCAGGGCAGGCTCCCCTTTGCCAGTCTCTTGGACGCGCAGGGTCAGGCCGTTGTCGAGCGCCACGAATTCGCCGAATGGCGCGGCTTCGCGCGGCTGAAGTTTTTCAGTTTTATGGACTAGCGGGAATATGAGCGCGAACAGCAGTAGCGCCAGCGCTGCGGCGGCGCATATCTTGACTGTTTTCTTCGCTTTTGCCAAGAAACCGCCGGAGTTGGATTTTTTGCCCTTCTTTTTTTTCGCCGCCATCTTTGTTGGTCGCCTCTTTCAGGATTTCCCCCGCGAGGTCCGGCTGAAATGTCCGCCGGAGGAACGAGGAGGTAGCGCGCCGCGCGCGCCGTTTCGCCTATTCTACGCTCCAAGCCCGGAAAGCGCGACGATGTGGAAAATAAAAAGCGCGGCGAGCGCGTACGCTATCCAATGGAGTTTCCGCCACCCGCCCGACACGATCATCAGGAAAGCGTATGAGATGAAGCCGAAAGCGATGCCGTCGGCGATGCTCATCGTGAGCGGGATTCCGGCGATGATAAGGAATGACGGGATAGACTCGCGGTAGTCGTCCCAGTTGACGCGCACGGCTCCGCCGCACATCATGACGCCCACAAGAATGAGGACTGGCGCGGTGATGGCGGAACAGCCGGTGACCATGCGCATGAGCGGCTCGATGAACATGGCAAGAAGGAAGAGGACGCCGACAACCGCGGCGGTAAGTCCGGTGCGGCCGCCGTGCTGGATGCCCGCCGCGCTCTCCACATAGCTGGTGACGGTGGAGGTTCCGGCGAGCGCGCCCGCGACAGTCGCCACGGAGTCCGCGACGAGCGCCCGCCCTATCCTCGGCATGTTGCCCTTTTCGTCCATCAGGTTGGCCTGTCTGGCTACCCCGACGAACGTGCCCACCGAGTCGAAAAAGTCCATTATCACGAAGACGGCTATGATCGCGCCGAGGCCGACCTTGAGCGCGCCGAGTATGTCCAGCTTGAACGCGACGTTCCCCAACGCGGCGAAATCGGGAACGCTGAACGCGCCGGAGAAACTTGTTTTCCCGAGCAGGAGGGCGGTCGCCGCCGCCGCCGCTATCCCCGCGATAAGCCCGCCGCTCATTCGGCGCGCGAGGAACAACCCCGCGACCGCCAGCCCGACCAACGCTATGGCCGCGTCGGGCGTCGTCATGTCCCCCATCTTCACTAGCGCTCCCGGCGAGGGATGTTTGACTATGAACCCCGCGCTCGAAAGCCCGATGGTGGCTATCAGCAGGCCGATGCCGACAGCGATGGCGCTTTTTAGCGAATCCGGAATAGAGTTCACCACAGCTTCGCGTATCCGCAACATGGATATGATTGTGCAGATGACTCCGGAAATAAAGATGACTCCGAGCGCGGCCTGCCAACTCACTTCCGTTCCGACCGAGATGAAACCCGCCACAATGAGGCCGTAGAAAAAGTTTTCGCCCATCCCGGGGGCCAGCGCTATGGGGTAGTTGGCGACAAACGCCATGAAGAAACAGGCGAACGCGGATGCTATGCATGTCGCCAGCATCACCCCGGTTTTGTCCATGAATTCAACGCCGGGCGGTTTGCCGGGGCCGAGGAACTCTCCGCTCAGCACTGCGGGCTGAACGAAAATTATGTAAGCCATAGTGAAAAAAGTCGTCAGTCCCGCGACAATTTCCACTCCGGCCCTCGTGTTGTTTTGATTGAGCTTGAAAATCCGGTCTAGCATGGCGTCGGCCTCCTTGAGGACGGCCCGCGCCGGGAACCGCGCGAGTAGCGGCTTCCGCCGCGGCGTCTCCATTCTAGTCCTCTGAAAACTCCGGGTCAAGCCGCGCCCGCTGTCGGCCAATTTGCTTATGGCTTTGAGTCGCGTATATAATTAGATGTCTTAGGCGAATTTGAAGGGCAAGCATTGCTCTTATAGAATGAATGAAGAAAATCGGCGCTTATTATACGGCAGCCGGTTTTAAGAACTACCGATGAGGGTTTATGAAATATAAGGTTCCAAATGAAAACGATTTTCTCATGATGGTGATGGAGAAGACAGAATACTCTCCCAACAAATGTGCTTATAGGAATGATGAGAGGGGCTTGAGGCTGTATAACGCGAATTGTATCGAACTCATGGATAGGGCATGCAAAAAGTATCCGGAGGGCGCAATAGATATGATTTTTGCGGATCCTCCATACTTTCTTTCAAATGGCGGAATCACATGTCATGCGGGCAAGATGGTGAAAGTTGACAAAGGGCAATGGGATAAATCTAATGGGCCTGAAATCAATCATGAGTTTAACAAAGAGTGGCTTTCGAGATGCCAGAGGATGTTGAAACCAAATGGGACAATTTGGGTTTCGGGCACTCACCATGTAATACACTCGGTAGGTTTTGCGATGCAGCAGTTGGGAATGAAGATACTGAATGAGATAGCTTGGGAAAAGCCAAATCCTCCGCCTAATCTTTCATGCCGTTACTTCACACATTCTACGGAAACGCTTATTTGGGCGGCAAAGAATGAAAAGGCGAAGCATGTTTTTAATTACGACGCAATGCGCGAGATGAATAATGGAAAACAAATGAAAACTGTTTGGACTATGGCTGCTCCAAACGGAAGCGAGAAAGGATTCGGAAAGCATCCGACACAGAAACCGACGCAACTTTTAGAACGGATAATATTAGCAAGCACGAAAGAAGGCGACTGGGTGTTTGATCCGTTTGCGGGAAGCTCCACTACAGGAGTGGCATGTGTAAAAATGCAGAGGAAGTTTATCGGCTGTGAATTAGAAAAAGAATATATAGACTTGTCGATCAAGCGTTTGGAAAAAGCAGTGAATGAAGTTGATTCCACTCTGAATTTTGAAGAGGTAATGGGATGAAAACAGGCGGGACGGGCGGCGCGAAAACCCTGACCGGGCTCAAGTTTGAGAGTAAAGTGGATTTTCAAACTTTGCTTGGAAACGTACCCGGCTACAGCATCGCAAAAATAACCGGCAAAGCGGGGGCAGGCGTTTTCTTCAAGGGAAAACTTGTTGCAAGATGCTTTAAAAAGCATGATTTCTATAGATTTTTAGAAGAGTCGGAAATCAAATGGAAAAACATGTTGTCAAAAAGACTGTTGCCAGACGACGCGATGTTGGTAATTGTCCGGGAAACGTTATTTATTATTGAGGTTAAATATCAGCAAGTAGCCGGATCGGTTGACGAGAAATTGCAGACATGTGATTTTAAGAGAAAGCAATACCTTAAACTTGTTTCCCCTTTAGGGTTGAAAGTCGAATATGTATATGTGCTTAACGACTGGTTCAGAAAACCTGAATATAAGGATGTTTTAGACTATATCAACAGCGTTAATTGTCATTACAAGTTTAACGAGCTACCTCTAGCGTGGCTTGGGTTGCCAATTTAAACCGACTGTGAAACATAGTGAACTCGGTTCAATCTTCACTATTCTGATTATCCAAATTTATTAATACCGCGACAAGCGAAGGATTGTCAGCTTGTTGTGACGGTGGCATGGGTGCTTATGATGAAGCAGAGCGCTTTTACCAGAATTGTAGCGGGAGTCGCAGGCGCATTATAGCGAAATATCCAAGAAGCATAGTAGACGATAAGCGATTAAGCCACACGCTAAAAAGGAAAATTGTGCTAGGGTCGCTCAAGCCGTGGAAAAGGATGATCAATCGGCAGAAACGGACAACCTGATTATTTCAGCGGCGAGGGCGGACGCGGCGTCGGCCGCCGGGACGCGGGCGGCGTATTCGCCTCCAACATAAAGCGCGGCGGTTTTTCCTCTTCCGAGTATGATAGCGGCGTCGGCCCCCTCGCTTTCTCCGGGGCCGTTCACTTCGCAACCCATCACCGCGGCTTTAAGCGGAGCGGTCACGCGGGATGTCGCGCGCGCGACTTCGGCCGCGATCTTTCCCACTTCCGCGCGCGTTCTCGAACATCCCGGACATGAAACGACCTCGACTCCCCTGCGTCGCAGTCCGAGCGAGCGGAGTATCTCCCACGCCGCGCGCGTTTCAGCCTCCGGCGGCGCGGACAACGACACTCGCACTGTGTCCCCGATCCCCTCCGACAGCAGAACTCCTATCCCGACGGCGGACCTGACGGCTCCCGCGAAGCGGTCTCCGGCCTCCGTCACCCCGATGTGCAACGGGACGTCCGAGCGGCTCGCCATCAGCCTGTTCGCCTCGATTGTTTCAAGCGGGTCGCTGGATTTGAGCGACACTTTATACTCCGTCAGTTTCGCTTTCTCCGCCGATTCCATAAAGATGAGAGCGGATTCAACGAGCTTTTCCGGAGCGGAGAGGCGGAAGTTTTTCTTGATGGGAGGATACAGCGAGCCGGAGTTGACGCCGATGCGGACGGAGCGGCCGAGGTTGCGCGCCGCCGCGGCGACCCGCCTGAATTCTCCGCGCCCGCCGATGTTGCCGGGGTTTACTCTCACACAGTCCGCGCCCGCTTCAAGCGCTCCTATGGCGATGTCCGCGCTGAAGTGGACATCGGCGACGACGGGAATAGGGGAGGCCGCCATAATCACCGCGAACGCTCCGAGCTCCCCAACTCCGGGAACCGCCACGCGCGCTATCTCGCAACCGGCCTCGGCCATGCGCCTTATCTGCGCCGCCGTGGCCCTGACGTCTTCCGTCTGAGTTTTCGTCATTGACTGAACGGCAACAGGCGCTCCCCCGCCCACCGGGACGTTCCCCACCATTATCCTTCGCGTTTTTTTCATTCGCGGTTCATTTCTTTCCGAGCAGGCGTTTGATGCGTTTCGCCTTCACGCGCCGCCTTCCGCTTTTCGCGCTGAGTCTAGCCAGCGCCGGAGCGGCGAGCGCCAGAGCGTTTGCCGCCGCCCATATCAGCCAGTTCAGCGGCGGGAACGTTTTTCGCTTGTAATGCTTGCTGTGGAATGTCCACATGGTTCTATAAAACTCGCGTTTGGCGAATCCGGGCGCGCTCGCCGCGCAAACCCCTTTTTCGTGCGTCGCCTCCGCTCCCGGATAGTAATAAACCTTCATCCCCGCCGCCTTCGCGCGGCAGCAGAAATCTATGTCTTCCGCATACAGAAAATAATCCTCGTCGAGCCCGCCGAGGCTGTCGAACGCCGAGCGGCGGATCATCATGAACGAGCCTGACACCGCGTCCACCTCGGATATTTCGTTCTCGTCGAGATATGTCATGTTGTATCCGGCGAGCAGTTTGCTGCGGGGAAACACGAAGCTAAGGCCGGAAAGCCTGCAGAAGGCGACCCACGGCGATGGGAACCCGCGCCTGCACGCCAGTTGCAGCTCCCCGTCGCTCTCAAGCACTTTCCCCCCGGCGACCCCCGCGTCCGGCCGCTCCTCCATGAACGTCTCCAGCGCTCGCAACGCTCCTTCGGCAATGACCGCGTCCGGGTTCAGCAACAGGATGTAATCCGAGACCGCCGCCGCCGCTCCCTGATTCACAGCGCGCGCAAACCCGCGATTGTCCATGTTAGCTATCGCTGTGATTTTCCCCGCCAGTGGAGCCAGCCGTTCGAGACTGTCGTCCCTAGACGCGTTGTCGACCACCACAAGAGAGTCGGCAGGCCCCATTTGAGGCAGCGCGGAATCCGCCATGCGTCTCAGGCGCTCCCCGGAATTGTAATTTACTGTCACTATACAAACGCTCATGTCCGCCCGCCCGCGCCCTCTTTCTCGCTCTTACATTTCCCCGCCCGGTCAAATCTCAAACAAAGCTTATCTTTGAAAGCTTGCGCCTAAACAATTATCGCCGCGCGTTTCGCAGCATGTCAACAACCGCCATTCGTCACGCCTTCACCCGCCCCCCCTTTTCGCTTCCCGTTTCCCCCCATATCGTCTCCTTCGGGTTGAAAACACGGCGTCGCGGCGCTAAAGTGCGTTGTCGGGCGCTCGCTGTCCCTCCGCGCCAAAGGAGACTCATCATGATTCTGGGAATCGTAGGCTGGGAAAATTCCGGCAAAACCACCGTCTTCAACGCCCTCACCGGCGCCGCCGCTCAGACCGCCTCTTTCTCCGGCTCCTCCGGCGAGGCCAACATGGCCGTCGTCAAAGTCCCAGACCCCAGACTCGACTTCCTATCCGATAAATTCAAACCGAAAAAGAAAACTCACGTCGAACTTAAAGTCATGGACTTCGCCCCCTTCCGCAAAGGTCAAGGCGAAAAGGGCTTCCCAGCCAAGCACATCGCCTCCCTCCGCTCCTGCGACGCCCTCCTGTTCGTTGCGCGCGGCTTCGACGACGAATCGGTCCCGAACCCGGAAGACACCGTCAACCCAGCCCGCGACATCGAATCCCTCATGCTCGAACTCGCCTTCGCAGACCTCGAAGTCGTCGAGCGCCGCCTCTCCCGCATCGACGAGTCTTTCTCAAAATCATCCAAAGACGAAAGAAAAAAACTCGAACGCGAAAAAGAATTCCTCCTCGAAGTCAAAACCGCCCTCGAAGAAAACGGCGCGTTCGCCGTCGACGGCGCCGACGAAGAGCGCCTTTCCATCGTTCGCAACTACGGCCTCCTCACTCTCAAACCCATCATCGCCGCCGTCAACGTCGGCGACGACTCGGCGGGCGACGCCGCCGAAGCCGACCGCGTCCGCTCAGCTCTCCCTGCGCCCGCCCCACCCGTAATCGCCCTAGCCGGAAAACTCGAAATGGAAATCGCCGGACTGGACGACTCCGAACGCGCCGAATTCATGTCCGGCCTCGGCATCTCCGAACCCGCCCGCGACCGCATCCTTCGCCTCGCTTGGGACCGCCTCGGCCTCATCGTCTTTTTCACCGTCGGCGACGACGAATGCCGCGCTTGGGCCATACGCCGCGGCGACAACGCCGTCACCGCCGCCGAAAAAATCCATTCCGACATCGCCCGCGGCTTCATCCGCGCAGAAACCACCGCTTTCGACGACTTCGTAGCCGCCGGCGGCTTTCAAGGCGCCAAAGACGCCGGTCGCTTCCGCCTCGAAGGCAAAACCTACATCGTTCACGACGGCGACATCCTCCAATTCAGATTCAACGTCTAACCTCCCTCCGCTTCCCCTTCACCCTTCTCGCCTCCAATCCTTTTCTTTGCCGCCATTCCCTTTTTCTTTTCTTGCCGTCATTCCCGCGAAAGCGGGAACCCATTTTACCCAACCCGCAAAAGCATTCATTATCCCCCGGAGTTGCCCGAAAAAAGGACAGGCAGCGCGCAACCCAGCGATGCCTGTACCCGCTTTTCGCCACTCAGAAAACCCACCCTTCCGGGTGCCACCCACAACCCTGTTGTGGGTGTTGCGTCGTCGCATTCCCCCCACTCCCAAAACCACGCCCCATTCAACAAAAAGCATTTACATTGAAACGCGCGCGCATTCCGCGCGCTTTGGAGTGTGACAATTCATTGTCGCTTTGCCCTTCCGGGAATTCATTCCCGCCTCCCCTGCTAGCCATAAACACCCATTCCCACCCCCATCCAAAAATAAAAACACAGACCTGCCTCCTCGCTTGACCCTTCGCTTTTCCAAATCCTCATCCAAAAATACCGACATTTCATATTGCAAAATACTCCCGTTCGATATACCATGATGACATAACGCAAAAGACAACATCGCAACAAAAAAAACAAGTCAAGGAGAACAAGAATTAAGCCGAGCCAGACTGTTGAAGAACCAGCATCTATTCCGGGTGGCATGCTCAAACTTCGTCTGAGCGTGTTGTAATCAACGCGAAAGGCCGCATTCAACATGGCGATCTGTGTCAAACCAAGACTATACATGGATTTAACTGCTGTTAAGATATGAAAAAAGCGTCAGGGAGAAAAAGAATGACAACCTCCGCTAGAAAGCAAATATCTGTCAATAAGCTCGGACTAACCCCAATGTTATGAGACGGTGAGATTATGGAAGCATCAGAAAACAAGCGTAAAAGAAGAAATAAAAATATTGCTATTCTATTTATGATGATGTATATCTTTATTATTGCAATTGACCCCGACAACATCATTAATATTAAATATTTGCCAATATATATTATCGTATTATTCCTGTTGCATGTTGGGTTGAAGACAATTGAATATGAAAAAGCAAGAAAACTGTTAGGCAGCGCGATGATATCTAAGGACAAAACGAAAGTATATAACCATCTAAACAAAATTGACGATGTGTATTTGGTCGACATATTGGATAGCGGCACTTTAAAGAAGGAAATGGTTGTTGAAACTGTAATTGACATC
>JAKQPS010000068.1 GCA_029564595.1 bacterium | reverse complement strand
CGCTCATAGTCACCGATTGCGTTCTTGCCTTGCTCTAGCGCGATTTCCAAAGTTGCCTGGGCCTTGGCCAGATTAAGCGCGTTCCCGGTTAGCTTCTCTTGGCCTTTCTGCGCGAGCTTTATGTTTATATCTTCCTCGCGAATTACGATACCTAGCTGCTTGAGGCTTTCGCGCTCGCCTAATAGTGCCTTGGTCAACGCTTGACTCGCGCCCTCGGCTCCGCCGGAATAGTTGGTGAATGACGCGAGGTCACTCGCCAGGGTGTTTACTTGCACCGATAAGTCAAGGGCTTGTGATTGCGTCGCGCCGAATCCTGACAAGAGGTTTCCGGTGTCTGCGAGCATCTTCTTAGCGGTTACGCTTGCGAGGTCGAATGAATCCTGGAAAGACTTAGCGGCGTTCTCGGCCGCGCTTCCCATTTCGGAGAATACTACGTCAAACTTTGAAAACGTTTCCTGGGCATTGATCGCCGCGAGTGTAGAGTCTTTCAAGAAGTCTATGGTCTTAATGACCGCCGCCGCCGAGGCTACGCCCATTGCAATAGACTTGACCTTCATTACGTCGAAAGACTTGCCGACGCTTTTACTCGCCTTGTCGGCTTCCTTGTCTACGCCTTTGATCTTCTTTTGGAAGTCCGCGTCATCACCGAGGATTCTAACTATTAGGTCGCCGATTCCGTATGCCATCAATATACCTCGAATGGATCACGCTGTTTTTCCCAAATCCAGTCTACGACCTCTTTTGGGAACCCCGCCACGGCCACCGCGTCGTTGATCTCGGCGGTGGTCATCATCTTGACTTCATCTGTACTAACCGGCCGCCAATACTTCGCGAGCGAGGCGACTAATCGCCCGAAGTGGAACGTAGTACGGCCGTCAGTAGTTTTTTTTTATCTATGTCCTTTTGCAAGGCCGATGTTATAAACGCCATCGGGTCCGCAAAATCCATCTTGTCGGCCCATGTTGATTCGTTCATAAGCTCATCGTCTTCCTTAATCCCATTTACTGACAAGATGATTTTGATAGCCTCAAAGCGATCCTTGAAAAAACCAGCGTCTTCAACCGCGTATATTCTATCGGCGAGGTCTTTAATCTCGCTCGCGTTTTCCTTTATCTTATCTTTCCAGCCGTCGGGCCGTTTCTCGCGTAGCTCTGCGCTCTCTTTCTCAATTGCCTGCATGGTCTCGACGTTCTGCCTGGTCTCTTGCGTCATGCGCTCTAAGCGTTGCGCAATCTCAAATACTTTATAGGGGACGCGCTCAATAAAAAGCGTCCTAACTCTAGGCTTGCCTTTTTCATATATCGTTACTTTGTATTCCATGTCTTCCTCCAAAGATGGGGCAGGGCCGGAGGAAAGGCCCCACCCCGGAAACGGTTACAGGTTGCGAGTTACTGCGAGAAGCTGGCGACCGTCGGTCTTGGTCTCGTCAAGCTCGGCGGCGAATGTGATCTCCATCGTGTCGATACCGCCGGTGTCCGCGCCCTTGAGCCCGAAGTTATAAGAACCAGGCGAGGTGTATACGTTGTACAGGTCGAGCGAGTAGTCAACGGCTCCCGCGCTATTGAAGTGCTGTACGCGCATGGCGAAAGGCTTGGCAGTAAACGAGGATGTCCCCGCGTATAGCGTTTCGCTCGCGACGGGCGTATTGTTGCCGTAGGTAATTGTGAGTTCCTCGGTTCCAGCAAGCCCTGCGGTTCCGTCGCCGTTAAACATGATCGAGTATCCGCTGTGCGCGTTGCCGTTCGCAACGATGAAATAGTCATCGTCGGCAATCAGCGTTTCAGGATCGGTGTCATCCGTCACGATGGATGTAATAACAGGGGCCGCCGAAAACTTTATCGCAGTTCCGGTAGCGGTTACAACGGGCGCAAGCTCATACATGGTATTAAGCAAGAACGTGTCAATAACCTGGGTGTCAAACGCGGCCGAAAGAACCTGGGCCCCAGGTGTGGCAACACGGGTCACGATGCCGTTTGAAAGCTTTTCAACGCACTCACCTTCAAGGTTGCCCATGGTGAAAGAACCCTCAATACGCATATTGCTTTTGCGCTTGAGTGGGGTTGCGTTGGCAAACTCAATGTTTTCCTCATCGTACTGCAAGACCGCGACGTAATCACCCTGGACCACGCCGAGGTCGAGGAAGTCAGCGTCTGCGCTTTTCTTGACGGATATTCTGCACCCGTCGGCAATCCGTACATTTTTCTTGGTAGTCTGAATAGGCATGGTAGCCTCCCTTTACTTGGTTCCTATCACGCGAACGGTGACAGGTGCATTGAAATTATCCGTATCGTCTTGAGGCGGAATCACCGGCTCGATAAAGCATACGAATCCTATATTGCTAAAGGTTACACGGTGCAACGCGGCCTTGACCGCCTGCGCGAGTTCCTTCGCTTTCTTCTCGGTAGATGCGCGACAATTTACCGCGTGGTTCACGTCGTACACGTCGGCCGCGCTTTCGCTTCCGACCTGGTAAATTGTCAGCGTAGAGTCGGCAACTCCCCACCCGCTCGGCTCGACTATTGATGCCGCGATCTTGTATACGATGTTCGGGGCCGTGCCGGTTTTCGACACAAGCCCTTGAATGGTAGAGTTCGCTACTAGAACCTTGTATATTTCACTCGCGCCGTTCATGCTTTCCGCCTTATGCCGATAGTAAACACTTCGCCAAGCTCCGCGACGTTTTGCGGCTCATCACACGCCCATGTTACACCGTTGATCGATAGCTCGCTTCCCTTGTGTATGCCGTAATCATCGTGCGTCACGAATACGTCGGTTATGTCGTTGGCCCACTCTTTTGAGAAGTATCGCGCGGCCTCTGACCGGTTGTACTTCACGCCCCAAATCGTCTCGCCGGTAGTCGGAGTCTCAACAACGTTACCGTCGGAGTCGGTTGTTACCGCGATGGTCAGTATAGAGGCGGGAATCATCATGTCCGAAACAACGTCAAGGAAGCTCATGCTTTCTTTAGCTCCTTTGGCACGGAATCAAAAAACGCCCTTGCCATTGCCTCGCGTAACGGTGCGCCCTTCGCCTCAATATCAATCGCAGGCCTAAGAAACGGCCGCGGGTACATTTTTCTCGTTCCAAACTCTTGATAGACTCCGTATTCAACCGGAGTTCCTACAATCGCGCCACCTTGCGGAGGTTGCTCGGTTAAAGCGTTGCTATTCTCCGCACCGCCCGATTTCCCGCCGTCTTGCGCCCACTGGATAGAGCCTTTCAGGTTCCCGCCGTACTTCTTGGCAACGGGTGCTATTTTCTTCGCCGTTGATGTTATGTTTACCGCGAGATTCGTAATCCCTTGGTCAAGCGTCATGTCAATTGCTCGCATAGCCTCGGCGGTCTTTAGCCTCTTGGTTATCGCAGGGTACTTAGCCATGATATACCCTTGGGAACGCCTTAATAAACCAGGCTGGCATTCCGTAGAGGCCGTCAATTTTCATCTCGGCTGCGCTTCTTGTTTCACTTACAGGCCCGACGCTTCTTGAAGTCCATGTCGTATCACCCGAGGCGGTTTTCTGCTGACCGATTGCCCACCATACGCCATGGGCGATGGTTGTCAAGAAGCCGATAGGAAAGTCGGTATACGCCGCAACCTCTTGCGTCTTAGTCGCTTGCGCCGAGAGAATAACGGTAGACGCGCCGCCGAATATTTGAACGCGCTCGATAAACGAGTCGCTTGGTATGCCGTCTCCTGATATCTGTAACCCTGCTGGTAACACTCCAATAAGCGGCTTATTCTTTGGCCCCGGGTCTCCATACGGGAAGCCCTCTCCGCTAGCCGAGGTTGTCGCGCCGTATAATTGCCGAGTCTGTGAGTATACGGAACTAACCACTATCTCTTTCGATCCGGTGGTTATAGTCCCGTTCACTTGCAAGAGGTACAATCCGCCCGTGATCTGTCTCGCGGCCGCCTCGACGATGGGAATGTACCTGGCAATGTCAGCGTCATAAGTGGTCGTTGCAGAAGGGATGCCTAAGTATGTCTTGACCTGTGCCGTTGTCATCATTCTTCCTCTGAAAAGTCGCCGCCGTAGGTCACTTGCGTATTGTCAGCTGCCGGAGTAAGAATAGCAAGGAACGTCGAATTGGCGGGAAGCCAGCGCCATATTGCCCCTGACTTCGATATTCCGACACTAGTCGCTCCCTGGCTCCATCCGAGGAAAGATCGCGTATACACCAGCGTACCGTTATTTGATACAGTCGGAGTATGGTAAATCTTGATAAGCGGTGAAGCCGCTCCAATCGTCGGATTGTAGTTTACCGGGACAATCTCTGTGCCGTTCGCA
>JAKQPS010000044.1 GCA_029564595.1 bacterium | reverse complement strand
TTCGCTTTTGACATACTTTTTACTGGGCATCTTTTTGTTCCTCCGTTCCGATAGTTCTTGTTTCTGAACAACTCAAATTCTATCGGTCTTTCTGGAACATCTAGATGCCTTTTCTATTTTTCTATTGGCGAATCCGGGTTTAATAAGGAAATTCGACGCTCTCGAACGACAGTCCGTCATTGATGATATCGCAAGGATAGAACACGCGCACAAGCTTGAGCTTGATGGAAAACGTACAATGCTCAAAGACTGGGCGCAATGGGATGAGACCTATAGATTTGCGGGCGGCGAGAACAATCCGGCTCGCTATATTGAAGAAAACATGATGGACGCCACATTCATATCTTCTGGATTGAATCTGATAGCCACTGCCGACACGGAAGGAAAAATTCTATACGCCAAAGCGTTCGACACGGACAGGAATAAGGAGCTTCCGGTTCCTGAAGAGCTTGTGGCGCTGGCAGCGAGCGGGAGCATATTGGCTCCCGGCGAAAAAAGCGGACGCAACGGAGTTGTCGCTTTGGGAGGAAGGCCCGCCCTCATTTTCACGTGGTCTATCCTTACAAGCGAAGCGGAAGGCCCGATGCGCGGCACGCTCATCATGGCCAGATTTGTGGACGAATCTCTTGCAAGGGCTTATTCGGGCATAGTGGGGTTGCCGATAAGGCTTCTTTTCCCCGGCGACCCGGATCTGCCCGGAGAGATGATTGGCGCGGGACGCGCTGACCCCGCGTCTTTTCCTTCTCACACAGAGTTGCTGGATTTCGACAGGACGCGTTGCGTGATGATGTTTCCGGACGTAAACGGATATCCCGCTTTCTATTTGGAATTCGTGAGGCCGAGCGCGATAAAGATTCAAGGCCGCCGATCCCTCGCCGCGTTTAGGCTGTACACCATGATAGGCGCGATAATACTCATCGTGATTTTGCTCGAAATCATTCGAAGGCAGGTAACCGCGAGAATTCGCAGATTGTCGAAATCGTTCGGAGCGTTAGCGCGGGAAGCCGATTTCGCGGCTCGCGTCAGACAGGAAGGGAGAGACGAAATCGGGTTGCTTTCATTGAATATTAACCGGACTCTTGAAGCGCTCGAGGACAAACACAAACAGGCGTCCGATGAAGCTCTGCGGCGAAAGGCCGCCGAGGAGTCGGTGGCCGGCCAAAGGGACTCGCTTGACGCCATCAACAAGTTCCTCATTGAATCTATGATCTGCGACGACGCTAAGAAGCTGGCGTTGTTCTTTGTCAATGAGATGCGAAAACTCACCCGAAGCGAGTTTGGATTCGCGGTTCTGGACAATCCGGAGATCGGGTTTGACATAGCCGTGTCCGGCTTAAGCGAGGACGGTTCCGATCGCTTCGAGATGATCCTGTATCGAAGCGCGCTCGACGACTTCGAATACGGAGAGGTTGTGAGGCTGGCGAGGGACGGCAGAGACATCGTGGCGAAGAACGAGCCTTTCGATCCCTCCGGCGAATTCGAAGAAGATGGAATTGCGCGCCGCGTTTCATCCTACGTCTGCGTTCCATCTCTCAACGAAAGACAGAGCGTAAGGGCGGTTTTTTTCGCAGACAAACCCGGCGGGTATGAGGCGGAAGACATTGCCACGATCGACCGGCTCTTCATGGTTTTCGTGGGCGTGCTTATGAGGAAACGCGCTGAGATTCGAATGGTGGAGAGCGAATCGCGATATAGGACGCTTGTCTCCAATCTCAGCGACGCCATATTAACTTTGGATTTGCCTGAGTGGAAGTTTTCAACCTGCAACCAGTCCGCGCTGAAAATATTCGGGGCCGTCTCCGAGAACGACCTGCTCGGCATGTCCCCGGTCAACCTTTCCCCCCCAAGGCAGAGGGATGGCTCGGAGTCGGTCAGCAAAGCGAGCAGAATGGTTGAAATAGCGATTGAAAAAGGGTTCCATTATTTCGACTGGACTCACTGTAGGTTGGACGGAAAGGAGTTTGAAGCGTCGGTAGCATTGTCGAGGGTGGAGTTCAGAGGAAAACCTACTGTGTTGGTGACTATAAGAGATGTCACCGAACAGAAGAGGGCTGACGAGGCGCTGAGGGCGGTGGCGGAGAGCGGAACAGGCCCGAAATCCGACATCTTCGAATTCCTCGCAAAACAACTCGCGTTAACGCTCATGAAAAGAGGCGCGATAATCGCGGCTGTGGAGAAAGACAATCATGGAAAAGCGACCGCAATCGCCGTTTGGCTGGACGGCGAATTAAGAGAAAGTTTTTCGTTCGATATTGAGGGCACTGTTTTTGCCGATGTTTTCCACTTCCGGGCGATTATCAGGCAGGACGCAGAGGATCGTCTCCTGCCTCGGTTTCCTGAAATTGACGGCTGGACGAACGCAAGCTTTTGGGGCGCGCCAATATTTGATAGACAGGGAAAAGCGATCGGAGTTATTGCCGTCATAGACGACAAGCCCATGACTGAACGTCCACAGACGATTCCTCTTCTCAAGAGTTTTGCGGTCAGGGCTTCATCGGAAATGGTTCGCATAAAAACGGAGAAGAAATACCAAGCCTTGTTTGAGGGGATGTCGGAAGGCCTTGTTGTGTGCGAAATTCTCTTTGACGATGAGGGACAGCCCGCGGATTTTCATTTCTCCTCGATAAATCCTTCTTTCGAGCGCATATCCGGGGTGAAATCGGAAAAAATTATTGGAAAGACCGCGAGCGCGGCGATACATGATTCTGACAGGCATCTGATCGAATTGTTCAAAACGGCGGCGATGACGCGACGCCCGGAAAATTTTGAAATTTACTCTAAATATTGGGATAAATACTTAGGAGTCACGATTTTTAGCCCGGAGCCGGGGCAGATAGCCGGAATTTTTACCGATATCTCTGATAGAAAGAACGCGGAGAGCGAACTGGAAAAGGTTCTCGCCGAACTGTCAGCGATACACTCCAGCGCTCCGATGGCGATGCTGCTGGTGGACAGGACTTTCCGGGTGGTGAAAGCCAATGACGCGGCGACCCGGTTTGCGTCTCGTTCCAACGACGAAATGGTCGGAATGATGTTCGGGGACGCGATGAGGTGCGCGAACGACAAGAACAGCGCGCTGGGATGCGGTTTCGGCGAGTTGTGCGATTCCTGCGCGATGTCTTCCGCCGTCCGCGACGCTTTCAACACGAGACGCAGAAGTTTCGACATTGAGATGTGGTTCACCGCCGCTCCGGGAGAACCGCCTAACGACAGATGCCTTTCCTCGTCTGTGGATTACCTCAGCTACGGCGGTTTTGAAAATGTTCTTATCTGCTCTAACGACGTCACCAAGAGAAAGTTCGCGGAGTTTGCGCTTGTCGAAAGCGAAGCCAGATATCGGGAACTTGTCGAAAGCGCGAACAGTATCATTCTGCGATTAGATATCAATGGAGAAATTATCTTTATTAACAAGCACGCAGAAGAGTTATTCGGGTATTCAAAAGGCGAATTGATAGGAAGAAACGTCGTCGGCTCTATAGTTCCGGAAACGGACAGTTCGGGCAGAGACTTGAGTGTAATGATAACAGAAATACTGACAAATATTTTGGATTACGAGTCGAACGAGAATGAGAACATGAGAAAAGACGGCTCGCGGATATGGATAAACTGGTCCAACAAACAGCTTTACAATGAAAAAGACAAGAGGATAGAAATACTATGCGTGGGGACGGACATATCGGCTAGAAAGAGAGCCGAGGAGCTTCTTATAGAGAACGAAGAAAAGATGAAAGGGCTGTCGCGAAAACTGATAACCGCGCAGGAGGAGGAACGCGCAAGGCTCGCCCGCGAACTGCACGACATTATGGGAAGACACATCGCCGCGTTGGCTATGGAATCAGAGTTTCTTCTGGCAAAAGAAAGAGCGGAGTTGGAGGAAATCCGAAAACTATCATCTCTGGCGGTAAAAGCCGCGACCGAGTTGAGAGGTATATGCAAGGGGTTGCGCCCGGTGGAATTGGACAAGCTCGGCCTTAAAACGGCTCTGGAAATGCTAGCCAGAGAAGTCTCCAGCATCGGCAAGATGGAAGTTGAAACAGATGTAAATGAAAACGACTTCGAGGGCTTGGAGGATGAAACCCAGATATCGTTATATCGGGTGGCGCAGGAAGCCCTCACCAACGCTCTCAAGCATTCGGGAGCATCGAAGGCCAGCATATCTTCTTCAACTCAAGGGACGGAGCTTGTTTTAATAATCGCGGACAACGGATCGGGGTTTGAACCTGAAACGATTTTTGAGGAAAAGGACATGCGTTTCGGCATAATCGGAATGAAGGAAAGAATTTTGAATTGCGGCGGGAGCTTGAATATAATTAGCGGCATAGGAAAAGGAACTGAAATAATCGCGCGCGCTCCGTTGTCCCCGCGCGCTGGAGAAAAAGGATGATAAGGGTTTTTCTCTGCGACGACCATGAAATTGTGAGGGACGGGGTCAGGCGAATCCTAGAGGTTAAAGGCGACATAAAAGTCGTCGCAGAGGCCGGGTCAGGGCAGGAGGCGTTGGAGAAAATTGTCAAAACCGGGTTCGACGTTATGCTGCTTGATCTGGATATGCCCGGAATGAGCGGTCTTGATATTCTGGTGAAAGTCAAAGAAGCGCGTCCTGCGGCGGCCGTCGTGTTTTTGACAATGCATGACAACGAGGAATTTGCAAAGCGGGCGCTCAAAGACGGCGCTATAGGTTTCATTCTAAAAGGGTCAGCTCCGGGCGAGCTTGGGATGGCTGTAAGAAAAGCGGCGGAGGGAAAGATATGCGTCTCTGAAACCATCATGGAAAAGATAATCGCCCAGCAGCGCGGAGCCGCCTCTGAAAATCCGATATCATCCATGTCTAAAAGAGAGTTGCAGATACTTTCGAGAATGGCGAAACACATGAAGATACGAGAGATCGCCGTCGAATTGGATGTCAGCGAAAGCGCGGTTTCAACATATAAATCAAGAATCAAAGAAAAGTTGAAAATTGACGACAATTATGAACTGATGCAGTTCGCGCGCAAACACGGGCTTGACGCAATAAACATCTGAAGCTCCTATTTCTGTAGATAAAATCGCCACAAAAAGCTGTAAAAACATCCACAGAACTTTGTATTTCTGCATACATACGGCCTTCTGTCCGGCAAATAGAATAGAGCGAGTTTGACAACGAAAATCGAACTGAAAGGACTGCGAACGGGCTATAATCGCGATTGAACGACAGCTTTGCTGTCCGTCATCAATCAAAGAACCCCGAACTAATTATTCTGTGGAAGGTCGCGAGACGGTTGCTTCTGAACGAAATTTAAAAGGATTCGCGCGTTTTGAATAAAGCTCTGATTGTTGATGACGAAGAAGACGTGAGAGAACTCCTCAAGTGTCTTTTCGATGCGGGCGGATACGAAGTCTGCGAAGCCGGAAACGGGCTTGAGGCTATGAAAAAAGCGCTTGTCTTCCGCCCGGATATCGTCGTTACTGACATCTGCATGCCGATTATGGGCGGTTGGGAATTCATCAAGAATCTTAGAGAGAATGAGCTAACTTGTCACATCCCGGTTATTATGGTGACAGGAAGGCCTTCCGAAAGAGATGTGTTTCATACCGAAAAACCGTCGAATTGCCGGTTTATGACTAAGCCGTTTGAGCTGGACGCAATAATGAAAATGTCTCGGAGAATGTTGTCGAAGAGAGATTGCTGCGTAGCCGTTGATGTTTCTGTTCGCGAAGTTTCCAGTGTTGATTGACTATACGACAAATGCCTGAAAGCCTGAACTTGCGGGGCGATAGGCGACAAAGGTGAAACAATGAGAGAAGGACTGCTGGAAGACACGCTGGCGATGGTGGAAGAGATATCCGGGCTGGCAGCCGGGATGGACGAGGACGACCTTGGGGGCGCTGAGCGGATACGGGAACTGGCGGATGAAATCTCGCTTCGCTCGGAGGCTCAAGGCGGTATGGCGCTGGAAGCGGCCTCGCTTGCCCGAATCGCTCAAGATATAGTTTCCGGGCGGACGGACTTCAGCGTTGCTTATATCAAGATGTGCGCCGCAGTTTCCCGCTTGCAGACTGCCGCGACTGAGAGAGAGCGCGCGGGCGGCGCCGAAGGAACGACCGCGCGGGCGGATTCCGAACTTTCTGCGCTCTCGCTTCCGGCGCGGACATCTGAAACCGCCCGGCTCGCGCTCTCAAAATCTCCCGAAGAGTTGGAGTTGCAACTGGACCTTCTCGAAGGGCTTATTCAGGACATGAGCGCGAAAGACGATCATGTTTTGAGAGTAATAAAGGATTTTTTCTGGAAGATAGAGATGCTTGTGAAGGATTCAGGCGAGGCTGTGGGCGTGGCAAGGGGAGCGGCCCAGTTGGCGGCGGACACTTTAGCCGGGGAGATTCCTTTCGAAGGCGGGTTGCAAGCGCTTCGCGGCTCGGCCGGATGGTTTAGGGGCCTTATGGAAGGCGAGTTTGAAGACGATGCGGCGGCGGACTGTTCCGGGACAACGATTGAAAATGCGGCTATGATGGCAAGCTCTCTTTCGACAGCCGGAGGTTTCCTTGAAGAAATGGCCGACGACCTCGATGCTTTCGAGTCAAGCATAGAAGATATCGGATATGGAATAACCGAAACGGTGGGCCGGTTGGAGGCGTGCGCGAGCGCATTGGAAAAAGCGGCCGGGCGCTTTGGCATGGAATCTGCCGCGCGTCTTTTCGCGGCTGTCACCACCGCGTTAAAAGCGACTGGAAAGGATATCGATGAAAAAACGACGGCAGGCTTGAAGGCCGCCGCCGAATGTGTAAATAGCATCTTGTCAGGCGCTTTCGCGGTTGGGGACGAGACATGGAAATCGAAAGCAGACAGGATAGCGGCCGGCTTGGCGGAGCGAGGCGCGCAGGCGAAACGGCCGAAGGCTTCGAGAGCGGCGGTCGCGCCGCAACAGGCTGAACAGACCTCCATGATCCATCCGCCGTCCGTCGAGATCGACCCCAATAATCCTGAGCTTGTGGATTTCGTGACGGAATCGCGCGAGTACCTGCACGCTTCGGAGATGGCGCTCGTCGAACTGGAGAAGCATCCGGGCGACAGCGCGCTGATAAATGAAATATTCAGGGGATATCACAATATAAAAGGAATAGCCGGTTTTTTGAATCTGAAAGACACGCAGGAAGTGGCGCACCACGCGGAAAGCCTTCTGGACAGAGCAAGGCGCGGGGAGATCGACATAATGGGTCGCGCGGCGGACGTGGCGTTCGCGGCGGTGGACTTCCTGAAAGACGCCGTCGAGAGAGTGAACGCGGCGGTGGGCGGAGCAAAATATGAAACGCCTTCTGGATACGGCGAATTGATAGAAAGACTGAAGGATCCGGAGCGGAGTTGCAGCGAAGAGCGAGCCGCAATAGAAGATCGGCT
Source organism: bacterium (assembly GCA_029564595.1). Lineage (GTDB taxonomy): Bacteria > UBP15 > UBA6099 > UBA6099 > UBA6099 > UBA6099. The sequence goes on along the minus strand of JAKQPS010000044.1, from coordinate 169,100 downwards.
TGAGGATGAACCTGCTCAGACCGCCGCCCCAGCGGAGGCATGCGCGCAAGAAGCAAAGTCAACCGGAAAAGCTGACGGAATGGTAAAGGTGAGCACGACCCGTCTGGACGCGCTGATCGACGCGGTGGGCGAACTTGTGATCGCCAACGCGATGGTAACGCAGGAGCCGGAAGTGACGCAGACGAAGAGCGCGCGCCTGTCAAGGAATGTCTCCCATCTCGGCAAGATTACCCGCGAGTTGCAGGAGCTTGCGATGAGCATGAGAATGGTCTCGCTCAAAAACACATTCCAGAAGATGACCCGTCTGACGCGGGACCTTTCGATCAAGTGCGGAACGTCGGTTGAACTGACGTATTCGGGAGAGGACACCGAGCTTGACCGCAACGTGGTCGAAGAGATCGGCAGTCCGCTGGTTCACATGGTCAGGAACGCCGTGGATCACGGAATCGAGTCGGCGCAGGAGAGAATAGCTGCGGGAAAACCGGCAAAGGGCCGGATACATCTTTCGGCGGCGCACGAGGGCGGCACGGTCGTCATCAGACTGAAGGACGACGGGCAAGGGCTGGACAAGAACGCGATTGTTTCAAAAGCGATTGCGCAGAACATCGTCTCCGCCGACGCCGAGCTTTCGGACAGGGAGATTTACAGTCTGATATTTCATCCGGGTTTTTCGACCGCGAAAAAGGTCACCGAGGTTTCAGGCCGGGGCGTCGGGATGGACGTGGTGAAAAGGAGCATCGAGGCTCTGCGGGGCCGGGTGGAGATCGAATCCGAACAGGGGAAAGGATCGGAGTTCATAATCCGGCTGCCTCTGACGCTTGCGATAATAGACGGCATGGTGGTGAATGTGGCGCATGAGAAATACATCATACCGACGATAGCGATAGTGGAGTCGTTGCGGCCTGAGCGCGGGCAGATAGACACTGTGGTGGGCAGGGGAGAGATGTTGAAAGTGAGAGGCGATCTGATGCCTCTGTTCAGGGTGCATCGGTTGTTCGGTCTGGACGGGGCTAAGACGGACGCGACGGACGCTCTCGCGGTGATTGTCGGCGGCAACGGGAAACGCTGCGCGCTGATGGTGGACAATCTGGAAGGACAGCAGCAGGTGGTGATAAAAGCGCTGGGCGGAATGTTCGATGAACTCGACGGGGTGTCGGGCGGCGCGATTATGGGAGACGGACGGGTGGCGCTAATCCTAGACACCACCGGCATGATAAGACTGGCTCACAATTCATGACAGGAAAACATGAAACATAAAACAACACGAAAGGAGGGCGCGAAATGGCAATAGCGGCGGCGGAAGAGCAGGGAAGGAAACTCAACAAGTATCTCACGTTCACGCTTGGAGACGAAGAGTACGGGCTTGAGATACTGAAAGTCAGGGAAATCATCGGGCTGATGGAAATCACGAATGTGCCGAGGATGCCGAATTTCGTTCGAGGCGTCATCAATCTGCGCGGGAAAGTCATCCCCGTGATAGACCTGCGGCAAAAGTTCGGCATGGAACGCGCGGACAACACGAAAGAAACGTGCATCATCGTGGTTGACCTCGACGGCTTGCTGATGGGAATCGTGGTGGATAAAGTTTCCGAAGTTCTGGACATCCAAGAGCAGGACATCGAAGAAACTCCGACTTTCGGGGTCAGCGTTGACACCGAATTTATAATGGGCATAGGCAAAGCCAAAGGCAAGATTGTCATTGTGCTCGACATCAGGAGAGTCCTGACGGCGGAGGAGATAAAAATCATCTCTAAAACCGAAAAAGAAACAGGAACGAAATGAGGTTGGAGCGAACGGCGGCTCCGGGCCGGACGGCCTCGGAGTTTCGAAAAATAAATGTCGGTTCATTCTATCAGACGAGGAGAAACTGATTATGTTGAAAAGATTTAATCTGTCGACAAGGATAATCATGCTGGGGCTGTTCGTGTCAGCGCTGTACATAGCCCTTCTGGCATGGATGTTCCCGAAGTTCCAAACCCAGATGTATCAAGGAAAGCAAGAGAAAACACAGCATCTTGTGGAAGCGGCGCATACGGTAATTGACCACTACGTTCAACTTGAGAAGTCTGGAGCTTTGACCAAAGAAGAAGCGCAGGCGGCCGCAATGAACGTGGTGCGAGACATGAGATATGAGGGTGAACAGTATTTCTGGATAAACGACATGCATCCGACGATGTTGATGCATCCGTTCACAGCCGATCTGGTCGGTTCAGATCTTTCGGACTACAAAGACCCGAACGGGAAAAAGCTGTTCGTGGAAATGGCGGAAATTTGTAAAAAAGCCGGAGAAGGCTCGGTCGATTATATGTGGGCAAAACCGGGGCAGACGAAACCCGACCCGAAGATTTCCTACGTGAAGCTCCAGAGGGATTGGGGATGGATTGTCGGTTCCGGAATATACATCGACGATGTGCAAAAAGAGATGAACGCTATTCTGTATGTTCTTTTGGCGGTGTCTCTTGTCGTGACAGTGTCGGCGTTGCTTGCTGCGATTGCTCTCGCAAGATCGATCGGGCTTCCGATCAACAGGATATCAACGTCGCTGATGGACGCGTCCGAGCAGTTGTCGTCCGCGTCCGGGCAGGTTTCGGGAGCCAGCCAGTCTCTGGCGGAAGGAGCTTCCGAGCAGGCGTCTTCTCTCGAAGAGATATCGTCTTCGCTGGAGGAGATGTCGTCTATGACCCGGCAGAATGCGGACAACGCTGAACAGGCCAACTTGCTGTCGAAGGACGCGCGCAAGGCGGCGGATAGAGGCAGCGACGAAATCTCCCGGATGACCACCGCGATGGCTAAAATCGGTGATTCTTCCAAACAAACGTCGAAGATAATCAAGACGATTGACGAGATAGCGTTTCAGACCAATCTGCTGGCGCTGAACGCGGCGGTAGAAGCCGCGCGCGCCGGAGAGGCAGGCAAGGGATTCGCGGTCGTGGCCGAAGAGGTGCGCAATCTGGCTCAAAGGGCCGGCGAAGCCGCCCGCAACACCGCCACCCTGATCGAGGAGTCGGTGAACAACACTTCCGAAGGCTCCAAGATAGCCGACGAGCTTGCAAGGTCGTTCGTCGAGATAGTCGACGGCTCGGCGAAGGTAACCGACCTTGTGGCTGAGATCGCCGCAGCCAGCAAAGAGCAGGCGCAGGGCATCGATCAGGTCAATATCGCGGTCAGCCAGATGGACAAAGTGACGCAGTCTAACGCGTCCAACGCGGAGGAATCAGCTTCGGCCGCAGAGGAAATGAACTCGCAGTCCGTCGGGTTGATGGATATGGTTAACGAATTGATGGAACTGGTTACTGGCAGACAGGCGGCGAACGGCTCGGCGCAGCGGGTCGTGTCCGCAGCCGACAAGGCAAAGAAAGCCGCTTCGGCAAAAGCGCGGAACGGAGCTGTTGCCGCGGCTTCCGATAAGCTGAAGGCTTCCGTGGGCATGAAGAAGTCCGACACAATGATTCCTATGGACGATGACTTCAAGGATTTTTAGAATATGACGGCGCGGGATGGAGACGGGCGCGAGAGCGTCCGCCTCCATCCTTGTTTTGACCGAGTAGAAACTAGGGAAAGGTTCGCTCAGGACGCTTGACGCCGGCGCCGAGCTTCAAAGCAGAACAAATGGAAAACGTTTCATCCATTCTCAGAAGCAGAAGTCTTCCAGACCGCGAGTTTGAGAAGATAAGCGAGATGGTTTACGCCATCTGCCGGATCAACCTGCATGTCGGAAAGAAGGAATTGGTGCAGGCGCGGCTTAACAAGCGGCTGAGAATGCTCAACATCGATTCATATAAGGATTATCTCAAATATATAGAGAAAGATGAAACGGGGGTCGAACTTTCGACTATGGTCGACATCCTGACGACCAACCTGACATATTTTTTCAGGGAAAAGGATCACTTCAACTATCTGCTCGAACAGGGGAAAGTCAAACTGGTCGATGAGAAAAGGAAGCGATTTCGGATATGGAGCGCGGGTTGCGCTTCCGGGGAAGAGGCGTACTCGATAGCGATAACTCTTGACGACGCCATCAAAGGAAGCGGATGCCCGGATTTCAGGATTTTAGCGACGGATATTTCATCTCAGACTCTGGAGACGGCGAAGGAAGGGTTGTTTCCGAAACAGCGGATGAAGGAAACTCCGGAAATGGTTTTGAAAAAATACTTTGCGAAGGAAACCGCTCAGGACGGAACAGTGTTTTACAGAGTGTCGGCTGAGCTGAAGAGAAAAATAGCGTTCAGAAGGCTTAACTTAATGGACCCGTGGCCCATGACAGGGCCGTTCGACGCGGTATTCTGCAGGAACGTAATGATATATTTCGACAAGAAAACGCAAGCTGAGCTTGTGACGAGGTTTTACAACATATTGGCTCCCGGAGGCGTATTTTTCGTGGGGCATTCCGAGAGTCTGACGGGAATATCGCACGGTTTTAAATTCGTAAGGCCAAGCATCTATGTGAAGGACTGAGATGGAAAATAATACCGCGCAAAAGCATCTTGTGGGAGTGTCCGACATGAAGGTGTCGGCGAACGAGGGAGATATCATAGTGACGCATTCTCTCGGCTCCTGTATAGGAGTGACGATATACGATCCCAAGGCTAACGTGGGAGGGATGCTTCATTATCAGCTTCCATCGTCGGATTGCAGGCCGGAGAGGGCCGCGGAGAACCCGTGCATGTTTGCGGACACGGGTCTTCCGGCTCTTTTTAAGAGCGCTTACAGGCTTGGGGCGGAGAAGAAGCGCCTTGTGGTTAAAGTCGCGGGCGGCTCGAACGTGATGGACAAGACTGGTTTTTTTCAGATAGGCCGCCGCAACTATATCAGCCTTAAAAAAATACTCTGGAAAAACGGCGTGTTGATAGCCGCCGAAGATATAGGCGGGGATTCGTGGCGCACTATGAAATTGGAGATAGGAACCGGCCGGGTATTAATCAAGAACGGCTCCGGGGAATTTGAACTGTGAGTCTGGGGGCAAGGAATGGCGTACAACATTCTGGTGGTCGATGATTCGGCGATAATCCGCAAAATGGTGTCGCGCACGATTCAGATGGCGCAGGTGCCGGTGGGCGACATCTTTCACGCTGAAAACGGACGGGACGCGCTGGGGATTCTCGGAGCCAACTGGATCGATCTCGTGCTGGCGGACATCAACATGCCGGTGATGGACGGCATGGCGATGCTTGAGGCCATGCACAATGACGAAGTGATGAAAAACGTGCCGGTAATAATAGTTTCAACGGAAGGCAGCGAGACTAAAATCGAAAAATTATGGCAGAGGGGCATGAAGGCGTTCGTGAAGAAACCGTTCATGCCGGAAACGATAAGGGAAGTAATATCAGGAGTTCTGGGAGAGTGGGATGAAACTGAGTCAGACACATCGGCAGATTCTTTTTAACACGGTAGAAAAGGTTCTCGAAGAGGCGGCGTTCGCGCTTGTCGATGCTCCCGACGAGGAGCAGGACGGGGAATGCGCGCCGGAGGCGGAGATCGCGTCGGCGGTGGAATTCTCGGGGTTTTTCGCAGGGGCGACGGCTATGATAGCTCCAGCGTCTCTGGCTAGAATGTTTGCCGCCAACATGATGGGCCTTGAAGAAGACGACCCCGAGGCTGATGGAAAAATGTCCGACGCGCTGGGCGAGTTGATGAACATGGTTTGCGGCAATCTGCTGCCGCAGATAGCCGGCAGAAGGCCGGAGTTCGAGATACTCGCGCCCCGGCCTCTTAACCCGGAGGCGTGCAGGCGCGCGGCGGACGGATGCGATGATTTTCATGCCCAAAGAATCAGGGTAATGGTCGAGGGTCGCGCGACTGAGTTTTTCCTTTTTGTGGAATCTGATTTGTTGAGGGACTTGCTGAATGATTAAAGTTCTAGTCGTGGACGATTCCGCGGTCGTGAGGAATATCCTTAGCTCCGAGCTATCGAAGGCTCCGGGGATAGAGGTTGTCGGCACGGCCATGGACCCGTATGTGGCTCGCGACAAGATAATAAAATTGAAGCCGGACGTGGTGACGCTGGATGTGGAAATGCCGAGGATGGACGGGTTGACGTTTTTGCGCAAACTGATGAGATACTATCCGATTCCGGTTATAGTGGTAAGCTCGCTGGCTCCTGAGGGGGGCGAAGTGGCGCTCGAGGCTCTTGAGATAGGAGCCATAGATGTCATCAGCAAGCCCGGCGCGGCATACACGGTGGGAGACCTTTCGGCGCAGTTGGCGGAAAAGATAAAAGGCGCGGCAAGAGCGGACATGAGCAAGTTGAGGTCGAGGGCGAAGAGCGCAGAAAACGAGCCGCCGCCCGCGCGGCTGTCGATGACGCGCACCACCGAAAAAGTGGTCGCCATCGGAGCATCCACAGGAGGCACGGAGGCGATCAAGGCGGTGCTAGAAAAGTATCCGGAGAACTGTCCGGGCACGATGATAGTGCAGCACATGCCGGAGCAGTTTACGCGCTCGTTCGCGCAGAGGCTCAACGATCTGTGCGCCTCTGAGGTCAGGGAGGCCGCGGACGGAGACCGGCTGACTCCGGGGCTTGTGCTGATAGCGCCGGGAAACAAACACATGGTGCTGCGCCGCAGCGGAGCGCAATACGTCGCAAGGGTTAAAGACGGGCCGTACGTGTATCACCAGAGGCCGAGCGTCGAGGTGCTTTTCAACTCTGTGGCAAGGTACGCCGGACGCAACGCCGTCGGCGCGCTGCTCACCGGGATGGGAACTGACGGCGCAAAAGGAATGAAGGCGATGCAGGACGCTGGCGCGGAAACGATAGCGCAGGATGAAAAGACGAGCGTGGTGTACGGGATGCCGCGCGCGGCGGTGGAGCTTGGCGCGGCGCGCCACATCCTGCCGCTGGACAGGATAGCCGAGAAGATCGTCCGGCTGGCCTGTTCCGACTGACAATCAGCGCGGCGGGCGTCAAGCTCTCCGCGATATACGAACGAGTTCTAACTGGAGGAAGAAAAATGGCAGTAGATAAAAACGGAACAGTGAAGATCGAGATTTCGGGAGACGAGATGTCGGCGATAGCCTTCATAATGCCGCCGGAAGGAAGCGGGACTCCGGCGAGCGTTGCGGACGTCAAACGCGCTCTCGAACAGGCAGGCGTTATTTACGGCGTGGTGAGCAACGAGCGCATTCAGGCATTTGTCGGGCAGGCGGTGGTCGAGCCGGTGGACTTCATGGCCGCTTCCGGGACGCCTCCCGGACACGGAGCAGACGCCTCGGCGGCGTTCATGTGGACGAAAGACGCCGATATCATAACAAAAGACGAAAAAGCAAAGATAGATTTGAGAGAATTGAACTTGGTCAAATCAGTGGTCAAGGGAGAAGTCATCGCGCGCCGCACCCCGCCCACCAGAGGCGAGGAAGGCGTGACTGTCAAGGGAACCCGCACCCCCGGAGAGTGGGGTTCGGATGTCGTCCTGAAAGCCGGCGCGAATGTGAAGGTGTCCGGAGACGGAACGGAGTTCGTCGCGGACATCGACGGTTCCCCGCGCGTCGCGCAGAACACGGTCAGCGTGGACCCGGTGTACGTCGTCAACGGCGACGTCGATTACGAAACGGGCAACATAAATTTCGCAGGAGCGCTCGAGATACGCGGCAACGTGCTGGACGGGTTCATCGTCAAAGCGGGCGGCAACATCAGCATCGGGGGCAACGTGCAAGCCGCCGAGATTTACTCCGAGGGAGACATCGTGGTCAAAGGCGGCATAATAACGCGGAAACAGTCCGCGGTTGCCGCCAAAGGCAGCGTGTTCGCAAAATACATTGAGAATTCCATCGTGGAGGCCGAAAAAGACGTGGTCTCCGAGCGCGCGATTATCAACAGTTCCGTCCGCAGCAACGGCATGGTGATTTGTTCTTCGCACGAGGGAAAAATCATCGGCGGCGACGTGATGGCTTACTCCGAAATCAGAGCCAAGCAACTCGGGACCGAGTCGGAAACGACCACAGTGTTGAGAGCCGGGTTCAAGTTCGATGTGTATATAGCAATGGCGGAAGTCGAGGCGAAACTGGAGACGGCGCTCACAGAGTCCGAGCGGGTCAAAAGGGCGCTCGCGCAGGCCAAGACGGCCAAACCTGAAGCTATCGCGAAGCTCAAAGAGGCGCTCGCGTCTCTCGAAGCGGAAAAGTCGAACCTCAGCCAGAGGCTGGCCGCGATGAGAATCCGGATGCAGGTTAACCCGTTTGCCACCGTCAAAGCCGCCGAAGCCATCCATCCCGGATGCATGGTCTATATCGGAGCTTCAAGGGAGCGGATAACCAAGCATCTGAAGTTCGCCACCCTGATGTCCGACCGCGAGGGCGGAATCGCAATGTCCTCATACGATGAACTGACCCGAAAGATAAAGACTGTGAATGTCGGGACAAAAGAGAAGAAGAAGACGGTTCTTATCGTTGACGACACCAAGTTCATGCGCAGCAAACTGCGCAACATCCTCGAATGCGGCAACTTCAAAATTGCAGGCGAAGCGGAAGACGGCCAGCAGGCGGTCTCAATGTTCGAAAGACTCAAACCGGACGTCGTCACTATGGACATCACCATGCCGAACATGGACGGCATATCGTCGCTGAAAGAGATAAAGAAACAGAGGCCCGAAGCCAAAGTCATCATGATATCGGCGCTCGGACAGAAAGAAAAAGTGAGGGACAGCCTTGTGGCGGGAGCTTCGGACTTCATACTCAAGCCGTTCGTCCCTGAAAAAGTTCTCGAAGTGATAACTCGCATCGCCGATAGATAATCTCGGCTGAAGGGAAAGGCTGTAGACTGATGAAAGCAGAGTATCTGAATCCGTTTTTAAAAGGAATATCCTCGATACTGGAGGAAGTGGCTGGGGAAAGGCCGGCGCTGGGACGTCCGTTCCTGAGGCCCGGCTACCCCTACAGCGTGGACGGCGTGGCCATATTCATCGGAGTGACCGGCCATCTCTCCGGCCAAGTTGTGATATGCATACAGGAAGCGTGCGCGCGCGGCATCGCCGCCGCCATGCTCATGGAAGGCTCGATCGCCAAACTCGACGAATACGCCCAGAGCGCCCTCGCAGAGTTGGTGAATATGATTGTCGCCAGCGCCACCATCGGCCTCGCCGAGGCCGGATACCGCACCGACATCACCCCGCCGTCGGTGGTCACCGGCGAAAAAATCGAAATCTCAAATCAAGCTAAAATCCCCACGCTCGCCATCCCGCTTAGCATTATGAACGGGAAAATCGAGGTGAACCTCTCTCTGGTCGAGGCGGGCGCGGCGGGAAAGTAACGGCGGATTATATTGACAGACAGCTACAGGAGCGGCAATATGCAAGCGGACGGCGCTGAAAAAAAACCTTACGTGAAATCCGTCAGGTCGAGGATCGAGGACATCGTTCCCGGCATGGCGGTGGCCGAAGACATCAAGAACACCGCCGGCGGCATTATCGTCGCCGCGGACACTTTCCTTACCCGCGCGCACATAGACAAACTCAGGGATTGCGGCATCGACAGGCTTTACATCCAGACGTGCGACATGAACAAGGAGTTCGACCCTCTGCGCAACAAGCGCGCCGTCGTCGTGGACGACTCCCTTTTCTTCCGGCACATGTTCAGCAAGATGCTCTACCGAATGGGAATGTTCGTCTGCGGCGAGGCCCCAACCGCCGAAGATGGTCTTGAAGCGGTTTCCGTTTACAGCCCCGAACTCGTCGTAATGGACATCCATCTGCCCAAGATGGACGGCAGGCTCGCCATCAAACATATTCATAAAAAAATGCCGCAAACGAAGATACTCGCCGTATCAACAGACACGGAAAAAGCCACCATCATTGAAACTTTCCGCGCCGGGGCCAACGACTATATGGTCAAACCCATCAAATGGGATATCCTCAAACCGCGCCTTCTGAAACTGTTCAGCGACAACGAGAATAACGCGGCGCACTGAGCGCCCGCCGGGGAAAACGCGTCAAATATCTGAATTCCTAGTCCGGGCGGTTCGCTTCGCGGGATTTGATTTCTTTGAGGGTTTTTTCCGCCGCGTCTATTTGGCCGCCGAACCCGTTCCAGTCAAGCTCGCGCATCCGGCGCTTTGCCGACTCGATGTGTTCGAGAGCTTTGTCCACAGCTTGATCGATTGTGAGATAGCCTGAATCCGCGGAAGAAGACGGAGCGGGCTTCGGCGCGCCTTGCGCGGGCGTCTCCGGAACGGCGGCTCCGACAAGCCCGGATATGGCTTTCTCAAGCGTCTCTTCCATCACCACTCGGTCTCCGTTTGAGACGATGACGCGCTTAAGCTCCGGGATATCGCCTCTTTCCGCTTGCAGGAAAAGCGGCTCGACGTAGAGCAAAGAATTCTCTATCGGTATCACCAGCATATTGCCGCGCACCACCTGAGAGCCGCTTTGAGACCACAGCGATATCTGCTGCGAAATCCCCGCGTCCTGATCTATCCTCGCCTCGACTTGGAACGGGCCGAAAACAAGTTTCTTTTTCGGGAAAGTGTAAACGATGAGCCGTCCGTAGTCGTCGCCGTCGTTGCGCGCGCACATCCACGCCGATATGTTGTCCCTGCGCGCCGGAGTGAACGGCAGCATCAGCACGTATTCCTCTTTATCTCCTCCGGGCAACTTCATGATGTTGTAATACGGCTCCACTTCCTGCTCGTTCTGGAAGAACATCTCGCGCGGCGTCGTCCAAAGGTCCTCCTTGTTGTAGAAGACCAGAGGGTCAGTCATGTGGTAGGAGGAGAACACGCGGGACTGCACGGTGAAGTAGTCCACCGGGTAGCGAAGGTGCGCGCGAACGGACGCGGGCATCTCGGCGGCGGGCTTGAACAGGCCGGGGAACATCGCCGCGTACGCTTTTATTATCGGGTCCGTCTCGTCGAACATGTAGAACTCCGTCGTCCCGTCGTAGGCGTCCACCACCGCCTTGACCGAATTGCGTATGTAGTTGTAGCGGACGGCTTCGCCCTTTCCGAAATGCTGGGAATACGGGAATGTGTTGCTGATTGTGTAACCGTCGATCAGCCATTTCATGCGGCCTTCCGCGTCGATGAACACGTAAGGATTCATGTCATAGTGAACCAGCGGCATAATGCGGTTCACAAGGCCGGGGTTGAAGCCGCTTCCGAGGATGTTGCGATAAAGCATTATCCTGCTTTCCTTCGTTATATCCGAGTTGAGAAGCGCGGCGAGAGACGAGAACCTGAGCGCGAACGCCGCTTTCTTGAACGTCGAATCGAGCTTCACCCCGCCCGCTCCGTCGTATTCCGCCAGCACGTTCGTCTCTCCCATCGGATAGTCGAACTCGTCGGCCTTGGTGTTCACGAACACGTAGTCGTTCGCCAGTTCGCCGTAGTAGATGCGCGGCTGGGTTATCTTCAAAGTCTCGGACACTGACACGGGCGGTATGTCCTTGACGAAGAAATGAGGCATGCCGTCCGGAGTGAAACTGTTCACCGGGCTTACCGCCGCACCGTAACCGTGCGTGAACGTCAGATGCTCGTTTATCCATATCCGCGCCGGGAGTTTCTCGTATGAAAGTTCCCGCGCGGAGATCATCACCTGTCTGTACTCGCCGTCCACCATGTAGCGGTCGATGTCCACGTTGGCGAAGCTGTAGTAGGTGCGGATTTCCTGAAGCTGTCTGTATGTCTGGAGCAGGGGCCGGGGGTCCCACAGACGGATGTTCTTGATCGTCAGGTTGTTGTCCGCGATCTGCTGCGGGGAGATGTCCCTGTCCGCGTCGAAAGGAATCGTCTCGATCCGGTTCAGGTCGTAGGCGGTCCGGGTGTGTTCGATCTGGCGCGCGATAAAGGGGCGCTCCATCGAGATTTCGTTCGGGGCGACGCGGAATTTCTGGATGATTTCGGGATATGCGGCTCCGGCGGCCGAGGCCACTATGAACAGGATGGCCGCCGCCGCGATGGGTTTCCAGCTCCTGATGAAAATATTCGCCGCCATCGCCACTGCGAGCGCCAGCGCCAAGATGGACAGGATGTGCAGCAGCGGCATCCGGACGCTTGTGTCCACGAATCCGGGGCCGGTCACGAATCCCCGCGATGTCGCCATCAGGTTGAACGCCATAAGCTTGTAGCCCCAAGCCTTGAGCAGCGCCGCCATCATCAGAAGCGCCGAAAGATGGCTGAATATCGCGCTCCTGAAATGCACTCCCTTGCTCGTCACCACGAACCCGCGCTTGTACGCGTACACCCCGACGGACATCCCCGCCGCGAGAATCAGCGTTGTAAAGGACCATTGATATATGTAGTTAAGAAATGGCAGGCTGAAAACGAAGAAAGAAATGTCGAGGTTGAACACGGGGTCCGCCGCGCCGAAGGCCGCCGGGTTGGAGTAGCGGATGAACAGGTCCCATCGCGTGGACGCTTCGAGAGCCAGAATCACTGCGAGGAACCCCGCCGCTCCAAGCATCACCATCCTGATGTTGCGTCCCAACGTCTCGCTTCCGGGCAGCTCGACCGCGTCGTTGCCGAGCGTGATATAGCCGACCCTGCTCAACCTGTCCGCCGCGAAAAGGTTCAGCGCCATGAACGCCATAAACGCCGCGCCGAGCGCCAGACCGAGTTTTATCCTTGTCAGGATGATGGTGGCGAAGACCGACTCGTACCCGACGGATATGAACCAGAGCCAATCCGTATAGAGCCGGACCGCGCTCATCAGCGCCGGAAGCGCGAAAAATATCGCGAATATCGCCATCCATATTCCGTTGCGTCTGTTTGCTGTCATTATTGCCATCCTGTCCGTTTTGTTTGACCCCGAATATTCGCCATTCGTGAATAATAAGGATATAATATTCTAATAGCGGAAAAAAGAAGCGTCAACGAAACAGGGCGCCCGCGAGGCGCATCGACCCGCGCAACCGGCGCGCGACGGCGGGTTTCCCGGCGCGACTGGCGCGCCCCGGCAAATTATTTGGACATTTATTGCGCGCAACGGGGGATGCTATATTAAAATACAATGGAAGCGGGGGCGGACTTCGGTTTGTCCGCTTTCCGCGCGCTGACTTATTTTTTGCGCGAAAGGGAACCGGCTGCGATGGATTTCGACATAGATGAAGTTTTGACTAAAGCGGTGCAGAGGAAAGCGTCGGACGTGCATATAACAGCCGGGCTGCCTCCCGTGCTGAGAATAGACGGCAGACTTGTGCCGATGGATATCGAGAGGATAATCCCGGCCACGTCCCAGAAGCTTATCTACAGTATGCTCACAGACCAGCAGAAACAGTCTTTCGAAGAGAACTTCGAGCTTGACCTGTCGTACGGCGTATCCGGGCTGGGCAGGTTCCGAGTGAACATATTCCTGCAAAGAGGCTCGGTCGGGGCGGTCATGCGCTCCATCCCGTCGAAAGTCCCCTCTCTGGACGACCTGCGGATTCCCAAAGTGGTCAAGACTCTCACCCTCAAACCGCGCGGTCTGATTCTGGTCACCGGACCGACGGGTTGCGGCAAATCCACCACCCTCGCCGCCTGCATAGACCTTATCAACTCCACCCGCGACGCCCACATCATCACCATTGAAGACCCGATAGAATACCTGCACCGGCACAAGAAAAGCATGATAAACCAGCGCGAACTGGAACTGGACACCAAGTCGTTCACCCGCGCGCTCCGATCAGTCCTGCGCGAGGACCCGGACGTGATTCTCATAGGCGAAATGAGAGACCTCGAGACGATGGAGGCGGCGCTGACGATAGCGGAAACCGGCCACCTTGTGTTCGCCACCCTGCACACGAACTCAGCCGCCGGCTCGATAGACAGAATAATCGACGTCTTTCCCCCCCACCAGCAGACCCAGATACGGACGATGCTGGCGGCGAACCTCGAAGCGGTAATGACCCAGCAGTTGCTGGCCCGCGTGGGCGGCATAGGGCGCGTCCCGGCGGTGGAAATCCTCATCGCCACCCCCGCCGTACGCAACCTCATACGCGAGAACAAGGCCCACCAGATAAACGCCGCCATCCAGACGGGCGCGTCGGCGGGCATGCAGACTATGGACATGGCTCTAAAGGACCTGTACACCGGCGGCCAGATAACTTACGCCGACGCCATCAACAGGGCGCACAATCCCGACGACCTCAAAAAGCTGATACACGGCTGACGAGCGCGGCGGGCATACTGATTTCTGAAGGGACTCTTCATGGCGCAATACGTTTACAAGGCGCGGGACTCCAAGGGACAACTCGTCTCCGGCACGATGGACGCGGACAACGAACAGTCCGTCCGCTCCCGTCTCAGGGAAAAGAACTATATCGCCACATCGATTTCGCTCAAGTCCAAATCGATGAACCTCAAGGAAGTCCTCGCGAAGTTCCAGAAGGTCAAGGCCAAGAACCTCGCCGTGTTCGCCCGCCAGTTCTCCACTATGGTCAACGCCGGGCTGTCTCTGGTGCGCGCTCTGGACATCCTTGAAAAACAGGCGGACGACAAGAAATTAAAAGAAATTATCAGAGACATCAGGCTGAGAGTGGAAAGCGGAGCGTCGCTCGCCGATTCATTCGGTCAGCATCCCCAGACTTTCAGCGACTTGTTTATTAACCTGACGCACGCGGGCGAGGTCGGCGGCGTGCTCGACGAAACCCTCAGCCGAATCGCCGAATTTTTGGAAAAAGATCAGGCTCTGCGCTCAAAAGTAAAATCCTCGATGACTTATCCCACAATTATCTTTATTTTTGCTATCATTATCGTTATTTTTATGCTCGTTTTTGTTTTGCCCACGTTTACATCGGTATTTGAGAATTTGAATGTCGCCATGCCCGCAATGACGGCTATGCTCATAAAGATGAGCGACGCTCTGCGCAACTACTGGTATATTTTCATCGGATTCGCCGTCGGCGCGGGGTTTCTATTCAAGTATTACACGAACACGCCGAAGGGCAAGTTCCAATGGCATACTCTTTTGCTCAGAGTGCCTGTTTTCGGGTTGTTAAACAAGAAAGTGACGGTGTCGCGGTTCAGCAGAACTCTCGGAACCCTGCTCAGCAGCGGTGTGCCCGTCATGCAGGCGCTGGACGTCACAGGCAAGGCGTCGGGCAACAAGGTTGTCGAAAGGTCCATTGAGAGTGTCAGAGTCAGCATCAGGGAAGGCGAATCCATCTCGGTGCCTATGGAGGCGTCCGGCATCTTTCCGCCGATGGTCACTCAAATGATAGCCGTCGGCGAGGAAACGGGAAAACTGGACGCCATGTTGAACAAGATTTCAGAATTTTACGACATGGAAGTGGAGGCGACTTTGTCCGCGTTGACTTCCCTGCTTGAGCCTTTGCTGATGGTATTCATGGGCGGCATGGTCGGGTTCATCGTGGTCGCCATGTTCATGCCCATGTTCCAGTTGATAACTGTAATCTGACGAGGCGGAGGATCGAGCGCGGCAGGAGAAACAGCCGTTCACAATAAGTGTAGGCCTGACTCTCAAAAGCCTTGCCGCTAGGCCGAATAGATTCGAAAGCAGGGTCGGCGCATAGGAGGATAGATTTAAAAAGACGCAATCGGCGTCAAAAAAACTAAATAATTTATTTTTCAACTATTGTTGCGCGGCGTAGAAAAATGGGTATATAATGGATGTACAATACATTTACGGGCGGAATTTTAGTTAAAATTCGTCCGGCAGAAAAACTGCTTGGAGGAATGAGGATCGGTGGAAACCTGTCTTAATAACCCATCATAATTTTATATTATTTTTAAGACTCACACCGACAAAAACAATCCAAGCAAATTCGATCACAATCTGTGAAGGAAGGAGGTGAGAATTGAAACTCACAAAGCACATGGACAAGAAAGAAGGGGCGCAGAAG
This sequence comes from bacterium, assembly GCA_029564595.1. GTDB lineage: Bacteria > UBP15 > UBA6099 > UBA6099 > UBA6099 > UBA6099. Next base: position 153,335 of record JAKQPS010000044.1, on the reverse strand, counting down.
GGGTTCACCCTAATTGAACTTATGATCGTGGTGGCCATTATCGGTATATTGGCCTCTATTGCGATCCCTAACTTTCTAAAAGCCAGAGACAAGGCGATGTACACGAAATGCGTGTCGGCGCTGTCCGGATTAAAAGTGGCTCAGGAAATGTATATCTCCGACAAAGGGATATATGCAAGCGACATCAATGAGCTGGCCATTTATATGATTCCCGGATGCACCGATCCGACAGGAGCCGATGCGACTTGCGGCGAAGCATTGGAAGTGCGTCTCGTGAACAACTGCGCTGACGACACGGATTATGAAACCATCATTGATCCGATCAGCGACTACGAGTACCAGCTTATCGCCCACGCGAAGGACAGGACGCTGTGTCACATTTGCATGGACGCGGCCGGGTACACGCCTTCGGACTATCAGGACTGCGAGACGGCAGACGGCACTTGCGCGCATAGCGCGCCGTGATAGTGTTGAGGCGGCGCACATTTCTGGCTTTAGGAAGCCGAACCGACTGGACGAAATCATTCGGGGGGAGAGTTGAGATAACTCTCTCCCCCCGATTTTCGAACTTGTTGGCGAGGTGGCCATGTGAGACATGAATTGCGTGAGTCACAGATTCTGTTCCAATCCGCGCGCGGAAGCGGCGGACTTATGCGTTTGCGGGTTATATCAGTCATCCTCAAATACCTCGGCGAAAAAAGAAAACAATACGATGAAAAAGAAAACTTTTATATTGGGCGAAAACCGGCAAACCGGGTTCACGCTCATAGAGCTTCTTATTGTGCTTGCGATAATCGGCATTCTGAGCGCGGCGTCAATTATGAGTTACATGATGGCAAGAGACAAGGCAAGGGTAGCCGCCTGCAAAATGACGCTCGAAGCAGTGAAAAAAGGCATGGAGGACTATGTTTCTTCCTTCAACCAATACCCGGACGACGGCGGGGTGGCCTCTTTTCTCGATTTGAAAGAAGCGCTGAAGGATTCGGTGGAGTTTATGCCGAATCAGTCATGCGACGACGCTGTAGATTACGAATCAGACGGAATGTGGTACCGTCTTGAAGCGCGCGTCTACTGGACGGCGGGCGCGCAAGGAGGAACGACCCTGATCCTTGAGACGGGGAATCTTACCGAGGAACCGTTCTACTGAAGAAGACGGCCGGAGAGAGAAGCGGGACGGAATAGATAGTGGATATGATACCGGCTGTATTCTTCGGGGCGCTGGGGCTGACCATCGGGAGCTTTCTGAATGTGGTCATCAGGCGGCTGCCGATAGGCGAATCGCTCGTCTGGCCGGGGTCCCACTGCCCTGAATGCGGCAAGAAGCTAGGGGTTCTGGAGCTTGTGCCGGTTCTCGGATATATAGGATTGAGAGGCAAGTGCGCCGGATGCGGGGTGAAGATATCTCCGAGGTATCCGGTGGTGGAAGCGGCGACCGGGGCGGGGTTTTACTGGGCGGCCGTGAACGCGGCAGGCCCGTTGGACTTTGTAAATTCAATACTGCTGTTGTCGGGGTTGACGGCGATTTTCTTCATCGACCTCGACCATGGGATAATCCCGGACGTTATCTCGCTGCCGCTGACGGCGGCGGGGCTGGCGCTGGGGGCGGTCATGGGGGCGTTTCCGGACAGGGCGATCGCGGCGGCAGGCGGGTTCGCGGTCTTCTGGGCAATCCGGTTCATCGGAACTCTGCTTGCTAAGGAAGAGGCGATGGGGTTCGGGGATGTGAAACTGGCGGCCATGATCGGAGCGTTTCTAGGAATAAGGATGGCGGCGACGGGGCTGTTTCTGGGATTCCTGATAGGCGGAGCGATGGCGGTGTGGCTGATGACGATGAAAAAACGCGGAGCGAAAGACCCTATACCGTTCGGGCCGATGATGGCGGCGGGCGGGGCGATCGCGCTGATAAAAGGGCAGACGGTTCTGGACTTGTACGCGATGTGTGTGGCCCGGATATGGTCCCTATAGGGGACGGAGGTCGTATATGCCTGAATATAAGAATATGAAAAGAAAACATGAAGGCATGAAAGGCGTGACGCTTGTCGAACTGCTGATGGCGGTGGCGATCCTCGGCACGGCTCTTGTGGGGATAGCGTCGTTGGTTTCCTCCGGGCTGCTGCAGTTGCAGAACATAAGGGTGCAGAGGACTGCGGCCAATTGCGCGAGGATGGTCATGGAGTATCTGGAGACCGTGCCGCCGGACGACGTATACGCGTGGTCGCCCGGCGTGGCCCTCGAAGGCAATTTTGCCACTGGAGCGGGCATTGAGCAACTCAACAATTTCGTCAACGCCGGAAATCAGACATGCAGGGACCTGTCCGACACCGCCGATACGTACGGCAAGAGAGTGCGGATGAGTTACTCCATATGTCCGGGCTGTTATTCAGCCACTCAGTGCGACCCCGTCACGCTAATCTGTTGGACTTCCTGCTATTATTTCTACAGGGTGAAAGTTACATACAACGGGGTGGCGATGGGGGATTCGCGGACGGAAGATTACTTCACGAAGAAGTTTCACGGGCAGAACAGGCTTTGCACGGATCTGGAAGCCTGCGGCGAGGGAAACATTCCCGGAACGCTGAAAAATTGCTCATGGTGAACGGGCGCCTGAAAAGGAGCTGGTCATGAAAACAAACAACAGCCGACGCGCGTCGGCAAACAATCAGAGAGGCATGACGCTGGCCGAACTGCTTGTCGTCATGGTTATTCTTGTGATCGTCACCGCGGTCACGGTTGAGTTAACCATGAGAACGGTGTCGGTGATGGTGATGGGGCAGGGTCAGGCGTCGTCGCAGAACAACGTCGAGCGTGTAATCGACGACATGGCGAGCGATATAATCAAAGCGGGAGCGCACCACACCGAGCATATCCACAACGGCTCCGGAATCAATCAGATTTCCATCACCAAATTCGGAGAGAACCTAGACGCGTTCATTTCCGGCGGAAGCGACGACATGGAATTCGACTCCGTTTGCTATAAGTTTACCGCGCCTCAAGGGGCGAACCCCAACAGCGAGGACTATATCACCGGGTATATCGGAAAGGGCGCGCACTCGGGATTATACGACGCCGCAGGCGGCAAGCACACCTGCCTTACTGAAGCGAACATGTACAGGGTGACGGACGCCAACACGGACGTAAGGGATTTGAAAATATCATACTGCAGGCCGAGAGCCGGCGCGACGGATTCCGGAGATTACGACTGCACGAACTACCAGAATATCGACACTTCCAACGGGCTGTTAGGGGATTCACAGTGCGTTTGGCTGGTTAAGATAGCGGTGACGTACGCGAGGAGGCTGCCGGCGCAGGCGTCGGACACAACCTCGACGTATGATGTGGAGTATTCGTACCAGACGGCGGTTTCGCCGAGGAACATTTACACATCGGCCTTGAAGAAGGACTCGGACAGGGACACGATAGTAGACTGTTGCGATCCTGACGCGAGAGGGGACGCAGGAGTTCCGTGGTGTCCGCCGTTGAGAGCCAATTAGCAGAAAAGACGGCGAAGAACTTAAACATTTAGCGGGGGGCGGTCATGAAAACCCGAATTAGAGGAATAATCGGCAAGGGCCGGGAACGCGGCGTGGCGATGGTGGTCACGCTTATGGCGATAGCCGTTATGGGATTCGTAGGGGCGTCGTTCTCATTGATGCTGATGAACGAGACGCGAAGCGCCAACTCGAACGTTCTTGCGCAACAGGCCCTTTATGTCGCTGAGTCGGGGATTCAGGACGTGTTGTTCCAACGCTCGAAACGCCCGGCGGACATGTGTTTCCCGTATTTCTTCCACGATGACGCGCTCACCGCCGAAGAAAGATTGCAAATTATCGATGACCTCACAGGAGCAAAAAGCGGATCGGGTTGCGGCGAAAAATGCGAAATAGCAGGAAGAACCGTATGGGAACACGCATGCAACCCCGTGATAAACAGCATACCGTCAGCGGCCCCGGCGACTGCGGAGCTGCCGTGCTGGCCGTACAACGAACAGTTATACGCGAACTACATACATTTCGGGCCGGATTATAAATGCAACGACGGCTCGGACAATACGGATTGTCCGGACTACGATCCTTTGTTCTACTGGCCGGCCAACGGCGACGGAAGCATGGGTTGGAAGGACTGGAGCGAGGTTGTGAGCGCGACGACGATGCCGCTCGCCAACCAGACTCAAAGCTCAGGCGCTAGATATACGACCGGGTTCTTCACGCTGTGCAACGACGATTTTGAGGGGATTCAACCCGGGGAAACCGGATTCGATCTGGCTTGCGAGGAAGCGCAGGACTCTGCCGGAACCGTGCCGTGCGCGCAGTACGTGATAAGGCTGTCCATAGTTTCCGTCGGCGAGGTGCAGGCAGGCCCCAATATCGTCAGGCGCGCGGTGAAATCAGACCTGGCTCCGCCTTCCCTGTATTCCGGCGTCGTAGATAAATACGTAGACATGACGCTTATGTGGCAGACGGATATCAACGGGCCTATACACGTCAACGGTTGGTGGGACGGTTTCGAAAGCCGCTCGTTCTTGGCCGCGTTCGATCTGGCCCCGGCTGCTTTCTTCACAATTCTCGACCCGCCGGAAATGGTCAGCCTCAGCTATCCGGAGCCTCCGGGCGGCGATTGGCAGCCCAGCGATATCCTAGGCATATCCCTTTCCCACGACATAGTTTATGTTCACCTGCCTGTCAGAATAGAGATACCTCAGGTTAACTGGGCGAAATGGGAAGACAGGATGAACGCGTTGTACTTGGAAGCGAATAACCTGTACAGCGACGCTTCAAAAGTCATGGGGCTTAGATACTGCAAATTCGGTCCGGCCGGGAGCGTGACTTCCACGCTGGGCGACTGCGGAGACGCCGGCGAGCAGTATGTTTGCGACAACTCGGGGAATGCGCTGCCGGACGACTGCCTTGAGCCTAGTTTCCCGAAGTTCATATCCACGATGAATCCCGGCCCGTCTCCATACAACGTGGCGTTTGACGGCACGGCGCAACAGCCGAACAGACGGCGCATACATAACGTGAACCGGAACACATATCAATTGTGGCACAGCGGCACGGAACAGGTTTTCGACTTGTTCGACCAGTGGGACGAACATCCCGACCACTGGGTGAAGGGCGAGGAACCGGCGCATATACCCGGAGCTTCGGCGGACGGCCACAGGGACAAATCGCTTCAAAACAAAGTCAGATTCGTGCTCGACCCGCACTTCGACATAGGGTGTCTGGCTTGCGTCATCATGGGCGGAATCAATCTGGACAACTTTGTGGCATGCTGCGTGGGCAAGAGCGAGAACAGATACGCGTTCGCTTTCATGGGCAGGCACGAGTTCAGAGACTTCGTATTCATAGACGGCGTGATGGGAGTCGGGTTCAGGTCTCCGTATCACAGTTGCGGCACGGAGGACGGAGCGCTCGGGATATATTGCATAGTGGTTCCCGAGATATGCCCTCTGGAATGGCTGCTGGATCCGTTCGGCGCGGGGCCGGGACCATGCATACCCTCTTGGAAGATAGGGCTGCCGCACTGGCATCTTGGGTCGGCGATGGTGACGGGGGAAGTCCTTGTGAACGGCCGCACGTTCATGGCCGACTGGATACGCATCGAAGGCGGAACTATATACTCCGACGGACACATTATCAAAGACGAGTCCAGCGGATACGACATGATAATCAGGCTGGATCAGTTGGTGTGCTGGATACTTGGATTGGCGTTTGGCGGCGCGCTGACGATAGATATCATCCCCGGCGTGCTGGAGGTCAACATCTGCGACGTAATATTCGCGGTACTCAATCCGATAATAGGCGGGCTGGTGCCGTGGTGGCCGGAGATGAACCTGACGAACAACGAACTGATTGATTTCGCCACATATCTGGACATCAACGGCACGGTGAACACATACGCGACGGCAGTGAACCCCGGGACGCTGTACACGCGGGGAGATTTTTGTCTGCTCGAACCCGGATGGGACGCCGCGTCGATGATTTTCACGACTGTGCTTAAACAGTTCCTGCCGTTCCTCGAGATCGTGCCGGCGATGGACCCGATAAGGATATGGAACGGAGGGGCGATAGTCGCCGGAGGAACCGCCCGGGGAGCGCCTGTGGTTCACAACCTCAAAGACCAAGTCGGAACGCCGTTTGAGTATTACGAAGCTTATCAACACGGCAACATTTATTTGACGAACAACAGGCGCGCGGACATCTTGACATACAATCCGAACACAGACGAAAGAAGCGTCGGGTATGTGATGGCGCGCGGCGGGTTGAGCGTGTGGGGCGATATTATATCCAATTATGGAATGGTCGGACTGATCGACAGTTGCTCGTTGCACTCAGTGCCGTTGAGCGAGGATTGTCAGGCCGCCGGAATATTCTACTCAGGCGGCATCTCCGCCGGGTCGGACCCGTATGCCATGTTCAGCCGGCGCGGCGGCGATTTGAGCCACAGCGGCTTCGAGTACAACTACAGCAACACTTGCAAGCCGCTGGAAGACCCCGAATTTCTCAACGATCCGCTGGGAGACCTCGGATGCTGGCTTGGCGGGATCGGCGACATACTCGGCGGCAGCAACAACGAATTCAACATCCGCGGGCACGTGTTCGCGGGCGCGGTGGGAGCCTCGCCGGGCACTCACATGAGACTCGATCAGGATGGCTCGGTAAGACACGACGCGGTGGTAAGGCAGTACTTCGGGCAACTCGGCGGCATACCCATAGACTGGATGGAAGTGGGAGTGCCGGGCAACCTGCCGTTCCTGCCGACGGATTAAATAAAGCAGCCCGCCCGCGACTGACGCGGACAACGGGCCGGAATATACAAATCAGGATATCGCGCTGAGCACAGCGGGCGCGAGCGTTCCGAAAGCGGCGAAGACAAGCCGCTTGGACGCGCCGCCTGAATGTTTTAGCGCGCCTGAAAAAAGGAATCGCGCTTCCACGCGAGGCGCGGCGTTGTTGCTGTGCGGCAAGTTCGACCGGGTTTTCCGACCGGGATAACGGGCATGGAGGCGGCGTGGCGGAGAAGACGAACGACAACAAACAGCGCGGAGCGGCTGTGGCCGTCGCGCTTATGGCGATAGCCGTCATGGGACTTGTCGGCGCGTCGTTTTCGCTCATGCTCTTGAACGAGACGAGAAGCGCCAACGCGAATGTGCTGGCGCGCCAAGCTTTGTATGTCGCTGAATCGGGAATTCAGGATGTTCTGTTTCAGCGCTCAAAGCGTCCGGCGGACATGTGTTTCCCATACTTTTTCCATGACGACGCCCTTACGACCGAAGAAAGATGGGCGATTATAGAAGACCTTACCGGCGCAAAGAGCGGCTCGGACTGCGGAAGCGATTGCTCGATGGGACACAGCGACGTTTGGGCGCACGTGTGCAACCCTACTGTGGACAGCATTCCGACGGTCGCGAACGCCACCGCCGAACTGCCTTGCTGGCCGTACAACGAGCAGTTGTACGCAAACTACATACATTTCGGGCCGGACTACGATTGCAACGACGGATCGAATAAAACGAAGTGTCCGCGCTACGATCCTTTGTTCTACTGGCCGGCCAATGCCGACGGAAGCATGGGCTGGAAAGACTGGAGCGAGGTCGTGAGCGCGGCGAAGATGCCCCTCTCCAGCCAGAATGAAAGCTCCGGCGCGAGATACGCCACCGGATTCTTCACGTTGTGCAACGATGACTTCGCGGGCATACAGCCGGGGGACGCCGGTTACGATATAGCGTGCAAAGAGGCGCGGGAGGGAACCGGAGTTTGCAATCAGTATGTGATAAGGCTTTCCATCGTTTCTGTGGGAGAGGTACAGTCCGGGCCGAACATCGTCAGACGCGCGGTTAAAACGGACCTTGCCCCGCCTTCCCTGTATTCGGGAGTCATCGACAAGTATGTCGATCTCACGCTCACGTACGCGACGGACATCAACGGGCCGATACATATCAACGGCTGGTGGGACGGATTCAAAAGCCGCGCGTTTCTCGGCGCGGACCCTGCGGGCATTCCGCTAGCCGGACTGGCGGCTCTCAACGCTTTATTCGATCCCCCGGAAATGATAAGCGTCAGCTTCCCCGAATCCCCGGAAGGCGACTGGCAGCCGGGGACAATTTTTAATGTAAGTCTCACTCACGACATAGCGTACGTGCATCTGCCTGTAAGAATAGATATTCCCAAGGTGAACTGGGCAAAGTGGGAAAGCAGGATGGACGAATTGTACGCCGAGGCGAACTTTCTTTATAGCGACGCTTCAAACGTATTAGGGCTTAGATACTGCAAATTCGGTCCGGCCGGGAGCGTGACTTCCACGCTGGGCGACTGCGGCGATGCCGGAGAGCAGTACCCATGCGACAATTCAGCCCACTCGCTGCCGGACGACTGTCTTGAGCCTAGTTTCCCGAAGTTCATATCAACGATGGATCCCGGCCCCGCTCCATACAACGTGTCATACGACGGCACCGCGCAACAACCGGAAAAACGGCGCATCCATAACGTGAACCGGAACACATATCAATTATGGCATAGCGGCACGGAACAGGTTTTCGACTTGTTCGACCATTGGTACGAACATCCCGACCACTGGGTAAAAGGAGAAGAGGAGGAGTATATTCCGGGAGCTTCAGCGGACGGCCACAGAGACAAATCGCTAAAGAATAAAGTCAGGTTCGTGCTAGACCCGCACTTCGACATAGGGTGTCTGGCTTGCGTTGTCACGGGCGGAATCAGTCTGGACAGCTTCGTGTCGTGTTGTGTCGGAAAGAGCGAGAACAGATACGCGTTCGCCTTCATGGGCAGGCATGAGTTCAGGGACTTCGTGTTCATAGACGGGGTGATGGGAGTCGGGTTCAGGTCTCCGTATCACAGTTGCGGCACAGAGGACGGGGCGCTCGGGATATATTGCATAGTGGTTCCTAAGATTTGTCCGTTAGAGTGGTTTTTTGACATGTTTGGATTGCCGAATCCTGAAGAATTGTGCGTGCCCTCATGGAAGTTAGGGCTGCCGCACTGGCACTTGGGATCGGCGCTAGTGACGGGGGAAGTCCTTGTCAACGGCCGCACATTCATGGCCGACTGGATAAGGATCGAAGGCGGAACAATTTACTCCGATGGACACATCATCAAAGACGAGTCCAGCGGATACGACATGATAATCAGGCTGGATCAGTTGTTGTGTTGGATACTGGGATTGGCGTTTGGCGGGGCTTTAACTATGGACATCTTTTTTATTGAGATAAACCTCTGCGACGTGGCATTCGCGGTTCTCAATCCGATAATCAGCGGGATGATGCCGTGGTGGCCGGAGATGGACCTGACCAACAATGAGTTGATAGATTTTGCCACATATCTGGACATCAACGGCACGGTGAACACATACGCGACGGCGGTGAACCCCGGGACCTTATACGCGCGCGGGGATTTCCGTCTGCTCGAACCCGGATGGGACGCCGCGTCGATGATTTTTACGACCGTGCTTAAACAGTTCCTGCCGTTCCTTGAGGTCGTGCCGGCGATGGACCCGATAAGGATATGGAACGGCGGGGCGATAGTCGCCGGAGGAAGCGCACAGCCGCCCGTTCTCCACAATTTGAAAGATCAGGAAGGCAAACCATTTCAATATTATGAGACGTTCAAGCACGGCAACATATATTTGGGGCCGAACCGGCGCGCCGACATACTGACTTACAACCCGAACACCGATGAAAGAAGCGTCGGGTACGTGCTCGCGCGCGGCGGATTGAGCGTGTGGGGCGATATAATATCCAGATATGGCATCGGGGGATTAATTGATGGTTGCACGGAGATTACCTTCACTTTGAACCCGGAAGACCGCCCGCCGCTCGACGAGGCATGCGCGGCAATGGGCATATTCTATTCAGGCGGGATAGGAGCGGGAGCCGATCCGAACGCCATGTTCAGCAGGCGCGGCGGCTCTCTCAACCACAGCGGATACGAGTATGATTATAGAAACACCTGCAAGCCGCTCGAAGACCCCGAATTCATGGACGACCCGATAGCCGATCTGTCGTGCTGGCTCGGAGGGGGCGGGGACGCGCTTGCGGGCAGAGTCAGCGAATTCAATATCAGAGGCCATGTGTTTGCTGGCGCGGCGGGAGCTTTGCCGGCGACACATACGCGGCTCGATCAGGATGCGTCCGTCAGGCACGACGCCGTTATCAGGCAGTACTTCGGACAACTCGGCGGCATACCGCTGGACTGGATGGAGGTGCCTACGCCCGGCAACCTGCCATTCCTACCCTCGAACTGAACCACGAAGGATATTTTTCTGCTAAAAGAAATTCGCTAAAATCCCCCATGTTTAACTGCGGGAGGGAGCCGCCGCGCGGTTTTTTCAAAAAAAGCGAGAAGAATAAGGCGTATCGTGATAAAATCCTGCTTGAGAATATGAAAGCGCGGCAGTCGCGGGGAAATGGAAGCCCGGCGCGGCGCGCGCTATTTATATATATTCTTGTGATGCCAATTTACAAAATAATGTGAGATGTATAATAATACAGCGTAAATCGGAACTGGAAAGAACAGATGGCCAAATATAAATTATTGTCCAGAGGGCCGCAGGCGAAGCTGGGGTTGGATATAGGGTCCCGGTTTATCAAGCTGGCTCAGTCCGGAACCAGCTCGCAGGGAGTCCAACTTGTGAATGTCGGCTACGCCGCCACTCCGCTAGGCTCGGTGACGGACGGCGTGATCAACAACGCCGAGGCCATAGGCGAAGCCCTCACTCAGATAGTGAAGCATTTCCATTTCAAGGAAAAGAAAGTGGTCTGCTCGCTGCCGGGCAGGGCGGTGGTGATCAGGCAGGTGTCCGTGCCCGGAGTGAACTTGAACGACAAGGAAATAAGAGGCGCGGCATTAAGCGAAGTGGAAAGGTTCCTGCCGTTTCCGCTCGACGAGATGGAGTACGACTACGAAGTGCTGGGAGAAGTGCAACAGGGAGAGGTCAAGCAGACCAGCGTGTTGTTTGTGGCCGCGCACAGGGAAGCCATTCAAAGACGCATAGAGGCCGCGCATGTGGCCGGGCTTGAATCCGTCGAGATAGACGTTGACCCGTTCGTGCTGCTTCGCTCGGTGGTCGAGTCTTCCCTGTTCGACGATCAGGACACCTTCACTCAGACCTTTCTGCTGATAGACATGGGAGCGACATCGACAAGCTTGAACATATTGAAGAACGGCGTTTTAAGGTTCACGCGCGTCTTCGCGGTCGGGGGCGACACTCTGACACACGCGATAGAGTCGGGCTACGGGCTGACATATCTGGAAGCTGAGAAGCTGAAGAGAGAAAAAGCCGTCGCCTTCATCGACGAAGAGATAGCGCAGATCAGCGAAGAGGAGAGAGACGCGCACGAGTTGGTGCGCCCCCACATCGAAACCCTCGCCCTTGAAATCAGAAGGTCGCTGGCATACTACACTTCCAAGTATAGGGGAGAGGGAGTCACCAAGATACTTCTCACAGGCGGCGGGTCGCTTCTTAGGGGCGTCGCCGCTTTCTTCGAGGAGGACCTCGGCATTCCTGTGTCGCACGCGAACCCTCTGAAAAACATTTATTACATTGGCGACATGAAAGACGAGGCGGTTGCTAAGATGGCTCCTTACATGGGAGTGGCTCTCGGTCTTGCGATGAGGCAGATGCCTCAGAAGTTCCTCGGAAGACATTGTCTGAACGTCACCATCGAGCCGACGTACGAGTTCGGAAGCGCGACTCAGGCCGGTTCCCTGAGCTAGCGGATAGCGGAGAGGCATTGACCGGATGATTAAAGTAAATCTGCAACCCAAGGTGCTGATTGATGCCGGAGAAGGCTTCAAGATGCCCCTTTGGCCTCTTATATTGCTCACGATCGTCATGGCGGCGGGCGTTCTGGGCGTTATGTATGTCACAAGCGACAGGATAAGCGCCGCGGAAGCCGAAATCAGAGACCTTGATTTCAAGCTGCGGGACTTTCAAAAAACCCTCGACGCGTTCGATCAGGCAAAAGCGGAAAAAGACTATCTGCAGGGCAAACGAGATTTCGTCCATAGCATATCCAGCAACCAGAAACAGTGGGTAGATTTCTTCGACGAAATCAGAGCCAAGATGCCCAAGGACGTGTGGCTGACGAAGTTCGAAGGGGAAAGAAGCGGCTCGTACACTTTGGAAGGCCAAACCTTCAGTTACTCGTCAATCGGGTTCTTTATGCTTCAGTTCAACTCTATACCTTATGTAACCACCGTCGCGCTTGATCAGGCATCAGCCAAGAAGTCAGGCTCAAGTTCCGGCGACGTGGCAGCGTTCGCGAAATCTTTCAAGATAACGGGAGATATGAAGCTTTCCGCGAAAGACGCTGAACCTGAGGAAGAAAAAAAAGGAGCCGCAGCGGCAAAAACGGCGGCGCGGCGCGGCGCAAAAGACGATCCTAAAAACAAGAAAAACAAAGACGAACTTTCGCCCGAGGATTTATAATGGAAATCGGTTCGCTGTCGGCTAACAAGAATCTTCTCATAATCATCGGCTTGATTGTCGAGATAGCCCTCGGCGCGGTGTTTTTCATTTACTACTACCAGCCGAGGCAGGCGCGGATCACCGAGTTGGAAACCATCGTCGCAAAAAAGCAAAAACAAGTCAGAGAGATACAAGTGACGCAAAAGCTCCTCGAAGAGACGAAACAGGAGATCGCGCGCCTGAAATCCGAGATAGTCAGGATCGAGAAATTCTTTCCTGAGAACGTTTTCATTCCGCGCGTGCTCGTGCTCGTGGAGAACCTTGCAGACGCAACAAACATGAATATCGAATCGCTCAAACCGGCGAGCAAAGGAAGAAAAGGCGGAAAAAGCAGCGTGGCAAGGGAGGGAGCCTCCCGCCCCGCGCCCGCGGCGTCAGCGAAAGACCCGGCGAAAATCAAATTCGACGAGAAAAAGGAATACGCCACCAGCGACATAGAGTTCAAAGCGTCGGGAACTTTCCGGAACCTACACAACTTTATGAACGAACTGACTACGTTCCCAAAACTTGTCGTTGTGGACACATTAGCGTTGTCTCCCGGAAAACTCGATGAGGGCGGCGGCGAAGGCGGAGCTGAGCGAGAATTGGAAATTGGCGAGCATGTCATGTTGAAAATCGAAATGCCGCTAACCTTCTATATACAGAAACAGCAGCAGCCGGAGTTCGATCAATGAAACTGAGTCGGTACGCAAACAAGAAGGGAAGATCGCGCGCGGCGACGGCGCTGGCCGCAATCGCCTTAATCATCCTTGTTTCTATTGCCTCAGGTTGTTCTTCGAGAACCCCGGCCGCAAAACCTAACGAGCCGGCAAAGACCGAACAGAAAAGAGACCCAGCCTCGCGCGCTTCGAGGGACTCAAGAGACAGAGGCGTGACCGCTTCGAGAAGAACCGATGAAAGACCTTCGCTCAGGGAGACCGGGGACTTGGACTGGGACCCTGAAAAAGACGGCGAGCAGCCGGGTAAGAAAAACGAAGAACAGAAAGACGACGCGGCTTCGGAACTGATCAAACAGGCCGGTTTCGACATGATTTATCCGAACTTCAGAAAAGACACGGGAAGAATGGATCCATTCGTTCCGGTGACTATGACCGGCGGCCCGATTGACATTATGAAACGGAGCAACCCGGAAAAGTTCAGGGTCATCGGAACCGCCATGACCCCCACAGGCCAGATAGCAATGATCGAGGTAGGCGAACTCATCAAAATCGTCCGCGAAGGCGACATCCTCGAAAACGAGGCTGTTGTCAAAAAAATATCTCAATACGAAGTTTTGCTTGAAAAAGACGCCCGGCAGGTTCAACTCACGATGTTCACCAGACAAAGAATTGCCACTCTTCCTGAAGAGGCGATGTATCCCGAACTGCCGGGGTTGAACATCAACGACCTTTACAAACAATATCTGGAACAGAAGTTCGGCACGGAGATCGAAGGGGAAGAAGGCGAAAAGAGCAGACCCGGAACGTTCAACGACTACCTTCAGGCGCAGGAGAAACAAACAAGCGAAAGGCAGGATTGATCTGAAAATATGAAAATCATATTGAAAACAATCGCTTTGGCGATGCTCGCGACATTGGCAGGTTCGACGGCTTTCTCGCAGTCCGTCATCGAGCTGAACAGAGTCAATTTCCGCGAGCAGGACGGCAAAGTCGTCTTGGAATTCAAGGCGTCCGGAAAACTTCGCTACAGGGTCAAGGAGTACGAAACTCCGCCCCATCTCCTTATTCAATTCTATGACACGCGCTCAAGCCTTCCCTATCAGGACTTGGACGTCAATAGAGGAAACGTCAACAAAGTGTCCGTAAGGGAAGTTTCGGTTAATTCTCAGACATCCACGTTCGTTACGGTGCGGTTGAACTCCAACGTGGATTACGATTTCGACCTTTCAGGAGACGGACAGACATTCCAGATGTACGCCGGAGGCGCAAAGCAGACAGCGTCATCATTCTCGTTCGCTCCCCAGTCTCAGTCCCAGCCTTTTCCGGACACATTCAAATCGCTGCCCCCGGAGATAAAAATACCCGGCGAGCAGAAGACGGGAACAACTCAGATACCATATCCCAAAGCCTCGATGGGGAAGGCGGGCGAGTTCGTAGTTCCGGCCAGAGTCAAAGGGCTGGACACCTCGCCCTACATCGTCGGGCCGGTTATTTTGCAGGACGCGGATATCTCCCAGACGATAAGGCTTCTTTCAGAAGCGGCGGGAGGTTCCAACATCGTCGTTGAAGCAGCTTTGGTTCAGGCTCAGTCCACAACCACAGGAGGAGCGGGAGCCAACGCCGGAATAACCATCACCCTTTCGCACATCACCCTTGAGGACGCGCTTGACATCATCACATCTTCCAACAACTGGTCGTGGAGAAAGTTCGGCGACTACTACGCGATTATGACAAGATCGACCGCTGAAAAAGGAGTGATCACGCAAGACACGGCAAGCGTCTATAAGGACACCGCAACTCCGACGGATTTAGTGGTTGTGCAGCCGAGGCACTCGTTCGCTTGCGATCTGGTCACAAAAGTAAGGTCCGTAGCCCCGGATGTCGCTTGCGACGCTTCAGCCAACCTTCTGTTCATGAGAGGAATCGAGAAAGACCTGAGCAGGGCAAGAGAGCTTATCGCCACTCTGGACGTTCCAGTTAGAGAAATCACCAAGAAGACGTCGCAAGTGACGAAGATAATAAGGTTGAAGTATATACAGTTGGACTCGTCGGGGACCTTCTCGAATGAACTGCGGCAGATGACGGTGAATCCGTATTTCGGCGGGTTGTCAGTCGCGGGCCAAGCTCCCTCCATGTATTCGGGCAACAGCGCCAACGAGGTCGCCATAAACACCGTAACTCTGGACTACCACAGCAACTCGCTTGTATTCGTGGGCGAGGAGGAAATCTACAATCGTTTTTTCAACCTAATTCAGGGAATCGACGTTCCTTACCGCGCCACGATTATCAAGACCATACCGCTCAAATATATCACCGTAAGAGACCTTTTCGGTTCGGACAACAAGTCGTATATCGAGCCTCTTGAGAAATACTATAAAAACTTGCTGTTCAGCGAACCGACAAATTCGATAACGTACACCGGGAGCGAATCCGAATACGAGCGCCTGATGCAGATTCTGGGCGGGCTTGACGTCGAGGACAGACAGTACATCACGCGCGTCGTAAGATTAAAATATCTGAGCGCGACTGATTTGATGAATTCCAAATTTCTCGACAGTCTCGTGCGGCAGCCCGGGCTCGGTTCGGAAGCCGAGTCAGGCAGCATGAACAGAATTACGAGATTCACCTATGAATACCAGACCAACTCAGTGGTGATATCCACCCAGAAGCAGTTTATGGAGAGGGTTGTGGACCTTCTCAAAGCGGTGGACGCCAGCGTTTTCGACACATACTCGCTTGAGACTATCAAACTGAAATACGTGTACGCTGTCAGAACGGCGACGATAATCGACAACCTGATGCAGTCGGATCCAGAGGAGAATCAAGGGGTGCTGGATGGCAGCTTCTTTGCGCACTCGCCCACGGTGGACGGGATAGGCCAGGTTTTGAGCGGAGATAATCTTTCTCAAGTTCACAAGTGGGTCATCACTCCGGATGCTCAGCAGAACGCAGTGCTGGTGCTTGCCCGGCCGCAGGAAATGGAAATGATCAAAAAAATCATCGCCGGAATAGACAAGCCGTACCCGCAGCTGAAGCTTGACGTTCAGATTGTCGAGCTTATGCAGACGGACAAGGACAGATATAAACTCGCTTACGTGGCGGCCGATGGAAAATTCGTCACAGGCGGAGACGTGGCCGAATCATACGGGGATTTTTCGCTCACCAGAGGCGGCGAAGGCGACAACACAACATTCATTGACGGAGGATCTCCGGACCTCGATCAGATGAGCGGCATGTTCATGATATACAATACTCTTACGAACCACGTCGCTTCATTCGCCACGTCGCTTCAGGTCGCTGTCGAGAAAGTCAACGGACGAGTTGTAGCCAACCCGACTATGATTGCTCCCGAAGGGTCTAAGGTTTCATTTAATTTTGTGGACCAGCGGCCTTACATCGTTTACGGAACCACCACCAACGCAGACGGAATAACAATACAGACTAGAACAACAGAATTCGCCGATGAAGGATTCGTTTTTAACGCCATCCCTCATTTTTTAGATGACTATATCGTGTTAAAAATAGATATCGCCGCCAACCAGATTAAGAGCATAGAAGGCCCGATACTTGGAACGCGGGAGATAAATACCGAGGTGAAGTGCAAAGATGGCCAGCCCATAATTCTTGGCGGAATGGTCAGATCAAGCGAAAGCCTCACCTCCGTATCACTGCCGCTAGTTTCCAAACTCCCGGTAATCGGCTCGCTTTTCAGGCGCAAATACAAAGAAATCACGGATTCTGAAGTCGTGATAATCGTTACCCCGACGATAATGAATGTGGAGTAGCATCATTTAGGACGCCGCATAGAAAAAAGATTTGTAATTTCGAAGCTCCCCTCGATACTCGAAGGGAGCTTTTTTCTTTGTCTGTGAAATTGGGATTCTATATCGACACGAACACAAGCTTCATCAGATATGCGGGAAGGAACAGGAACAGAAGGTAAAGGACGGCAGTAAACACGAATGAAAAGAAAAGAGCAAGGGCCGAGGATATCCAGTCCACGTTAAAGACTTCTCTTACCCCGATAATCAGAAGGACTATGGCGTAAATGTGGGCTATTGTTCCGATCACGGGTATGAACTGGAAAAGAGAAAGGAACAGAACGAAGGCGAAAATTTTATACGCGGCCTCAAGGTTGGCCGTGCCGCCGAAAAAGTTCGCTATCCGATATAGGAAAATCGACTGAGAGTAAAGAATGAGCAGAAGCAGGAAAGGGATCAGGGATAGCGCGATGAGGGCGGCGGCGGAAACCGGGGCTATCGCCTGAAAACGCGGGTCGAAAAAATAGCCCTGACGGTAGCTTGCGATGAAAAAGAACGCGCATCTGAAGTAGTAGATGAACAGAGCGAAATAAGTCGCCTGCCTTATTCCCTCGGTAATGGACATGCCTCTGAAGAAAGACACAGGCGCGAGCAACACCTGCCGCGCTATTGATAGATATGCCAATGCCGATGAACGCATCCGCTTTCTCCGATTTTCATCATTTTATAACGGACGGCGCTCCCGCACAATAGTTTGGCTCATTTGGCGCGGCGGCGGTCAGGCGGAGAAGTCCAGCATATTCCGCATGGAACACTTTTCGCAGTCCTGAATGTTTTCGTCGCAGAAATCGAAGAACAGTTGGATGAGTCCCTGTCTTCGCATCTCGACGGACAGGATGTCGCGGTCTCCTTTTTCGGACCCCCATAGTCTGTGGCACATTATCTTTGCTATACCGTGGGACTCCAGCCGGGGGAACACGGAGTACAAGTCGATGAGCCTGTCTCGCAGAATGGAGTCATCCTGTTCTAGAGCGCGGCAGAGCAACGCGGGGATGATGATGTTGAGGACAATGGAATCCGCCAGAGGTTTGCCGATGAGGGGCGGGGTGGAATCGAGGCGTTTGCCGCCGGGAACCATGTATTGAGACCAGTATCTGTCGGCTTCCACCCGGAAAATGGAGGATATGCCGTCGGCGAGTTTTTTCATAGATTTGATATCGCGCGCGGATTTAACGTTTTCCGCGAAACCGAGAGCGGCACCGGCGGGGTCGGCGTCAAGTTTTTCCGCAACGAGGCGGGCCGCTCCGGCCATGCGGCGCAGAGGGAAGTTCGCCGGCCGGACGCCTTTCACCGTCCAGTCGGAGCGTCCAAGACGGCCTCGGACGAGATGCCCGTGTTTCTCCCACGCTTCGTTTATCGCCGCGCAGTACGCTCGTGTTTCTTCGTCCCACAATTCGGCTTTTATATTCGAGAACAACCCTGAAGCGCCGAAGAAAAGAGACTGAAGGACAAGGCCCCTGTCGAGCGCCGGGGAGGCGGAGAGCGCCTTCCTTATTGCTTTCAGGGGAACGGCGTCGGCCAGCCGTCTGAACGGGGCTTTGTTGTGCCTGTAGCCCATCGCCTCCATCATGCCCATGTATAGGACTTCGTCGAAGCCGCGTTTTCTCAGTTCGCGGCGGAACCTTGTTGACTTGGAAAACAGCCGTTCGCGGCCCGCCATCTCAAGCAGTTTGGCGAAACCATCCGGATTCTGCTCGACCGCTTTTTTGCACAAGCCCGTCTTGCTGTCGCAATTGTACGGATAGTTCTCCATGTCGATGTCGTTTTCAAGCGATTCGATGTCCGATTCGAGAAAGTCCGCGAGGATTACCTGTGGGATCGCCTCGCCTCTGGAGTTGAGGACGAAGAGGTCAGGAGAGTCGTTCCAGAGAGCGACATGGAGAGCGACCGAACAGTAAGCGGGGTTGCGGTCGTGGCCGTGCCTGCGCCAGTCGGCGGAGCGCACATGCAGTTCGATGTCGCCTCTGGCAAGCTCCTCGCCCTCGATTATGAAAGCGCCGTCGAAAAAATCAGGCCCCGCGCCGCTGTTCCACTCGCCTTGAGACAGGATGCGGACGCGTCTGCCGTCGGCGGTTTTAAGTCTTGGCGCGTCCAGCCTCTGGTCGTACCACACGCATCTTACCAAGCGTTCGGGCACGAGGGCCATGTTGCCGGTGCGGTAAGTCTGAGCGCGCGACTCCCCGACGCGCAGCGCCTTCTCTCGCATCTGTCTGTATCCGGCGTCAAAGAATGTCATAATCGGCGGCATCTTTCAAATGTTATTTTAGCGCTGATAAGCGAATTATGGAAGGGGCGCTCGCGCGATATTGACAAATATGTGGTAAAATATGCCTGCGAAGGTTTTCTCGTGTATGACGGGGGGCGGAAAGATGAAACGTGTCGTTAGAATCGGAGTGATGGGGCCGGGGGACGCCGCCCCGGATGAGTTGGAAATGGCCGAAGCCGTCGGGCGAGAAATAGCCGAGCGGGGCGGGATATTGGTGTGCGGCGGGCTGGGAGGAGTAATGGAGGCGGCGGCGAAGGGCGCGGCTCTCGCCGGGGGGGTGACGCTCGGCATACTTCCGGGGCATAGCCCTGACACCGCCAACCCTTATATTTCTATTCCTGTAGCGACTGGGATGTCGCATGCCAGAAACCTTGTCAACGTTCTAACGTCGCAGGCGGTGATAGCAGTGGGCGGGGCATACGGCACGCTGTCGGAGATAGCTCTTGCGCTGAAGTCGGGGCGGACGGTTGTGGCCTTGAAAAGCTGGCGGCTGAAGGAGATTGGGTGCGACGATGCTCTGTTCGTCGAGGTGGAAACCCCTCAGGAGGCGGTGGAGAAGGCGTTTCATGCGGCGGAGGCCGCGCTGTAATCAAGCGGTTTTTTGTCCGATCCTGCAACTTAACACACGCCCGGCGGATTATATTAATAAGAAATATCGCCCGAAAGGCGGGGATGAACAGATGGCCGATCAGACTTTTTACAGGGACGAAATAATCGCGATGTCCCCGCGCAATTTCGACGAAGCTAAAATTGCCGCCGAAGAACTGAAAGACGGAAATCCGACTATTGTCAATTTCAGCCAGTTGACCCCGGAAGAGCGGATCTGGGCGATACACTATTTAAATGGAGTGGCATTCGCGCTGGACGGGACTACGCGCGAGATAGGCAGCCAAGTGTTCCTGTTCGCCCCCGCGAATGTGACGGTAGATTTCGACAAGTGACAGCGGTTTAGGCGTTTTCTCATATTATTTATTGCTTGATAGGGACTTATTTGCTTTTCCGGCAGGCGCGAGGCGACGGTGAATTTGGGCAAACTTATATTCGTCGACTAGACAAGCGAATGCTGAAAACGAATCATTCATATAACGCTCAGGCTTTGATGAAATATTCTAAGATTTTGCGGGGCGACAATTTTTTTCAATGGTTTCCCTGCGACCTGTCTGAAGAACTCTTCATCACCGCTTTTGCTGAACTTCATTCACTACAGAAACTTCTCTATTTGCATCTAAGATGATTCTTGAAGGCGCTTTTTAGCTCCCGAATCCTTCACAAGGATTCGGGAGCGATTGAATCATCGACTCGAACTCGGCCGCATACGAAACAGCATTCTCTATTGTTTTCTATCGATTCGCCTTGTTATAATTTCTTTCTTTTATTCCTGCGCGGATTGATGAAATATACAGGCTAGAAATAAATAAAAAAGCCGATGAGCAAAAACAATATTGTCTCGCATATTGACAATAAGGAAAGATGCCTGATAGACTAGACATATTAGTAAACTAAAAATATTCCGATGTGGCCGGGCCGGCGGTCGCGAAGCAGGCGGAGCATTAAGCGCAACCTTATGATCAAGGTCTGACGCGAGTTCCGCAGGGAGGATTACCCTATGAAAACGCGATTAGCGTATTTCATGTGCGCCGCAGCGTTGACGCTGTTGTTTGCGACCACGGCTAACGCCCATTTGTGCATTCTGAAACACGGGAGCTATGATTTGAACGATCCGTATGTCTGCGATGCAGGAGACGGTTCTAAAATTATTGATTTGACTTTCTATACGGCAGACTCTGAAATAGAGTTGGATGTCGTGTTTCAGCAGGATCCTATAGATAAAAAGAGGTTGGACGCATATCAAGCCGCGATTGACTTCGATTCGAGGATGGGGCAGCCTGAGGGGTGCAACTGCCATGATCGCAGATCGAGCATGAGCGCGCCGCCTCCCGGAACCAACTGCGACACCGACGTTTCCACAGTGGTTTGCCAGAATTATCCGGTTATATGGAACAATATTTCATCTATAATGACTGTAGATCTTATTGACGATTTTATTGTTGATTATTCATATAAAAAGCAGATAAATATCTGCGTAGGATCATTGCAAGGATCAACGCAGCCTACGAATCAGCTTATGCAAACCCTTGTTTTCAAGAATATATTCAACGAGGAAGGCGAAGGCGTATTCACATTTGGTTTTGCGGATGAACGTGACGCAATGGTTTTAGATAGTGATTGGTGCGATTTGCTTGCTGACGATTGTGGAGTTCAAGCGAAGCACAAAGCCATGTCTTCCAGAATAAATATTGAGAGAGCGTGCAACGCGTCAAGTCCTGCGCTGATAGAGGCGACTTGTGTTGCGGATGCCGAATGCGAACAAACCGGACACGGAGAAGCTACGGTCAGGATAGAATTCGAAGTTCCCGCAGGATGTGTTTCGAGCAGCGGGAATCCGCACCCGGAATGCGAGGGCAGGGCGGTTAGAATTGTTCCCACTTATGAGGGAGGCGGGGCCGCAGTTGTCCCGGCAGGTTCGCCGTTTGTCGCAAGAGTCCCGGTTCCATCAACGGTATCCTATGATTTGGTCGGCCTAAGTTCGTCGTGTTATCCTAGCTTGAGTCCGCATGTCTCAACAGGGCAGATACAGTGTTTTTGCAATCCTTCACCGCCGAAGCAAGCTCAATGGCGTCCGGCTAAAAACTCGGCGATATCGACTCTTTCGCCGGTTGTCAACTTGCAGACGGATGAAGAAGCGTGGTGCAGATGGTCCCTATATGATTATAGTTATGACGAAATGGCGGACGATTGCGACCGCCTTCCCGAGTCGACGAACTGGCACAGGTGCGAAGCGAAGGGCCTTAGCGAATCGCTTGGGGATGTTTATATAGCCTGCCGCGACGCGTTCGACAACAAGGACACCTCGGCAAGCAACGAAAAAATGGGTTATGAAATAGAGTATTGCGTTCTGCATCCGGAAGAATGCCCGATTCAGGTGGTTGTAAACGGTTCATTTACAAAGTACGAAGTTGTGGAATGCGACGCGGGAACGCCGAATTGTCTTTTCGCATACGGAGAAAGCCGCGGTTTTAAAAAGCAGGAGCGCGCGCTTAAAGATATCGTGGTTGAACTGTTCGAATCGGAATCGACGGAGACAAGCTTGCAAAGAATAACGGATGACAACGGAGAGATCGGTTCGTTAAGAATGAGGGTGGGGAGTTGTGTCGGATGCGTGGAATCGTCAAAGAAGTATGGAGTGAGGGCGAGGATTCCTGCGGATGGATGGGATGAAAGCATGAGGAGCCTAGTTGGATGCGACGAGAATTCCACGTCGACTGAGTGTTTTGCGACCATTATGAAGGCGACCGACATGACTGATATGACCGAAATAACCGCCAGTTCGGTGTCCGTGCCTGATTTCGAAAATGGCGCAGGCGGAGGCGACATCGGCAACCCGACTTGCAGGCAGGTGGTTCATATGGCAAATCTGAATCCGCTAAAATATCGGTTTGGAGCGCAACAAGGCGATGAAAAATACCATCCGGCGGTTGATTTCAACATGGACGGACGGATTACCATGCAAGATCTGGCGGTGCTGAAAAAGAATTTCGGAAAATCTGTTGCGGTGTCGGCAAACACGAAACTCTGCGACCCGCTTTTCGACGCAAGATAACGACACATATAGCAACCGGGGTTTGTCGGCTTCTATCGACGAATCCTTGTTAATCGGCAATCGGGCGCGGCGCGGCGCGCGAGATTAGTTAAGATGCGAATTCGGCTCCGGCGTCAATTTGTGTTCACACATGATAAAGCAGGCGAGGCGGCGCTAGAATTTTCGTATGGACGGCGCGACGGGATTTCTGGCTCCTGATTCTTCTGTGGCATTCGAGTGCGAATGTTGCGGGGTATGTTGCGCGAGCGGTCTGGAAATTTTTCTTAACACAGTGGACATCTTCAAACTGAGGGCGTATTTTAAGCGGCCGACGCGCGAACTGATAGAAGAGTATCTTATTCTCGAACAACGGGCGGAGTACGGGGCTTATCCTTTATGCCTTATTCGCATGGGCGAAGGGGGATGCCCTTTTCTCGACGGGCGGCTGTGTTCGGTTCATCCCGCGCGGCCTGCCGGATGCCGCCTTTTTCCGGTGATCCATTATCATGACGCATCAAGGGGCGAAGTGTTCGCGTTCGCGGAGGATATGAATTTTTGTCCGGGGAGGCGGAGGGCGGAGGAGAGGCCGCTGACAGATTGGCTCGAAGAGAATGTTTTTCGGGACTACGAAAAGGCGTCTCAGTTTCAGAAGATGCTGGCTCCGCTGTCGCGATGCAGGGTTCCAGAGAATGTGTCAGAGACATTGTTCGGGACGCTGTTTGATTTTGATTCGGCGGAGGGTTTTCCGTTTGTGGGAGCGTATGACGCCGGAGCGGACGCGATGGCAGAGGCTCTTGAATGGACTGAGCGCAGGCTTATAGAAATTCTGCGGAGATTGTAGGCGCGCGGATGCGAGCGCCGTTGAGCGCGGGAGGGGATGACATGTTTGAAGCAACGCTGATTAAGGAAATCTTCGCGGTGGTGTTTCATCCCGAAGGGGAATTTGTGGATCCGAGGGAGAGCGCGGAAAGGGTGTTCGTGTGTGGGTCGCTGATGGCCCCGGCGTTTCTGTCTGGCAGGATAGGACGTCCGGCGGCAATGGTTCCGGCGACGGCAAGAGGGCACAGCAGGGGATGGGGCGAGGCGGACGGAAAGAGATTTCATTTTTTACGGGAGGACGCTGAGGGGACAACTCAAGGGATGGCGCTTCTTGGGCTGTCTGATGAAGAGATTCGGGAATTGGAGAAGTTTGAACAGGTTCCGGAAACGAGGCGGCGCGCGAACATCGAGATATGCGTAGGAGACATTGTTCTGCCGGGGATAACTTATCTGGCTAATAAATAAATCGCGACGCGCGGACGGCGGCGGGTTGACACTCGGCTTCGAGGATGATAGATTCAACATGCCTCTGTAAGAACACTCGGTTTGACGGCATTAATTGACAAGGAGGACTTCCTGCCATGAAAACTCGAAGAATGACTATGATAGCGATGGTCGCGGCTTTAATTATGGTTTCGGCGGCGGCTTTGTCTCAGCAGAAAGTGTTCATCGCTCCGGTGGCGCAAGGCCTTGCGGATTCCACAGTCAACAAGATGATAATCGACTTGGTGGAGATAGTTAGAACCAAGACCGGGGCGGACTTGAAATCGATGACTGTGGCGTATGCGCCGGGAGAACTGGCGACGGAGATAACTCTGAAGGAGATGAAGGCGGGAAGGGCGGACATGGGATATGTGAACGCTCTGGAATACGCTGACATGACGAGCAAGTATCCGAATTTGTTCGAGCCGGCGTTTATATTAACGATGGGCGGAAAAAAGAACGAGGACATGTGCCTGTATGTGTCTGCTAAAAGCTCGGCGAAGACGGTGGCCGACACTAAAGGTATGGTATGGGGCGGCTCTGACACGCTGGGCACAAGGTTCATCCTGCATGAAAACGGCATTAAGGAGCCGCTGGCGTCATTCTACAAGGAAGTTAAATATGTGGGCACAAGCCCGATGACGATTCTAATCGATTCTTTGAGGGCGGGAAATTTTGAGGTGTTCGCGGTTCCGAAGCATCTGCTTCTCATTGGCGGCGGAGCTCCGGGTTCGGTGGATAAAGCGTCTCAATCGTCCGGGATTCCATATAGGCAGATATATTGCACGACGTACCAGAGCAACTGGATATTCGGATACAAGAAGGGATTCCCGCCTGAGCTTTCGTCGAAGACGACCAAGATTCTGCTCGGGGCGCACAAGGACAGGGATTTCGCGAGATTCCACTTTATGTTCACCGCGCTGAAGGGCCATTTCGTGGAATACAAAAAAGAGGACTTGGCGCGGACGCTGGAGATTAAGAAGCTGAAGGACTCGCTGGGATGGGACAAAGAGCGGAAAGAACACAACGCGAAGGCGAAGACGGCGAAGTAGGCGGGCGCGCGGAGGCTCTGACTGAATGAAGGGGAACAAGTATTACTGGGGAATAGCGATGAACCCGGTGGCGTTTCCCGCGCGGGCCGGAGAGACCGCGGAGGGAGTGGAGAGGTGCAGGGGGATTTTGGCGGACCCATTTTTCGACGCGGTCGAGGCCGGGTGGATTAAGACGCCTGAATACCGCAAGAAGGTCAGGAGGGCGGCGGAGGAAAGCGGCAAAGAGATAGCGTATGGTTGCGGGCCGGAAATATTCGCGGAAAACTTAAATATTAATTCCAGAGACGAGGCGGAGCGAACGAGGGCGGTGTCGCGTTTGAAGCAGCTTGCGGACGACGCGATGGATTACGGGGCGAAGACGCTCGTGTTCTGCGGCGGTCCGAATGTAGCCGCCGAGTTGAAGGGCGAAGCTTTCAGGTTTCTGGTGGATTCAATCGGGGAGTTATGCGCTTTCTGCCGGGAAGCCCGACCACAGAAGCCGCTAGTCGTTTCGTTGGAGCTTTTCGATTCTAAAATTGATAAAAAGAGAATAATAGGGTCTTCAGCGGACGCCGCGCTGATAGCGCGGAGGGTGGTTAAAGACCATCCGAATTTTTCGCTGACACTGGACTTGAGCCATCTGCCGCTGATGGGAGAGACGGCGCAGGGGGCGGTATCGCGATGCCGTCCGTTTCTTCAACACGCGCATGTCGGCAACTGCGTGATAAAGGACGCCGCGCATCCTTTGTACGGGGACAAACACCCTCCGTTCGGAATTGAGGGAGGGGAAATAGGGGCAGAGGAATTGGCGGCATTTCTGGCGGCTCTCGACGCGGGCGGATATGCGTCCGCAAGGACGCCGTCGCGGCGGCCTCTGATAATAGCGGAGGTGTTCCCGCGAGACGGCGAAAACCCGCTCGACGTGGTGAAGAACATCAAGGAAACGCTGTCCGCCGCCGCGCCGTGACGCCGCGTCACTTCTTGCGCATCTCAAAGAACATCAAAAAAATCTCTTGGCCGAAAAGCTTGTAGTACAGCTTGCCTATGAGTCTGCCGTCGGGCAGACGGCGCAGCCGGTCCACCACGCCGCGCATTACAACGCTGTTTTCGGACTGGTCATAATCGATGAGGAGCGAGTCCGAGCCTTTCTCAAGCCTGAATTTGCCGAAGCTTATGCCATCGAGGATGAGATTTTCCCCGTCTCCGGCGATGTCCGCGGATTTCCTGTGCTTGAGCAGTTCGAGCGAGAACCACGGGAACCACGGCACGACGACATAGAATTCCCCTTCAAGTTCTTCCGGCTCAGGCACGGAGCCTTCTTCGTAAAGACTTTCGATTTCTTTCAATTCGTCAATGAACATGGCGGCCCCCCTTATAATGGCGATGATATATTTATTTAGAAAAAAAGTCTATCTTGCGTGGCGGGATGCGGGACAAAAAACAAGCCCGGCGGGCGCTAAGGCGACCGCCGGGCGGTATGTTCGATACTGAGTTGTCAGCCGGCGACTATGGCGTCGTTCGGGCAGACTTCAACGCAGGAGCCGCAGTCGGTGCAGGTTTCGGGGTCGATTTTGTAAATCTCATCGCCCTCGCTGATGGCCTCGACAGGGCATTCCGCCATGCAGGCTCCGCAGGCAACGCAGTCATCTGTGATTTTGTGAGCCATTGTATTTCTCCTCTCATATTTGCGGGCCGCGCGGTGGCCGCCCTTTTTCGATTCCGAGCCGTAATCAGTATAAACGACGCGCTGATTTTATCAATACCCGGAGAGCAAGAATGTTTCGCCGCCGATTTTGCCGTTCGGCGTGCTCAACGCCCGATTTTTATGTGGATGCGCTCTCCCTTTTTTCCGCCTTTAAGCGAGGACAGCATTCCCTTGACGGTCTGGCCGATGAAAGCCTTGACAAAAGGTTTCACGGGAAGGAATTTTCCGTCTATCCAGACGCGCACTTCGCTGCGCGAAACGTTTTTGAGATATCTGTCCTGAATGAAGTCGGAGATGCCCTTGGCGTCGTCGCGGTCAAAGACTGGGACGCCTGCTTCGAATTCCGAGGGAGCGGCGACGGCTATCATGTCTTCAGCGTCAAAGCCTCTTGGTTCCGGGCTGTCTCCTTTGACCCAGATTTTATCGCATTCCTGCTCCTTGCCGCCTTCGACGATTACTATATCTGCTAGGGTGAAATACTGATAAACGATTTCATCGAGCGAGGGGGCGGGTTCGGATGGAATGAAAAGGACGGTTTTCCGGGGGGCGACGAGCGCGGTGGCGTAAGCGCCGGCGGCAGTGTGCCTGAAAGTGTCCTTTCCCTCTGTGTCCGGATCGAAGTCGCAACGCGTGAATTTTGCCGTTCCCACTTTGTATCCGCGCGATGAGAGTTCCGCGACAATCTTCTCGACAAGAGATGTTTTGCCAGTGTTCGAGTCTCCAACAAAAGAAACAACAGGAATCATTTTCGCGCCTCCAAATCTTGTGGAATCATTTTAATCGCGGATGCGGAAAAGGCAAACGCCGGGGCGCAGGGAGCCGGACGCGCGCGCCTCTTCCATTATTCCTCCGTATGGTGGTAGACTTATTGCCTGTGCGGTACGTTCAAATTAAACGCGGGCGGTAAACCGATGGCCGAAGAGGCGAAAAAGAAAAAGCGCGGAGATGTGTTCAGCGCGGGGACGACGGACGAGGAAAAGAAGAAACGGTTCAACGCGGGCGGGATAGTGGCGATGGCCGGGTTTCTGGCGGGAGGGGTGTTTCAGGCCATGTGGATGGCTGTCACGCCGAGGCTTCTGGGAGAACAGGGCATGGGGCTGTTTTCCCCGCTGTTTCAGGCGGCGTACGCGGTGGCGACTCTGATTGCGCTAGGCATCCCGCAGACTATAGTCACTTTCGTGTCGAAGCATTATGAAAATGAATTCGACGAATCGTTGAAATTCATGACGGACGGCTGCCGGCTGATGTTCGTGGTCGCGTTGGGAGTGGTGGCGGTCTCGACGGCGGCCTCTCTGCTTGCGGCGTCGACCGGCGCTATGAGCGCTTTCGCCGCGGCTTTGACGATCGTGTTCATGATAACGATAGCCTTCATGGCTCTGTTCTGGGGGGTGAACGGAATTCTGAACGGATTCCAGCGCCTCGATTTAATGACAATCGGCAATATAGTGTATCCGATAGGGATATTCGCGGCGTCGACGGCGCTGATAGTCGCGGCGCACAGGACGATGCCGGGCGCGGACAGATGGGATGTCGTAGGCGCGGTGGCGGGAGTCGGGATAGGGCATCTCATAGCGTTGGGCGTGGCGTTGTACGTGGTGGGAAAAACCGGGCTGGTTCCGGTTAAGAGGCTGATCGCGTTCAAGTCCGCGCACGGGTTGTATGGTCGGATATTAAAGTTCGGCGGAATCACGGCGGTGGCTTTTTTCAGCATGACTCTGGCTCAGAACCTGACGACGATAATAGTGCGCGTGGTCGGGATGAACGGGCTGCCGTTTGAGGGAATGAGAGGGCCGCTTTTCAGTTCTGCGCGCAATTGTGTTTATGAAACCGCATCGAAAAGCTGCGAAGCGGCTATCGGGCATTTCGGAAACGCGCTCATTTACGGGCTTGCCCCGATGTTGATCACCGGCATTGCCGTGGCGGTGATTCCTGCGATGTCGGAAGCGGAAGACAGGGGCAGGCGCGATCTGATGCAGCACTACTACACTTCAGCGATGTCTCAGTCGATGGCCATAATCGGATGCTTTATAGCTCTGTTCGGAGTGATCATCGGCCCGCTGATCGAGATAATGAACGGCAAGGAGTTCCCCGCCGAAGTCATGCACCCGCTAGGCGTTCTCGGCGTAATAGGCGGCTCCGGGCTTGCGCTTCTGTTTGTGCTCATCAACATGTTTACAGGACTGAAGAGACCGCAGATACCTGCGGTCATACTAGTGGCGGTGGTGGTTGCGATGACGGTGTCGATAACGGCGCTGTCGTACACGAGGAACATACTGTGGCCTATGGCCGGATTCATAGGGCCGGTGTGGATCGGATGCGCGGTGTGTTTCGTGATGGCGGTCAGAGTGTTCGGACTGAAGTTTCCATGGAGCGCGTTTTACGAACCGGCGGCGGCGGCGGTTATTCCGGTGGCTCTCGTGCTGTTCGCGCTTCCCCCTGTGATGCCGGTGGCGGGCAGGGAGTGGGCGACAGGCTTGGCGACGCTGGCCGTGCTCGCGCCTTACTGGATCGTAATCCTGCTGTTTGAAAAACGCAGGAAAAAGGCTGTCCCGCCGGCGGGCGCCGACGAACTGATGAAAGAATCCTCCAGTTAAATCAGACAGGGAAGGCTCGCGCTCTCTTGCGGGATAATTTAAGATGGATAACTTCTATGAAATTCTCGGCGTGCCGGAAACGGCCGGGGCCGACGAGATAAAAAAAGCGTATTACAGGCTTGCCAAACAGCTACACCCCGACACCGGGAACGGCGACGAGAAGGCGTTCCGGGAAGTGAACCGCGCGTACAACATACTGTCGCGTCCCGAATCCAGAAGCGACTACGACAAGACGCTAAGCAATTTCAGGAATCAGACGGGCGATTTTAACGCGTACGCGGCGGATGTTTACGAGGTCAGCGGCAGGCAGATACAGAACTTGCTCAGAGAGCTTGTGAGGCAGACGAACCTGACGCGCGTGAGAATCAAGAGCAACGGGCGCACGCTGGTGGATGTGCCGATCGCCACGGCTGTCGCCCTCACCACCGCCGGGTTCATCTTCGCTCCGATCGCGACTCTCCTCATAAATGTCGGCATAGACAGGTTTTTCGAAATGGAAGTCGGAAACGTGATCCTCGATATGTACGAGGAAACCGCAAAGAAGCACGAGACGGGGTTGTTGCAGGAAGCGGAACTCGGATACAAGAAGATAATAGAGATGAGCGAATATTTTGTGCCCGCCCACATGAATCTGGGCATGTTGTACAGGCAGTTGGGGGAGAGCCGGAAAGCGGAAGAGGCGTTCCGGAAGATTCTAGAGATAGCTCCGTTCGGGGAAGTGGGCGCGATGGCCAGAACGAACTTGGAAGAGTTGCGGGGATTTTAGGGAAAGGCGAGCCGCAGGCTCTTCGCGGCGGCGGCGAGGGGGGAACCGCGATGGATTCTCTGATAGCGTTAATCGCCGGTGCGGGGCTTGGGACAGCCGCCGCGTGGATGCCGTACAGCAACGCCGCTCTGGCGTTGTTCATCCTCCTTCCCGTCGTGTTCGCGATTAGACTTCTTTTCGACGTCAGATTCAGAGGGAGCCGCAAGGCGTCCCGCCGCATGGCCCTGTTTGCGGGTTTTTGGATGGCGGTCGCTTTTTTTCAGTTGAGGCCGTCCGGTTTGAACGCGATGCTGGCCCCGATGTCGGTAGACGGAGCGAGGGTTGGCGACATGCTCGAAGCGTGGAGCGAAAAAGCTCCGAACGTGGACTTCGAATGCGCGCCGGAAATTGCCGACAAAAGAATATCTATTCACACGATAACGAGGGTGACTATCGCCGAGGCTGCGGACATGGCCGCGAGCAAGGCGGACGCCCGAGCGACATACGAGCGTGACGACAGAGGAAGGTCTATAGCCGCCGGGCCGCATGTTAAAATAACATTCACTTCCGGTTCCGGCGAAAACGAGAGCGAAGAGGGCGATTCGAAATTCTTCAGGTTCGAGGTATACTGATTCGCGCCGCGCGCGGCGGCGCGGGAGGACGCATGGCGAAACACCTCAGACTCGCAAGGCTTCTTGAGCTTCTCACCGTCATCAAATATCACCCTGACTGGGGGCCGAAGAAACTCGCCAAATATTTCGAGATATCCGAGAAAAGGTTGTACGACGACCTGAACGAACTGAACGCGGCCAATATCCCTCTTGTGTACAACGGAAAAGGTTATTCGTATCTGAGCATGAGCGCGCTGCCTCCCGTGCGGCTCACGATAGACGAGGCGCTCGCGCTTGTCATGTGCGGAACCATGCTCGAAGGGCAGAAGGACGACGTGTATTCGAAGCTGGCGCGCGGGGCGGCGGCAAAACTGCTCGAACTTCTCCCTGAAGAATCCCGGCGGATGGTTATGGCTCTCGAAGGCAAAGTGAGCGTTCGAGGCAAGGGCAGCTCGGAGCTTAACCACGCGCTCAAAGCGATGAACGAGGCGGTTGCGTCGCGATCGACCATCGAGTGTTCGTACTACTCCTACAGCAGCGGCAAGACCACGCGTCGGAAGATTGACCCGTACGGCCTGATCTTCAGAGGCAATTCATGGTATGTGTTGGGCGGATGCCATAGCAGGGGCGAAGTCCGCACATTCCGAGTGAACAGGATGAAGGACATAGAGGCGACCGGGGAAAAGTTCGAATATCCGGAAGGGTTTTCAATCGAGGACCATGTGAGAAGAAGCTGGGCGGTTTTTCAGGGCGCGGAGACGGACGTGGAGGTTTTGTTTTCTCCCAAGCTGGCTCCATTGATTGAAGAGCACCGCTGGCAGCCCGAACAGGAAATCATCAAACTGGAAGACGGCTCAATAATATTTAAAACAAAAGTTGCCGGCACACTGGAAATCCGTCGTTGGATAATGAGTTGGGGGGAAGGAGCCGAAGCGCTCGCGCCGGAGAGTCTTAGACAGGAGATAGCCGGAATCGCGGCGGAGATGGCAAAGAGTCACGCGAGGGCGAAAAGAATCCCGAGCGGCGCGAAAAAGCAAGCCGCTCCTGCGGCAAAGAAAAAGAAACCGCGCAAGATGAAATGAAACGCGGCGGTTGCTGCCGCGGCAAAGCTTTCCCAGCGCGGCGCAAAGGGATATAATAAAAAGCAGGGCGATTCGTCGCCGCGAACGGAGGAAATTCCATGTACTGCTCGGAATGCGGGAAGATGAACGCGGATGAGTCGCGGTTCTGCTACGCGTGCGGCGCGAGGCTTTCCGCAATGGCGCAGGAAACTGGCGGGGCGGTTCCGCCCGAGGGGCAGACCGCGCCCGGAGCTGGCGCGGCTCCCGGCGGTTACTATGCAAATGCGGCTCCCTCGCGCGCATACCGCCGGCTTGATTTCAGAAGCGTGGGAATTCCCGACTACATGGCGCACGGAACGCTTATGACAATCTTTTCTCTCATGTGTTGCTGCGCTCTGAACTTTATGTTCCCAGTAACGCTTGTTCTGGGAATAGTGATAATGGTGAACGCGTCGAAGATTAGGGCTCTGGCGATAGCCGGAAACACAGAGGCGGCGCTGGACGTGTCGAACACGAACCGGTCATTGTTCATCGCGGCGCTCGTCGCGTTCTGTTTGGGCATCGCGCTGTTCGCGTTTTCCACGATCATGGGAGGGCTGACCGGGCTCCTCGGCGGTCTGGGCGCGATGGACGGAATGAACTTCGAGTGGAGTCCCGGAAAAATTTAGCGGCCGACTCCGGCGGCGGTCTTCAGGATCAAGAGCATTCTAAATAGCTTGATATGAATAGGCGGCTTTTTTCTTAATCCTCATTGCTAGAAATGCGGGTCAATCTTTAAGCGGGCCGGACTTCAAATATTTTCGTCGGCATGATACAATCTTTCTGCGCCGGATGACGCGGAGGGAGCGGGTTCAATGGCAATTTCGAGAGCTGACATCAGAATCATCTATCTTTGTTTCCGGATACTCGACAGCGCGTTGCCGTACGAGGAGGAAATGGAAGAGATAATGGACAAGTGCAAAGAGATACTGACTTCCGACGAGATTCTTGAGATAGACGAGGAGGCGGACTCGCTGTTGTCCGGTTCCGAAAGCCTTCGCGCGCTGGCGGAGAAAATCCTCAACATCTGACCGCGCAAAGTTCAAGCGGCGATATCCGATTCGAAACGCCAAGATATCAAAAGATTCAACCCTAATTCGATATTAGCATTTATGCGAGGAAGCATGAGGCCGAGTGGCCGGGGGCGATTTCTCGGAGCGCGGGGGATTCCTTTTCGCAACGGTCGATCTTGACCGGGCAGCGGGACGCGAACGCGCATCCGGGAATTTCTGAATCCGGCCCGGGGACGTCTCCTGTAAGGATGATGCGCCGCCGCTTTGCCTCCACTTCCGGGTCGGGTATCGGTATGGCGGAGAGAAGAGCTTTCGTGTACGGGTGAGCGGGCGACGCGTAGATGTCCTTCGAGTCGGCTATTTCTACGATTTTGCCAAGATACATGACGGCGACGCGGTTGCTGATGTGCCGCACTACGCTGAGGTCGTGAGCAATAAAAAGATAGCTGAAGTGGTATTTGTTTTGCAGGTCTTCGAGCAGGTTTATTATCTGCGCGCGGATGGAGACGTCCAGAGCGCTCACCGGCTCGTCGCAGATAATCAGCGAGGGATTGAGAGCGAGCGCGCGGGCGATGCCGATGCGCTGCCGCTGGCCGCCGCTGAACTCGTGTGGATATCTCCTTATGTAGCGCGGGTCAAGCCCGACGGTTTCTAGAAGTTCCTCGGCGCGGGCCTGCCTTTCCCGCGCGTTCATTACATTGAAACAAGCGAGAGGCTCGGTGACTATCTGGAGCACTGTCATGCGCGGGTTCAGAGACGCGTACGGGTCCTGATAAATCACCTGAAGGTCTTTGTAAATCATGCGGAGATTTTCGCCGCGTAGTCCTGCGATGTTCTTTCCGTCGAAAGTGATTTCTCCCGCCGCCGTTTTTTCAAGACCGAGGATGGCCTTGGCAGCGGTGGTTTTTCCGCATCCGCTTTCTCCGACCAGTCCGAGGGTTTCCCCTTTTTCAATATCGAAAGAGACGCCGTTCACAGCGCGGATGAAGCCTGTTATTCTGCGTCGGATGAAGCCCGTCCGGATTGGGAAGTGGACTTTGACGTCACGGAGCGATAGCAGAGGAGACACACTCATGTGGCGCGCTCCTTTTTCGATTCGATATCCACCCAGCAGGCGACTTTTCTTCCGGGTTCGATCTCCGTCAGGGGCGGTTCTTCGCTGAAGCAGCGTTTCACCGCGAACGGGCAACGCGGATTGAAATTGCATCCCGGCGGGTTGTGAATGAGGTCGGGAGGCAGTCCGGGAATGGAGAAGAGGCGCTCTTTTCGTTCCGCGTCCAGCCGGGGGATGGAGCGGAGCAGGCTGAAGGTGTAAGGATGAAGAGGACGCGCGAAGAGGGGGCCGGTCGCGGCGCTTTCCACTACTCGCCCCGCGTACATCACCAGAATGTCCTCGCACACGCTAGCCACCACGCCCAAGTCATGGGTGATGAGGATGACTGCCACGCCAGTCTCTTTTCTCATTTTCTGGATGAGTTCGAGGATTTGCGCCTGAATGGTCACATCGAGCGCCGTAGTCGGCTCGTCGGCGATGAGCGCGGCAGGCTCGCACATCAGGGCCATAGCTATCATCACTCGCTGCCGCATCCCTCCGCTGAACTGGTGCGGGTAGTCGTGGAATCTTTTTTCAGGAGAAGGAATGCCGACGGCGCGCAGCAGTTCAAGCGCGCGCGCCTCCGCTTCCGCTCTCGACGCTCCTTTGTGAATCATCATGCCTTCTGTCATCTGGAGGCTTATTTTCAGCACAGGGTTTAGCGAAGTCATAGGGTCTTGAAAAATCACCGCGATGTCGTTGCCTCGGACTTTGCGCAACTCTCCCGGTTTCATCGCTAGCAGGTTTTTGCCCTTGAACAGCGCCTTGCCGCCCTCGATTTTCCCGGGAGGCTGGGGGATGAGTCCGAGGAAGGAGAGGTGGGTGACGCTTTTTCCGCAGCCGCTTTCGCCGACAATGCCTAGCGAGCCGCCCGGCATGAGGTCGAACGAAACTCCGTCCACCGCGCGCACCACTCCGTCCGCCGTGTGGAATCTGGTGACGAGGTTTTGAACTGACAGTACCGGTTCGGCCATATTAATTGTTCTTCCGAGTCGTTATTTCTGGTCTTTCATCTGCGGGTCGAGCGCGTCTCTCAGGCCGTCTCCCAGAAAGTTGAGGGAGAACAGGGTTATCGCGAGAGCGAGTCCCGGAAAAATCATCTGCCATGGATAGGTGTCCAGCGATTGCCGACCGTCGGAAGCGAGAGACCCCCAGCTTGCCATCGGGGCCTGAACGCCGAGGCCGAGGAAACTCAGGAACGCTTCCTCGAGCATAACCGCCGGGACGGTCAGGGTCGCGTAAACAATCACTGGGCCGAGCAGGTTCGGGATGACATGCCGGGAGATGATCCGGAACACGCCGGCGCCTGAAGTGCGCGCGGCTAGTATGTACTCTTTCGTTTTTATAGAAAGAGTCTGGCCTCTTGTTATGCGGCTCATCGTCAGCCACTGCACCGCGCCAAGCCCGATGAACAGCAGGTAAAGTTTCTTTTCCGCCGGGGCGTTGTGGAATATCACCATCATCAGGATGACAAGAAACATGAAAGGCAGGCCGTAAAGGATGTCGACAAAGCGCATCATTATGTTGTCCGCGCGGCCGCCGAGGTATCCGGCGGCTGCCCCGTAGCTGACGCCGATTATGATGCTGACGAAAGTGGCGACGATGCCCACCGCCAGAGAAACGCGTCCGCCGTACAGGATTCTGGTCAGAAGGTCGCGTCCGAGATGGTCGGCTCCCAGAGGATATTCCCGCGATGGCGGATGGTTGCCGTCGGAAAGGTGTATCTCGTCGAAAGCGTATGGGGTGAGGGCAGGAGCGAGGATCGCCGCGCAGGCGATGAGTATCAGCAGCGCGCCGCCCGCCACCGCCATTCTGTTTTTCAACAGCCTACGCCACGCGTCCTTCCAGAGGCTCGTGCCTTTCACCGGCTGGATGTCCGCCGCCGCTCTGGTTTTTTCATTATCGTTCGTCATGTCTTTTTAAGACCGGGGCTTCGTCGCCCTCGCCCAGTTGTCATTCGTAAACAATTCTCGGATCCAGAAATGCGTAAACGATATCCACCGCAAGATTGAATATAATCAGAAATCCGCTGTATAGAATCACCGTGCCAATGGTAAGAGTGTAGTCCCGGTTCAGCGCGGAGTTGACGAACTCGCGGCCTATGCCGGGAACGCCTGAGATGGTCTCTATGATAAGCGAGCCGGTGAGAATGGCGGCTCCCGCCGGGCCGAGGAAGGAAACCACAGGCAGCAGTCCGGCCTTGATGCTGTGCCGGATGATGACCAGCCTCTCGGGCAGTCCCTTCGCTCGCGCGGTCCGTATGAAGTCCTGACGGATAACTTCGAGCATCCCCGCGCGGGACAGTCTGGCGATATACGCGCTGTACATCAGGCCGAGAGCCACAACGGGGCATATCATCTGGTCCCAGCGTCCCCAGCCGCTGACAGTCAGAATCTTCAACTTCACGGCGAAGAAATAAATAAGCGTGGAGAGGACGACGAAGTTCGGCACGGAGACGCCGACCATGGAAAAAGACATCGCCGCATAGTCAACGGCGGAATTCTGGCGGAAGGCCGCCAAACATCCGGCGGGTATGCCCACCAATAGCGCGAACAGCAGCGCGAGAGACCCCAGTTGCAGAGTGGTCGGCAGCCCTGCGGCGAGTATCTCGTTTACCGACCTGTCTTTGTATCTGAACGAAGGGCCGAGGTCTCCCCTGAGCAAATTGCCCATGTATCTGAAGTATTGTTTAACAAGAGGCTCGTCGAGGTGATAGCGCTCCTCAATCATTTTCTGCACTTCGATCGGCATGACGCGCTCTCTGGAGAAAGGCCCGCCCGGCGCCAGACGCATCATAAAAAAAGTGATGGTGACGATGATCCAGAGGACCGGGATGGCGGTCAGCAGCCGCCGGGCGACATATCTAAGCATTCGTCCTCGGAATCCGTTCCTTTATTTTCCGGTCTTCACAGCGTAGCCCGCTTCCCGCAGGAGTCGGCGCGCCTCTTCGGGATTATAGTCCTCGCCTTGAGGCGGCTCGTAGTCCTTCATGTGCATGTGAGGCACAAACGTCGTCGCCGTTTTCTCTCCAGACTTCGTCACGAACTTCACCAACTCATCTTTGTTAATCGCAAGGTTGAGCGCGCGGCGCACGCGGGGATCGTTCAGCGGCTCTTTCGTCGTGTTGAACCTGTAATAATAGACCGCAAGAAAATCCGTCTTCTTCGCCTGCGGGTCGTTTGAATATTTCTCCGAGTACGGCAACGGAATCGTGTTCACCCAGTAGGACTGTCCGGCCTCGAACATGCTCACCGCCGTGATGTTGTCCTCGACGGAGTACGCGACCAGTTTCGATAGGCGGACTTTTGCGGCGTCGTAATAGCCGGGGTTTTTCACCATGACGAGTTTGCTTTTGGGTTTCCATTCAGTCAGCTTGAACGGCCCGTTGGTCACGATGTTCTCCGGCCTCGTCCATTTGTCATTGTATTTCTCGACGCAGTTTTTGTTGACCGGCATCAGGGTGTGGAAAGCGAGCAGGTCGAGCCAGAAGTGTGTCGGGGAATCAAGCGTCACCTTCAGCGTGAAATCATCCACCGCCTTCAATCCCACCTGCGAGAAATCGGAAATTTCCTTGTCATAGTATTTTTTCGCGTTTTTGATGTAAAAGAGTTGATACGCGTATTCGGCGGTCGTTTCCGGTTCGAGAACTCTTTTCCATGAATAAACGAAGTCGCCCGCCGTAACCGGGTCGCCGTTCGTCCATTTGGCGTCGCGGCGCAGATGGAAAACGAATTCGGTGTGCTCGTCGTTGACCTCCCAGCTTTCCGCCATTCCCGGAATGGGTTCAAGAGTGTCCGGGTCGTACTGCACGAGTCCCTCGAATATCTGCGTCGAGATTGTAAACTCCACGCTTCCAGTCATCAGTCCGGGGTCGAGCGTCTCCGGCTCGGCTGAAAGGTTGAAGTGGAACACCTGCTCCTGTGGCGGCAGAACTTTTCCATTTTTCTCAAGATAGACATATTTGAGAATGTGAAGGTCGCGCATATTGAAATGCATTCCCTTGACGAAGTCCTTCACGAGGTTTTTATTCACATAGAAATAAATCGGCATTATCGGCATTTCTTTCATCAGAATTTCTTCGGCGTCGTGGAACATCTTCATGCGTTCGTCGGCGTCTCCCTCCATCGACGCCTCTTTTATCAGCCTGTCGTATTCAGCGTTGCTCCATCCCGTCTGGTTGTTTCCTCCGTCGGTGACGAACATGTCGAGGAACGTGTTCGGATCGGGGTAGTCGCCTATCCAGCCAGCGCGGGCTATCTGATAATCTAAAGATTGGAGAGACTTAAGATATGTTTTCCATTCGACGTTGGCTAGGTCGACCTGTATGCCCAACTCTTTTTTCCACATCTGTTGAAGGGTTTCGGCAATTAGCTTGTGGCTTTCCGAGATGTTGTAGAGAAGCTGAAGCTTTGGGAAAGGCTTGCCTGATGAGTCGTCGCTCTTGGGCTTGCCCGAACACCCGGCGAGCATCGCGATCGCTAGCGCCGCGACCACAAGTTTCGCCGAAGCGCTTCTTATTCCGTTCGCCTTGCGATTCCTCTTCACCATATATTCACGCTCCCGATATCTTTTTAATGAGACTGCATTGAAACTTAATATATCAAAACCCAATCGGCAGGGCAACAATATTCGGGTTTTACTTAATGTTATATAATGTCAGATATAAGCGGGTGCCGGAAATGGATGGAATGAAATCGACATTAAGCGCGGGCGCTAGGACGCTGATAGTCGTCCTTTGCGGCGCGCTTGTGGCAGCCGGACTCCGACTTGAGTCCCCCGGAGACATAGCGCATGCGGAATCATCCTTGAGCCTGTACGCCGCCGGACGTCTTCTGCAAGGGGGGCTTCCATACGCGGATGTGTGGTACGACCGCCTTCCGGGCACGATTATCGTAAACGCCCTCGCTCAACTTGTCGGGCCGACATTCATAACTTCCACAGTGATGGAGTTGTTGTGGTTGGCGGGAGCGGGCGCGGCAGTGTTCTTTATATTGAAAAGCATAGGGGCGGCGTCCTTAGGAGCAGGGACGGCGGCTTTGTGGTTCTTTATGGCGTCGGCGGCGCTGACAAGCTTCGGCGCTCCTAACTCGCCGCACTCATGGGCGGCTTTGTTCTCGGCTCTGTTTTTTCTGTCGCTCGTGAAAAGGACGAAAAAAGACGGTTTCAGAGCCGCGTTCGCTTCGGGCCTAGCGGCGGGGGCGGCTGCCTGTTTCGTCGGGCGCGAAGCCGCTCTGGTCGTTGTGGGGCTTATCGCCGTTCGAGGCAGGGCGGGCGCTTCTATCGCCGGTTTTATCGTTCCGCCTGCGGCGCTCGCCATCGCGTTGTTCGCGTCCGGGGTAGCCGCTCCGTTCGCGCAGGCGCTAGGCTCGAACCTGCATGTAATTGCCGCCGCCGGGGCGCTGCCGCGACTCGATTTCTGCTTTTCGTGCGCGGTAAAAATCGCGGCGCTGGTTTCGCCTCTTATTCTGTTGTTTTTTTCCGGCGCAAAGCGCGTGGCGGATGAACCCGGTTCGGCTCATCTCAGACAGGCCATCGCGGCATGGTTGTTTTTTGAGATAGCCGCAATCCCGGTGTCCGGCTTTTTAACCCCGTCGTCGTTCATATCTCTTCTGCTTCCGGCGACAGTCATGCTGGGAGCGGGGAGCCTTTTCGATGAGAGCCGGATGTCCTCGCCCCCGATTCGCCGCCGCGCGTCTCTCCTTTTTTTTCTGATAAGTCTCTCGGCGGTCGCGTTCCATGCCGTTGCCCCGGCCCATTCTCACGGCAATTCAGGCTGGACGCGTCCGGGCGGCGACCCGATGGAATGGTTCCACAAGAAATTCGTCGCGGAACTCGTTGCGCGGAATGCGGCCCCGGACGAGCGGGTTCTGGTCTGGAGCGATTCGGCGCTTGTGTACGCGCTTTCGGGCCGCGCCGCTCCCACCAGACACGCCACCATCAAGCCGCTCTTCATTAAAGGATACGCGGACGAACGAATAAGAGAATTCATTTACGAAGTAGCCGAAAATCCTCCCAAGCTGATTGTCGTCGAAGCCCCGCTTCTATCCGAAGGGATGGAGGCGGCGTTAAAAGGCAAACCGCAATACGAGGTCGCCGCCGCGCAGAAACCACTCTTCGCTTTCATACAGAAACTTGTCAGGGATGACTACGACCTGATCACCGCTCATGATGGAATTCTGATTTGCGCTAGAAAAGACCGTCGCGCGCCGGGCGAAAAAACGAATCCGTAGCGTTTGACATTGAACTGAGGCGCGTTAGGTGATAGAATAGCCAAAACACTCGCGGCGAGGTGAACAAGGGATGGCCCGCAAAAAGAACGAACCGCCCAAAGAGCGGCTCTACTCCATTCCCGAGATGAGCAAGATGATACAGGTTGACGAACGCACTCTTGTCGAATGGGTGCAGTACCGCCGCATACCTCATGTCAGGGTGGACGAGAAGTTAGTGCGCTTTAAATTGTCGGACATCGCAAAATGGGTGCGCGACAAAAACAAGCCGCCCCAGAAATACGAAATAAAATAAACGCGCGGAGCGGCAGCCCAAAGCATGGATAGAAATCTTCCACGAGTCGACGAGCCGCCGGTCATTCTTGTCAGGTTCGGCGGCAATCTCGCCAGACACGAAGACCCAAGCTTCGAGATAATCATCCAAGAGATTCTCGACAAGATGTGCCTAAATTTCATATTCGATTTCAACAGGGTGAAATTTCTCGACAGCGCCGGGATCGGGCTTGTTATCAAACTCGCCTCCATGATAGAAAAAAGGGGCGGCTCTCTTCTATTGTGCAATCCTCAGAAAAACGTCCGAAGCGTTTTCTCCATGCTTGGGATAGACAACAGGTTCAGGATATTCGACGATTTGGGCGGCGCGCTGGAGAACTTCGGACGGCTCTTGCGGCTTGAAATCATAAACATCAACTACGAGCTTTGAATTTTCGGCGGCCTGCGGAGCAACCGTTCCGCTTTTTCCGCCTTACATCCTGCGAGGTTCGACAATGGCGACGGAACTGTACTTTGTGAGGCACGGAGAATCGCTCGACAACGTGGCGGGCGTCTCTTTCGACGAGATGAGCGTCAACGACGAGGGTTTCCTTGACAACCCGCTCTCGGAACTGGGCGAGATGCAGGCGCGCGCCGCCGCCGAATGGTTTGAAGCTAGGCGCATCAAGCCGGATATGCTCTATTCGAGCGGACTTACCCGCTCCACTCTCACCGCCCAGCCGCTGGCGGAAATGCATAATATGCCGATTCAGTTCATGCCAGAACTTCGCGAAGTTCACATTGAGAAAGGCACTCTCGGCGGCCTAAAAACCGAAAATAAGATGTCGCAGACCATGTACAACATCCCCGGCGGCAAGGCGATTCGCGACAGGATGATGGAAGTCGGGGTGGGCGTGGCGTTCAATATCTGGTCGAAGTTCGGACTGCCGGGCTTCGAGTCGCGGGCGGATTTGATGGGGCGCGCCGGATACTGTCTGGACACTCTCGGCGCTCTGCCCTGCAAGCGCGTCGTGGCTGTGGCGCACAACTTTTTTCTTGCCGCTCTTCTCTTGGAGCTTGTCGAGCGCAACCCGCTCAACTATCTCATCGCCGCTCCGCATATCGGGTTCATGCCGAACTGCTCGGTCACGTGCGTGATTGCCCGCCCGCCCAAATTCAGAATCAGATTCGTCGCTAGACCGACGAACGATTTCTCCTGATTCCACGCTTCGGCGGTCAGTTCAATTCTTTTTTTACGCATCGGAAGAAATGAAATTGCCCTGCGATTTTGAGCAGAGGAAGCTTGCCCGCGCGTTTTTCAAACTCTCTCCACGCCGTCACAACAGAATCCGCAGCGAAAAGCGAAAACTCCGCTCGTTTTGCGACCTTGAGGAAATAGGGGATGTATGGAAAAAGATACACCGGGGCGTCGCTTGCTACGGACAGCCCGTTCACTTCCAACAATCTTTTCCATCGCCGAGGAGACATACGCGTTATGTGCGTGGTGTGCGTGGAAACGTTATCTCCGCCTCGCGCCCGCGATGCCGCTCGGTACAACGCGGATACCGCCCCCGTCGCTCCATCTATTGAGTCGAGCGAAAAAAGATTGGGGACAGTTATGAAGGCCGACCCGCCGGGCGCGAGGACTCTTGCGATTTCTCTGGCCGCCTCCGCCGGGTCGAAAAGATGCTCAAGGACTTCCGAGCATACCACCGCGTCGAAAGAATTGTCGCCGAAGGGCAGGGCGGCAATGTCCGCCGTCTTGAAATCCACACCGGGAACCGGGCGCGCAAGAGGCGCGACGTCTATGCCGGAAACCGAACAGCTAGGCAGTTTTTCCGCGATTAAGGACGCGATGACGCCCGCTCCGCATCCTGCGTCGAGCGCCGTCGAGGGAGCCGTCGCGCAGATTTCCTCGACTAGTATTTCAACTCTAAGTCTGTTGGCGGGGTCCCGGAGGAACTCTTCTTTAGGGGCCTGCCACGGCATCCCCTTCGAGTCAGCGTAATACTTTTTCAGGAATTCGGGGGAAATCTCGCCGGGGTCGAAACCTATTGGCATCAGGAGCCGGCCTTTTCACCGAGGAACCCTCGCAGCCGCCTCATCCCCTCGGCGATGTTTTCTATCGAGTTGGCGTAGCAGAACCTTATGAAGCCTTCGCCGCCGTAGCCGAAATCAATCCCCGGGGTGACCGCCACGCGCGCTTTCTCCAGAATCTCGAACGCTAGCTTATAAGAATCAGGATCGATATGTTTCATGTTGACCATAATATAAAAAGCGCCTGTCGGGTCCACCGGGATATCGAATCCCATGTCCTTCAGTTCCGAGAGCATGAACCTGCGGCGCTTGTCGTAAGTTTCGACCATGAGCCTGACGTCTTCGGCAGTCTGTTCGAGCGCGGCTATCGCGCCCCACTGAACGAACGAGTTAGCAGATATGAAAAAGTTCTGCTGAAGTTTCTGCATCACGCGCACGCATTCCTTCGGCCCGATTACGTATCCGACCCGCCAGCCCGTCATCGCGTACAGCTTTGAAAACCCGTTTATCACAAACGCGTTGTCCGTATATTCCAGAATCGAGCGCGCTTTATCGCCCCCGTACTCAAGCCCGTGATAGATTTCGTCGGATATCGCCGGTATGCCGAGTTCCGCTATGTCTTTAAGCCCGCGCTCGTTGATGATTGTTCCCGCCGGGTTCGACGGCGAGTTGATTAATACTCCGCATGTTTTGCTGTTTATCCGCTCTTTCAGCGCTTCCGTCCTGAACTGGAAACCGTCCCGCTCGTCGGCGGGAACCATCGCGGGGACTCCGTCGGCGAACCTTATGAAGTTCGGATAGCAAGCGTAATGCGGGTCGGTTATCATAACTTCAGAACCGGGCTTGATTAAAACCGAGAAGACCAAGCTCATCGCAGCGGATGTCCCGGAAGTGACGATTATACAGTCCGGGTTGATATCGACGCCGTAGTTTTTGTCGTAGTGCGCGGCGATGGCTTCGCGCAGTTCCATTAATCCCATGCTGTGGGTGTAGTGGGTTTTTCCGCCGCCGAGGGCGTTTTTCGCCGCCTCGACCACCGCCGCAGGCGTGTCGAAATCCGGCTCGCCCACCTCCAGATGGATGACATCCGCGCCCGCCCGCTCCATCTCCTGCGCTTTCTCCATTATCTCCATCACGAGGAACGCTTTTACGTTCTTCGCTTTGTCCGGCATGTCCACGCAACAATCGAGCTTTATTTTCTTTGAGTCTTTCATTTGATTACCCGCATTTGAATTGTCATGTTCCTCGCCGGGAAGATGTGGCAGAGGTATTTCTCCCATGAGCGCGGCATCTTGTTCGCCAGCCATTCGATTCCCAGCCTCCGGTATCTTCCGAAGAAATCGAGCTTCTTTGAAACTATCTCGAACCGGGCGTCCGTGTAGAAGCCGATTCGTCCTTCGCCGCCGCAGAAAAATTCAAAAGTGTAGAACCCAAGATGCTGCTTGTGTGTCGGGTCGGTCCATGAATTGCTCGACGAGTAGTGAGGAGTGATGATTAGAACCTTCGCCCCGTTTTTTCCGACACGGTGTATCTCTTCCATGGTTTTGACCACATCCGAGACATGCTCGATGACGTGCTTGAGCAGGACTCTGTCGAAAGAGCAGTCCTCGAAAGGCCACGGAAAACTGTCTATATCGTGCAGCACGTCCGGGCGCACCGACGCCACGCGGTCCATCCCGACGGAACCGGGCTCCTTGCTTGTCCCGCAACCGACGTCAAGCGTTTTTATCTCATGTTCAGCAGCAGACATCCTTTATTCTCCGTCCGCCTGCGCGGCGTCACATTTTCAGGCTTTTTCTCACTGCGGCGATAACGTCCTCGACATCGGAGTCCGTGAGCTTTGCCGAGAGAGGCAGACTGACCGTTCTTCTTCCGGCGCTCATGGCCGCAGGGTAGTCCTCCGGTTTCCATCCGTATGTTTTCTGATAGAACGGATGCTCCGGAATGCTCATGTAATGCACGCCGACGCCGATGTTCTCGGCGGTCATCGCGTTGAGGAAGGAGTCTCGGCTCACGC
The DNA here is from genome assembly GCA_029564595.1 of bacterium. GTDB lineage: Bacteria > UBP15 > UBA6099 > UBA6099 > UBA6099 > UBA6099. Next base: position 108,739 of record JAKQPS010000044.1, on the reverse strand, counting down.
CCGACGCGTTTTCATTAATAAGAATTGTATAGAGATGATAAGCGTGTCTGGTGTCAGGTTCAGGATCCGCAGGAATCTCCACTGGCAGCGAACTGAAAGCGTCGTTGTAACGGTTCCATATTTCGCGCCTGCGTTCCCAGTATTTCCCGATGCGTTTCAACTGATGGATGCCGATAGCCGCCTGAATGTCCATCATGTTGTATTTGAAGCCGGCTTCCACGACCTGATAGTGTTTGAATCCTTCGTCGCCGAAGCGTTTCCATGCGTCCTTGGACATGCCGTGAAGGGCGAGAGTCTTGAGGCACGCGGCGTCTTCCTCGCGGCTTGCGAGAATCATGCCGCCTTCCCCCGTGACGATGTTCTTGGTCACGTAAAAACTGAAGCAACCGAAATCGCCGAACGTTCCGGCCTCCCGCCCTTTGTATCTGGTCTCGATGGCGTGCGCGCAGTCCTCGATGAGTTTCAACCGGTGTTTTTCGCACATAGCCGACAGCGCGTCCATATCGCATGGCCTTCCGGCGAAATGCACGGGAAGGATGGCTCTGGTTTTTTTTGTTATCAGTTTCTCGACATGGGCGCAGTCGATATTCATCGTCGCCGGGTCGATATCCGCAATGACCGGAACGGCCTTCGAGTGGATAATGGCGTTGACGGTGGCGCAGAACGTCATTGCGGTGGTGATTACCTCGTCTCCGGGCTGAAGCCCGGAAGCGAGCATGCTCAGGTGAAGAGCGGCTGTGCATGAGTTGACGGCGACGGCGTGCCGCGCGCCCTTGTAGCTCTTGAAGTCATCCTCGAAGCGGGCGGTCTTGGGGCCTGTGCCGAGCCAGCCGCTTTTCATGCTGGCCACAACTTCCTCGATCTCGTCGTCCTCTATCGCGGGAGCTCCGAACATCAGGAACTTCTCTTTTGGTCTTATCGGGTCGTCCTGCATCGCGCTCGTCCTTTCATACGTTTTACGGCGGAATTATAATCCAAAAAACGACGCGTCTCCATAATGAAGCCAAAACGGGCGGAAGGGATCACGGGGCCGGAATGATTTCCCGCGTTCCCTCTTTTACATCTTGCCCGGGGTTGTGTTAAAATGTCGGCGATGAAACGCGAAACGAAAAAAATCTTTGTGGCGATGGTTGTGGCGGCGGCTCTGGCTTGTTTCGCCTCGCGCGCCTTCGCCCAGTCCGACCCCCGATCCCTTGGATACGTGAAACCGGAACTCAGGGGCGCTTTAAGGATAACTCCGCAAATGCTTGCCCCTGTCAAGCTGAATCCGCAGGAGCAGTATTTTACTGTGTCAGTCACAGATCCGAGGTCGGGGACTTTCAGATACGGCTATATCATCCACAAGTTCGAGACGGACCCGGCAGGCAATCAAGTTGTCACCATGATCAGCCGCACAGAGCAGAACTATCATGATATGAATCTTCAAAAAACCGAGACCATAGTGTCTGAAACATTTCACCACTCGACCGGAAGAGTTATGCGCACACACATTGAGAGCAACGCCAGATTCCTTACACAGTTCTGGTCGTTGTACTCAAGCGGAGCAAAATCCTACGCGCCGCCTTCATCCGTAAGAATAAACAAAACCGCCTATTACGATTGGACCAATAGAGTGATTTCGATAAAGTACGAGGATGCTCCGGCTGTGGCTCCGAGGACATTCCCTATGAGCGGCGAACCTCTGGGACTTCTCGCGGAGATAGTGTTTCTTCTCAAAGGCAAATGGACGGAGCAGGACAGGATATATTATCTCCCCATGTTCAGCGTTCAAACCGAGAAGAGCGAAGACTATTATCTGAAGTTTTCTGGAACAAGAGAAGGCGGACAGTTGAAGTACGACACAGTCTGGCACGGGTTTGGAGAAGCCGCGGTGCTCAACTCATACTGGGTGATTCCGCCAGCTTCGGCCGCGTTCAACGGAAACTTTAGCAAAATTCTCGTGAATCCTCAGGTTTACGAATACACGACTATTGTCCCGGCCACCAAGGAAGAAGCTTTGAAACCGATTCCTCCATGGGCGAATTGATAACCGCGCGAACAAACGTTTTCCAATTCAGTGTAGCCCGGTATTTCGACGGCGCTATAATATCGGCATGACAACCGGCGAACGAAACACGCGGATGGCGGCGCTCGCCGTTTTTTTGTTCTGCGCGGCGTTGCGCGTTTTTATGCTCGACGCGCGCGTTTTCAATATCGACGAGGCGTTCAGTTTCACAATATCCCGGCTTTCGCCTTCAGATATTCTGCGGGCATCCGCAGCGGAAAACCATCCCCCTTTGTTTTATCTGCTTCTTCATCCGTTTTCTTCAATAGGAGCCAGCCCGACTGTTCTGCGCGTCATCCCCGCCCTCGCCGGTTGCGCCGCGGGAGCGCTTCTATATACGGTCGGAAAACGCGTAGCAGGCCCGGCAATAGCCCTCTCCGCCTTCATCCTTTATTCATTGTCTCCGTTCTCTGTCAACATCGCGCAGGAGTTGAGATACGGAACTCTCGCCGGTCTCGCGTTTATGCTGGTGATTTTCGTGGAATCGCGCATGGCGGAACGCCGGGTTTTTTCAGGGATTGCGGCTCTTGGAGCCGCCGCCGCTTTGCTGGCTTATTCGTTCTACATCGGAATCCTATGCCTAGCTGGAATGACAATCTACATAGCGGTGGAAGCCGTCGCCGTCGGCTCCCGCCGTCGCGCGGCGGCGCGCTGGTTTGCCGCGATGTTCTTCTCTCTGCTTCTATTTCTACCATGGCTCGGCTCGCTTTCAGGGCAGACTTCCCGCCAACTTGAATTCGTCGGATTTCACTCTTTGACCGAGCATCTCTCCACGTTTCCAGTCGGCGGTTTATTTAAAGTTTTCTGGGAATTCACCGGGACTCATTTTCTGCCGGGCGTTCACGCGCTGCAATGGTTTTGGTTTGCGCTCTGGAGCGCCGCGGCTCTGGCCGGTCTGATCCGGTTATTCCGAGACAGACTGATTCGGCTTTGGTTTTCAGCCGCCGTTTTCTCAATTCTGCTTAACTGGCTTCTAATGCTGTTATTCGGCCTTTATTTTTTTCCGAAATACCATTTTATGCTCGCTCCCATGTTCTATCTGTGCGTAGCCGCCGGGCTGGAACGGGCTTTCCGCGGTCGCGCCACCCTTGTTGCTTCTGCGCTTCTTCCCGCTTTCGCCCTGTTCTTCTATTACTCTTCCGCTAGAAACGAGCCTGACACCCGCGATGTGATACGCCAACTGAACGCGACCGTCTCTTCTCGCGATGTGATTATCCTGAATCCGCCGTACCTGTCAAATCTGTTCGACGCTTTTTATGAAGGCGAAGCCCGCGTCATTTCCGCGCCCGACTCCTATGACCCTCTCAAACCATACGTCTCCATCCCTCATCTCTCCATCGACGACCTTGAAAGGATTGCCGTCGATGTTCAAGGCTCCGAAAATATTTATGCGTTTTATGGTCTTGGAACAAGGACTCGCGTCGACCCCGAAGGATCAATGCTGAATCTGCTCAAACACGAGTTCGTAGAGGCTGAGAATACTCAGTTCCATATAACAAACCTCTCCGCAGAGCCTGAGGGCCTGTTGCTCAAGTTTGTCAAAGAATGACTAATGTTGCGCATTGCGTATGTGGCATGGAGGGCTTGCAGCATGAAAAAATATGGCATAACCGTCACGATGGCGATAACGATAATCATTGCGTTTTTTTGCGCCGGCGTTCTTGCCGACGCCGAAAAAGACATCGATTTTTTAATCGACACTTCGTACCTGCAATGGACGAAAGGAGCCGCGAGCGGCGACACGACAGCCGATTCGATTGGTTGCAAGAAATCCGCCGCCGCGCCTGACGGCTCGATTTGGGCCGCTTCCTCCGCCGGGATAATCGTCTCTTTTCCCGACGGTTCCACCAAAACGATAACCGGAAAGCAGGGGCTTCCTTACGAAGATATCGCATGCGTGGATTTCGGGCCGGACGGCGTTTTCTGGACGGGAACCGCGCGGGGTGTAATCCGCTTCGACGGCAGTGGCTGGAGATATTTTGCTGGCCGCAGATGGCTCCCCGGCGACAACGTGTCGGCTCTCTCCGTCTCCGCCGACGGGCGCTCTGTCATCGTCAACACGGACGGCGGCCTTGGACGGATAGAGCAGCGCGAAATGACTCTCGAACAGAAGGCTCTCTTGTTCAGCGAAATAATGCAGGCGCGCCACAACCGCGACGGCTTCATCACTGATTCTCCGCTTCGCTCGCCCGGCGACGTAAACTCTTTTTTCCTCACCGACGATGACAACGACGGGCAATGGACGGAGATGTATCTTGCCGCCGAATGCTTCAGATATTCGGCGACGGGCGATCCGCACGCTCTAGCTAACGCCCGTCGCTCTCTTGAAGCTATGCTGCTTCTTCTGACCGTCTCTCCCGACGAGTTCGGCGGACTGCCCGCGCGCAGCGTCCTGCCACCGGAACGATGCCCCGGCTCCGATCCTCACAACTGGCATTTTCTTCCCGACAAGTCCCTCTGCTGGAAAAACGACACCAGCGTGGACGAGGTGGTGGGACATGCGTTCGGTCTGCCGATATATTACGACCTTTGCGCCGACGAAAACGAAAAGGCGCGCATCGCCTCCGCCTTCGCACGCATGATGGACCACATTATCGACAACGGCTACCGATTAGTCGGCGTGGACGGAAAAACCACTAGCGACGGCCACTTCGAGCCTGAATGGATAAACCGAGGCCCCGGCCCTCTCGGCGATCAGGGCCTGAATTCCGCGGAAATCCTCAACGCCCTTATCTCCGCTCACCATGTCACCGGCGACGAAAAATATCTCGAACACTATAAAAAACTCGTCAAAGAGCATAACTACCACCGCAACGTCCGCGAATGGAAATCTATCTGCGACCGCAACCAGATAAACCACGACAGCTACGAAATGGGATACCTCAGCTTCTACAATCTGCTGCGGTATGAGAAAAACGAAAAACTGAGGAGCGACTACTATTTAGAAGGGCTTCGAAGGTCGCATGTAGAGCTGCTACCCAACCGCAACCCCGAGCAGATAATCATCTTCGGAGCGTTCGCTCGGAAGAATTACGGCCTCGACGCGGCGGTCCAGACGCTACGCGAGCTTCCTTTAGACCTCGTCAAACATTCCGTTTTCAACAGCGTCCGCGCGGACGTCAAACTCTCTCCCAAAAACGACAGGTTCCGCTCGCCTCAGATGGCCTCCATCCTTCCTTACGAAGAAGCGCGGACGATAAGATGGTCTGAAAACATGCTCGCGCTCGACGCCGACGACGGCGGGCGCTCCGAGGCTATGGCACAGTTCTTCCTGCTCCCGTACTGGATGGCGCGCCACCACGGAATGATCGTTCCGCAATCGGACTGACTGCCGCACATCGAAAAACAATAGCTGACATCTTCCTCGCAATGAGCGATATTTTGTTCCGGATTCGTCGTTTGAGCCGGCGAACCGGGGCGATTTTCATAGCGGCGAGCTGCTTTGTTGCCGCCACATTATTTGTTAAGTAGGCGCGCGGTTTCCGCGCCCAATAACTGTGACAATTTGGGGCGGGGCAACCCCGCCCCGGCTTCAAAAATGCGTTTCGCGTTCCGAGACTCATCCGCTCTGAAAAATCGCGCCCGAATCCTAATGACGGATTCGGATTTTTTTTGGAATAAAAAAAGAGACCGGAAGCTTCGGCTTGTGAGCGCGAGATGACCTGATTAGTAGTAGTCTGACTCGCGTTGCCGTCGCTTCCGGTCTGCGTGAGAGTAAGACGAGCGGATTTTCACGATTTCCGCGCGTGAAACTGCGCGTTACTGCGTAATCCGCTCGAAAGCCTGCGTCAACATTTCTCTAATTTCGCTCATGGCGTCGGATCCGGAATCGGATTTGGAGCCGTTTTCTTCCCACAGCTTGGTCAACGCTTCCAGAAGCGAGTTCTGCTCGGATTCCGTTGAGTAAAGAAGATACTGAGCGATTTTAGCGTTCTGAGCGGCGGCGTCCGTGGAATCTGTTTCTTCCTCGGAATCGCTTTCGTTCACTTCAGAGCCGCACTTGGAGCATGAGGAGGCTCCGTCCTCGATTTTCGCTCCGCAGACGGCGCAAGTGGAACATTCTTCCGAGGCGGCCACGCCGCCCGCGCCTCCGGAAGCGCCCGAAGCGCCCGCCGGGGGAGCGCCGCCCGCGCCCTGCGGTCCGCCGCCGCCGCGCTCCATTTGCGGCGGCTGTAAAGACGTCAGATCGCCGGTCGAGGCCGCGGTTTCGAATCTGGTCGCCAGCGATTCAAGCATTCCGGCGTCCATCCCATCGGCATCCGAGTTTGACGCCGCTTCTCGCAACTTTGCTGCGATGTCGGCGCACAGTTCCTTGAACTTCTCCGGGTCCGCCTCTTGAAGCTGCGAAAGCTTCGAAAGCAGGTCGGCCGGCCCTGAAAATTCGAACGTGTCTCCCAGCGGATTTCCGTTCTCGACATTCGCTCCGCTCACCGCGTCGTTGATTGCCGAATCAATCCGCTGTTTCATGACGTTCATGTACTGCTGAATGTTGGAAGTCAAATTCTGGGTTCCCGAAACATCCATTGTCCTTCTCCTTTAATGGTGTCAAGCCGAAAGGCGGCGCGAGACGTCGCCGTCTATCCGGCGTGCCGCTCAGCTTGTGGCTACGCGGGATGAACCGAGGGCCGCCAGCAGAACATCGCGGGCTTCCTTGATGGCTGTTTCCCAACTGTCCGTGACAGTCGCGCTCGCTCTGTCGCTCGCATCGAAAATCTCCGACATCGAGCTTCGGCTTCCGGTAGACGCGTCGGTTGTGTATGCCGAGAAACGCGATTCAAAAGGCGGAGGCGGAGGCGGCGGGGGAGGCTGCTGTGTTTGCGTTAACTCCCCGGATTCTAGACTGGCCAAGAAACTGTCCGCCAGAGCGGCGGAAGCTTCCGCCTCAAAACCCTCCATGCCCTCGAAAGCCTCGACCAATTCTTCCTCAATGGAAGCTAGCAACGTTTCGTAGCTCTCTTGGTCCGTTTCCTTGAGTTCTAGGAGTTTCTCGAAAATTTCGCTAAGCGACATGCCTGAGATATCGCCGAGGACGCCGCCGCAGTCCTCGTTCGCCTGTTCGACCGCGCTGATAACCTCGGATTCCGCCATTGGGGGCGGAGGAGGCGGGGGCGGTCTGTGGCCGGCCTCTCTAGCCCCGCCTGCCGCCAGCGTCGAGAGGTCTCCCGTTTCAGCCGCCTCGCTGAACTTTGCGGCTATTTCCGACAGAATCCCGGAAACGATGGAATCTTCGCTTGACTCATCGGCGGCAGCAAGCAGCTTTGACGAGATTTCGTTCAAAATGCTTTTGAAACTTTCCGGGTCCGTTTGCTGGATGCTCCACAGCGCCGAGAGCGTCCCGGATGAAGAAGACAGATAGGCGGTGTCAACGCTCAACGAGCCGTCCGTTCCGCTCTGCCCGGTTGCGACGTTGTTGGCGGTTATGCCAGTCGGCTGAACCATCTGCAGCATCGCAAGGTACATATTAGAGTTGTCGATTCTATCCAAGCTCATGTTTCACCTCAAATTTGGCAATGTAAAACCATTCGCCTCTTCAGTCGTTCGGAGGCATTTAAAGGCTTCCTGAAAAGGTCCGGCCTTTATTTTGCATCCGTCATGGAGTCCGTCGGATGCGGCTCAAATCTTTAATGCTACAATCTCAATAGGCGATCCCTCCTTTAAAGGATGGACGGGAGATGTTCGGCGCGGTCGCTGTTCTCCGCTATTTTTTCCGGTCTTCCAGATCGAAAGGTTCTTGCGGAGGCGGTCCGCCCCGAAACGGTTCCCCGCCGTCTCGCGGCCCAATGCCCCTGTGAGGTTTCGGAGGCCCGAAACCTCCATCTTCTCCTCTTTCTCCCATCGGCCCTTTTACCCTGCCTTCAAAATCTCTCGCCATCCTTTCTTCAAGTTCCGAAAACTTTGTCTTCTGTTCTTCGTCGAGAATTTCTTTTATCTGGGTAGATATTTTCTGTCTCATCTGCTGAATGCTGTTCCACATTTCGTCCCTGTGTCTGATCATCTCTTGCTCGTTGTTCTCAATTATCACAAGCAGTTGAGCCGCCTGAGCGTCCGACAGAGAAAGTTCTTCTTTCAGCATTCGAGCGAAATTTTCCCTCATCTGCTCGTGATGCGGCAGGCGCGACTGCATCGGCTCCGGCATGGGCGGCTTGCCGCCTGAAAACAGCCCTTTCCTTTCGAGCGTCATACCCGCGAACGCGCCGCCGAGAAAACCGGCGACGAACACGAGCGCCACCGAAAAAATTATCCATTTCTTTGCTTGTTCCATTATCGTTTTCCTCCGTGATAACTTTTTATCCCGGATTCGTCGATAGAGCCGACGAACCGGGGCGATTTTCATAGCGGCGAACTGCTTCGTTGCCGCCACATTGTTTTGTTCAGTAGGGGCGCGGTTTCCGCGCCCAATAACTGTGACAATTTGGGGCGGGGCAACCCCGCCCCTACCTCAAAAATTCGTCTCGCGTTCCGCATTTCATCCGCTCTAAACAATCGCTCCCGAATCCTAATGTCGGATTCGAGTTTATTCCGGCAGCGCGTACAGATTCTCGAACGCGCTTGAGATGTCGCCTGACAGAAAAGTCCTGTCGCTTTCCTCCAGCAGGCTGAACGGATAGTATTCAGGGCTGTTTTTTGCTATTGCAGAGCCGTTTTCCGATGTCGCGACAACATTCTTAATTTTTGTTTCTTTCAGGTTTAAAGCGACTAGGCTGCCGAACAGGAAGAGAGCGCAAGCGGCGACGGCCCCGATCTTTCTGCACATCGAAACGACCGCGCCCGGATTCATTCTTGCGGCGGAGGATTCTCCGCCGGACAAATCGAAAAGTATTCTGTCTCTCAGCGCCGGTGTCGGCTTGATTTTTCCAAGCTGCTCGAACGTCTCCGCCATCGACCTAGTATCCCTCGCTAGGCTCATGCAGGAGGCGCATTCGAGCAGATGATGACGAACATTTCTTGCTTCGGATGGGGATAGTTCTCCCTCAGCGTAGAGCCGCGCGCGCTTTTGAAACGTGCATTTTTTCATGGTTCTCTTCCTTTTTCGATGGTATTTCGCGCATTTCTTTTCTCAGACGTTCTTTTGCCCTGTGAAGCCTTGATTCGACTGTGCCGATGGAAACGCCGGTGATTTTCGAGATGTCGACGTATGAAAGACCTTCGACGCACCTGAGGGCGATCACCTCTCTGAATTTCGTCGGAAGACGCATCATTGCCGCCGTCGCCGCTCGTCTCGCCTCGTCCTCAAAAAAACGCCTTTCAACCTCGTCTTCCGTCCCGGTCGTCCCGCTCTGTTCCGCCGCCTCGGCTCCGATGTCGCACAACAGCCTAGCGCGCCGGGCGTTTTTTTTAAGATGGGTCTTAGCCGCGTTCATCGCTATTCTGTACAGCCATGTGTATGGACTTGATCTACCCTCGAACTCGTCCCAGCGCCTGTGAGCCGACACGAATGTTTCCTGCGTTATATCCTCGGCGTCCTGATATCTTCCGAGCATGCAAAACACGGCGTTGAAAACCCGCTCGCCGTATTCGTCGTACAACTGCTCTATGTTCTCATGCTTGTCCACTCGGCCGGCTTCACATCGCGCTTTTTCATGTTAGACTCGGCAGAAATCGTTTTTATTCCTTTTTTAAAAAATAATCCGACAAGCGCTTGGGGTTATAGCGCGCCGATTTCTGTTTCCGCTTCACTCTCGGTCGCTCGCGGAGTTATAATGTTCCTCTTAGCGAAGCCGGGAGACGCCCGGCCAAACGGCTCATTAAAGAACGGCGGAGGCAACGACAATGCGAAAAATATTTTATCCTGAAAGCATAGCAGTCATAGGAGTTTCGGAATCTCACGACAATTTCGGCAGGAATATCGTGAAAAACCTGCTCGATTTCCAATATCAGGGGCGCATATACCCGGTCGGGAAAAAAGGCGGCTCGGTCTTTGGTTTGAAGATATATGAGAGCGTGGAGGACATAAGCGGCAACGTGGGGCTGGCAGTCATGCTGATTCCGTCCCGCGCGGTTCCCGAACAGTTCGAAGCCTGCGCGCGCAAAGGGATAAAAAGAGTGTGCATCTCCAGCGGCGGCTTCTCAGAGTTCGGCGGCGAACGCAAGGAACTCGAACAGCGTCTGATAGACGTCGCCCGCGAGAACGACATCCGGTTCATCGGGCCGAACTGCCTCGCCATAATCAATCAGGACCACGGAGTATGTCTGCCGTTCGTGCGCATGAGCCGATTTCCCGTCGGCAATGTTTCCTTGATGACCCAGAGCGGAGGCGTAGGGCTGAGCTTCATATACATGTTCGCCGCGCAGAACCTCGGAATCAATAAATACGTCAGTCTCGGCAACAAGCTGAACATCGGCGAACAGGACTTGATACCTTTCCTTGAAAGCGACGACTGCACGGGAGTCATCGGGATGTACCTTGAAGAGATAGACAAGGGACGGGAGTTCATGGAGGCGGTGCGCGGATGCCGCAAGCCGATTGTGGCGCTCAAATCCAACACCACCGCCACCGGCGCGCGAGTGGCCGCCTCTCACACCGCTGCCATAGCCAACGACGACCGCGTGGTGGATGCCGCCCTGAAGCAAGTAGGCGTCGCCCGCATCGAAAACATGCACGATATGACGGCGGCCTGCAAGATATTCAAGATGCCCCCCATGAAAGGCAACCGGGTGGCCATCCTAACTCCGACGGGCGGATACGCCGTCATCCTCGCCGACATGTGCGAAAAATACGGATTCGAGATACCGCCGTTCAGCAAGGATTTCGTAGACGACGTATCGAAACATGTGCGCGCGGGCGTGATAAGACTGACCAACCCGCTCGACCTCGGCGACATGTTTGATCTCCAGATGGTGGCGCACACCGTCGTTCGCGCCATGCAGGAGCCTCAGTTCGACGCGCTAATACTTTCTTGGATTTTTATGCGAGACACCGGCCTGACATCCGACAGCGTGAATATTTTTCCGATTCTCGACTCGATGCTGAAGAGGATACCCAAGCCCATAGCGCTGTCCCTCGTCGGCTCTCCGAGCGATATTTCGCAGATTCAAAAAACCACCGATTTTCCGATATTCAGCAGCCCGGAAGGCTCGTTGCGCGCGCTGTCCATCCTGCGCAACCATCATTCCTCCGCTTATGAGCTTCGTTCCCAGAAGCCCACAATGAAAGATTTAGATGAAGATAGAATAAAGAGCGCGCTTGACGCGGCGGGAGAGGGCGGAAGGCTTGGCGTTGAAGCGCTGGATGTCCTGCAAGCCTGCGGCATTCCCACCGTCCCCGTCAAACTAGCGGCCACCGCCGAAGAAGCTGCCGCCGCCGCCTCCGGGATGGGATATCCCGTGGCGATGAAAATAGCGTCAAAGGATATTTTGCACAAAACGGATTCCGGCGGAGTGAAACTGAACATATCGAGCGACGAAGAATGCCGCGCCGCATTTGAAGAGATGATGAAGACGACAGCGGAAAAAGTTCCCGGAGCCGTCCTGTCCGGAGTTCATGTGCAGAAGATGGCCGAGCAAGGGCGAGAAATGATAGTCGGCGCGACTCTGAACGAATCCTTCGGACATGTTGTGACGTTCGGCGTCGGCGGCGTTGCGGTGGAAGCCCTCGGAGACATCTCGATAAGAGTCGCCCCCATAGGGCCGTTGGACGCTTCGGCGCTACTTGCCGAAATAAAAGCAACCAAAATGCTGGGCGCTTTCAGAGGCATGCCGCCCGCCGACCGCGACGCTCTCAAAGATGTCCTTTTCAGAGTGTCCACACTCGTGACGAAGTTTCCGAGGATAAAAGAACTGGACATCAATCCCTTGATAGCGTATGAGGAAGGAAAGGGATGCGCGGCGGTGGACGCGAGGATAATACTGCGCTGAGCGGGCAGAGTGAAAAGCGCGGGATTGCCCGCGTGAAAACTTTAGAGTTCCGGGCGCTTGAAAAAGCGGCGGGGATGGGTATAATAGAAGAGCAAGCGGGAAGTTGAAAAAAAAGTTTTCTGAAGTCTTGACAGTAACGATACCCACCCGGTAGAATATGCGATTGTCGCGTGAAGACAGGCGGGATGCCAGTCGGAACGGTGGAACTTGAAAATTGAATAGTGAAGAAGCCAGTTGCAACGAAGAACCGGAAGCCTGCTTAGGCAGGGGACCGGGGAATCACAACCCCAAGAAATCAATTTAATTTATTTTTGTCGGAGAGTTTGATCCTGGCTCAGGATGAACGCTGGCGGCGTGCTTAACACATGCAAGTCTAACGGTTTCTCCCGCATGAAGCTTCGGCCGATTGCGGGTTGAGAAAGTGGCGAACTGGTGAGTAACACATGGGTAACCTACCCCCCGGATTGGGATAACAGCTCGAAAGGGCTGCTAATACCAGATATGCTCACAGAGCCGCATGGCTCGGTGAGGAAAGGCGGCCTCTGCTTGCAAGCGGCCACCGAGGGAGGGGCCTGTGGCCCATTAGCTAGTTGGCGGGGTAACGGCCCACCAAGGCTACGATGGGTAGCTGGTCTGAGAGGGCGACCAGCCACATTGGGACTGAGATACGGCCCAGACTCCTACGGGAGGCAGCAGTGAGGAATTTTCCGCAATGGACGAAAGTCTGACGGAGCGACGCCGCGTGGGTGATGAAGGTCTTCGGATCGTAAAGCCCTGTCGGGGGGGAAGAACCCCGTCGTAGTTAATAGCTGCGACGGCTGACGGTACCCCCTATAGGAAGCGCCGGCCAACTACGTGCCAGCAGCCGCGGTAATACGTAGGGCGCAAGCGTTATCCGGATTCATTGGGCGTAAAGAGCTCGTAGGCGGTTGGGTAAGTCACATGTTAAAGATCCGGGCTTAACCCGGGGAATGCGTGTGATACTGCCCGGCTAGAGGACGGGAGAGGGAAATGGAATTCCTGGTGTAGCGGTGAAATGCATAGATATCAGGAAGAATACCAATGGCGAAGGCAGTTTCCTGGACCGTTTCTGACGCTGAGGAGCGAAAGCTAGGGGAGCGAACAGGATTAGATACCCTGGTAGTCCTAGCTGTAAACGATGGGCGCTAGGTGTGGGAGGTATCGACCCCTCCTGTGCCGAAGCTAACGCATTAAGCGCCCCGCCTGGGGAGTACGGTCGCAAGATTAAAACTCAAAGGAATTGACGGGGGCCCGCACAAGCGGTGGAGCATGTGGTTTAATTCGACGCAACGCGAAGAACCTTACCTAGGTTTGACATCCCGAGAATCCTCTTGAAAAAGGGGAGTGCCCTTCGGGGAACTTGGTGACAGGTGCTGCATGGCTGTCGTCAGCTCGTGCCGTGAGGTGTTGGATTAAGTTCCGCAACGAGCGCAACCCTTATCCCTATTTGCCATCATTAAGTTGGGAACTATAGGGAAACTGCCAGTTTATGACTGGAGGAAGGTGGGGATGACGTCAAGTCAGCATGGCCTTTATGCCTAGGGCTACACACGTGCTACAATGGTCGGTACAACGGGTCGCAACACTGCGAAGTGAAGCCAATCCCTTAAAGCCGGCCCTAGTTCGGATTGGAGTCTGCAATTCGACTCCATGAAGTTGGAATCGCTAGTAACCGCGGATCAGCACGCCGTGGTGAATACGTTCTCGGGCCTTGTACACACCGCCCGTCACACCACCCGAGTCGGGTGCACCCGAAGTCGCTGACCTAACCCGCAAGGGAAGGAAGCGCCTAAGGTGTGCCTGGTGAGGAGGGTGAAGTCGTAACAAGGTAGCCGTAGCGGAAGCTGCGGCTGGATCACCTCCTTTCTAAGGAGAAGAATACGCTAGGAAGCTCTGCGGAAATGCGAGCGATCCGGCGTACTCCAGGTCGATTGCAACGGGTCAACCCTTCACTATTCAATTGTCAAGTTCTAAAAAGCAGCCGGCGCAAGCCGGCTTCTTTGTTTTAAACTTATTCCTGTTCATCTTTTATCTTAAACCGGATTCGTCGATAGAGCCGACGAACCGGGGCGATTTTTATAGTTACGAACTGCTTTGTTGCCGCCGCATTTTTTTGTTCAGTAGGGGCGCGTTTTCCGCGCCCAATGACTGCGACTATTCGGGGCGGGGCAACCCCGCCCTCACTGAACAAATGCGCCTTGCGTTCCGCGTTTCATCCTCTCTGAATAATCGTTCCAGAATCCTAACGAAGGATTCTGGTTTGTGATTTGGAATTCCTTATTAATTGTTGCTGTTCTCGCTTATGCACAAAGGAAAAATTATGTGCATGGCAAACAAATGGTGGGATACAATCAATTAAGAACTGGTATAAATGGCAAAAAAATATATTATTCGCAGGGGCGACCCGCTGGGTCGACCGGATTGGAAGGTAATTAGGGCGACCCAGCGGGTCGCCCCTGAGTTCGCTAACGCATGCGCATTAATTTAGATTGCGGCGATTTTATAGAGATGGAGATATGGGTAGCGCTTGTTCGGGGACATGGGCGACAAATTGTGGATGGGAAAGCAAGGAGGAGAAGTGGCTGCGCGCGTATTGTCCGGCTGTTGCTGGATTCCGAAATTGCGACGGAATGTGGAATTTTGACGGCTCGGGTTTGAATATAATGATTTCAGGCAATAATTATGCTATATGGAAAATTTATTTTAAGTATTGTATTCATAAAAGGATTTGTGAAATAATAGGGATGAAAGAATTGAAAGTTCAAGGCGCTTGAAAAAGGAATATATATAGTATAGTATCTGCATGACCGGGCCGACAGGCGGAAAGCGGCGGCGCGCAAAAAAGGGATATCCTGCAAGGAGGAATACGTTGGTGATTAGGAGATATATATTTCACGCAACGATTCTCGCAATTACGATAATGTTCGGGACGGCGGCCAACGCCCACCTGTGCATGTTGAAAAACGGGGACTATACGTTAACGGATGCGGCGGTTTGCGCATCGGGAGCCGGAACGACGCCTTTAGAAGCGGAATTCTACTCCTCCGATTCAGAAATCGAACTCGACGTGGTTTTTCAACAGGACGCTACAACAGCGAAAACGCTATCCGGGTTTCAAGCCAAAGTGCGTTTCGACCCAACGATGGCCAACCCGGCGAGTTGCAACTGCCACGACTCAAGACCTTCTATAACAGAAGCGCCTCCCGGAGAAGCATGCGACGGCGACGCGCCACAATCCGTATGCGGTACTTACCCTGTGATTTGGAATCCCATTTCCATAGCTAATTGGGTCAATCTTGTCGATGATTTCATAACGGTTGAAAGTGGAAATTATTACACGAAGGTGGCGCAGGGAGCGCTTGGAAAACTCACTCCGAACACGAATCTTCTGATGCAGAACTTGGTGTTTAAAAACATATACGCGAGCGAACAGACGGCGGCGTACACATTCGCGTTCGAATCTTTCAGCAACCTTTACGACGACGCATACTGCGAGATGCTGACGGAGGCTTGCGGATGCGCCGTTCAGCACAAAGGCATATCGACAATCATCAACATATCTTCTACTCCCTGCTTCGTAAGGCAGCCGACGCTAGGCGCTCTCAGTTGCGCGGGAAGGGCGGGCGTGTGTTCCAGCGATACCGACGGAACCCCGGCGGATGTGTCGCTGGCTTTCACGCTCCCGACGGGATGCGTGACGACTCTAGGCGGGACGACGGCTTTTACGCCATGCAATGATATTCGCGTTGATGTGACTCCGACTTCGGGGGGGGCCGCCGTTCCCAAAACTTCGTCGCCTTACACGCAAGAAGTAACGTTGAACGATACCTATGTTTCCTACAACGTAGTGGGCGCAAGCTCGAATTGTATAAGCAGCAATCCGGTGTCGACCAGTTCGGTCAAATGTAGATGCGGAGACCCGCCGGTGGTCACAATGCAGACTCTAAGGCCGCCGTTCGTAGAGAACGGAGCCATAAACGTAAAGTTCAATGTCACCGATCCGGAAAGCGGCGGGATAACGCAGTTGAAGTTCTATTACACCAACGATTCCGGAACTCCCACGCTGACGCAGTTGAATCTGATATCTATGCTGTTGCCGAACGGCGACGTGACGGCGACTATTCCCGGAACGGCCGTTAAGTCGGGGACGGACATCTTTTTTGCGGTGGTGGCGCAGAGTTCGGGCGGACTTGAGACTTCATACCCGTCGGAGTTCGATCCCAGCGACCCGTCCAGTATATATCTAAGCGCGACAGGAAAAATTAATGGCAGCGACATAATCAAAGGGACCAGATTTGATTTTGTCGAAGGCAACCATCCGTATCCGAGTTCATTTCCGTTCAGAGCGGGCGGGAATATGGTGCTGAAGGTTTTCTTCCAGTTGAACGACACGGCGGATGTGTCCGCGAGGATATATTCGCTTGATGGAAGATTGATACGACATCTGGATAATTCGACGGCGTCGTTAGACGCGTGCAGCGTTTCCAGCCCGCATTTATGCAATATGTGTTATTGGCAGGAAGGCTGTGTATGGGACGGGACGACGTACGAGGGCGGCGAAAACTTCGTTGCGAACGGTATGTATATATTCAATATATATGCCAATTGCACGGGGCAGAATTTCGGCGGGAGCACATTGGATTACACAAAAGGCATAGTGGTAATGAAATAAAAACAGTGGGAGCAACGCAGATGCGGAGAATGAAAGTTCTAGCGGCGGCAGCCGCGATAATTGCGGCGATCGCGCCTGCGGCGGCGTTTGCCGGAAAAGCAGATTCGGGGATGCCGACAGTCGGAGAGAGGGCGCAGGCGATGGGCAACGCCTTCGTGGCGGTCGCCAATGACGCCAGCGCGATTTATTGGAATCCCGCCGGTCTTGCGCTCGTTAAGAACAGACATGCTCAGATAAGTCACACGGACCTCTATGGCTGGGGCATCGATTATAACCATGTCGCGTACGCGGACGGAGGATACGGGGCCTCGTGGTCGCACATAGACGCCAGCGACTTCCTGATGGGCGGTGGCGACTGGATGGACGACCTTTACACAATAGCCGGTTCGAGGCAGGTTGACCCTCAGACTTATATCGGGGCAGCCATAAAATGGAGAAAACAGAAGTATAATCCTCCGGCCACAATTGATTCGTCAAGGAATAGCATAGGAGAGATATCGGGAATAGGCCTTTCGGGCGACGGATTCTCCGTCGACGTCGGGCTTCTCTATCTTGTGGACGAAGCTACGACGGTGGGAGCCACTATTCAGGATTTGTTCGGCGAGTTGAGAACCAACAACACAACAAGGGATGTTTCAGCCGACAAGTTAAATCCCAATATAAGCGTGGGGTTTTCTAGGAAGTCCGACAATGATTCTCTGTACGCCATACAGATAAGCGATCTGGGCGAGGAGTCGACTGTTCATTTCGGGATTGAGAAGAAATTGCAGGAGGAATTCGTGGTGCGCGCCGGCGTGGACGACGAGGTCGTGACGGCGGGGCTGGGTTTCACCCGCAACCAGTGGCAGATAAACTATTCATTCAAGAACAAGTCCGGACTCGGGCTTGAGAAGACGCAGAGATTCGGCGCGATAGTTTATTTCTAATGATAAGCCTTGCGAGAGCAAGAACTGTGAAAAGCGAAAAACCCCGAGGATTCCAAGGGGTTTTTTTCTATCAGCCGCAATCGCGGTCCGGGCGAACGAAAATCTGTCAATATGATTGATTTCAAAAGAGTCCATCTGATTTACCACAAAGACAAAGTGCATGCGCTTAAGGATGTCAGTTTGTCTTTTTCGAAAGGCGAGATATCATTTCTCGTCGGGCCGACCGGCTGCGGCAAGTCTTCGCTGTTGAAAATGGTTTACATGGACATCATGCCGAGCCGTGGTTCTGTAAGAGTTCTTGGGAAAGACACGTATGACTATTCCGAGCGGCAGATAGCGCACCTGAGGCGGAAGGTGGGAGTGGTGTTTCAGGACTTCCGGCTTCTGCCGACGAAGACGGTGTACGAGAATGTGGCGTACCCGCTGCATGTAATAGGGGCGTCCGATTATGAGATAGAGAGAAGGGTTCCGCAGGTGGTGAAGCTGGTGGGGCTGGAGGACAAGCTGGATTCGCTGCCGGGGTCGCTGGCCAAGGGACAGGAGCAGCGCGTCAGCATCGCGAGGGCGATTGTGAACGACCCGCTGATACTTCTTGCGGACGAGCCGACGGGGAACCTAGACCCGGACACATCGATGGAAATCATCAAGCTGTTGTTGGAGATTCAGACGACGCGGGGAACGACGATACTTGTGGCGTCGCACGACATGGAGACGGTGAAGCGCAGCCGGAAGCGCATCGTCAGGATAGAGAACGGCATAGTGGTTTCGGACCAGCAGCCGGGGTTCGCGCATTGCGCGGACTCTTTGGAAGACGTTCGCGGAGAGTAGATAATTGGGACGCAACACGATTTTCTTTTTTCAGGAGTTGTGGAAGAATCTGACGCGGAATCCGCTGATGACGGCGGCGGCGGCGAGCACCACAATGGTGTCTCTTCTGACGTTCGGTTTGTCGCTGGCGATAATCACTAACATTAACAATATTTTTGTTGAGATAACTTCTCAGGTTGAAATCCGGGCGTTCTTAAAAGAGAAAACTGACAATTACCGTATCAAGCAGTTGCAGGATGAAATCATGAAGCTGTCACATGTCAGAAGGGTCGAATATGTGTCTCCGAGCAGGGCGTTGGACAAGCTTCAGGAGGATTTAAATCTTTCGCTGGACATGCCGCCGGAGGAGAACCCGCTGCCGCACACGATAGTGGTGAGGGTGGGTGATCCGAGGCACATAGACGATGTGGCGGACAGGATATCGGGGATGGACGACGTGGCGGAGCTGCAGTACGGAGCGAAGATTCTACAGGGGCTGCTGGCGCTCAGCCTCGCGGTGAAGTCGGTAGGCTATCTTCTGACGCTGCTGATGGCGATAGGGGCGATGTTCACGATAATGAACACGATCCGGCTGACGGTAATATCGAGACAGGCGGAGATAAGGACGATGAAGCTGGTCGGAGCGACGTCATGGTTCATCCGTTGGCCGTTCCTTCTGGAGGGCATGGCGCTGGGAGTGATAGGGGCGGTGATAGCCGCCGGGCTGGCCTCCGCAGGATACTATATGATGAGCACGAAAGCGCAAAGCTCGCTTCCGTTCATCATTCCGATAGTGGACGCATCGTCGATGTCCAAACTCATCGTTTTTACGCTTCTCTTCGCCGGAGTGGTGATGGGGCTGGCGGGCAGTTTCATCTCGCTAGGCAGATATCTGCTGGAAAAGGAAGATTAGAGTCAGCGCAGGATATCATCCGAGCCGTTCATTTTTTGCCAATCCAGAATAATAATACTATACTAATCCAAGCGACAACATTATAGGAGAAGCGACATGAAAAAAACGGCAAAATCGCTGCTGCAACTATCAATGCTTATCGCCGTGATAACGATGGCGTTTTACGGCGGCATGAACGAATCGAAAATCAGAAGGGCTTTGGGTGTGGAGAACATCCATGCTCAGGGAATGAGCCAATACGACGATCGGTTCCCTCTCATGTTCGAGGCTTTGGATATCGTAAGAAGCAACTATATCGACGACACGGTGTCCGAGGAAAAGACCAAGGACCTGACGTATGGCGCGATTCGGGGCATGCTTCGCTCTCTCGGAGATCAGTATACCCGGTTCATGGACCCGAAGGCGTACAACAACATGTCCATCGACACGAAGGGGAAGTTCGGCGGCATAGGAATAACTATCGGAATAAGGAATGAGCAGTTGACTGTGATATCCCCGATAGAGGGAACTCCGGCTTATAAAGTCGGTTTGAAGGCGGGGGACATAATAATAAAGATAGACGGGGTGGCGACGGAGGAAATGGCGCTGGACGACGCGGTGGCGAGGATTCGCGGGGAACAGGGGACGCCGGTCAAGCTCACTATCTGGCGGAGGGGCTTCGAGGAGGACGGCAAGGAATTCGACATAGTAAGGGACATCATAGAGTTGAAGCCGATAAACACGGCGAAGATGCTGGACGGCAAGATTGGCTATGTGAAGCTGGACACGTTCAGCGAGCTTTCGGCGGAGAAACTGGAAGAGCAGATAACGATGTTCAACAAGCAGGGCATGAAGGCGATGATATTGGATTTGAGATACAACCCCGGCGGGCTTCTGCCGTCGGCGATCGACGTGGCAAGGTTGTTCGTGAACGAAGGCCCGATTGTGCATAGGGAGAGCAGGAGCGGACGGACGGTCACGTACTACGCGAAGCGGAAAAAGATAGTTAATGTGCCGACGGTGGTGTTGGTTAACAAGTACAGCGCGTCGGCGTCGGAGATAGTGGCTGGGGCGCTTCAGGATCACGAGGCGGCCACTCTGATAGGGGAGACGACGTTCGGCAAGGGGCTTGTGCAGACGGTTTTCAGGCTGAGCGACAACTCGGCGATTCTGGTTACGACGGATAAGTACCTTACGGCGAAGAAGAGGGATATCAACAAATCCGGAATCATTCCTGACATAGCGGTGTCGCAGGACAGCGTGGACGCGCACGAGAAGGCGGACAACGGAGATGAAGACGATGGCCACGCGCCCGGAAAAGTCGGCAAGTTCGCGATATCCGAGCTTCACGGAAAGAACGGCGTGGTCTTCAAGAAGAATCCGCTTAAAGACATTCACTATACGGTGGTCAACAACAAGCGCTATCTGAATGTGGACGATGTGGCGCAGATGTTCGGGACTAAGGCGAGCATAGATGAAAAGACGGGACTTCTTTTTATAGATTCGCTGGACCCGGACGAAGAAGAGGAACAGAAAACGGGCTTGGACCTCGAAAAGGACGTTCAACTGAAAAAAGCGGTGGAGTATCTGAAGGAGAAGATTTAACGCGCGAAAGCCGAGGCGCAACAAAAACAACAAGCATCGTTTCGGAGGAGCGGGAATGGCGACTAAGTTCAAAGGCTATATGGGAAACATGCTGAAGGTGAATCTTTCCACGGGGGAGGTCTCGGAATTCGACGTGACCGACCGCGACAGGGAACTTTACATCGGCAACAAGAGCTTGGCGACGAAGATACTTATGGACAACCAGAAGGCGGGGATAGACCCTCTGTCGCCTGAAGCGATGCTGATAGTCAACACTGGGCCGCTTACGGGAAGCAACGCGCCGTGCACCAGCCGATTCAACGTGTCGGCGAAGAGTCCTCTGACGGGGGCCATCGGGGCGTCCAACTGCGGGGGCGACTTCGGCGTTCAGCTTAAGCGGTGCGGGTACGACGGGATTGTGATAACAGGCAAGGCGGACAAACCGGTTTATATAGACATCACGGAAAAAGGGGCGGAGATAAAGGACGCGTCTCATCTGTGGGGATTGGACACGGAGAAAACGCAGGAGGCGCTAAGCCCGAAGACCGGCAAGCTGGTGATAGGGCCTGCGGGGGAGAATCTTGTGAAATACGCGTGTCTGATTTCGCAGGAAAGGGCGGCGGGCAGGTGCGGACTCGGCGCTGTGGCGGGTTCAAAGAACCTTAAGGCGTTGCAGGCGAAAGGCTCGAAAAAGATAGAGGCGGCGGACCCGGAAGGATTTAAGAAAGCGGTAAAGAACTGGATCGACATGCTCAAGAGCCATCCAACGACGGGCGAAACGCTGCCGAAGTACGGAACCGCCAATCTGGTCAACCCGATAAATCTGAGCAACGCGCTGCCGACGGCGAATTTCAGCCGGGGCAGATATGAGGACGCCGAGATGATAAGCGGCGAGACGCTGGCTGAAAAATATCTTGTGAAAAACATGGGCTGCCTGTCGTGCCCGATCCGTTGCGGTAGAGTGGTCGAGGTGGACGGCAAACAAGTGAAGGGGCCGGAGTTCGAGACGCTGGGGCTTTTCGGCTCCAATATCCTGAACAATGATTTGACGCTCATCAATAAATGGAATCGGCAGATGGATTTGCTGGGACTAGACACGATAAGCTGCGGAAACTCGATAGGCTTTGCCATTGAGTTGACGCAGAAGGGGTTGCTGAAATCGGACTTAAAATTCGGGGAGTTCGGATGGATGGAGCAGTTGCTGGAAGACATAGCGCACAGGCGGGGAATCGGGAACGACATAGCCGAGGGATCGCGGGCGATGGCAAGGAAATATGGCGGCGAGGAGTTCGCGATTAACGCGCGGGGGCTGGAAGTGGCTTGTTATGATCCGCGGTCGTCGGTCGGAATGGGGCTGGGATATGCGGTGTCCAACAGGGGAGGCTGCCACATCAACGCGGGGTATATGATTTTCATGGAGCGCACGGGGCCAATTACTATGGACCCGTATTCGCCGGCGTCCAAGGCGGCGTGGACTGTTTTTCAACAGAATATTTTCGAGGCGGTAAGCGCGTCGGGAAATTGTATTTTTACGACGTACGCCATAATGCACAAGCTTCTGCACAAGATAAACAAACGAGGACTTCTGTCGAAGATAATATCGAAGGTTCTGGGAGTGTCCGGGCTTGCGATGGACCACACGGCGATGATACTGCCGTGGGGGATGCCGATGAACATGCCGGTGATGATTCCGCACTCTCTGGTGATAGGAAAACTGACCGGGATGAAGATGACGCTGGGAAAATTCTTGCAGGCGGGAGAGCGGGGATACAACATTGAGCGTATGTTTAATGTGAGAGAAGGCGCGGCGCAGGACACGCTGCCTGGAAGGTTCATGGACGAGAAGCTCGACCCGAAAAGGCCGCCGCTCAGGGCGGCGATGGCCAAGATGCTTCCCGGCTACTACAAGGTTCGCGGCTGGGACGCGACGGGCGTTCCGAAAAAGAAGAAGCTTGCCAAACTCGGCATAGGGATTTCGGCGTCAAAGTAATGGACAAGCCGGAAGTGACGGTTAGGTTCTACGCGGCGTTGCGCGCGCGGGCGGGATCGGACGAGATTTTATGCCGGGCCGCGAACGTAAAGGATGTTATCCGCCACCTGAAGAGCAGTTTCGGAACTGATTTTAACCGGGTTTTGAATTCCTGCCATATTTTTCTGAATGAAGAGAACATAGTTTTTATGCGGGGAGTGTCCACTCGCTTGAAAGAGGGAGACACGCTGCATATTCTTCCGCCCACCGGCGGCGGCTGAAGCGACGCGGAAACAAGGCTCGGCATTATTATCCAAAAAACTTTCGGCGATATTTATGGTTCAGTACATTATTTGATACGGACGGTTGCGGCGGTTTATGAAAGACTGGATTTCCTCTGTGGTAATTCTGGGGCGTTTGGGTTTAAGGAGGGCGCGGATTGCTTCGTCCAATCCGTCGAGGGTCAGTTCGAACATGGGAAAGATT
Organism: bacterium; assembly: GCA_029564595.1. Classification (GTDB taxonomy): domain Bacteria; phylum UBP15; class UBA6099; order UBA6099; family UBA6099; genus UBA6099. The sequence goes on along the minus strand of JAKQPS010000044.1, from coordinate 85,483 downwards.
TTGGAGATCATGCGGCCCGACAGGGATGTTTCGAAGATGCGCCTTCGCATGGGGTTGAGCCAGACGGACGCCGGGAACCGGGCCATGAGTTTGTGCAGCCACCATATTCCGGCTTCTTCGTTGCGGTAAAAATACTCAATGCAGCCGTTGACGTCAAGCAACTCGCTCGGGGCCATGCTGGCGTCTCCGACGTATATGACTTTGTAATCTTTGTCGTATTGGCTCATCACTTCGGAAGTCGGGACGGAGGAGCTGCGCTCGATGTCCGTCCAGAGGTCCTGATATACGCAGTTGTGGAAGTAATAGTGTTTGAGGTCTTTGATCTGCGATTTGGCGGCGCTGAACAGCTTGCTGACAGCCCAATGGTATGGCTCCATTGAGCCGCCCACGTCCATGACTAAAAGGACTTTAATTTTATTTTTTCTGCTTCGTTTCCACACGAGTTCGAGGTCGCCGGCGTTGCGGCAGGTTTTATCGATGGTGTTGTCGATGTCAAGTTCGTCGAAAGGGCCTTCCGGGAGCAATGTTCTGAGTTTTGACAAGGCGACACGCAGGATGCGGGTATCGAGAATCATGTCGCTGGAGTAGTTGCGGAACTCCCGTTTTTCCGCGATCTGGATGGCGGAGCCGTGCCTGCCGTATCCTTGTCCGATTCTGATGCCTGCTGGGTTGTAACCGAAAGCGCCTTGAGTGGACCTGCCGCCTGTGCCGATGGCGCGGTCGCCGCCGACGTGTCCTTTGAAGTGCCCTTCTTCCCACTGCTTGCGGAAGTTTTCAAGAACTTCTTCCAGCGGGAGCGCTTGAAGCAGTCTTTTTTCCGCTTCAGTCAGAGTCAGTGGATCGACTTCTTCAAGCCCCTTGAGTATTTCGTCCACAAGTATGTCGTCGCTCTCGATTCCTTTGAAATATTCCGCGAACGCGCGGTCGTAGCGGTCATAATAAGATTCATTCTTAACAAGGATTGCGCGGGCCAAACGGTAGAAGACGCTGAGGCTTGCGTCTGTGAGGCCCGCCTTCAACGCTTCTTGCAGGGTCATCCACTCGTTGATGGAGACCGGGACGCCGAAGCGTTTGAGGGTGAAAAAAAAGCCGGTGAACATAAAATCCTTTCTCGGCGCGCGGCGTTGCGTCAGTACGGGTTTGCCTGAGCCAGAACGATGTCGATGTCCTGTTCTTTTTTGATGAGGACGCCGAGGAACGGAACTTCCTTTTTGATTCTGCGCGGGTCGACGCCGCCTGAAACGAGGGCGCTGACCCAGTCGATGATTTCGCTTGTGGACGGTTTTTTTCGAAGGGAATCCAAGCTTCGCACCCAGTAGAATTTTTTAATGATTTCGGCGAGCAGCTTGTTTTCGATGTCCGGGTGATGGACTTTGACGATGCGCTCCATCATCTGTTCGTCCGGGAATGCTATGAAATGGAAGAGGCATCTTCGCAGGAACGCGTCCGGGAGTTCTTTTTCGTTGTTGCTGGTGATGATGACGATGGGGCGGTGTCGGGCGGAAATCGTCTCGTCCGTCTCGTGGATGTGGAAGGACATTTCGTCGAGTTCGTTGAGCAGGTCGTTGGGGAATTCGAGGTCGGCCTTGTCGATTTCGTCGATGAGGAGGACGACTTGTTCGTCGGCTGTAAAAGCTTCGCCGAGTTTTCCCATCCTGATGTAGTTTTTGATGTCGGAGACGTCGTGGTCGCTGAAACGGCTGTCGTGGAGTCTTTGGACGGTGTCGTAGATGTAGAGGCCGTCGCGGGCTTTGGTTGTGGATTTGACGTTCCAGACGAGAAGGCGTTTGCCGAGGTCTTTGGCGACGGCGTGCGCGAGAAGAGTTTTGCCTGTTCCGGGTTCGCCTTTGACGAGCAGCGGGCGTCCGAGAGCGGTCGCGGCGTTGACCACTTCGCTCAAGGCGTCGGAGGCGATGTAGCTTTCGGTACCTTTGAATTGCTTTTTCATCGGCGTTCATCCAGTCGAGATATTGGCGCGTCGGGCGAAAGGCCGGAGCGCCGGACAAAAGTCTAGCGGCTCAAGAGGCGTTCGGCAACAGAGGCGGCGGCTCCGCAGGCGAGGAAGAAAGCAGGGTCGGCGTCGGGACCTCGGCCCATGGTGGTGACGCGGATGCTGGCTTGTTCGAGCGCGGGGACGGCCGCTGAGCCGTCCGCCTCGACGATGTCGTGCCGCGCGGCTGCTCCGGATTCGGCAAGTTGCTGTTTGACAAGTGAAGCCTGATCGGGAGGCAGTAACGGGAGTGCGACGCGGGCGCGGGCGAGGGCGGCGACAGTCAAAGCTGAGAGAGTGTGATGGCTGACCCCGCGATGCCGCTCTCTTTCGTCGGCGAAGCTCAGTCTCGGAACGACGACCGGAGTTCCACCGAGGGCGGCGGCGGCGTTTATCCATTCGCCGACTTCGAGTCCGGCGTGGCCGAGGCGGGTTCCGGTTCCGGCGATGCCGACGCCCATTGCGACCACAATCGCGTCAGCGGCGAGCGCGGAGCGGGCCGCTGCGAGCGCGGAGAATTTGGTCACGGTTTCGATGTCGCCTCCGAACGCGTTGCCGCAAGTGACGGTGGCGGAGATTATGCCTTTGTCTTTAAGCGCGCGCGCTGTTCTGCTGAATGCCAGCGGCAGACAGGCTCCGTCGGTCATGATGTAAACGATATTTATTTTCGGGCGCGCGGACTTAAGGGCGGCGCAGACAGGGGCGACCATGCTGTGAAGACCACCGATGATTACGGGCGCGCCAGCGAGGGAATTGAAGGATTCGATGGCGGCGCGATGCGGAGAGCCTTCTTCTTCGGCGCAGGCGGCGCGGCACTGGGAGGGAGTGTAGCGCAGTTTCATTATGTGGCCGTTCGAAGGGGAGAGTTCCTTTTCGGGGCTGGAAAGATTCGCCGCTACGAAGTGCCTTCCGCCGGAGCCGAGTTCGAGGCGGACGGCTGTGGTGTTCAACAGAAGCGTGTCGCCCGGAGAGACCGGGCCGGTGAGAGCGGGGTAGCAGACGGCTTTGACTTGTTTGCCGCCGCATTCGACGAGGAGTTCCACCGCGTCGCCGTCGTCCCTGAGCACGTCTATGGCTTTTCCTTCGCGAAGCTCAATCATGATAGAGAGTCTCCGAAAATCACAAGGGTTCTTTTTTAGAGATACCTACGCGCAATGAAGAAGGGGCGGGGTCTGCGAATGAAATATCCACCTCGCACGAGCCTGCGCGGAACTTGCCGGACAGGACGGCGGCCTCGCCGGGGCCGGCGGCAAGCAGTCTCGGTTCCCCGCAGAAAGAAACGGAAAAGCTGAAATCGGAATCCGATCCGGGAGCGGTCAACAGAAATGAATACTCGTCCGACTCCGGCAGGAACACTTTGAAGGAGCATGAGCGTCCGGGGGCAGGGGAGCAACGGATATGGAGAGGCGAATCCGAGGCAGTCCCGGCGGGCGCGCTAGACGCGATGATAAATTCCGACGCGGAGTCGATGAAGTATCCGTCGAAGTTAAAAAAGAGGATGTCGCCGAGCGCGCCGCCGAAGCGTTTGGCGAAAGGGGAACGGATGCGCCAGTCTGTTTCGCGCCCAGTTTCTATTCCTCGAATGGACCTGTCTCTTGCGATCAACCAAGAACGGGGATGATATCTAAGAGCGGCCGCGGCCTCTTCGGGCGTTTCGACTTTGACGATGTTCAGCTTGGCGGCGTCTTCGGGTTTAATGAAGTAGGAGATGGCGACGGAGTCTGAAGCCTTCACGACGAGCGCGTCGCCGGGAGCCGCGCCGGAGGCTATTTCGGAGATAGGCTCCCTCCAGTTTTCTCTCTCACGGAAATGTGTTTGAGAAACGCATTTAACGGTGTAGGCGACGTAAAACACAAGGGAAAAGAGAATGATAAACCCGGTCGCGGCCATTCGTATAAATGTCGTTATAGAGTAGACTCCGGCCATGTCGCGCTTGAGCAAGTTCGACGCGAAGGCACAGGGAGATACGGAAAAGATCAGGCAGGCAAAAGGAGCCAGCAGGGCAATCAGGGGGATTATCTTTTTGAGCGAAACCGTGGACGCGCCCGAGAGAGCGACCGCAGCGAACGCGATGAATGCGAACCATATAAAAATGTGAACGAGACTGGAGCGGTGGAAACGCAACGAGTGGTATAAGCCGTGGAGGGCAAGAGGAAATGAGGCGGCGGCGAGAGCGGCGTTGGCGGGCGTAAAGCCGCCGTATGCTCCAGTGTAAGTCATAACCAAAAGGCGCCATGCGTCGATGTCTGCGGGGGATTCAGGAGATGGAGGCGCAAATCCGGGCATGGCAAGCCGAAGCGCCAGAGCGGGAGCGAGTCCCGCGAATGCGACCGCCGCGTATCTAAGGACGTCTCCGGCATTTCTTCGTTTCATGAAAACAATAGCCGCTCCGGCTGGGAGCGCGATCCAGATATTCAGATCGATCAAGGACGCGACGGCAAAAGAGACGAATAGCAAAGCGGCGCGCATTTTAGAGATGCCGGATTCCGCCGCTCGGAGCGTCGCAAGAAGAGCGGCAAGGGCGAAGAAAACGAACATTGAGTATCCGCGCGCGGTCATGGATGCGAACAATAGAGGCGGGGAGAAGAACAGGGCAAGCGGAGCGACGATTGAAACGCCCGCCGGGGTCGCGCGCGAAAGAATCAAAAATAAAAGCGGGATGCAGAGAGCCCCGAAAATGAGAGCGGGGAATCTGAGGGAAGTTTCGGATGGGCCGGCAAGTTTAACCGCGATTGATGCGACTGCGCTGTAGGCGATTCCGTCAGGATCGGCTGTGGAGGCGTATTGCGCGGCCTTGTACGGACAGCCTATCGCGGCGGCGTTCGCCGTGCGGATCTCGTCCGTCCACAGCCTCGTAAGGTCGAGCGTTCCCGCATGAAACAAGACGTACCCTGCCGCAAGGGCGGCGAAGACAAGGAGGGTTGTTTTCGCGCCGCGTTTCGTTATCATCCCGTTCCTCTTTTCGCGTTCAGTCGTCGTACCACGGAGGCTTTACCAGACTCGCGTAAACTTTTGTCTTGAACGGCCAGACGAACGACCGGATGGAAGTGAGCAGAACCCGGATGGTGACAATCAGCCACCAGATGTACATCTTGCGTTTGTATAAGCCCTTGCTGGTTATCCCTTTCAGGAACCACTTAAGGGAGACGAACCTTTTGCTCAACACGATGAGCAGTTCCTCGATGCGCTCCCGCGACATGTTCTCAGAGCTTATGATGGGGGTCATCCAATCGTAATCGGCGAAGTCGCGCGTCTCTATCCAGCCCGCCGCCTCCGCTTCCGACCAGAAGGCGGTGCCCGGAACAGGGGTAATCGGATGAAAGCCCGGATAGTCGAGTTCGAGCCGCCGGGCGAAATCCGCTTGGGCGAGCATGCTCGCCGGGGTTTCGTGCCGCACGCCGACGATGAAAGTGCCCTGCCTGAAAATATTAGGATATTTATTTTTGAGAATGCCGAAGCACTCCAAAGCGGTGTTTTCGCTGTAGAAAGGCTTGCCCATGTCCTTAAGCTCGTCCTGTTCGACACGTTCGACGCCGATGGAGACATGGACAAGACCGCTGCGGGCAAGTTTCTCGAACACGCCGGATTTTTCGTCCCGGATGACCGCGTCGGCGCGCATGAATGCGAACCACTCGACGCCGAGGTTTTCGGCGATCAGCGCGTCCGCAAAACTCGCGCTCCATGCCGGGTCTTTGTTCCAGTATTCGTCAACGAAGACTAGGCAGCGCTTGTTATGTGTTTCGGCAAGGACGCGGATTTCATTAATAGTGTTTTGCACGGATTTGGTGCGCCAGCGCGGCTTGAGGGAGACGGAGCCGTCTTCGCTCTGCTCTACGTCCGCCATCTGCCTCCACCAAGCGCAGAAGCGGCAGTTGCTGACGCAGCCCCGGCTGTGATGAATGGTCGCGCCGCCGGGAGAAAAAAGAAACTTCGATGTCCCGTAAAGATGCATCGGCATCAGGTCGTAGGCGGGGAGGGGGAGGGAATCGAGGTCGCTGATGAGCGGCCGGGGGGGCGTCTCCACCGCGCGTCCGTCTTTCCTGAAAGCGATTCCTTTGACTCCGCCGACAGCGCTTTCGCCGTCGGGAATCGCGGCGAGCAATTCCACAAAAGACTCTTCGCCCTCGCGGCAGACAATGTAATCTATAAAGTCATTCTTCAGAGTGTCTTCGATGAGGTTGGTAAAATGAGAGCCGCCCGCGATTGTTTTTACGCCGGGGCATATTTCTCTGGCGAGTTTCAAAGCCCTGATTGATTCATGGCTGTAAACCGCGTGGTTTTCTCCCACGCCGACGGCGTCCGGATCGACGCGCTTGATGGTTTCGGCGAGGCTCTTCCAGCCCATTTTTAGAGGGGCGCAGTCGACGGTGGCGACGGTGTGCCCGGCGGCGCGGGCGGAGGCTGCCAGACACGGCATCCATTGCGGAGTCAGAAAATTGTCGTCCGCGCTGATATATGGCCAGAAGTGTTTCGGCGGTTGTATAAGAAGAACTTTCATCAGCCCTCCGGCTGCTGCTAAGCGCGGTTCGCGCCGACGGCTTGGTCAGCTTCCGCTTTTGATGACTTTTAGCGATTCGGCGGCGGCGGCGGATATCGCGTCGACGTCGGCCTCGGTGTGCGCGGCCCCGACGAAGCACGCCTCGAACTGAGACGGCGCCAGATAGACGCCTCGCTCAAGCATAAGGGAGTGGAACCTCGCGAAAAGCTTTGTGTCGCTTTTCAGGGCCTCAGCGTAATTTCTCACCGGGCCGGGCGCGAAGAAGGCGCAGCCCATGGACGCTATCTTGTTGACGGCGATATCTACGCCGTTGTCGCGAGCGCCTTTTTCCAGACCATCAAAAAGCCTGTCGGCGAGAGCGGCCATCCGTTGGTAGGGCGAATCGTTAATGAGTATTTCGAGCGTGGTTATTCCCGCCGCGACCGCGATCGGGTTTCCAGACAGAGTGCCGGCCTGATAGACAGGGCCGGAAGGAGCCATCATGTCCATGAGGTCCGCGCGGCCGCCGTATGCCCCGACGGGCAGCCCCCCGCCGATGATTTTTCCGAGCGTGGTAAGGTCGGGGGAGATGTTGAAGTGTTCCTGCGCGCCGCCGGGGGCAAGCCTGAATCCGGTGATAACCTCGTCGAAAATCAGCAACGCGCCTCGCTCGGCCGTCAACTGCCGCAGGTCTTCGAGGAATCCCAATTCCGGCAGAATCACGCCGACGTTTGCGGCCACAGGTTCAAGAATCACGCAGGCGATTTGTCCGGGCAGAGCGTCAAAAAGTTTTTTCACGGAATCGACGTTGTTGTAGTCGGCGTTCAAAGTGTCTGCGGCAAGCGAGGCGGGGACGCCGGGGGAGCTTGGCTGGCCGAGGGTGAGGGCTCCGCTTCCTGCTTTGATGAGAAAGCTGTCCGCGTGCCCGTGATAGCAGCCTTCAAATTTGATGATTTTGTCCCGGCGCGTGGCGGCTCTGGCGAGTCTGACGGCGCTCATAGTGGCTTCGGTTCCGGAGTTGACCAGCCTGACCTTCTCCACGCTCGGAACCATATCTACGATGAGTTTCGCGAGCCGGGTTTCTGCTGATGTGGGCGCGCCGAAACTCGCGCCGCGCTCTGCGGCCGCCTTCACCGCCGCAACCACTTCAGGTCTCGAATGGCCGAGTATCAGCGGTCCCCAAGACGCCACGCAATCTATATATTCTTTGCCGTCGGCGTCGATTATCCTTGCGCCTTTTCCGCTGTCAATGAATCTTGGCCCGCCGCCGACCGACCCGAACGCCCTTACAGGCGAATTCACGCCGCCGGGGATGCATTTTAACGCTTCAGCAAACAGGTCCGCGCTGCGGCTCATCTGTCTTCCTCCATAAAAAGTTTGGTGTCGGATTTCTTCAACTCGCGCAAGCTGAATAGAATTCTGAAATTTTCGACGCGCAGTTCTTCAGATAGCAGGCGCGCCTGTTCCCTGACTTCGTCCTCTGTCGCGCCGTGAATCATCGTGTATAGGCGGAAGGGCCATTTGTCCGAGCGCGGGCGGGCGTAGCAGTGGCTGACGCAGTCGCGCGCGCTCATCGCGCGCCCCGCCTCTTCAACCCTTTCTTCCGGGACGTCCCAGACGACCATTCCGTTGGCTATGACGCCGGCTTTGCGGTGTCTGATGAACGCGCCCATCCTTCTGATAATGCCGGCCTCTTTCCATCTGCGGGCGATTTCGAGAGCCTCGGCTTCAGACATGCCCGCGCGCGCCGCCAAATCAGCGTACGGCCTCTCGCGCACGGGGAGGTCTTCCTGCAGAGCGCGCAACAGCCTTATTTCCTTTTCCGCAAACTCCATCCGGCCCTCATTTCGTAAGGTCGAAGTTCACTTTAATCTTAAAGATATGCGTCGCCGGAAGGTCGATTACCTCGTCGGCCCCCGAATGTTTTCTTATGTCGTCGATGATTGCGGCCACCGCCGCCTCGTCGCGCGCTATGACGGTGAACCACACGTTAAACTCGTCGTCCCGCTCGTAGTTGTGGGTGATCTCGTTAAACCGGTTGATATAATTCGTTACGGAATCCACTCTGCCGGGAGCGACGCGCGCCGCGGCCAACGTGCTGACGTAGCCGAGCGCGCGCGGGTTCAGAGAGGCCCCCATCCTCCGGATAAGGCCCTCTTCTCTCATCGCTTCGATCCTCGCAATGGCTTCGCTCTCGGCGACTCCCGCCTTTTCGGCGATCTCGGCGTAAGGCCGCTCCGAGAGCGGGAATTCCCTCTGAATCAAAGTGAGCAGAAGCCTGTCGATTTCATCCATCGCCGCGCCTCATCGATTTGGGCGTGTACACGCAGAACGGCTCCTCGGCCAGATAGTCGCCTGAAAGAGCCAGCGCTCTGGCCCTGCACCCGCCGCAGACTTTCACGTATTCGCACACGCCGCATTTCCCCTTGTATGTCCGCGTGTCCCTCAATTCGTTGAACACTTTGGAAGTCTCGTAGATTTTTTTAAAGTCGAAGTTTTCGCGCCGCAAATCGCCGCAGTTGACGTCGAAGAAGCCGCATGGCTGAAGAATGCCGTCATAAGAGACAAAGACGAAGCCGTCTCCGCCCATGCAGCCTTTTGTCATGGCGAAAAGCCCGTGGGACTTCGGAGTTACCTCGCGGCCCGCTTTTTCTTCCCGCTGCCTGAATATGCGGTGGTAGTGAGGCGCGCAGGTGGGTTTGAACTGTATGTCGGTTTCGAGGCTTTTTTCATAGACCCAGTTGAGGGCGCGCTCGTATTCGCCGGGCGGTATTTCAAGGTCGGATATGGCTTTGCCGCGCCCGGTCGGAACGAGCAGGAACGGGTTGAAGGCAACGGCTCCGAGCCGTTCAGCGAGCGCGAGTATGTCCGCCAGCTCGGAAATATTGTGTTTGGTCACAGTGGTGTTGATCTGGAACTCCATTCCCGCGTCCCGCGCGTGGCCGATGCCTCGAAGCGCGCCATCGAACGCTCCGGGGACGCCTCTGAATTTGTCGTGAGTCGCCGCTGTGGCGCCGTCGATGCTGACGCTGATGCGTTGTATGCCGGACTCCTTCATCTTCGAGGCGGTTTCAGGAGTGATGAGCGGCCCGCAAGGGGACATCACGACGCGCAACCCTTTGTCAGTCCCGTAGCGCGCTATGTCATAGATGTCCTCGCGGGTCATCGGCTCGCCGCCTGTGAGAATTAGTATCGGTTTTGAGAAGGAAGCGATATTGTCAATGAGCAGTCGCGCTTCCGCCGGTGACAGCTCGCCCGCGTAGTCCTGATCGCGCGCGGAGCCTCGGCAGTGCTTGCATTTCATTGGGCATCTGCGCGTGGTTTCCCAAGCCACCAGCCGAGGCGCAGGCCCGGCAGGTCTTCCGCCGCCGTCCATGCCGACTTTCATCCGCGCCTCCTCTTCAACTCTTCCGCGACCGCCTTTGCGAAGTACGTCAGAATCATATCCGCGCCCGCGCGCTTGATGGAAGTGAGAGACTCGAACATCGCGCGGTCCGCGTCGAGCATCCCGCGTTCCGCCGCAGCCATAATCATCGAATACTCGCCGCTTACGCTGTAGGCGGCCAAGGGGAGGTTCGAGCGCTCGCGGACGGCGGCGATTACGTCAAGGTAAGCCAGCGCAGGTTTCACCATGAGGATGTCCGCGCCTTCTCCCTCATCAAGGTCGATTTCACGAAGAGCTTCGCGCCTGTTTGCCGGGTCCATCTGATACGAGCGCCTGTCGCCGAACTGAGGCGCGCTGTCAGCGGCGTCTCTGAACGGGCCGTAAAAGGCCGAGGCGTATTTCGCGGCGTAAGACATTATGGGAGTCATGCCGAATCCGGATTCGTCGAGCGCGGCGCGTATGGCCGCGACGCGTCCGTCCATCATGTCAGACGGAGCCACCATGTCAGCCCCCGCCGCCACGTGGGACAGCGCCATCCGCGCGAGCTGCTTCAGCGTCGAATCATTGTCCACTTCGTTGCCTTTCAGCAAACCGCAATGGCCGTGCGACGTGTATTCGCAAAGGCAGACGTCCGTTATCACGCACAAATCCGGCGCGGCCTTTTTTATTAAAGCCGTCGCTTTCTGCACTACGCCGTCCGCCTTGACGCCCGACTCGCCTTTGGGGTCTTTCTTGTCCGGCAAGCCGAACAATATGACCGCCGGGACACCGAGAGCGAAAAGCGACTCGCATTCTGCTGCTGCGGCGTCCGCCGACATCTGATATTGTCCGGGCATCGAGGCGATAGCTCTCCGCTCCCCGGAGCCGGGAATAATGAAAAGCGGAGCTATCAGGTCATCAACGCTCAGCGTCGTCTCTCTTGTCATCCGCCTTAGAGTTTCGGTCCTTCTCATCCTTCTCATTCGAACAATCGGGAATTCCATGAGCGTCACTCCAATCCGATTTCATCGTCGGTCAGGTAGCAGGCCGGGTCTTGCGCCCATTCATCGCAGTAAACCGCCTCTGCGCGCACGCGGAAATTTCCGGCGCACACGTCGAGGAAACGGCATTTCGCGCACCTGCCGCCAACGTGTTTCTTCTTTTCCTTCAGTTTCGCCATCAGGGGGTCGGATGTGTCAGACCAAATCTCGCTGAACGGTCGCTCCTTTACGTTTCCAAACGAGCGGTGGCGCCAGAACTGGTCGGCGTGAACGCTCCCGTCCCAGCTTACGCAGCCTATGCCCAAGCCGGAGCTGTTGCCGCCGTTCATCTTTAGCAACTCCATCACGCCGTCCGCGCGAGGGTTGCCCTCGCGCAACATCCTCAGATAAACATAAGGCCCGTCGCAGTGGTTGTCCACGGTGAGGACTTCTTTTTCAATGCCGCGCGCGTGAAGATCCGCTGTCCTGTCGATTATCAGGTCCACCACCCGGCGCGACTCCTCCCGCGACAAATCCTCTTCGATGAGCTTTGCGCCCCGCCCTGCGTAGACGAGGTGATAGAAACATATCCGGGGGATGTCTTTCTCTTCGAGCAGGTCGAAAATCCCGCCGATATCCGACGCGTTGCGCTTGTTGATGGTGAACCGCAGGCCGACTTTTATTCCCTGCCTTTTGCAGGCGTCGATCCCGGCCAGAGCCGCGTCGAACGCTCCGGGTATACCCCTGAACTTGTCGTTGGTTTCCCTCAGGCCGTCCAAGCTCACCCCGACGTATGAAAGGCCGATCCGTTTGAATTTCTCCGCCATCTTGTCGTCTATGAGAGTGCCGTTTGTGGATATTACCGCGCGCATGCCTTTGGACACGGCGTATTCGGCCAGCTCGAAAAGGTCGGGGCGCATGGTCGGCTCGCCTCCCGAAAACAGGGCGACCGGACATCCGAACGCTGACAGGTCGTCGATGAGCGCGCGCCCCTCGGCGGTCGAAAGCTCGCCTTCATAGTTGATGTCGCGCGATTGCGAGTAGCAGTGGACGCAGCGCAGGTTGCACCGCCTCCCCATGTTCCACACCACGACAGGTTTCTTATCTTCAGAGAACTGAAGCAGGTGCGACGGAAGCCGTCCGCTTTGCCTGCCGTATCTCAGCGCGTCGGACGGCTCGACCGTCCCGCAGTACAGTTTTGATATGCCTATCATCTATTTTCGCTCCGAATGTATTTGTCCTTCTAAGTCATTTAGCGCCGAAGAACTTCAGCGCGGCGGCCACAAGTCCCGGAATCGTGAAGTCGTCCGCTTCGGCGGAGATCGGTATGCCGTATTTGCGCATAGTGTCGGAAGTTACCGGGCCTATAGAGATTCCCGCGAATCTATTCGCGTTCGCGGCGATAAAATCCGCGCCCATCCTTTCGGCGAAGAAGCGGGCAGTCGAGGAGCTTGTGAAGGTCACGGCGTCCACATCGCCGTCAGCGACGCGCGCGCGCAGCGCCTCGATGTCGAAATCTCCCGGAACGGTTTTGTACGCGACGACCTCGTTCACCTTCGCGCCTTGTTCGCGCAACAGGCGGGGCAGGGCTTCCCTCGCTATGTCCGCTCTCGGCATAAGATACTTCTTGCCGTCCGGCGGCTCGATCCCGCACAAACCTTCAAATATCTCTTCGGCGATATATTTGTCAGGCTGGAAATCAGGGACAATGCCGAAATCGCGGAGCCTCTGGGATGTCGCCGGTCCGATGCTCGCCACTCTGACGTTTGCGAAGTTGCGCGCGTCGCCGCCGATTTTCCAGAGTCTCTCCATGAAGTATTCGACCCCGTTGACGCTGGTGAAAATCGCCCAGTGATACGAGCCGAGTTCGCCCGCCGCGGCGTCCATCGGGCCCCAGTCGTCCGGCGGAACTATCGCGATGGTCGGCATCTCTATCGTGTCCGCGCCCAGCCGCCTCAGAGCCTCGTCGAGTTTGCTTGCCTGCGCCCGGCTTCTCGTCACCACAATCGTTTTTCCGAACAAAGGTTTCTTCTCGAACCACGCCAGTTCGCCCCTAAGCTCGTTCGCTTCTCCTACAATAGTCAGGGCCGGCGGCTTCACATTCGCGCTTTCCGCTTTGGCAACGATATCTTCGAGAGTTCCGGTCACCACTCTCTGTCGCGGCATCGTCGCCCATTCGACAATCGACACTGGGGTTTGAGGCGAGCGGCCGTTCCCGATGAGTTTCGACACGATGTCGGGAAGGTTTTTGACGCCCATATAGAACACGAGCGTTCCCGCCGCGGTGGAAATCTTCGACCAGTCGATTGAACTGTCGTCTTTGGACGGGTCCTCGTGTCCGGTGACGAACGCGAGGGTGGACGTGTGCCGCCTGTCCGTCAAGGGGATTCCGGCGTAAGCCGCAGCTCCCAACGCGGCGGGTATGCCCGGAACAACCTCGACCTCGACTCCGCGCTGAACAAGAAAGGACATCTCTTCGGAGCCGCGTCCGAATATGTAGGGGTCGCCCCCCTTGAGCCTGACGACATGGGGGGCGGACGCGGCTTTGTCATACAGCAACTGATTTATGCCGTCCTGTCTCAGCGTGTGCGCCCCGCCTTTCTTTCCGACGTATATTTTTTCCGCTTTTTCGTTCGCGTGTTTGAGCAGGGCGGGGTTGGCTAGGTAGTCGTAGATAATCACATCGGCGTCTTTTATCGCTTCGAGGCCTCGGACAGTGATTAGTCCGGGATCCCCCGGCCCGGCCCCGACCAGCGTGACTCTTCCTGTTTTTGCCATAGGTTTTTTCTCCGGGAATCAATACATTTTGGGGCATTGAGAGCGGATATCTGCCAGAACCGCGCCCGCGCCTTCCGCTATTAGACGCCGCGCAAGGCGTCCGCCGAGCGCCGAGGCTTCTTCCGCAGGGCCCGTCTCCTCGCCTTCGTAAAACGGCGACCCGCATAATCCGGCCACCATTCCCGAAAGCCTGAGCCTGCCGTTCGGGAGCGCTGAGGTGAGAACGCCTACCGGAACCTGACATCCGCCCTCAAGCTCACGCAGGAAAGCGCGTTCGGCGTCCGTCGCCGCGCGGGTCGGCGGGTGCTCCAGAGCGCCTACGATCTCCTTGACGCGCGAGTCGTCCGCGCGGACTTCCACCGCCAGAGCGCCCTGTCCGACCGCATGAAGCCAGTTGTCATCTTCGCCCAGCACGAGCGAAACTCTGTCCGCGCAACCCATGCGCGTCAAACCCGCCAGCGCTAGGATAAGCGCGTCGTATTCGCCGGCGTCAAGTTTGTCCAGCCGGGTGTTGACGTTGCCCCGGATGTCCACAGCTTTGACGTCGGGCCGCCTGCGCAGAAGCTGCGAAATCCGCCGCAGGCTGCTTGAGCCGACCCGCGCGCCAGCCGGAAGATTTTCAAGAGACGCGCCCGGCGCGCCTATCAGCGCGTCCTCCGCCGGCGCCCTTTCCAGAACCGCCCCGACTTCCAGCCCGGCGGGAAGCTCCGTCGGCAGGTCCTTGTAGCTGTGGACGGCCATGTCGATTTCGCCGTCCAGCAACTGCTGTTCTATCTCGCGGGTGAAAAGCCCCTTGTCGCCTATCTTCGCGAGAGGGGCGTCGAGTATCCTGTCCCCCGTCGTCACTATGATTCTCTCCTCGATGTCCAGACCGGGGAATATCGCGGCCAGCGAGTCCCTGACGAATGCCGACTGTATGCGCGCCAGCTTGCTGCGCCGCGTTCCGATAATAAGCCTACTCACGCCCGTTGTTCTCCAGATCAAATATTTTTCTTATCGTCGCCACCCAGTAAGGAGCGTCGTCCGCGCCCCCGTGCTTGCTCTCGCGCAAAAGAGAGATTGGGGGGTGCAGCAGTTTGCCGACCAGTCCTTGCGCCAGAGCTTCCAACTGTTCCCTCTGTTCCGGCGAGAAATGCTTCGCGCTCTTATCGACTTCGTTTCTCTTCACCAATTCAGCCCACTCGACAAGTTCCTTTATCGCAGGAGTCACTTCGAGAGACCTGAACCATTCAACGAAATCGTCAAGCTCCTCTTCGATGATGCGCTCGACGCGCGGGACTTCCCGCTTGCGCCTGCCGAGGTTCGCGTCCACGATCTTTCTCAGGTCGTCGATATCGTGCGCGAACACGTTGAAGATTTTTTTTACAGCCGGATCGACGTTCCTCGGCACCCCGATGTCGATGATGAACAGAGCGCGGTTCTGCCGTTCGCGCATGGCGGCGCGGACGGTCTTTTCGTCGATTACGAACTCGCGGGAGGCGGTGGCGGCGATAACCGCGTCAGCGTCGACAAGTGCCGCTCTCATGTCTTTAAACGGCGTGAAATGACCGCCGAGCGAGTCCGCCAGCGTGCGCCCGGACTCGTCCGTCCTGTTCGTCACCGCGAGCGAGCCGATTTTCTTTTGAATAAAATGCTCTGCCGTCAGGCGCGCCATTTCTCCGGCTCCGACAACCAGCGCTCTTTTCTTTGAGATGTCTCTGAACACTTTCTGGGCAAGCTCGGCGGCCGCTAGGCTGACCGACACCGCGCCCACGCCTATTTCCGTTTCCGACCTCGCGCGCTTGCCGGACCGGAATGCCGCGTGCATCAACTTGTTTAACATAAAACCATTTGAGCGGGCGCGGGTCGCGATAGCGTACGCGTCTTTCATCTGCGCTAGAATCTGCGCTTCGCCCAGCATCATGGACTCCAGCCCGGCCGCTACCCTGAAAGCGTGCCTAGCCGCTTCCCGGTTGTGAAAAGAGTAAAACAGCCCGTCGTCCAGCGCGGCGGCGCTTTTCCATCCCTTGAGTTTGCTGATAAGCCACAATGGAACCCCGGCGGCTTCTTCTCCCGGCATCGGAGAATGCCTCGCCAGAAGTTCCGTCCGGTTGCATGTGCTGACCAGCAGGCATTCCTCGACGCGGGGGTCGGCATTCAACTCGTTCAAAGCCAACTCGGCCTCTGCTTCCGAAAACGCCAAACGCTCCCGTATCTCAACGGGCGCTGTATCATGGTTGATACCGACAAGCGTCAGACGCATTCCTTAAGCAGCGCCCCGAGCGGCGCCTCGTCTCCTTTTAAAAACATTTCGATCTCCGGCGACCCGGCCACCTTGCTCATTATCCGCATGCGCTTTTTTTCATCCGGTTCGCTCTGTATTAGCTTTTCACGGAACTCCCTTAACTTTTCAAGAAGAGCCGCGTAAGAGGGCGGAAACGCCGCTTCCAAGTCCCGTCGAATCTTCTTAGCCAGCGCCGGGGCCGCTCCGCCTGTAGAAATAGCTATAGTCAATTGTCCCCTGCGAACCGAAGCCGGAACATAGAATCCGCAAAGGTCCGGCACGTCCACCACATTAACGAGACGGCCCGCCGCGCGCGCGTCCTCGCTGATCATCTTGTTCGCCGCCTCGTCGTTCGTGGCGGCTATCACTAAAAAATATCTCGCTGCTTCCCCGGCCTCGTATGCCCGCTCTCGAAACTCCGCTTTTCCTTCCGCCGCCAGACTGCGCAACGCGTCCGTAGCCTGCGGAGACACCACCGTCACCTTCGCGCCGCATTCGAGCAGGCTCTCGACTTTTCTTTCCGCCACGGCCCCGCCGCCAACCACTAGGCAGTCTGTTCCCTCCAAATCCAGAAACATCGGATACATCGGGTTTTTTCGCCGCGCCATCCGTTTTTCCCCGTCAGTAATAAATATTGTGGAACGTGTATGGAGCCACGTTCAGAATGAATATCGAAACCGCGACGGCGATGAATCCGATCGCGGACATGAGGGCAATGCGGACTCCGCGCCACCCGAAAAATATTTTTGCCACTAGTATTATCAGGTATATCTGCGCTGTGAAAACGGTGGCGGCAACCTTCGGGTCCCCCATCAGCAACTGCCCTCCGCCCACCTGCGCGAACCCCAGTAGTATCGACACGCACAACATTATGAAGCCGAACACCGCCGCCCTGTACATAGTGTCGTCTAGCTCCTCCAGAGAAGGCAGTCTGTGGAACAGCAGTCCGAAACTGCCCCGCTTCAACTGTCTGTGCATCGCCAGATACATCGCGCTGTATATGAAAGCAATCGTGAACGCCGCATAACCTATGAGGGCCACTCCCACATGCGCAAAAAGCATGGAATCGTTGAACTGGGGCGGGCCGGGAACAATCTTTATGAAAATAGTCGCCGTTCCCTGCATAGCCGCCGCCGCTCCGTATATAAGCGCCCCGACGGATTTTGTTTCAGAGTACCTTTCCAAAATAAGATAGATAGCGACCAGCATGAAAGACAGAACGGCGGTCGCTTCCGCCCCTGTTGTGAGAGGGGGATGTTTGACCGCGCCGCGGAGAGCCATCAGGAAGAAAAAATCGAGCGCCGCCGTGCCGACAGCCAAGGCGCGCAGCGTCTTTCCTCCGCTCTTGCCATCTATCAGCGCGAATTTCACATATCCAACGCACGCTGCCGCGTATGCAATCGTCACAATGACGGAAAACAGCTTCAAACCGGATTCTTCCTTTCCGATATCTATATGCTTCTGACATTATAAGATAATAATTAAATCGTTAATTGTAAAGGAAATCGATGACACGAAAAGGTCAAAGCTTCCATAGCAAATACAGGAGCCGCCAGATGATGTGAACTGAACAAACTATTAATTACAGCTTGCAATTACGGTGTCGACCCCGAATCGAAAATGTTTGAGGTTATAGTAAAAGAGCAATTCTATTCCAAATATTGATAATGCGTTTGACGCACTGCGGGCGCGAAAGGCGCGAGGCCCCATTCGAGGAAAAACGAAGGATATATAATTATTCATTTTGTTACAGCAATATTTGCGGTTTCTTTGCGGGGATTGAATAATGCGGCGATTGTGCTAGAATATCTCGAACCTTTCTGCTCCGCGCGCAGCGACGCAACGGCCGCGTATAGCAGCGGAGCCGATGACCGAAGGGAGGTAAGCCGTTGAGCCACAATAGTTATGAATTGCTTTTCATTACGGACCCGGCCTTGGCGCCGGAGAACCTGACCGCATTGCAGGACAGGATAGGCAGCATCCTCACAGCCAACAATGGCGAGGTCGAGGGAATTGACGACTGGGGCGTGCGAAGGCTCGCGTACCAGATCAACCGCCTCGACGAGGGCCGCTACATGCTTGTCAACTTCAAATGCGAGCCGGCAACGCTGGCTGAACTGAAAAAGCAGCTCGGTTACATGCAAGACGTGGTTCGGTTCATGCTAATCCGAAAGGGGGATTAGCGATGTTGAACCGGATTATTCTCATAGGCCGTCTCACAAGAGAGCCGGAGATGAGATACACGACCGGAGCTGGCAAGCCGGTGGCGACGTTCACGATCGCCGTCGACAGGGGGTTTCAACAGGCAGGCAGAGAGAAGGAGGCCGATTTTATCCGAATCGTCTGCTGGGAAAAGCTGGCTGAAACCTGCAAAAAGTATCTCGTGAAAGGGCAGCTTGTGGCGGTGGAGGGAAGGTTGCAAATTCGCAACTGGGAGACTCCGCAGGGCGAGAAGAGGACTATAGCCGAAGTCAGGGCAGATTCGGTGAAGTTCCTCGACAAGCCCGCGAGGCAAGCCGGAGGCGGAGGAGCGGGCGCGTCGCAAGGCGTCCCTCTCGCGGGTCAGGAATACGAAGCCCCCTATTTCTCCAAAGGGAGCGATTTTCCACCGGAGACTCTGCCCAAAGAGTCCGCCAAACCCGCCGCAGGCGGCAAGAAGGATTTCGGGTCTTACCCGGATAACTCAATCGATGAAGAAATCGAGCTCGACGACGACGAGCCGTTCTAGGAGGCAAATCTGACATGTCTTTCGATCCTCGGAAGAAAAAGAAGAAAAAAGGATTTTTCCGCAGACGCTCGCGCAAAGTGTGCGAATTCTGCGTGGACAAGGACCTAGCCATCGACTACAAGAACGCTGACCAGATGAACAAGTACATCACCGACCGCGGCAAAATCAAGCCGCGCAGAATGTCGGGTTGCTGCGCAAAACATCAGCGGAAACTCACGACGCAGTTGAAGCGCGCGAGAGAAATGGCTCTGATACCTTACACACGGGACTAACCGCCGCGCGCGGCAGTCCATTTCTGAAAGGAGCGTTTTACCTGAATGAAAGTCATACTGTTGAAAGACGTCGACAACCTTGGAGACAAGAACGACATAAAGAACGTCGCTCCGGGATACGCGAGGAATTTCCTCGTCCCCAGAGGGCTGGCTGTTCAGGCGATTGAATCCGAGATGAAGCAGCTCGAACACAGGATGAAGTTCGAGCAAAGGAAGCAGGCGAAGCTCGAAGAAAAGCTCGTCAAGATGGCGGGCAAGATAGAGAGCGCCGTGGTAGAGATAACCGCGCACGCGGGCGTGGACGGGAAACTCTACGGCTCAGTGTCCGGCAAGCATATCGCCGAAGTCCTGACAGAGAAAATGGGAATTGAGATTGACCGCAAGAGGGTCAAGATGGAAGCTCCCATCAAACAGACAGGCGAGTTCGAAGTGGTTGTGACGCTGGGTTCGGGCAAGAAAGCCAATATTAAGGTGATCGTCAGCGCGGAAGGCGGAGAGGCTGAGGAAGAGAAAACCGAAGCAGCTCCCGAACAACCGGCGGCGGAAAAGCCGGGCTCGGAAGAATCGGGCGAATAAACTCCGGTCGCAAGCCGGTTGCTGAACGACGCGGCTAGCGTGTCGCGACGCCGCGGTCGATCCACGCGCGGGCGGATGCCCGCGCGGCAGGGACGGCGGTTCACCCTATGTCTGAAAACGTGAAATTTTCCAAAGTCGCTCCTCAAAGCATCGAGGCGGAGCAGTCCGTTCTCGGCTCTATGATTTTGGACAGAGACATGATAGCCATCGTGCTCGAAACGCTTGAGCCGAGGCATTTCTACGCCGAAAAACACGGAGAGATTTACAAGGTCGTCCTCGAACTTTACGAGGCGAACGAGCCGGTAGACATGGTGACGCTGGTCGAGTTGCTGAGCAAGAAGGGGATGCTCGACAAAGTCGGCGGCCCTGCGTACCTTTCAGCTCTGGTGGAGGGCGTCCCCACGCCGGAGCATGCGCCGTCATACGCGAAACTCGTCGCCCAAAAGGCGATGCTCAGGGATCTCATTAAAACCGGCAACGAGATCGTCAGGATGTCCTACGACGAAGAGGAGAGCGCGGACGAGATTGTCTCCGAAGCGGAAAGACTCCTGTACGATATGTCGCAGGGCCGCGCTTTCAAAGATATTACCCCTATCAAAGCGGAACTGAAAAAGGCGTTCGAGATCATCGACCGCAAATATCAGAACCGCGGAGAGGTCAGCGGGCTTCCCACAGGGTTCGAAGATCTGAACAAGCTGACAGGCGGGTTCCAGAAATCGGACTTGATAATACTGGCGGCAAGGCCGGGGATGGGCAAGACGAGTCTCGCGTTGAATTTTGCAGAACATATCGCGGTCGAAAACAAGACCGGCGTGGGAATATTTACTCTTGAAATGTCCGCCACGCAACTCGTGACCAGAATACTTTGCGCAAGGTCGGAGGTTGACGCTCTGGCTCTGCGCGAAGGATGGCTGAGGGACGACGACTGGCACAGGCTGGCGATGGCGTCGGAACAACTCCACAACGTGCCTATCTGCATAGTGGACAGCCCCGGCCTGACTCCTCTGGAACTGAGGGCGAAAGCACGCAGGATGCAGAAGGAGTTCGGAGTCGAATTCATCATAGTCGACTACCTGCAGTTGATGAGCATGCCCGGCAAGTGGTCTGACAGCCGCGTGCAGCAGGTCTCCGAGATGACCCGGCAGTTGAAGATGATGGCTCGCGAATTGAACGTCCCGGTAATGGTGTTGTCCCAGTTGTCCCGCGCGGTCGAAACGCGCGAGAAGGACATAAAGAAAAAACGGCCTCAGTTGAGCGATCTGCGCGAATCAGGCTCCATCGAGCAGGACGCCGATCTTGTGATGTTTCTTTTCCGCGAAGGATACTATCTGGAATTGACCCAGACGGGCGCCGAAAGCGTGCAGTTCGACGAATCGGAAGCGCAGAAAGTCGATCCGCTCAAGACCGAGTTGATTCTGGCCAAGCACCGCAACGGCCCGACCGGCAAGGTCTTTTTGACTTTCCGCAAGGAGTTCACCAGATTCGAAAACGCTTCTTCCCGGGAAGAATATTAGGACGGACCGCGGATATCGAATAACACAACAAAACCTCGTCAGACAGACTTCGGGTGAAGTCGGACTGGAGGACAATCCAATGAAAATTCTAGTCATAGGCGGCGGCGGCAGGGAACACGCGCTCTGCTGGAAACTGTCGAAGGGCGGCTCGGCGGAGAAAATCTTCTGCGCTCCCGGAAACGCCGGAATAGCCGGCGTCGCCGAATGCGTTTCTATCTCCGACGGCGACGTGAAAGGGTTGAGGGATTTTGCCGAGCAGCAAAAAATAGACCTAGCCATAGTCGGCCCGGAGCTTCCTCTAACCAGAGGAGCGGCGGACTCGTTCAAAGAGGCCGGGATAAAGGTTTTCGGGCCTGCCGCATACGCCGCGCAACTCGAGGGCAGCAAGTATTTCGCGAAGGATTTCATGCGGGAGATGTCAATCCCGACCGCCGATTTCGCGGATTTCGCCGAATACGAGCCTGCGCGCGCGTATCTGGAAAAGGCCGCGTATCCGCTGGTCATTAAAGCGGACGGGTTGGCCGCCGGAAAAGGCGTTCTCGTCACGTCGAGCAAAGACGAGGCGCAGGATTTTCTGAAATCTCTGATGCTGGACGGAGCGCACGGCGGCGCGGGCGCGAGGATTGTCGTCGAGGAATGCCTTGTCGGGGAGGAAACTTCCATACTAGCCGTCTGCGACGGGCGCGACATGGTCATTCTCACCCCGTCTCAGGATCACAAAAGAGCTTACGACAACGACGAGGGGCCGAACACAGGCGGAATGGGCGCGTATTCCCCGGTGTCGATTGTTACCCCGGCTTTAATAGAAACGATTAGAGAACAGGTGTTGCAACGGGTGGCGGACGGGATGAAAAAGCGAGGGACTCCATTCGTGGGAGTGATCTACGCGGGCATGATGCTGACCGCCGCCGGGCCGAAAACGCTGGAATTTAATGTAAGGTTCGGCGACCCGGAAGCGCAGGTTGTGCTCCCGCTCATAGAGGGAGACTTAGCGCAGATATGTCTTGCCGCCGCGGAAGGAAGACTGGCGGAAACGAAGTGGGAGCCAGCGCGCAGGGCTGCTATGTGCGTCGTCATGGCGTCCGGGGGGTATCCGGGGAGTTACGAAAAGGGCAAACCGATAAACGGGCTGGAAGCGGCCGGCGCGTTGGATGATGTTGTGGTTTTTCATGCCGGCACGGCGGCGAAAGACGGACGGATAGTCACGGCCGGAGGAAGAGTTCTGGGGGTCACCGGAATAGGGGCAAACCTGAAAGAAGCGTCCGCCAAGGCTTACGAGGCGGTTCGCCTTATAAGCTGGGAGGGCGAGAGGCACAGAAACGACATAGGAAAAAGAGATCTTGTGAGGATAAACTAAAATGAAAAAAGAAGTGTTGTTGACGCCGGGACCGTCTCAGGTTCCGCACAGAGTCGCGGCGGCTGGAGCCGCTCCGATCATGCATCACCGAACGGCCGAGTTCGGCGAGATTTTCGCCAGAGCTGTGGCTGGAATGAAAAAGGTTTACGGAACGGAAGGCGATGTGTTCATTATCGCCTCGTCGGGAAGCGGCGCGATGGAGATGGCCGTTGTGAACGCGCTTTCGCCGGGAGACCGCGTTGTGGTCGGAAACACAGGGAAATTCGGCGAGCGTTTCGCTCAGTTGTGCCGCGTTTACGGCGTCGAAGTCGTCGAGCTTGTCCGCGAATGGGGCAAGATTGTGACTCCCGAAGAGATGGACGAAGTCCTGACGAAGGAAAAAGACATCAAAGCCGTTTTCATCACATACAGCGAAACATCCACAGGCATAATGCATCCGCTCGCCGAGTTGGGCGAAGTGATAGACAGGCACGGCGCGTTGTTCATCGTGGACGCCGTGAGCGGTCTGGGCGGGCTTGAGATGAAGATGGACGAGTGGAAGGTGGACATGGTGGCCGCCGGCTCGCAGAAAGCCCTCATGCTGCCTCCGGGCCTCTCCTTCCTTGGCGTAAGAGGCGAAAAAGCGTGGAAAGCGGTCGAGGAGTCGAAGATTCCGAAATATTATTACGACCTCAAGAAGTACAGGAAATCAATGCAGAAGAGCGGCGACACGCCGTTCACAATCCCCGTGACGCTGGTGATAAGCCTCGACGAGTCGTTAAAGATGATGTTTGAGGAAGGGCTGGAAAGCATTTACGAGAGACACAAGAAGATGGCCGCCGCCACCCGCGCCGGAGTCAAGGCGCTGGGGCTGAAGCTTTTTTCCGAGCATCTTTCGTACGTAGAGACGGTGCTCGAAGTCCCCGAAGGCATGGACGGAAAGAAGCTGTCCTCGCTTATCACCAACAAGTACGGTTGCAGGGTGGCAGGCGGGCAGGACGCGTACAAGGGAAAGATTGTCAGAATAGCCCACATGGGATACGTGACGCACCACGACGTCCTGCTGGCCATCTCCGCGCTTGAGATGTCGCTCAAGGAGCTTGGGCACGACTTCGAGCTTGGGACGGGCGTCCGCGCGGCTGAGGAGGTCTTTCTTTCATGAAACAGAAAATTTCGAAAACGGCCTCGAAGAAACCCCGCGTGCTCATCTCCGACAAGATAGACGAACGCGGGATAGACGAACTGCGGGAGACGTGCGAGGTAGTGGTAAAGACGGGCCTCGGCGAGAGCGAACTGGTTAAAATCATAGCCGGGTTCGACGCTCAGATTGTCAGGGCGGCGACGCGCGTGACCGCGAAAGTTATTAAGGCCGGGAAGAGCCTGAAAATCGTCGGCAGAGCGGGCGTCGGAGTTGACAACATAGACGTCGCCGCGGCGACCGAGGCCGGCATTCTGGTCGTCAATTCCCCGGAGGGCAATATCCTGTCGGCGGCGGAACACACAATCGCAATGATGATGTCGCTCGCTCGCTGCGTGCCTCAGGCCAACAGGTCCATGCACGACGGCAAATGGGAAAAAAGCAAATTCATGGGATGTCAGGTAGGCGAAAAGACGCTCGGCGTGGTCGGATACGGAAAAATCGGGAAACTTGTGGCCGAGAGGGCGGTCGGGCTTGGCATGAAAGTTCTCGTGGCGGACCCGTACACCAACGAGCAGGCGGTCGCGCGCATCGGCGGCAAGCTTGTCGACAAAAAGGAACTTTTCAAAGACTCAGATTTCATAACCTTCCACGTGCCGAAGTCGTCGGAGACTTTTCACATGATCGGCAAAGACGAGTTCAAGAAGATGAAGGACGGAGTGAGAGTCGTCAACTGCTCAAGAGGCGGAGTCATACAGGAGGACGCGCTGATAGAGGCGGTCAAGAGCGGCAAGGTGGCGGGAGCCGCGCTTGACGTGTTCGAGAAAGAGCCTCTCGAAGACAGCGAACTGAGAGATTTGCCGAATGTCATCCTCACTCCGCATCTCGGAGCCTCGACCATAGAAGCTCAGGTGAACGTCGCTGTGGACGTCGCCCGGCAGATAAGGGACTTCTTGCAAGGAAAACCGGTGACGGGCGCGGTGAACCTTCCTCCGCTCAAACCTGAAATACTCAAACTGCACCAGCCGTATTTCGAGATGGCGGAAAAACTGGGAAGACTGCACGAAAGCCTCCGGGATTCGTCCGTGTCTTCCATAGAGCTTACTTTCGAGGGCGACCCGGCGGAGATGCAGACCAAGCTCATCACGAACTATTTCCTGCTCGGAATGATGAAGCCTCGATTCTCCGACGCTGTGAACATTGTGAACGTCGAGCTGATGTTCTCTCACCGGAACGTGGCCGTCTCGGTGAACAAGAAGAATTACGGAGCTCCGTCGGGCAATATAATAACTGCCTCGGTGAAGACTCCGAAAAGCTCGCACACTGCCTCCGCCGCACTCATAGGCGGAGGAGAGATGCGGATCGTGAGCATCGACGGGCTGAAGATGAACCTCGTGCCCGAAGGCAGGATGCTTCTGATATCTCACTTGGACAAACCCGGCATGATAGGCAAAGTCGGAACAGTCCTCGGGATGAACAATATAAACATCGCCGGAATGGTGGTAGGCAGGGAAAATGTGCGCGGCAAAGCGATAATGGCGCTCGGAATTGACGACGAGGCGTCCGCCGAAGTCATCAAGCAGATAAGGGCGATACACGGGATGAAATCGGTGCGGATGGTGTCGTTCTGAAGCCGTGAACCGCGTTGCGTTTGCGTATTCTTCTATTTTGATTTACAATTTAATGTTTGAACAACGAAGCGGATGGACGCTGAACAGGAGAAAAGGAAATGACCGTGGAAAAAGGGAAACTGGATGAGGATTATTTCGGAACGCCGCTTAATGTGGCGATGAGCGTTCCGTTCACTATCGAGGTAGGCGACATTATTCTTGGCCGCATATCCAAGGTCGACGAAGAATTCGTGTACGTCAGCACCGGGTTCAAGTCGGAAGGAAGGATACCCGTCGCCGAGTTCAGGCGCGGGCCGGACGCCGACAAGGAATGGAAGATAGACGACGAAGTTGAAGTGATGGTCGACCGGGTGTCCGGCGAGGATATCTATCTGTCGTACGAAAAAGTCGTCGCAAGAAGGCTGTGGGACACTCTGGCCAAGAAGCATGAAGACGGCGAGCCGGTGGAAGCTGAAATAATTCAGCAGGTCAAAGGCGGATACCGAACGGATATAGGGCTTCCCCGCCACGCGTTTCTCCCCGGCTCTCATCTGGGCATCCAGACGCAGGCTTCCGAGCTTATAGGAAAGAAGCTGCCCGTTTACATCATCGAGTTCAACACCGAGACGGAAAACATCGTGGTGTCGCACCGGGAATGGCTCAAGAAGCAGCAGGACGAGGCTCAGGGCGAAGCGTTCGAGACCCTGCAAAAGGATTCAATCATAGATGGCCGAGTCACGCGTCTCACCAATTTCGGGGCGTTCGTTGATATCGGCGGCGGAGTCGAAGGGCTTGTTCACGTGTCTGAGATCGCGTGGTCGCGCGTCGGGCATCCGTCTCAGGCTCTCTCCTGTGGGCAGGAAGTCAAAGTGAAAGTGCTAGACTTCGACCCCGACAGCAAACGGATATCTCTCAGCATGAAGCAGGCGGCGGGCGACCCGTGGGACAAGGTTGACGAGCATTTCGCGGTCGGCGAGATAATCGTCGGATCAGTCGTCAAGATGGTGAAGTTCGGCGCGTTCGTCATGCTCCGCGACGGCTTCGAGGGTCTTCTCCACATCAGCGAACTGGAACAGGAAAAGGCCGGCGGCGAGAACATCAAATTGAATTCTGGCGACGAAGTGAAGGTGAAAATCCTAAACGTCGATCCCAAAGGCAGGCGCATAAAGCTCGGCCTTCCTGTAGAGAAATCGTCCAAGGTTTCCGGTGAATTCAAACAATACATCGACAACGGCTCCAGCGGCATCAGCATAGGAGACATGATCGATTTGGACAAGAACAAAGAATAAATTCTGATTGACCGAAGATTTGACATTCAAAGCGTCCGGGAGACCGGGCGCTTTTATTTTTACATCTAAAAAACGATCCGGTCGCGGCAGGTGTAAACTATCATCGAATCGTCCCGCATCCTGCCCGCCAGACAGCAGTTGAGAGAGTCGGCAAGCTCGACGGCCATTGAAGTCGCAGCAGAGACCGCGCAGACTATCGGGATTCCCGCGAGGGCGGCTTTCTGCGCCATCTCAAAACTTATCCTGCTGCTTAGGAATACGACGCACCCGCCGGCGTCCACCCCGTTCATCATGGCAAAACCAATGACCTTGTCGAGAGCGTTGTGACGTCCCACGTCCTCGCGGACAACGACGAGCGTTCCGTCAGGCTTAAAAAGCCCGGCTGCGTGCGTCGATCTTGTCTTCGCTCCGAGCGTCTGATTCTCTACCATAAGCCGCTGCATTTTCATCAGGTCGGCCGCTCCGGCTTTCATATCGCTTTCGATAGGGCGAACTTTTTTTCTCAAGTCATGAAGCATTTCCACGCCGCATATTCCGCATCCGCTCCGGGACTCGTATTTGCGCCCGGAGGATAGTCTTAGGTCTTCCGATTCCGAGCCGTTTTTCGCGCCGCGGGCATCCGCAAGAATGACGTTGACGACGTTCGAGGCGTCGTCTGCGGCGTCGGCGCAAAACCCGCATCCGGCGATTTCGGAGAACGAATCGACTATGCCTTCCGTCAGGCAGAAACCGCAAGCAAGCTCGGTCTCGCAGCCGGGCGAGCGCATTATTACCGCGTACGGTTTTCCGTTTAATCTGATTTCCAGAGGCTCCTCGACGGCAAGATCGACGCCGGACGATTTGCGTCCGCCGCTTTCGATATTCAGAACGAAGTGTTTTGTTGTGGGTTCCATTAGAGAAAACCTTTCGGGCAACGGCGGCGCGGCAACCGCAAAGCCGGACCGCAGAATATTATTAAGTGTAAACAAAAAAAGTCTTGGATGAAAGCAGGGAGTCGAAACGGGTCAACCGGCGGTGGTCGCAGGCGCGCTGAATGAACCGGGGCGCTTGCGTTGCCTTTATAAATGTGGTAGTGTTAATTCCGTTGACAGCTATCCGAAGCGATATGAAGCTGAAGACGGAGGTAGTTTCGTGTCGGAGAAAGATCTGGAACTGATAAGAGATGTCGATATGACCGTCAGCGTGGAGCTGGGGCGGACGAAGAAGCTGTTTAAAGAGATACTCGAGATGAAGCCGGGGACGGTGATCGAGTTGGACACGTCGACAGGCGACAGGATCGATTTTCTCGTGAACAAGAAACTCGTCGCGCGCGGCGAAGTGATGGTGATAGACGGCAAGTACGCGTTGCGTGTCACGGACATAGTCGGCTCCATCCCCGAAGCTGTGAAGCAGGCGTTGAGCGAAGGGCGCAAGATCGGCGCGTGAGCAGTCGAGGCGCCGGTCGAGCGACAGCCCGCCGGATGGGAAGTCGGACATGCGGGACACTGTAAGCATCAGGGCGCGCGGCGGTCGCGGCGGCGACGGCAGCGCAAGTTTCAGAAGAGAGAAATATGTGCCGCGCGGCGGCCCGGACGGCGGAGACGGCGGGCGCGGCGGTCACGTGATCATAGCGGCCCACGACAAAGTCAATTCCCTCAGAGACATCAAACCCGGAACTATTTTTCGCGCGCCCTCCGGAGGGGCCGGCGGAAAATCGGGAAAATACGGACGCGCGGGCGCCGACCTTGTCGTTCGCGTTCCGGCCGGAACTTCGGTTATGGACGCCGAGACAGGCGAACTTTTGGCCGACCTTGCTGCTAACGGCGACAAAATCATAGTCTCCGCCGGCGGCTCCGGCGGCAGAGGCAATATGCATTTCGCGACTCCCAAAAACCGGGTTCCGCTCGAATTCGAGCCGGGCGGCGAAAGCGAGGAGCGCGCGCTTTCTCTTGAATACAGCATACCCTCCGAAACGGCCGTCATTGGTTTTCCGGGAGCGGGAAAATCCACTCTCGTCCGCGCTCTCACAGGCTCCCGAACTCCCGTCGGCGAATATGACTTCACGACGAGGAAACCGTACATAGGCGTTTGCGGCGCAGGGGAGTTCGCGAGCTTCAGAATGCTGGACATGCCAGCGCTAGCCGACGGCTCGTCCGAAGGGCGCGGAGTGGGCAACTTCTTTCTGCGGCATCTGCGAAGAGTGGAGCTAATCGTGTTGTTGATAGATTCCCGCCCCGGAGCGCCGGAACCGGAAGCTCAGGTGGAAACGCTGCTGCGAGAGCTTGCCGCTTACGACCCTGAGTATCTGGAAAAGAAACGGCTTGTGGTGTATAACAGGCGAGACGCGGAAAGCGCTCTCAAAGGCGCGGCTCGGGACATCGAAATAGACGCGGCGCGGGGAGAAGGGCTTGAAGACCTGAGAGCCGCGATATCGCAATCTTTAGGACTGACTGAAGATGTCGAAAATTAAAAAACCGAAGCGAGTAGTGATAAAGATCGGCAGCCGCACGCTCACCGGCCCGGACGGCAGGATAGACGGCTCCCACATGAGGGATTTCGTGAAGGAGACGGCCAGACTGCATGAGCGCGGGCTGGACATCGTCGTGGTGTCATCAGGAGCCATAAGGACGGGCGCGCCGATGCTGAATCTGGACCCGGCAAAGATAAGCATCAATCAGAAACAGGCGGCGGCGGCGGTCGGGCAGGGCATGCTCATAGCCAGATACAGCGAGCTGTTTTCGGCTCACGGCATAGTGGCCGCGCAGGCGCTTCTGACTCCCGACGTGATAAACGACAGGCGGAAATACCTCAACGCGCGCAACACGCTGAGGGCGCTGCTGGCCCTTAGAGCTTTGCCGATTGTCAATGAAAACGACACTGTCGCCATAGAGGAGATTAAGTTTGGAGACAACGACCGGCTGGCGGCGATGACGGCGATACTAGTGGACGCCGACCTGCTGATAAACCTTTCAGACGTCAGCGGGCTTTGCAGCGACGACCCTGCGGTGTGCGAGGACGCGCGCCTGCTGGAAACAGTGACGGAAATAACTGAAGAACTCTTCCTGAAAGCGCGCGGGCCGCGCTCAGGAGGCTCCGGCGGCATGGCCACAAAGCTTGAAGCAGCCCAGATGTGCATGGACTCAGGCATAAAGATGGTTATCGCGGACGGCTCGACTCCATCGGTAATGTCGCGAGTGATAGACGGCGAGAAAATCGGCACTACCTTCGTGCCTCAACCCACCCCTCTTTCGGCGCGCAAGAAGTGGCTGATCGGATGTCTGCCCGAAGGCAGAATTGTTGTGAACGAAGGCGCGCGGGAGATGATTCAGAAGAAAGGCAAAAGCTTGCTTCCGAGCGGCATTGTTGCCGTAAAGAAAAAATTCGACCGGGGAGCCTGCGTTCAGGTCTGCGGCGAGTCCGGCATGTGCTTCGCAAAAGGACTGGTCAGTTATTCCTCTGAGGAAATTAAAAAAATCATGGGACGACAATCGTCCGATATTATTAATTTACTCGGACACAAGATATCCGACGACGTGATTCACAGGGACGACCTGACTCTGTTCTAACGCGAATTCAGAACATGGGCGATTGAATATTTCACGGATATAACCGATTATATAAGGATACGCAAAGCGCGGGCTTCGCGCGCGCCGGACGCATGAAACCGGCGTGGAATTGACGTTGACGGGGGAAACGGACATGGCGGGAACTGACAACGAGCTTAAGAAAAAGGCGGCGGCGGCGCGGGCGGCGGCGCTCGAACTCGCCAACCTCAAGGACAGCCGGAAAAGAGTTGCGCTCAAAGCGATGGCGGCGGCGCTCAGAACGAACGCGGACGCGATTCTGAAAGCGAACGCGGCGGATGTGGCTGACGCCCGACGCGCGGTAGCCTCTGGCAAACTGTCTCAGGCGATGCTGAAACGCCTCATGGTGGACAATGTCAAGATAGAGGGCATGGCCGAAGGCGTCGAGAGCGTTGCGAAACTGCCCGACCCCGTGGGCCGCGCGATATCGGAAATAGAAATGGACGACGGACTCATCCTAGAACAGGTCTCGTGCCCGATAGGCGTTATCGGAGCGGTTTTCGAATCCCGCCCGGATGTCGTCCCTCAGATATCCGCCCTCTGTTTGAAATCCGGCAACGCGGTCATCCTCAAAGGAGGCTCCGAAGCCGCGAGGACGAACAGGGTTCTTAAAGACACGCTCTGCGCCGCCGCAGAGGCGGTTCCCGGAGTCCCCGCGGGCTGGGCGCAGTTGATAGAGACGCGCCGCGAAGTGAAAAGCGTGCTCGCGATGGACGAATACATCGACCTGCTAGTTCCGCGCGGCAGCAATGAGTTCGTAAGGTACATTCAGGACAACACGCGCATTCCCGTGCTAGGGCACGCGGACGGCGTCTGCCATGTCTATATCGACAAAGGGGCGGACTGGAATCTGGCGACGGCGATTGCCATCGACTCCAAGACTCAGTATCCTGCCGCCTGCAACGCGGCGGAGACGATTCTGGTTCACAAGGACATAGCTGCGGTATTCCTGCCGCAACTCGCCCGCGCTCTGGCGGACCACAACGTAGAAGTCAGAGGTTGCGCGGCGTCCCGACGGCTCGCGAAAGGACTCAAGGCCGCGAAACCTTCCGACTGGGACGCAGAATACCTCGACCTTATCGTTTCATTGAAGGTCGTGGATTCAATCGAGGCGGCGGTGGAGCACATCAACAAACACGGCTCGAAACACACGGATTCCATAGTGACGGGTTCGAATAAAGCGTCGGAGTTTTTCTTCAAAAACGTGGATTCCGCTTGCGTGTTCCTCAACGCGTCCACAAGATTTTCGGACGGATTCCGGTTCGGAAAAGGGGCCGAGATAGGAATAAGCACGAACAAGACGCACGCGCGCGGCCCGGTCGGGCTGGAAGGTTTGGTCATCTACAAATACTTGCTTCGGGGTTCGGGCCAGATTGTGGACGACTACATGGGGCCGCACGCTAAAAAATTCAAGCACAGGAAACTCAGATAACGGGCTTTATGGCAAAACAGGCGGAAACGAAGCTAATCGCGAAAAACAAAAAAGCGTTTTTCGACTACGAGATACTCGACAAGTACGAGGCCGGTTTAGTATTGAAAGGCTCGGAGATTAAATCCGCCAGAAACGGCGGAGTAAGTCTGAAAGAAGGGTATGTTAAGATTATCGAGGGGGAGGCGTGGCTGACGCAGACCCGGATAGCTCCATATAAGCAGAGCGGGGAATATTTCAACCATGACCCATTCAGGGATAGGAAACTGCTCTTGCACAGGAGAGAAATTGATTCGATAATAGGGAGAGTGCAGAGAAAAGGGCTGACAATTTTGCCGTTATACATGTATATTAAGGGAAATCGGGCTAAACTTGAGATAGGACTTGCGAAAAGCAAGAAAAAATATGACAAAAAGGATGATATTATTAAAAGAGAGTTGGACAAAGAAGCGAGACGCGAAGTAAAAATGCGGACTCGCTCGCAATAGTATTCGCTCAGGGGGAATGAAGAAAAAGAAAGGGGGGCGTAAGGGCTCGACGGGGTTTTTACAGTCGATCTGCAGCATGCCGAGATCCCCGCAGTCTCGAAAAACGGCGGGAACACAAGTTAAGTGCAAACAACGAACTAGCTCTCGCGGCTTAATTCCGCGACATCCGCCGGACTTTTGCCGGTCAGGTACGGGTCGGGTGACGCTCGATCGGATGCCGCGCTCCGATACCCGGTAAGGGCGCGAAAGAAACTCCGGGACGTGGAACGCCGAAACCCGGTCCACAGGGGGTTGGCGGTCCGAGATCAAATAGTGGACTAAGCATGTAGACGCGGGCCGGTTGGATTCTTCGGACGCGGGTTCAATTCCCGCCGCCTCCATACACCCCACGCTCCCCCTGAGCGACGAATATGAAAACGCGCGCCACACGGCTGTTCCAACGGGCCGCGCTGATAGCGGTTCTCTCAGCGCTCGCGCTAACCTCCCGCGGATACGCTTCGAGCGTGTCCGGCCCCGTAGTTTCATTGACGAAAAATCAATCAGGAGCGGCGGCGGAGTTTTCTTTTTCCGGCCCCATCGTGTTCAAGGCGTTCTACCTGTCGAATCCTGATCGCCTCGTGCTCGACGCGCAGGGAGCTTTCTTTGAAAAATTAAACGAAACCATAGATGTGAATTCCGAACATATAAAAACCATAAGAATCGCGCAGAACAGCAGGGACCCCGAAATCGCGAGAGTGGTTTTCGATCTCAAGCATTCCGTAAAACTAGATATCGCCACGGACAGCGCAACCGGCAGGGCGACCGTAAAGGAGCCTTCAGCCGGCGGCGGGATTCCTTTCCCCGAAATGAGCGTAAAGAAGCTCAAGGACAGCGTCGAATTAAGATTCGAGTTCAATAGAGACGCCACGCACACCAGATGGTCGACGGACAACCCGCCGAAACATGTCTTTGATTTTCCCGGATACGCGCCGGCCTCAGGGCCGATCGAGAAAATCGTAGGCGAGGGGATTGTTAAGGCGGTGAGAATCTCGCGCAAGGATGCGGGGACGGACGCGGCTCGCGTGGTTATAGACACCTTGTTGCCCGCCGAAGTGAAGATAGAAAAAGAAAAGAGCGGCCAAGCGCTGATTCTTAGGGTGATGCAACCGTCCGTATACGGCAGAGTGGTGACAATCGATCCCGGACATGGCGGAAAAGACCCCGGCGCGCAGTACGACGGCGTGGACGAAAAGGACATAGTTCTGGACGTTTCAATGAGACTGAAGGAAATATTGTCGGCAGCGGGCGCAAAAATCGTGATGACGCGCGAAACCGACATTTTTATTCCTCTGGACGAGAGGTCGGCGATATCGAACAGAGCGGGAGCGGAATTGTTTATAAGCGTTCACGCAAACGCTCTGCCCAACCACGAAAAGAAGCAGCATGTGAGAGGGGCGATGGCTCTTTATTATTCGGACACGACTAAGGATTTTGCGAAGGCTGTTTACGACGAAATGGAGAACGCGCTCGGATGCGGCGGACTAGGAACAGTTGAGAGAAAGAAACTCGCCGTATTGCGGGCGACAAGAGCTAAAGCGATTATTGCCGAACTGGGTTTCATGACGCACCACAGCGATTTCGAGTTATTGAAGGACGATATTTTTAGAGAGAACGCGGCGAGAGGCTTGTACAACGGAATCGAAAAGCAGCTAGGCGGGCGCGGCGCGATGCTGGCTGCCCTCGAACTGTCTCCGCAGATGGCCGCGCATCAGGGGCGCGGAGCGGCGGTGGTTGCGACGCGCGCCCCCGACGAGGTTTTTTATGCGGCCGCCGGAAATGTTCTCGTCGAGCCGAAATCCGGCAAAGCGCCTGCCGGACAAGCAGAGTTGTTGCGCGAATTTCTCGAACAGTGGGAGCTGAGCGAGGAAGGTCTGACGCATGAGATGGATGACCATCTGAGCGAAAACCGCGCCGTTCCCGCCAGAGGGGTTGTGAAGTCCCAGCCGGCGTCTATGCCCAACGTCAAAGGCGAATATCTCAAGCAGACTCAATAATCCGCCTTTTTTCATCTTTTGAAAAACTATTTTATTCGCCGTTTTGTTAGTATATAATTTGTCCGTTGAATTGACTAAAATGGCTAAACAAGAAAACACAACTTTGGTGAAGTCGCTGGAAGAGTGCATCCACGCGGCGGAACTCCTTCAGGCGAAAGCATTGCCGGCTCTGAAAAAAATCGAGAGCGGGGCGGCGGGAACGGATTTCGCCGCAAATGTAATAGAATTTGTTGATGAATTTGATCGGGTAAAGGCGATTTTTTCACAAATTCCTTTCATTGACGGCAAGCCGTCCGGCAAGGTGTCAGAAGCCGAAAAAAGGGCGGCGCTGGAGCTTTTTCCAACGCTTATAACGCTTGTGGAGGAGTTGGCGGTTGTGCAGGGATTGATGATGGATGCTATACAAAAGGACATGAAAGCAAGCAAGGATTCGTTGGAACTGGTAAGAAAATCGCAGAACATCTTCAACAAATTTGTGAAAAAACCCACAGACGAGACGCCGCAATTTTTCGACAAGAAAGGATGAGGCGGTAGCCGTTGTGTTGAAAATCACATCCCTTTTTATGTGAATTTTATGTTGACAGTATTCTATATTTAATATAGATTAAGTAAGATTTTAGGAGCGAAGCTATATTTTTGATATTGTCGGAGGCGGAGCGTGCTTGATAAATTGTTTAAAAGTATGCCGATGGTGGCGATGACGAAAGCTCTCGACACCGCGTCCGTCAGGCAGAAAGTAATCTCGAACAACATAGCGAATGTTGACACTCCGCACTTCAAAAGATCGGAAGTCAATTTCGAGGACGCGTTCAAAGCGGCGATAGAAAGAACTCCGAGCAGGCTGGCCGGTTTCAGGACGGACGGCAGACATATCCCCATCAATCCTTCGAAAAGCATAGATTCGGTGAAGCCGACGATCTGGAGGCAGAACGACACCTTCAGCAGGGCGGACGACAACAACGTTGACATCGATGTCGAGATGGCGGAGTTGGCGAAGAATCAATTGCTGTTCAACGCGGTTGTAGAGGCTATGGACAGAAAGACGGCCGGGATAAAGA
The DNA here is from genome assembly GCA_029564595.1 of bacterium. Lineage (GTDB taxonomy): Bacteria > UBP15 > UBA6099 > UBA6099 > UBA6099 > UBA6099. The sequence goes on along the minus strand of JAKQPS010000044.1, from coordinate 50,597 downwards.
AAGCTATCTCCGGCAGATGATGAAGAAAGGTTGATAAGGCCATGACGAACAACGGAATGTTCACATCGATAGACGCGAGCGCATCGGGGCTGACGGCGCAGAGATTGAGGATGGACGTCATCGCGGGAAACATAGCGAACGTGGACACGACGCGCACGCCCGAAGGCGGCCCGTTCAAGAGGCAACTGGTGGTGTTCGCGTCAAAGACGGACATGACTTTCAGGAAGTTCCCCTTTCTCCCGATGAAGATTAAAACTGAGATGCAGAATCCCGGCGAAGGAGTGAAGGTGCTGGAACTGATGAAGGACCCCGCGCCGCCGAGGCTCAGATACGAGCCGGGGCATCCGGACGCCAACAACGAAGGCTATGTGGCGTATCCGAATGTGGACGTCATCAAGGAAATGGTGGACATGATATCCGCGTCAAGAGCGTACGAGGCGAACGTGACGGCGATAAATTCCGCCAAAGCGATGGCGATGAAAGCGATATCGATAGGCAACGCCTGAAACAGGGCGGCATAAGGGCCGCGCGCAAGCCGCGCGGCGACTAGAGGAAAACGAGGATTAGAACATGACGACGATAGACCCGGTACAGTCGATCGGGCCGGTAAGGCCGAGTTCCCCGTTTCCGTTCGAGACGGACACGCCCGCGAAAACGGATGAGACGTTCGCGCAGATGTTGCAAAGGGCGGTCGGAACGACGAACGACATGATGACTCACGCCGACGAGATGGCGTTCAAACTCGCGCTGGGCGAAGTCGAAGATATCCATCAGGTGATGATAGCGATTGAGAAGGCCAGCATAGCGATGAGCTTGACGCTGGAGATAAGAGACAGGGCGGTCGAGGCGTTCAACACGCTGATGAGAACCGCCGTATAAACTGACACACGGGAGCGCGCCGAATGAAAGAGCGTTTTTTGAAACTGAAGGACAGCGCGGTCGAGTTCTGGACCCGGACGAACAAAAGGCAGCGGATGATAGCGGCGGGAGCGGCCGGAGCGGTGGCGCTTCTTGCTGTCGCTGTGTTGATGTTTGCCTTGGTCCGTGGCGGACAGAAGGGTTTCGAGCCTCTTTTCACGAACCTCGAACCGGAAGACGCCAGCGCGATAGTGCAGGAGTTGAAGAAGACAAAAACTCCGTACAAGATCGAGCAGAGCGGCAAGGCCGTCATGGTGGACAAGAAAATGGTCTACGAACTGAGGAACGAGCTTGCGGCCAAGGGGCTTCCGGCGAAGAGCACGGTAGGCTACGAACTGTTCGACGCCACCCGGCTGGGAGTGACGGACTTCACGCAGAAAGTCAACCTCAAGAGGGCGATAGAGGGCGAGATATCAAGGACGATTATGAGCCTCGAAGCCGTCGAGCAGGCGAGGGTGATGGTGGTTCAGCCGGAGCCGAGTCTGTTCGTTGTTGATACGGAAGAATCTACGGCCTCGGTCGCCGTCCAGCTTGTGAAAGGGAAGACTCTTTCGGAGGATCAGGTAAGCGGCATCGTCCGGTTGGTTTCATCCTCTGTCGAGGGGCTTGACCCGAAAAACGTCATAGTGGTCGACTCTCAGGGAAATATTCTTTCCGAGTTCGATGAAAAGAAAAAAATGCAGGAAAAGATGAAGCTGACCGAGCTTCAGTTGAGGCACAAGGCGATTCTCGAAGACATCTACCAGAAGAAAGTCTTTGCGGCTCTATCGAAAGTGTTCGGCGAGGACAACACGGTGGTCGTGGTGTCTATCGAACTTGATTACGATTCCCACGAAATAGAGGATGAAATTTACACTCCGGTGGTGGGCGACAGCGGGATAGTCCGAAGCGAACAACTGATCGATGAGAAATATCTCGGCACGGGAACCGTTCCTGAAATCGGAGTGCCGGGGACGACATCGAACATCCCCGGATACAAGGGGTTGGCCGAGGGCAACGCGGAGTACAACAGGACAGAAGAAACAAGGAACTACGAGATATCGCGTCGACTGGACAAGACGCAGAAGAATCAGGGCGACATACGGATGATGTCGGTCGCCGTGATGCTGAACGACGAGAACATAAAGGTCGGGGAAGAGACGTACCTGACGAGAAGAAGAATTATGGAAATCAGGGAGAACGTCATCAGCGCGGCGAACCTGAACGAGCAGCGCGGGGACAAAGTGAGCGTGGTGCCGATAAGGTTCATGCCGGGCGAGCCGGGGCCGAAGGAAGAGTGGATCTTCGACCAAAAGATGGAGACGGTGAAGTACTGGACGCGGGTTGGGCTGATAATCTTCCTGATTCTACTGACGCTGGTGATCTCGTTGCTGGCGATGAGGACGTGGGTGGTGCGCGAGGAGTTGCCGCAGGAGCCGGAGTTCGAGGAGGAAGTTCTCGAAGAGCCTGTGCCTGTCGAAGAATTGCTTGCGCCTGAGTTGTCGGACGAGCAGAGGATGAGAGAGAAGATAAAGGAAGAAGTGCTTCGGATGATACATGACGATCCTGAGGGCGCGGCTTTGATAGTGCGCTCATGGCTGTTCCAAGACACCGACTGACATAAAGGGGCCGGGACCGATATCCCGGACCTACTCACGGGAGCCGCATAAATGGCAAAGGACGAAAAGAACACCGGAATTAAAAAAGCCGCCATGATGATGGTGGCGCTCGGCCCGGAGATAGCCGCGGACATTTTTAAGCACATGTCCGACAACGAAATCGAGCGGCTGACTCTGGAAATTGCCAGCCTCAACAAGCTGTCGCCTAAGGACAAGGCGGGAGTTCTTGAGGAATTCTACAATCTGGCGATGGCCAAGGAGTACATACTGGCCGGGGGCATAGATTACGCGCGGGATGTGCTGGAGCGCGCTCTGGGAACGGGCAAAGCCATGGACGTAATCAACAGGCTCTCCACGTTCTTGGACGTCGCGCCGTTCGAATTCGCCCGCAAGAGCGATCCGAACCAGTTGTTAAACTTCATCCGCAACGAGCATCCTCAGACTATCGCGCTCGTCCTTTCCTATCTGTCGCCCGCGCAGTCTTCATACATCATGAAGGCCCTCAATGACCCGGCGTTGCAGGTTTCGGTGACCAAGCGCATCGCGCTGATGGACAGAACCAGCCCCGAAGTTATTAAGGAAGTTGAGAAGGTGCTGGAGAAAAAGCTATCGATGGTGCTGTCCCCGGAGTACACGGAGGCTGGCGGAATCGGCGGCGTGGTGGAAATCCTCAACAGGGTGGGCAGGAAGACGGAGTCCGAGATCATGGACAAGCTGTCCGAGGAAGACCCCGAACTGGCCGAAGAGATCAAGAAGAGGATGTTCGTGTTCGAGGACATCGTGAAGATCAACGACAGGGACTTGCAGCAGGTGCTCAGGCAGGTGGAGAGCGCGCAGCTTGCCACCGCGCTGAAGAACATGAAGGACGAAGTGCAGCAGAAGGTGTATGGAAATATGTCGAAGAGGGCGGCGGAAATGTTGAAGGAAGACATGGATTTCGCAGGCCCGGTGCGGCTCAGGGAAATAGAAGAGGCGCAGCAGCATATTGTGAACACCATCAGAGGAATGATCGAATCCGGAGAAATCTCGGACTACAGGTCCGAGGGCGGAGAGATGCTCTAAAAAAAACGGACGGTAGTCTGATATGCGTATAATCAAACAAGCTGAAGTGGGAAGCAACGGCGGAAAAATCCGGCTGATGACATTTTCGGAGTTTCCGGAAGAGTTGTTCATGCCGGAGGAGCCGGACGAAGGCGAGGCTGGCTCGCAAGAGCGCGAAGCCGAGCATTCGCGGGCGGCGAAAGCCGCGCTCGAGGCCGCCCAGCGCGAGGCTGCGGAGATAACGCAGGTAGCGCGCGAAGAAGCCGCCAGAATGCGCCGGGAAGCCTCTGACGAGACGGAACGGGCGCGCCGGGACGCCGCTCTCGAACTCGAGCAGGCGCGCGCGCAGGCCGCCGCCGACGCCGACCAGAACATGAAGCAGGCTTACGCCTCCGGTTATTCTTCGGGCGAACAGGACGGCTTTAAAAAAGGATATGAGGACGGTTACGGCAAGGGCAAGAACGCGGCATCCGAGGAAGCCGCCGGGGCCGTCAGCATGATGAGCCAAGTCATCGACCAACTTAAAATGTACCACACCGAGATACTCGCGGAATCCCAGAACGATATAGTCAAGATGGCGCTCGCGGTCGCCGAAAAAGTGCTTCACAAAGAGATAATGACCGATCCGACCACAGTGCTGGCGGTGGTGAAGAACGCGCTGTCGAAAGTCAGCTTCAAAAAACAGTTCGTTATCCACGTCAATCCGCTTGACATCGAGGTTCTGAAGGGGTCGTCGGACGAGATTCGCGCGGTCGTGCAGAATCACGAGTCGATAAAGTTCAAGGCGTCGCCGCAGGTTGAACCGGGCGGTTGCATCGTGCAGACCGAGAGCGGGGTCGTGGACGCGCAGATAGACAGGCAGTTCGGAGAAGTTCAGGAAGCCGTATTGAAGGCGGTCGAGGGCGAAGACGAGTAAGCGCCCGCGAGCCGGTATATTAAGATATGAACATTAAGACAGCCCAACCGTCCCGCAGGGTCAGCGATTTCAAAGAGCTGATCGGCAATCTCAATCTGGTCAGGCAGATAGGCCGGGTGACGGATGTGATCGGCGTGATAATCGAATCGCGCGGTCCCGGCGCGGCTATGGGCGAATACTGCGTCATCTATCCGCAGAATGGAAACTCGCCCATCCCGTGCGAGGTGGTCGGCTTCAGAGACGACAAACTGCTTCTCATGCCTTTCGCGGATATGCACGGAATCAGTCCCGGATGCGAGGTTCACGCTTCCGGCAAGCCTCTTTCCGTTATGGTTTCGGAAGACAGCATCGGGCGGGTGGTGGACGGCCTTGGCAATCCGATCGACGGATTGGGAAGGATTCCCAACGCGGTCCCGGTGCAGGTTCACGCGACGCCGCCCAAGCCGCTCGAAAGACGCAGGATAACCGAACCTATGCCGCTGGGGATAAGGGCGATTGACGGACTATTCACAGTGGGAAAAGGCCAGAGGATGGGCGTTTTCTCAGGCTCCGGCGTTGGAAAAAGCTCGGTCATAGGAATGATTGCCCGGTTCACCAAGGCCGACGTGAACGTAATCGGTCTTATCGGCGAGCGCGGACGCGAAGTTCGCGAGTTCATCGAAAGAGACCTTGGGGAAGAAGGGCTTTCCAGATCGGTAGTGGTGGTTGCGACGTCGGATCAATCCCCGCTGATGAGAATCAAAGGGGCGTATTTGGCGACCGCGATAGCGGAGTATTTCAGGGACAGGGGCAAGAACGTATTATTAATGATAGATTCAATAACAAGATTCGCGTACGCGCAAAGGGAACTCGGGTTGGCCACTGGCGAGCCGCCGGCGACGCGCGGATACCCGCCGTCCCTGTTCACCATGCTGCCGAAGCTGCTCGAACGCAGCGGGATGTCCGGCAAAGGCTCTATCACTGGCCTTTACAACGTGCTTGTGGAAGCCGACGACATGAACGAGCCGGTGGCGGACACTGTGCGGTCGATTCTGGACGGACACATAGTGTTGTCCAGAGCGTTGGCCGCGCGCAACATCTATCCTGCGGTGGATGTCATGCAGAGCATAAGCCGTGTTATGCCGGATGTCACCTCCGAGGAGCATCTGCAACTCTCCCGCAGATTCGTCGAGATAATGGCCACCCACAGAGACGCCGAAGACCTTATCAACATCGGCGCTTATGTGAAGGACAGCAACCCGAAAATCGACTACGCAATCACGCGCATCGACCGCATGAACGACTACATCAGGCAGGGGTTGTTCGAGAAAATAGAATATGAAGACGCAAAGAGATCTCTGAAAGGAATATTCGGCTGATTATGTTTAAATTCAGGCTTCAGCCGGTTCTCAAATATCGCGAGTTCATCGAAGAGCAGAAGAAGATGGAGCTTGCGGAAAAACAAAGGGCGCACCTCGAAGAGAAAAAAAGAGAGGACACGCTCAAGGATATGCGCTACAGGTATCACGAGGCGATGAGGGACGAGACGGCGCAGACGGATATTTCGGTGACGAAACTGGCGTTCTTTCAGACATATATATTCGTCATCGAGAAACAGATAGCAAGACAGCAGGAAAGGGTGTTCGAGACGAGCAAGAAAATGGCCGCCGCGCAGCAGGTTCTGGTCGAGGCGAAGAGGAGCAAGGAAGTCCTTGTGAAAGCGAAAGAGTCGGCTTACGGGAGATATTCATACGACGAAGCCGTGAAAGACCAGAAGTTGCTGGACGATATGGGGACCGTAAGGCACATGAGGTCTGAAAAAGGAATGGACGCCGCTTCAAGCAGAATGGCGTAAATAGCGGGAGACGACAGACGATGCCGATGAACGACAACATCATACGGATAAGCAACCGGGCCGAAGGCTGGGGAATTGTCAGCATGATGGAGCGCATAGAAAATATACAACAGAAGTTCGGCGCGAATATATTTCCGAAAGTGGACAATTCCGCTTTCCAGAAAGAGCTTGAAAACAGCGCCGGGACGGCCCCGGCGAAATCGATAAAAGAGCGGGGCGGGGACGAGTTGTTCGCGCCCGGAACGTTTACCCGGCCGGTTCCCGGAGCGGCGACTTTCGATCCGCTGATATCTCAGGCGGCGGATAAGTACGATTTGAGCCAGAGCCTGTTGAAAGCGGTGATAAAGGCCGAGTCGAACTTCAACCCCAGAGCGGTGTCCAGCAAGGGCGCGATGGGGCTGATGCAGTTGATGCCCGGCACGGCAAGAGACCTCAATGTGTCCGATCCGTTCGACCCGGCGCAGAACATAGACGGCGGGGCCAGATACCTAAAGCAGATGCTTGATCGGTTTGGCGGAGACACCAAGAAAGCGTTGTCAGCGTACAACGCGGGGCCGAAAGCGGTGGAGACATACGGCGGAACTCCGCCATACAAGGAAACACAGGATTACGTTGGCCGCATACTGAATATGTTGTCAGGCGGATGACGAATAGACAGAGCGGAAATAATAGGAAAGAGAGATGCTAGATATGGCGAAGAAAGCGGTGAAAACAGAAGAACGCGCGCAGCCTGAGGCGTCCGGCCGAGGCTCGACATGGCTTTGGGTGGGGCTTGCCGGAGTGTCGGTTCTGCTGCTCATTGCCGTGCTTCATCTGTCCGGAGCCTTAAGAGGGCCGGAAGAGGCTATTTACAGGTCAACCAAGAATGTGCCGGTGTTGAGCTTTTTCACTAGGCCTCTGCATAGGGAAAGCTGGAAAGAAATCATGACCCCGGAGCAGACCATAGACGTCAAGCAGCTCTACGCCAAACTGGAGCGCGCCGAACGTCAGATAGAAAACCTCCAGAAAGCGACGAGGAAAATCAACGGGGTTGCCGCCGATATAGATGAAATGAAGGTCGGCATGGAAAAGATGGCCGCCGGGATGAAGAGCCTGTCAGACGGCGAGATCGACATTGAGGTGCAGCCCGCGGCAGCTCCGGCGGCTTCGCAGGCGATCGCGGCGACGGCTCCTCAGGCGCTTCCCGGAGCAGGCATCCCGGAGCTTGTCTCTCCGGTCGGCTCCCAGAACTACAGGCTTATCGCAAAAATATTTGAAAATCTTCCGGCGGACACGACTGTCGATATTCTTAACAATTTGAACGACGACGAAAAAGTGGGGATACTAGCGGCAATGAAGGACAAGACGGTGGCGGACATACTCGCCGCGTTCGATCCCGTGAAATCCGCGCAACTTGCCAGAATGCTGGCGAGAGCAAGAGGCTGAAACCCGCGCCCGACGGCGCGTATGATAATGATAATTTCTTTGGGGGTGATAAACCTTACAACTTAATAGAAAGGAGGTGATGGTAGATGCAAGCGACGGATTTGTTTCTTGGGTTGATTTCAGGCGGAAGCGCCGTGAAATCCCCGGAGCCATTTCCTCAAAGGGTCGACGAGAATTCGCAGCCGGGCAAGTTCCGAAGCGTCTTAGACCAAGCGACTCGAAAGCAGTCTTCAAGGGCGGAAGCCGGAAGCGCGCGCGAAGCTCAGAAAACGAGCGGAGCGGACGCGGACAAGGCCGCGAGGCCTGAACAGTCGAATTCCACCGCGAACGATGCGGCGGAAATCGCTCGGCAACAGGCGGACGCCAACAGAAAGCTTGAAGCGCTGGTTGAGAGGCTGAGACAGGAACTCGAAGAAGGCGAAGGCGCGGCGGACGAACAGACGCTGGAGCTTCTTATCAGACTCCTAGCGCTCATGGCGGCGGCGGCGCAGCAGCAGCCCGAACAGGCGGAAAACGCCCTCGCGCTCGAACTGAGCCTTGACGGCGAAGGCAAGCTTGGAGAAATCCTTGATTTGCTGCTAGCCGGACGCGAAGCGATCGCGGCGGAAGACTTGGAAGGCGTGAACCTTCTGGTCAAGCTCGGCGAAGACAAAGGAATCATGATTCCTCTGTCCGAACTGATGAAAGCGGACGCCGAATCGGAAGAGCCGGAAGGCTCGATGAAACTCGCGCTGAAGCTGACGGACGCGTCGGACGCTTCGAAGACTGTCGAACTGAAGTTGACTTTGAGCGCCGACAGCATGAGAAGCGCTCAACTGGTCGACATGACCGACCCGGCTCTGAAGGACTCCGAAATAGCTCTGACGATACCGTTGGACATTTCGGCGGCTGAAAAGGCGAAACCGGCGCTCGACGAAGAACTGTCGAGCATTCTGGCGAAACTGCCCGAATTGAAGGCCGGCAAGCAGGAAGCCGAAGTCCGGATGAACGAGGAAAAGGTTGTCGCCGAAACCGACCGCCAGACAGCGGCGGACTCCGAAAAGGCGAAAGCGGCCTTCACGCTCAAACCCGCTCAGGGTTCAGGCGAGAACGGAGTCAAGATTTTCACCGCCGAACCGCTGTACCCGCCTTCGGACGTCAGTCTGAAGTCGTTGGACGCGGAAGCGCTGGCGAAAGAGCTTGCCTCAGTCGGCTCCGACAGAGTGCAGATTTACGAACGTCTGCAGAAACTCCTGTTCGGAGACCAGCAGTCGCAGCTCGATTTGGAGAAGATGCTGGCCGGCAAACTGGAATCGGCGACGATTCTCAAGAGCCTGCTGCAAGAGTTCTCCGAAGGCGCCGGACGAAACCCGCGGGAATGGGCAGAGAGCCTGTTGAGCGAAAGCTCGGGCAAGGCGGCGGCGAACGCGGCGGACGACGCTTCGCGGATCCCGTTCTTGGGACGCGAACGGATTCAGAATCCTATTCAAGAGATTCTGATTTCAAAAGCGGAGACGGCGGCGGCGACCCACAGCGGACAGCGGCTTCAGGAAAGCGTGATGTCGCAGGTAATGGGCAGGATGTCATACACCGCCCTGAACGGAGCGAACGGAGAAATCCGTATCGCGCTGCGGCCCGCCGAACTGGGAGACCTTTATCTCAAAGTGAAGGTCGAACAGGACGTTGTGACGGCCAAGTTCACGGCCCAGAGCAACGAGGTCAAGGCGATCATCGAGAACAACCTCGGACAGCTTAAACAGGCGCTGGAAGAGATGGGCGTCAAAGTGGGCAAGTTCGAGGTCGAAGTGAGCGCCGGAAACCAAGGCCAACCGCAGAACGCGCGCGAAGAAGCCCCGGGCGGCTCCTATCAAGCGGACTATGGAACCGCGGCGATGGAGATGACCGACAGTTACGCGGCTACCCTCGATTTCGACTCGGAAACGACCGGCACGTACGGCCTAGCGGGCCGCGCGGTCGCCGGACAAGCAAGCATTAGCTACCTAGCCTGAAGCGAACAACGAAGAAAGGAGGACATCATGAGTCTAGTAGAACTAATAGAGCAGTTTTCAGCAGACCAATTGGCGCAGTCCAAAACTGCTTCGAACGAACTCGGCAAAGACGCGTTCCTGCAGCTTCTCGTAACTCAGATGAAGTATCAGGACCCGTTGGACCCGATGAAGAACGAAGATTTCGTGGCTCAACTGGCCCAGTTCAACTCTCTCGAACAGATGATGAATCTGAACGAGAGCTTCGAGAAGATGCTTGTCATGCAGACGTTGGCGCAGGCGAGCGCGTTCATAGGCCAGCAGGTCGGATGGTACAACACGGACGGGACGACAGGCGAAGGCCTCGTTGAAGCAGTGGAAGTCATAGACGGCGAACCGAGACTCATCGTCGGGACGGAACTCGTTGATGTCTCCACCGTGTTCGCCATAACGAAGCCGACAGAATAAGGCGATTGGATTTTTCAAAGAAGGAGGTGAACTAAGTGGTTTCCAAGATTTACGGGCCTCAGACAATCAGGCCGCAGCAGGTCGAGCAGATCGGGCTTCCGATATCTTCTCCGCAGACAAGCCGTCAGTCGGACGTCAAGACTGAATTCCAGCGGATATTGGAACAGAAGACCGGAGCGGTGGAGTTTTCGGGGCACGCGACGAAACGCCTTGAACAACGCGGAATAGAGCTTGACGCCGCCGATATGGAGCGTCTGGCAAAGGCCGTCGACCGCGCCGGAAGCAAGGGCGCTAGGGAATCGCTCGTTCTCCTTAACGGCATGGCCTTCGTGGTCAGCGTGTCCAATCGCACCGTCATTACGGCGATCGATATGGAAAACATGAAGGAGAACGTGATAACGAACATCGACAGCGCGGTTCTCGCGTAGTCGATCGGCAACAAGGGGCCGGACCTCTCCGAGGAAGCCCCCCATGAAATGCCGCCGAATGACTGAGGCGGCGAAACAACCGAATAGCAGTCCGACGCGCGCATAGGGAGCGCAAAGCGGTTTGTTCTCTCCAAGGTGGCAAACCCGCTCGACTCGATTTAACAAGCTCCCAAGCGGCGAGGACCTCCGGACTCAGGGCATAAGCCCGGGTTTCCGGCGCGAAGCGCGCGTCGCGCGCCCAGCGAGGCTCTTCGGCAATTCTAACGGGAGGATCACATGAACTCATCGTTTTACACGGGTGTGCTTGGCCTGAAAAACCACCAGACCCGCATGGACGTGATTGGCAACAACATCGCCAACGTTAACACTTACGGCTTCAAGATGGGACGCGCGACTTTTGCCGACCTGCTGAGCCGCACATACTCATCCGCTTCCTCGCCCCGCAACGGGCGCGGCGGCACGAACCCCCTTCAGGTCGGTCTCGGCGTTACTACCGCCGCCGTCACCAACATCATGACCCAAGGGCAGCTCGAAACCACCGGACGCCTCACAGACGTCGCCGTCAACGGCAACGGCTGGTTCGTCCTTCAGGACGGCTCCGGCAGCACCGTTTACACTCGCGACGGCTCCTTCGGCCTCGACAAGGAAGGCAGCCTCGTGAACGCCAACGGCTTGTATGTTCAGGGCTGGTCGCGCGTGCTCGTGGACGAAGACCACAACTTCTCCATCGACACACAGCGCCCGGTCGAAGACATCTCGTTCGTTTACGGCGAGAAACTCGAAGCCGCCGCCACCACTCAAGTCGCTCTCGCTTGCAACTTGGACGAGACGTCCCGCTCGCTCATCGCGGACGGCGTAGACCCCAAGGAAGGCTGGGCAACCAAGAACGACCTGCTCGTCGACCTTTACGAGTCGTACACCAACCAGTACTCGCCCACCCACCTCGGAATCCGAGAGGGCGACTGGATAGAAATCAACGTGAACACGCTGTATCAGAACCAGCAGACCCTAGGCCTTAGCGAGAATATCCTGACGAGCGGCACAACCATCACGTACGCCGGCGTCGGAGATGTTATCCAATACAGCAATCTGGCCGATCCGACGGAACTGCCGATGGACACATCGAGCATAACGCTCACGCCTTCCGGCATTCTTCCTGCAATGACACGCGTCTTCTTGAGTCCGCAGGAACTCGCTGATAGAGCTGCTATCGCGGCAGGTCTCGGCACTACTGCCAACTTGTACTCCATAGACGAGGGTTCAGGAGTTATTTACTCAACTAACGATCTCAATGGGTACACCCTTGCTTGGGACGCTCAGTCGAGCGCCGAGAGCACAATGCCTTACAACGCCGATAAGTATCTTTATTTCCAAGTGACTAACGATACCACCATCGGCAACCTTGAGACCGCGATTCAGAACGCGCTCAACGCCGCGGATATCAACGGCACCCTCAACGCCACCGTCAAGTACAATTCCGACGAGGCGAAGTTCTACATCTACAACAATGAAGTCGACGGAACCGGCAACTTCAACAGCATCACCGTGAATATCAACGCGGTGTCGGGTTCAGGAATAAGGCAGGCGTTCATGCTTCAGGATTCCACATACCCGACGCTGACCGGAACCCGCCTCGGCATCAATCAGGGCGGACTCGGCAACGCCATGACCCGCGAGCATGTCGGCAACTTCGACTACCAGACGAACAACCTCACTCTCGACTACGGCGATATCAACGGCTCCGCTCAGATCTACGGCCAAGTCGTAAGGTCTTTCCTGACGAATACGGGAGTGACAAACGCGCCTGTCGGCCCAGCCAACCCGGCGAATCCCACAACGATGTACTCTTATATGAATTTAAGCGACTGGACGGGATACACGAACGGCGGAACGCTCGGCATGATAGACGGAACGGCTGAATTGACCGTCAACGGAACCACATGGCGAAACGTCTCCTCCTTTACGGGAGCTGCCAACGAGTATCACATCTCGACGAGCGCGACAGGCGCGCCGAGAGTGTACTTCAACAATGTTGACAATGTTCAACCCGCTGCGACAGATGTGATTACTTTCAGCTACCGCACACAGACCAACGGCGTGACCGGCGCGCCGAACTTGCAGCTTGTTGAGAACGTGCATTACACCATCGACGCCGCGACTGGGAACATATCCCTGATTTGGGACGGCGCGACGGCGAACGCAGTGTTCGGTGGATTAGGCGCACTCGACGCGACAGGCACGTTAAGCGCGGATTTCACAGGAACCATCAGCCTTACAGCCGACTACACCACCGAACAGAGAAGCCTTACGCCTCCAGCAGAAATCATGAACAGCCGCTGGGCGGATTTCGCTCAGGAATGGCAGGAAGTGAGCGCGAACGGCGCGGGCAACGCTAGGACAGAATTCAACAACATGTTCTCGTCCATCAACGGGCAGGCCATCAACGATCAGGCCACTTCCACACAGCCAACCTCCAAGGTCTCCAAACTCTTCAACTCGGCAGAGACCTACAGGACATCCATCGACGTTTATGACTCCCTCGGAGACGCCCACACGCTTCAGTTCGTTTTCACTCACGTCGGCTCCAACTACGACCTCACCGAGCTTACCAGTTTTCAGAATCGCTGGTACTGGAGAGCGGAGTTGCCTTATGACGATGTCTTTGCATTCGACAGCATGGACGCCATCGACGGCATTTCCTCCACCGCCAAACTCAGCGGCGAACTGGTGTTCAACAACAACGGTCTGATTAACACGACCCGCCTCGGCGGAAACAAAGGGCCGATAATGTTCGACCCGTCCCCGGTGGGAGCCAACGGAGCGAGCAGCCGCGCTGTGGCAGCCCTCTCCATCGAGGCCGTGTTCGACGGCTTCGGCAGCCCCATCGACGGCGTCACACAGTACGCCTCCCAGTTTACCACCCGCGCCTACATGCAGAACGGGTGGGAGATGGGCGTGCTCGAAACGTTCGGCGTGGACCAGTCGGGCGTGATTCAGGGCAAATACAGCAACAATGTGGTTAAGCCCATCGCCCAGATAGCCCTCGCGATGTTTGCCAACGAGGAAGGCCTGAACAAGGAAGGCGACAACGAATTTTCAATTTCGGCCAACACCGGCTCGGCGCACATTGTCCCGGCCTATGTCGCCGGAGCGGGCGAGATCGTCGGCGGCACGCTGGAACAGTCCAACGTGGACATCGTCAACGAGTTCACCAACATGATTGTCACCGAGCGCGGGTTCCAAGCGAACTCCCGCATCATCACCACCTCGGACGAAATGCTCGTCGAGGTGCTGAACATTAAACGTTAATCCGCCGATCTCAGACGGAAACGAAGAAATCCGAACCGGCCCCTTTTTTCCGGGGCCGGTTTTTTTATGTCTAGGATTCGCACATGCTGATGCCTAAATGAGATTTTCCGGAGTTTGCGGGGAAACCATTTTTTTGCAAAAAACAGGTTTCCCCGCGCCCCTTCCGAAAAAAACTCTCAATAAGCCGGTTTTGCTGAACTTTGTTCTAGGCAAAACCGGCATTATTTTCATTCGTGAAAAACACCCGGAAAGTTTTTCAGAGGTCGCAAATCCTTCATTAGGATTTGGGAGCGATTGTTCAGAGAGGATGAAATACGAGGCGCAGGCGCATTTTTGAAGTAGGGGCGGGGTTGCCCCGCCCCAAATTATCGTAGTTATTGGGCGCGGAAACCGCGCCCCTACTGAACAAAAAAAAAGCGGCGGAAACGAAGCAGTTCGCCGCTATAAAAATCGTCTCGGTTCGTAAGGCTATCGATGAATCCGGACTCAATTATGCCTTGCTATAATCAACAAAAGATGCGGGAGATTTTATTTCCGCTATAATTCTCCCACAAGAGAGAGCAGGTTCCGCAATATGGACGACAGGGGAAATGATACACGGCAGGACGACGCAATTGAAAAGACACTGGCCGCGCACGACACGAGGTCGCAACACGCGCAGTGGCTTCAAAACATCCGCGCGAATCTTGCCGAGATAAAAAAGGGCAGGGACATTTCCCGGCTCAGAGGGGTTTTTGCGGGTATCCCCGGAATCGTGGCGGGCGCGGGGCCGAGCTTGGAAAAAAACGCGGGACTGCTCAAAGACGTTCAGATGAAGTATCCGATTTTCTGCTGCGATAGAGCTATGAAAAGGATGACGGCGGCGGGAGTGTCCCCGCAGATAGCCGTTGTGGCGGACGCGTCGGATGAAACAGTCGCTTTTTTTGACGATATCGATGTCTCAAAAATCACTCTTATTGCTCCAACTTATTCCTCTCCCGCGATGTTGCGCCTAAATTGGAGGAAGAAAGTTTTTTACAATGTGACGGACGATGTTGACAAGGGATATGAGAGCGCGGCCGTAAATATGACCGAAAGGCGGATTTCGGCGATACCCGGAGGCGTTGTCGTTGGAAATATGGCTATGCTCGCCGCGAAAATCGCAGGATGCGCGCCTATAACCTTCATAGGAAACGACTTGTCCATGACTGAACCGTCAGAAGAATTAAAAAATTCAGGCAAACTTATGGAGTCAGAAGGAAAAAACGGCGAGAAACTATACTCAATACCCGGATTTCTGGCGGCGTTCGAATGGCTGATTAAGTTTGCTGACGCTGACCCGGACGTGAAATCCGGCAGGTTGAAGCTTTACAATTCGACCGAAGGCGGAATTATGTATTCGGACAAAATCGAGGGATTGCCGTTGGCGGAATTCCTTTTACAATATAAAGGAACCAATAAAAGTTTGAATACTCTATTGCGCTCAATGATATAGCGTATGATAATAACAAATATATCGTAGAGGAACAGAGGCCGATAAATGATTGAATTAATAAAGCTGAATGACCAAGCGATAGTGCTAAATTCGGATTTGATAGAGTACATAGAAGCCACGCCCGACACGATGATAACGATGACGACGGGAAGAAAACTAGTTGTAAAAGACAAAGTTGACGAAGTTGTGAGGAAGGTGATAGAATATCGCCGCAGTATATACGAGGGACTTGCGATAAAGCCTCAATAGAACGGAAAACCTGTTTTTTTCATATTGAAAGAGGAAAAACAAGGAGGAAGCGCGAAAATGGCAGAAGAGGAAATTTTGACAGAGGCGGCTCCGCCGTCGAAAAAAAGTTCCGGCGGTGGTTTCTCAATCGTTCACCTCGCGATTATAGCCGTTCTCTTGATTATCGGAACGGCGGCAACAGTCCTGCTTATTCAAAGAAGCGTGGGCAATATCAACAAAGAAGTCTCGTCCCAGATAGGCAAGATCAGACAGCAGAACGAGACCGGAAGGATCGCGGCCGGCAGCGTTAAGATGGAAGACTGTTCTCTGACCGCTCAGCTCGCCTCGATGGAAAAACCGCTGATAATCAACATGGCCGACGGCCAGTCGTATATGAGCGTCGGGATAACCGTTTGCCTAGCCACGGACCCGAAGGAAGCCGCAAAGAACGGAGCCGCGCTGATGGCCGAGTTTGATGCAAAGAAGGACATGGTTGTTTACGTTTGCAACGAATATCTGTCCCGGCTGACCAAAGGCGACCTGTTCCCGGCGGCGGGCGGAGCTTCAAATGTCGCTCCGAACGACGATCTGGCGGCGATAGGATTCGACGACGAGCCGCAGGATTTCTCCCGCAGGATGGACTCGATACGCGGAGAGCTGCTACAGATGTTCCAGCAACGCCAAATATGGTTCGTCAAGGATTTGTACTTCACGTCGTTCCTAGTGCAGTAAAAAGAAAAGCCCCGGCGTAGGGGCGCGGCGGACGAACCTCGGAGGAAACTGATTTGGGCGACTTTCTGTCACAAAGCGCAATTGATGATTTGATAAACCAGCTTGGCGACGACACCGGCGGTCCGTCCGGAGGCGGAGGCGGAGGCGGAGACCTCGGCCTTGACCTCGGCGATTTCGACCTCGGAGACATGGGCGGCGGCGCGTCCGCGCCGGCTCAAACATCCACAATCATTCGCGCCGACACCGCAAAGAATGTCCAGTCATACGACTTCTCGAGGGCTTCCAAGTTCTCAAAAGACCAGATTCGAACCATTCAGATGATACACGAGACTTTTGCCCGGCTGCTCTCAAGCACGCTGTCAGCGAAAATCCGCGCTCTCACCCGCATCAAAGTCGTCTCCGTCGAAGAAGTCACCTACGAAGACTTCATCAACACCGTTTCCAACCCGTCGATGATTTGCATCTTCGGTCTTCCCCCGATGGAAGGCAACGCGGTGATGGACATCAGCCCTCAGATCGGCTTCCCGCTCATGGACAGGCTTCTGGGCGGTTCAGGCGAAGAGGAAGAGGAAGCGCGCGAACTGACCGACATCGAGCTTAACATCATGGAAAGCGTCATCATGGACGCTCTCAACTTCATCAAGGACGCGTGGAGCAACGTTATCACCCTCAGTCCGAAGCTCGAAATCATAGAGAGCAACCCGTACTTTGTGCAGATAACTCCGCCGAACGAGATGATAGTGCTGGTCAACCTCGAAGTGGAGATAGGCGAAAAGACCGGCAGGATGAATATCGCGCTGCCGTACGTGATGCTTGAGACGGTGCTTCCGAAATTAAGCATACAGCAGTGGTTCGCGACATACAGGCGGGCGGTCTCGCCGGAAACCCCGATAAAAGTTGCCAAACGGCTTCTCAAGACGAACGTGCTGGTCACGGCCGAGCTTGGCGAAACGCAGATAACCCTGAAAGATTTTCTCAGCCTCGACGTCGGCGACGTGTTGCAGTTGCAGACGAAAACGGACGACGACATCGACGTGTATGTGGGCAACAAGCTTAAGTTTAGAGGCCGCCCCGGCCAAGTGGGCAAGAGCATAGCGGTGCAGACGACCGCGGTGGTGAAAGACAGGGAAGACATCTGAATGCAGCGGGCGTCAGGAACCTAAAAATGACGCGCGTCCTGTGGTTGCCCCGTGAGCGAATCTAAAAAAATCACTGATTTCATAAGCGTATTTCTTGAGCGGTTTCGCGTCGCCGCAAGCGGCATCGCCGGTTGTGAGTTGGCATACGGCAAGCCATCCGCGGAGCGACTCGACGCTTCTGAAGTCGCCGCGCTCGACTCAGGCCGCTATGTCGCCGTCACCGTTCCAGCGACCGCTCCCGTTCCCGGATTATCCGTCCTTTTCATCCAGCTTCCGCAAGGCGCTTTGATTCCGGAGAGAATAATAAATCCGGGGGCTTCGGTTCCACCCGGCGAATTTTCGGATATTCACAAGGGAGCGGTGTCTGAACTTGTGGAACAGGCGTGGTCGGCCTCGGCGGAAAGCGCGTCCGGCCTGTTGGGAAAACCTTTCAAAACCGGGACTCCCGCAGCGGCGCTTAACACTATCGGCGGACACCTGCGGAGTCTGCCCGCGCTTACGGGAATCTCAAGGTACTTTTCGGCATCGGTTTCCGCGTCGATGGACGGAGCGGAGTTTTTCATCCGTCTGGTTTTTCCTGAGCAGTTCATAGACGCGTTGTTCGCGGATGGAGCCTCGGCTCCGGCGTCCGGACGCGAGGCGGCAAAACCTGTCGCTGCGACTCCTGCGGCAAAAAAGAAAATCGAAGCGTTCGAGCCTCCGGCGGCAAACGTTCCCGCCAAGACCGACGCTTCAAGAATAGTCAAGAAAAAGACGTCTGCCGCCGCTCAAAAAGCCAAAGCTCCCGCAAATAAAACAGAAAGAAATCTGGAACTCCTTCTGGACATCCCTGTGACAGTGACGGTGGAACTCGGAAGAGCGAGGGTGACCGGAGGCAAGTTGCTCGACATAACTCCCGGCTCGGTTGTGGGATTGGATTCTTCAAACAGGAAACCGGTAAAGATTTTCGTGAATGAAAAGAACGTGGCAATGGGCGAAATCGTAGCGGTTGGCGAAAAACTCGGAGTGAGAATAGTCCAGTTGGTCGACCCGAAAAAAAGGCTTGAAGAATTTTAATTGATATTTACGGCGCCTCAATCTGAACCATGTTCGCAATCAAGTTATTTCCCGAAAGATTGATTGAAAATCAATAGTTGTATATCATATGAGATTATATTTAGCGGGGATATTCGGGCAATCGGCGCGAAACGGAGAGCGCGAGCGTAAAAAAACTGTCTGACAAGGCCTTAATATGAGAGAACGCGCTGTGGGAAAAACGAGACCGGCACGATGGATTGCGGCGTGCTGTCTGGCGATAGCGTTGATTGTTGCGGCGAATTTCGCGGCGGCGGCTGATAGCCGCGCGCCGGGAGCGGAACCGCCGGCGGCGCAAGTAGCGGCATCGGATAAGCTTGGCGCTGAAAATGCCGGGAGCGAAAACGCCCCGGTTGACATGTCGGCGGACGATTCGGTCGTGCCGTCTGACATGAAGACGCGGGAGGATTACCGCCCGGCTTTCGACGAAGACGATGAGGCGGGAACGCGAGGGGTCAGCGTGTGGCGGGTTATGGGAAGCTTGGCCATCGTGATAATGCTGATTCTTGCGTTCGCGTACGTGATGAAGATGTTGTGGGCGAAGGGTATGAGGCTTGAGCTTAAGGGAAGGCACATAAAAGTGATGGACACCGTTCAGCTTGGTCTGAACAGGCAGTTGTATCTTGTGTCTGTGGGGAAGAGAAGGGTGCTGCTGGGTTCTGGGGAGAAGGGGTTGACGTATCTGATGGAGGTCGGGGAGGACGAAGTTCTGGATTATGCCGGCGAAGGCGCGACGGCGGATGGGGGAGTGGGGTTTCAAGGGGAGTTGGAGAGAAGAGCCGATGAGATAATTGGAGGGGCGGCCCCGATAATGAACAGGCTGAAAAGCAAATTGAAAAAACTGGAAGAAGAATGAACAAGAGCGTTGATCGGATGAAGAGAATAGCGAGGCGGGCGGTATGGATGTCCCCGGCGTTGTTGCCGTTGTTCGCGCTCATCGTGGTTCCGGCAATCGCGGCTGAGTCCCCGGTGGTGGTTCCGCGAGTGACGTTCGGCGTGTCTCCGGCGGAGTCGCCGAAGGATGTGGCGTTGTCGCTTCAGATAATCTTCCTTCTGACGATACTGTCGCTGGCGCCGTCGATCGTCATAATGATGACGTCGTTCACGCGGATAATAATCGTGTTGTCGCTGACGAGGAACGCGCTGGGCACGCAGCAGATGCCGCCGTCTCAGGTGCTTGTTGGAATCGCGCTGTTTCTGACGTTTTTCATAATGGCCCCGGTGTTTAAGACGGTGAACGAAACCGCGCTGAGGCCGTACCTCAATCAGGAGATAACCCACGTCGAGGCGTTGAAGAAGGCGGAAGAGCCGATGCGGGAATTCATGTTGAAACAGACGCGGAAGAAAGACCTCGCGCTGTTTATCAACCTGTCCCGAATGGAGAAGCCGAAGACGCGGGCGGACGTGCCGACGCACGTGGTGATCCCGGCGTTTCTGGTGTCGGAGCTGAAGTCCGCGTTCGAGATGGGCTTCATAATATATCTGCCGTTTTTAGTGATAGACATGGTGATAGCGAGCACGCTGATGTCGATGGGCATGCTGATGCTGCCGCCAATAATGATATCGTTGCCGTTCAAGCTGTTGATATTCATACTTGTGGACGGATGGGCGCTGATCGCGCGCGGGCTTGTGCTGAGTTTCTATTAGGACTGACGGAGAGCGCGGGAGATGACCGAAGGGATAGTCATAGACCTCGGGACGAAAGCGGTGATGCTGGCGTTGTACATAGCCGGCCCGCTGCTCATATTCGGCCTGATCGCGGGCTTGTTGGTCGCGGTGTTTCAGGCGGTGACTTCGATTCAGGAAATGACGTTGACGTTCATACCGAAGATACTCGCGGTGATACTTGCGATGGTGCTGTTCGGCAACTGGATGATGCAGATGACGAAGGATTTTACTGTTGACCTTCTGATGAATCTTCCGAATTATGTGAGGTAGGCGGGGCCCCGCCGGCGGTTTCGCTATGGAATGGCTTGAAGTCAACGTAGTGATGTTCCAGTATTTCATATTAGTGTTCGCGCGGATCGCGTCGATGGTGGCGCTTTCTCCGGTCATCGGCAGCGGCTCCGTTCCCCCGACGTTCAAGATGGGTTTTTCCTTCCTTTTGAGCATAATCATCTTTCCCATAGTGTCGCGGCATTTCCCGCCTGTCCCCCAAGAGATGGTTCTGTACTGGATTCTGGTCTTGAGGGAAGTGATGGTCGGCGTCCTGATAGGGATTATTGGGAATCTGATGTTCTCGTCGATACAGCTTGCCGGACAGATGTTCGGAATCCAAGTCGGATTCGGAATCGTGAACGTCATCGATCCGATGACCGACGAGCATATCTCCATACTGGGGCAGTTCCTTTTCCTTGTGGGCATATTGCTTTTCCTCGGACTTAACATGCACCACTATCTGATAGGGATAATCGCTTCGAGTTACGATTATACGCCGCTGGGGTCTTTCACTTTTACGGAGCCGCTGGGCATGGAAGTCGTCGGTTGGCTGTCGAAGTCGTTCGTGATAGCGTTCAAGATAGGCATGCCGATAATATTCGTGTTGTTGATGGTGACGATGGCGCTGGGTATAGTGGCCAGAACGGTTCCGCAGATGAACGTGTTCATAGTGGGGCTTCCGATACAGATATCGATAGGGCTGTGGGTGATGGGGATGTCCATAGGGCTGATAGCGTATCTGTTGAAGGGCTATTTTGTGACGATGATGCAGGACATGGCAATGCTGCTGCGGATGGCCGGAATGACGTGAGCGATGCCGCCTCCGTGCGGCAGGAGCCTTAATGGCGAGCGAGGAAAAAACAGAGACTGCAACGCCGAGGCGAAGGCAGGAGGCCCGGAAAAAGGGCCAAGTGGCGAGGAGTCAGGAAGTAGGCTCCGCGGCTATTTTAGTGGCTGGCTCATGCATGCTCGCTCTATATGGCCGCTATATGTACGGATACATGAAGCGGTACATGGAATGGTCGCTTTCCCCCGAAGTTTTCGTGCGCCTTTCAGACCTGAACGAAAGCAACATAGGTTTCCTTTTGTCGAACATGGTGATTTTCAGCATCAAGATTATGGCTCCGTTCGCGGCGGTTCTCGTGGCGGTGGCCTTGATTAACGGTTTCATGCAGGTCGGCTTTCATATGTCATTGGAGTCGATAAAGCCGAAGTTCAGCAAACTGAACCCGATAAACGGATTCCAAAGACTGTTTTCGATGCGTTCGGTCACCGAGCTGTTAAAGAGCATATTCAAAATCGCGATTGTCGGATATGTGGGATTTGCCTCGATAAAGGCGGCGATCCCGAAATTTCTTCTCATGACGGACATGGGCATCGAGCACGCGTTCGTATTGATGTGCGTGACGATGCTGACAATGGCGCTCAAAATCGGGCTTGTCCTGATAGTTCTCGCTGTCCTCGATATGATGTATCAGAAGTACGACTTCGAGAAAAGCATTAAGATGACGAAACAGGAAGTGAAAGACGAGTACAAGCAGAGGGAAGGCGACCCGCTTGTCCGTCGGAGGATAAGGGAGAAGCAGAGAGAGATCGCCATGAGAAGGATGATGGCGGCGGTTCCGAACGCCGATGTGGTGATAACCAACCCGGTGGAACTGGCGATTGCGCTCGAATACGCCGCAGAAGAGATGCACGCGCCGAAAGTGACGGCGAAGGGCGGGGGAGTGGTGGCGGAAAAGATCAAGCAGGTCGCGAAAGAAAACAATGTTCCGATAATCGAGGACAAGCCGCTGGCGCAGTCTCTCTTCAAGCTTACCGACGTCGGAGATTACGTGCCGCCGCAACTGTTCAAAGCCGTGGCGGAGATACTCGCATACGTTTACAGAGTCAGCAAAAAGAAGCACAGGTTCGGAATTTAGGATTTGAACGGCCGCGCAAAGCTGATTTTTCGAGCGGAAGAAGGGGTTTTTATGCGCGCGGACGACACCCGGAGCATTGGGCCAAATATTTTTCGCCTATTGTAAAACCCCCATTGATGATAATATAATTCTCAATTACTGAATAATAATATATTGACAGGAAAGACAAGATAAATGGACATAGCGCAAATACAAACAAAGGCCGTCCAGTTCTTGGCGAACATGGCGAAATCGCCTGAACTGGCCTTGCCGGTCATGATAATCGTCGTTATTACGATGTTCGTCATACCTGTGCCCGCCGCCCTAATCAACATGCTGGTGGCGGTCAGTCTCACGGTAGCGATACTGACGATACTCGTGACGATGCACGCCAATGAGCCGCTTCAATTCAGCTCGTTTCCGTCGGTCATCCTGTTTTCGACGGTGTTCCGGCTCGCGCTGAACATAACGACGACAAGAGCTATTCTTCTGAACGCGCATCAGGATGAAGAGGCTGCGGGGGCGATAATAACGACCTTCGGGACGTTCGTTACCGGGAACAACTATGTGGTGGGCGTCATAATCTTTCTCATCATAGTGATAGTAAACTTCATGGTTATCACGCACGGCGCGCAGAGGATAGGCGAAGTCGCGGCTAGGTTCACACTGGACGCGATGCCCGGCAAGCAGATGAGCATCGACGCCGACTTGAACAACGGGTTGATAACCGACCAGCAGGCGAGAGAGCGGCGCAAAACCATAGAAAGGGAAGCGGATTATTTCGGGGCTATGGACGGAGCCAGCCGGTTCGTTCAGCGGGAAGCTCTGGCCGGGTTAATTATCGTCGGTATAAACATCATTGGCGGATTTATACTCGGCGTGGCGATATACAAGATGAACTGGTTAGAAGCCGTTCAGAGGTATACCGTGCTGACCATAGGCGACGGGCTTGCGGCGGCGATACCTTCGCTTCTCATATCCACCGCCACCGGCGTGATGGTTACTAACGCGGCTTCCGGAGCGAATCTCAGCACGGAGATAGTCAGACAGATGCTGGGGCAGAAGCGGGTGCTTACGATCGCGGCCGGAGTGATGGGCGCGTTCACGATTTTCTCAGTTTTCTCCGGTTCATTCGGCTTGGTGTTTTCGCTACTCATCATCACGCTCATACTCGGCGGGTTCGCGCTGGCGTTCGACAAGCTGGGGTTGGGGCAGCAGGAATCGGCGGCAGGAAGACCGGCTCCAGCCGGCAGGCCGGGATCGGGGATGTCGGGAGCCCCGGCTCAGTCAGCCGGAACGCAACAGGGACATCCGCCCTCCGCGCCTTACGCTTCTCCCGAAGCTGTTTCCGCTCTGCTTTACGTAGACCCGATGGAACTTGAGATAGGGTATGGATTGATACCTCTTGTGGACCCGGATCAAAAGGGAGACCTTCTCGACCGGGTAACAATGATAAGGCGGCAGACAGCGCTTGAGATGGGAATAATCGTCCCGCCGATAAGAATACGAGACAATATCCAACTGAGACCGAACGACTATTCGATAAAAATCAAAGGAGTCGAGGTCGCCGGCGGCTCTCTGATGGTGGATCATTTTCTGGCGATGAACCCCGGCGGAGCCACTCAGGAAATCGAAGGCGTAAACACGACGGAGCCGGCATTCGGCCTGCCCGCAAAATGGATACGAGAGGGCGGCAAGGAACAGGCCGAACTTCTCGGATACACAGTGGTCGACCCCGCGTCGGTGGTCGCCACGCACCTGACGGAAGTAATCAAAAGCCACGCTTATGAGCTTCTCGGCAGGCAAGAGACTCAGGAACTTGTCAACATCGTCAAGGAAAAGCATTCCGTCGTTGTCGAGGAGCTTATACCGAACAAGATGGAGCTTGGGGATATCCAGAAAGTGCTGCAAAACCTTCTGAGAGAAAGAGTTTCGATAAGGAATTTGGCTCTGATACTCGAAGCGCTGGCCGACTACGGGACATTGAGCAAGGACGTGAACGTGCTGACGGAGTACGTGCGCGCGGCGCTTGCGCGCCAGATTTGCAAACAGCATCAGATGAACGACGGCACTCTGCCGGTTATAACAATAGACCCGAAGCTTGAGGACTTGGTGCTTCAGTCGGTGCATGACGCGGGGACGATGTCATATCCCGTGCTGCCGCCGGAAGTGATAGACAAGCTGACGGAGAACATGAGCAAGATGGTGGAGAAGACGGTGCAGTTGAACTACCAGCCGATAATCATGTGTTCGCCGAGGGTGAGGATGTATGTGAGGCGGCTGATAGAAAGGTTGTTCCCGTCGCTGACGGTTCTGTCGCACAGCGAGATATCGTCCGATTGCAAAGTAAGGTCGCTCGGAATGGTGGGCGTGTAAGGCGGGACTGACGGAGCGGTTGAGGAAGACGCGAATGGCGATGAAGGTGAAAAGATACGAGGCTCCGACGCTGCAGGAAGCGTTGCAGCACGTCAAGCGCGACCTCGGCTCCGAAGCCGTGATTTTACAGACCCGGAAGTTCAACCGAGGAGGAGTGTTCGGACTGCTGGGCAAATCGATGGTGGAAGTGCTGGCGGCGACGGACATGGAATCGGCTGGCGCGTCCGCGGAGAGGCGCGAACAGCCGCGCGCGGCCGCTAGACCGGCGCAATCTCCCGCTCCCAGAAAACCCGCCCAGACTCAGCAATCCGCTTCGCCCAAGGCCGAAGAAGAGATGCGCTCGGAGTTGCGGGAAGTCAAAAATGCGCTCCAGACTCTGCTGCATAAGTCGAGGGCCGAAGAGCAGGAGACGGTCAACCCGTATCCGCCGATATTCGGATCTTTGTACCTTCAACTCATAGAGAACGACGTTAGCGACGCGCTGGCTCAAGACATAATCAGGGCGATGGACGACTCGCTTTCGGAAGAAGACAAAGATGACGAAGAAGCTGCGCGGGCGGCGCTGGAGCGCCAACTGCGGAGGCTGCTCAAGGTTTCAGGCGCGATAACGCTGTCCGGCAGGGAACCGAAAACAGTGGCTCTCGTAGGACCGACGGGCGTGGGAAAAACGACGACTATCGCGAAAATCGCCACGGTATTCGCTCTTCAAAAAAAGAAGAGCGTCGGGATAATCACAGCCGACACGTACAGGATAGCCGCGGTCGAACAGATAAAAGTTTACAGCGAGATACTCGATGTTCCCGTCAAAGTGGTGTACACGGCGGAGGACATGAAAAGAGCGGTGGACTCGTTCGCGGACCGCGACCTGATACTGATAGACACGGCGGGAAGAAGCCACTGGGACGCTCCCCGGATATCCGAGATAAGAGACTTGCTGGCGGTGTGTTATCCGTTGGAGATACACCTGACGCTCAGCGCGCACATAAGATACAAAGACATGCTGGACATCTCCGACAAGTTCAGGCCGCTGGCGTACAACCATCTGATATTCACGAAGCTTGACGAGACATCGACATACGGCAACCTGATAAACCTGATAGCGAGCCGGAACGTGGGCGTGTCGTATCTGTGTTTCGGGCAGAACGTGCCCGGAGAGATAGAGGCGGCGTCGCCCGGCGCGCTGTTGAACCTTGTGATGGGCAAGCCGCTCAAACAGGCAGTCAACGCCGGGAGAGAGCGCTGATGGCGGATCAGGCGCAGCCGTTGCGCGAGATAAAAGACACTGTCGAGGAGAAATTACCGGCGCCGGCGGGCGGCGGCAACAAAATAATAGCGGTGACGAGCGGCAAAGGCGGAGTCGGAAAAAGCAACATCGCCATCAATCTAGGAATAGC
The DNA here is from genome assembly GCA_029564595.1 of bacterium. GTDB lineage: Bacteria > UBP15 > UBA6099 > UBA6099 > UBA6099 > UBA6099. The sequence goes on along the minus strand of JAKQPS010000044.1, from coordinate 24,440 downwards.
GCTCACACGGTTCGGCCACAGGGTGCTGGTGGTGGACGCCGACATGGGCCTCGCCAACATAGACCTGTTGCTGGGAATAGCGCCGAAACACAACTTGTCGCACGTTATCTCCGGAGCCAAGACGCTGGAGGAGATAATAATCACCGGGCCGTCGGGAGTGAGAGTCGCCCCGGCAAGCTCGCACGGAAGAATGGCAGACGGCGTGGACTTCGACAAGCGCAACGCCGTGATCAAGGCGATAAGAAACAGCGCGGAGAAGGCTGACACGGCGCTGATTGACACCGGAGGAGGTCTGGCGGACGGGATAGTGGAGTTTCTGCTGCTGGCCGACGAGATACTGCTGGTGACCACTCCAGAGCCGACCTCGATGATGGATTCGTACGGAGCTTTGAGAATCTTGGCGAGGGAGAGGGAAGAGACAACGGTGAAGCTTCTGGTGAACATGGCTCAGGATCAGGCGGACGCTCAGCATGTTTCCGAGACAATGAAGCTGATAACCCGCCAGTTCTTCAACCTGAAGATCGAGGACTTAGGATGGGTGGGATACGATCCGAACGTGACTAAGGCGGTGCGCCGCCAGCAGCCGTTCACCCTTCTATACCCTTCGTCGAGAGCGTCGAGGGACATAAACAGGATAGCGATGAAGATGGCCGGATACGAAGTGGATTTTGTGACGGAGCGCGGGCTGGCCGGGCAGTTGAAACGGCTGGCGTCTCGGTTCAAAAAAGGTTGACAATAAACCCGTCCCGAAGAGATCGGACGGCGCTGCGACTTGGAGGCTCTGAAAGTGAAGATCGTCTACGAAAACGTGATATCCTCGATAAAGTGGCTAACTGGAACGCTCGCGTTCCTATTTTTCATGATAATCGGCCTGATAGCCGATGTCGAGTTGACCCGGCTTCTAATCGCCGGAATCGCCGTGTATATACTGTTCACCGTGCTGGGAGTGGTGACGGCGCGCATACTCGGCAGAATTCACGACGAGAATCAACTGGAGCCGAGAGTAGAGAAAGAAGACCATGAAAAGGAAATCGGCAGGCATCTCGACTGGAGTCAGGGCGCGGAAATGCCCATGCCGGAGTGAAAACACCTCCGACGCGCGGAGGAAAAACACATGAAGGGAAACGCCTGAAATGGACGCGAACGTGAAGGTGTTGATGGATGCCACGGGATGCACCGAGACCGAGGCTCAAAACGTGCTGATAGAGGCCGGCGGAAACGTGACGGCGGCGCTTAAGCTTCTGGACGCTGTGTCCAAGGAGATAATGGCGTTTCAAGTGAAGTTCAAATCGGCCGGCAAAGAAAGCGGAACCGGATTCTTGGCCGCGATGTTCGACACGAAGTCCGACAGCGTGATTTACTCGGACATGGCGTATCCGCTCGCGGCAGAAAAAGAAAAGTCATTAGACGTCAACATGCCGCCCACAGTGTTCGCGTCGAGCCTCAAAACGGTTCGCTCCGGGCTTAGCGACCGGCACGCCGCTTCCAGCTCAAGCAATGCGGCTCAAATAAAATCAAGATTCTCTTCAAACTTCATACAGACGGTGGTCGGGCTTCACAGCCGGGGGCAGAGCGCCGAAGCCTCTCAGAAGTTCGCAAAAATTATTTCAGACGTTCTTGGCGAAGCTGTGACCGCGATGTACGCCGCGAGGGCTCACTCGCTTAATTCACTAGCTTCGGTTATCGGAGGCGCAAAGAGCGCGGCGATGACTCCCCAGCAACAGGCCGCCCAGCTTTTCGGAAGTCCGGAAGCCGCGCCGGCGAACATCGATCTGGGAGACCTCCCCAGCGCCTCGCCTCAGGAGCCTTTGCCTCGCATCGTGCTCATCTCCGAGCCTGAGATAGCCCCCTTCGACGGGAAACCCGCCCGCGCTCTCTGCGAGGGCGATCAGGTCATTGTCAAAATCAAGGATGGACGAGAGTCCGCCGTTTATTTCTCCGAACTTCTGGGCGGAACAATCAACGGAGAACTGATTCCGCTCTGCGTTCCGGTTGTTAAGACCAACATCATGTCCGACACATTCGTCGAGACGTTCGTGGAGTTCGGTCCCGGAATATACGGCCAGTTTTTTGTTCCCCCCGAAGTGAAGATAAAGACGAAGGACGGCGATGTCGAGATATACGACCCGTTCCAGAATGAAGAATCCGTGTTTTCCGAAAGGAAATTCGGCAGGCAGATAATGTACGGTCTTTGTTTCCTGTTCGTGTCGATAGTGGCGTTGATAGCGACGTTTCTCGCGGTGAGCTGACGGAAGCCGATCTTTAAGCTGGAAGAGAAATATATGGCGATGGCAAAACAACAGCGTCCGGCGGAAGAAGACTGGAGGCTGTTCAAGGAATGCGGAAATGAAGACGCGCGGGGCAGGCTCGCGGAAAGATATTTGCCGCTCGTGCGCTATGTCATAGACCGCATAGCGTACAAGCTTCCCGCGTTTATTGAGCGGGACGACCTTATAAGCGAAGGCATTCTGGGATTGATAGACGCTCTCGACAAGTTCGACATGTCGAGGCTAAACAAGTTCGAGACGTACGCGATAGTCAGAATAAGGGGAGCGGTGCTCGATTCGTTAAGGCAGATGGACTGGGTTCCCCGGACGTTGAGACAGAAGAGCAGGGACATTGAAACGGCGTTCAATGAGGTGGAGAGGGAACTGGGGCGTCCGGCGACGGACGAGGAAGTGTCCCAAAAACTGGGCATTTCCACCGATGAGTTGAACGAGACGCTCGGAGACATCGCCGGATCGGTGGTTTTCTCATTCGAAGAGCTGCTTCAGATGTCCGACGACGACAAGCCGCTGCCGTTCATCGCGAGGGTAAAGAACGAAACCGCCGCCGACCCGTCGGACACCACTGTCAAAAAAGAAGTCAAAAAGATACTGACGAAGGCTGTCGAGAAGCTGCCGGAGAACGAAAAGATGGTGGTCGGGCTGTATTACGTGGAAAGCATGACTCTCAAACAGATAGGCGAGGCGATGGGAGTTACCGAGTCGCGAGTTTGCCAGATTCACACCAAGGCGATGCTCAGGATGAAGAGCGCGCTGATGGAAAGAGACCGAGAAATATTTTTCGATTGAAGAGGGCGACGGCGACATTTCTTAATAATTTTGAATTAACATTAATAAATAAAGGTTGTTGTGGTAAAATATCCGCGATAGCGTCAGACATCGCAAACTGAAAAAGAGAGCGAACCGAAATTGCATGACTCACCAGTAAAACTTCAGTTTTCTTCAGACGGCCGCGAAGTAATGGCGGACATCGACCAAGCGAAGACGGGCGGAATGCCGGTCGTCGCCGAGCAGTTCCTCATGGCGCTCGAAGAGATAGGCGCGGAGAACTTCGAGATCGACTACTCCTCGATCGACCGGCTTATCCAGACTCAGGGCAGCACGGGAAAAATGTTCGCAATCGCCCGAAAGATCAACGGCAGCGTCGAAGTCGCGGTGTCTTCCGACAAGATGGAAGCCTCTGTGACGATGATACCCCCGAAGGGCGGCAAGGAAATCGATGTTGACGACGTGAAAGCCGCGCTCGCGATGGCTGGCGTCAGATTCGGACAGAAGGAAGACGTCATCCAGAACATAGTGGCTCAGGCATGGTACAACGAGAAGGTCGTTGTGGCGGAGGGGACTCCTTCGGAAGACGGGCAGGACGGCAAGATAGAGTTCCTGTTCAACGTCGAGGACGCAAAGCCCAAGCCTATGATGACGGACGAGGGCGATGTAGACTATTACGAACTGGGCGTGGTGAGCAACGTTCACATAGGAGAGCCGCTGGCCGAAAAAACGCCTCCTACGACGGGAAAAGCCGGAAGAAACGTTCTCGGCGAGGAGATTCCGGCGCGGCCCGGCAAGGACACTCCGTTTCCTATCGGCAAAAACGTCACCTTCTCGCAGGAAAACCCGAACCTCATAGTTTCGCAGATAGCCGGACAGCCGAGGCTTGTTCAAGGCAAGATTCATGTGCTGCCGGTGTTCGAAGTCAAAGGCGACGTGGATTTTTCCACCGGAAACATTAGCTTCGTCGGCGACGTGATAGTCAAGGGCGGCATACTAGAAGGATTCGTTGTGAAAGCCGACTCTAACGTTTCGGTTTACGGGCCTGTGAGCGGATGCGTCATCGAGGCGGGCGGCAACGTCTTTCTAAACAAAGGCATGCACGGTCAGGACAAAGGCGTCATCGTGGCCGGCGAGGATGTTATCGCGAAGTTTCTAGAGCATACCACGGTTAAAGCCGGCGGAAACATCAAAGTCAGCGACGGGCTGATTCTTTCCAATGTGACCGCCAAAAAGAGCATAGTCGCCGAAGGAAAGAAGGGCGTCATCGTGGGCGGCCGCGTCAGCGCAGGCGAAGAAGTCAGAGCCAGAGTCATAGGGAATTATATGGCCACTCCGACCGAAGTGGAAGCAGGCGGAAGCCCCAAGGTCAGAGAAGAGCTAAGACAGATAGAAGAGCAGAAAAAAAATCTCAAACTGAACCTCGACAGATCTGAAAAAGGCGTCAAATCGTTGAAGTTGCTTCAGGAAAAGCAAGGCACTCTGCCGCCCGCCAAGAGAGACCTTCTGCTTCAGCTCACCCGCGCCCAGTTCAACCTGATGGGCCAGTTGAAAAAGCTGGAGGCAAGGGAAGAAGAACTAGAAGAGATACTCGCTTCCTCCTTTAAAGGAAAAGTGACGATATCAGACGCTATTTACCCCGGCGTGAAACTGATAATCAAACAAGCCGTATTGCACATAAGGGACCAGATCAATTCGACGGTTTTCTACGAGCAGGACGGCGAAGTGCAAGTGGGAGTTTACGGTTAATCCCTTGGCGAACAGCCGAGGGTCGTCTTGAAAGGAGCCGCTCATGTCAATACGTTCGGTGGACATGATGGTGCTTTTTTCCAAGACCTCGGATGTGGAAAAAGCGCAGATGCTCGAACAGCATCAGGCGAGAATGTCGCAGCACAACATAGCGGTCGAGGAACAAAAGGGAAAAGAAATTCAGAAGACGCAGGTACAGCAGTCGGACCAAGAGAACGAATCCGGAAAGATTCAGGAGCATCAGGAAAGGAACCAAGGGAAGAAACAGGGACAGAGGGAAGGCGAGCCGGAAGAAGAGCTTCAAGCGGCGGCGGAAGACCCCGCGAAAAAAAAATTCAGGCTTCCGGCGCACACGGGCATAATTGACATTAGAATATAATCCGCGGCATATCAATTGGCTCGCCGCCGGAAGCGATATTAAATTAACTTGAGTCGGAGGAATGTTGGATGAAACTCTATAGGTTGAGTCAAGAACTGAAGGGATTGCAGATAGTTTCAATAGAGGAAGGCGAACAGGTCGGGGTGGTTGAGGATTTCATAATCGACCCGATTCAAAAATCAATTTCGTCGATGGTGATCAAGGACGACAAGTGGTACACCGGAGCGAAGATGATCGCTTTTTCTCTGATAAAGAACATAGGCGACTTCTGCATAACCACCGAGAACAGCTCGTCGGTGGTGCCGTTGGGGGAGATGCAGGAACAGGCCAAGCTGCTTGAAAAAGGCCTTTCAATCGTCGGCGCGAAAATAATCACTCAGGAAGGCGAGCTGATAGGAGAAATCAAGGAGTACAGCATACTGGCGCGCACAGGCAAAATCCTCGGCATGCAGCTTAGAAGCGACGCCAAACTGGATTCGCCCGATAGAAATGTAATCCCTGCGGACTACATCGAGACAATAGGCAAAGAAATTATAATCGTGAAAGAAGACGCATTGAGCGCGTTGTGCTCTTCGCACGAAGAAGCGTTGGCGCTGGCCACGGACGGCGTTGTTCCGGCTCCCAAGCCCAGACCCGTCGCCGCTCCGAAACCCGCCCCGGCTCCGGCTCCGAAACCCGCTCCGAAACCCGCCCCGGCCCCCGTGTTCGAACCTGAACCGATTCCCGAACCTATCGAAGATGAACCTGTCGCTGGTTCAGGCATCGACGCTTCCTCCGACGTCGACATAGAAGAGCTACTCGACCTTGATTCCGCAGCCGAGTCTGCGGGCCTTGTCGAGGAACCGGCGTCTTCGGACGAGGGCGAAGAGAGCAAGCAGAGCCTAAGCGAGATTTTTGAACGCAGACAGATCAAATATATGCTCGGCAAAAAGGTCAGCAAGGATGTCGTCGGCGACGACGGTTCCTTAGTGGTCGGGCACGGCGAAACTATCACCGACAGCGTTGTTCAGAAAGCGAAAGCTTCGGGGAAATTCCTAGAACTCTCGATGAACATCGAGATAGAAGACTGATTGAAACAACAGAATCTTCAAAAACGGGCCTGCCGAACAGCGGGCCCGTTTTCTTTTTTGGCGAGAGTATGAGTTTATGAATTGTTTGGTTCGGAAACGCTGATTATTGGTGCGACATTATGGTCCATGATTTCGTGTTGGTGTTGTTGAATCTGTCCGCCGCGACGATGGTGATGACGTTGGCGCCGGGGGCCAGCGCCATCTCAATTTGAAACACGCCGGTAGAGTCCACAGTCATCGGGTCGCCGTTAAGAGTGGCGGTGGAGAAAGGCTCCACATAGGCTTTCACAATGGTGGAAGAATCGTACACGTTGATTATCTGCTCTCCCACTTCGCCCACAGGCGGGAAGGGATCAATGAGAATAATGTCGGGGGCGGTGGTGTCAAGAGATATCACCCGCAGCAGGGAAACCTTCTGGCCGAACGGGTCGGCCAAAGTGAGCCTGATTTGATTTTCCCCTTCCTTCAAGCGGATAGGGATGGAAAAGGACCCGGTGGCGGGGAAGCTGACTTTGCCATTCATCCCGCAGCATATTGAAAGGTTGGGGCCGCCCCAGTCGCCCGAACCGTTATAGGCTGTTTCCCCTTCAAAAACGATAAACGCGGAAGTGGTGGCGAAGTGGTTCATCGGAGCGGAAAGCGACATCTGCAAAATATTCGTCTCTACAGAGTCCTCTGTGAAAGTAATGAGGGTTCCGGTTCCGCCATACGCGCTCAAAGTGTACTCGGTTTCAGAGCCGTAAACATAGTCGTAGTCGCCGGCGCTGTAAACTGAGCTGTTGCGCATCGGATCCTTTGTGAACGGATTCTTAGGATAGTCGTCAAAGATGTCGTAATAATTGTCCATATAGGAAAACAGCTCGGTGAAGTCGACAGGGTCTGGGAATGCGCCCGCGTGGCCTGCGTACGCTTCCAGTCCGTCGCGAACCTGAGTAGCCGCTTCTATCGTGTCGCTTTCGAGAGTGTTCGCGTCCCCGCAGTCTATGTGGTAAACCTGATTCTTGTATTCCATTCTCCAGCCGTCGAAAGCCACTGTTCCGGATGTTATCACCATAGTGACGGTATGCGGCGTTTCAGGAAGCCCCGAAGATATCTCAAAATAAGAGACAAAGTTCTCTTTATATTCCGGAAAAGGGGTTGGAGACGAAAGGTCCAGAGTTTTAACCGGTTGTCCGTCGATATAGAAGTCGACCGTGCCGGGGTTCTGATAATTTTTTGTCGGTATGATCATGACGCCGACTTTAGAAAAGGGGTTGGTCATTGACGCGGAAAGGCCGGGAGTCGAACCTATGGCTGATATCCAAGTGTATCCTGCCGTGGCGTCATACAAATACCAAGATTCAAGAGCGGGAAGGTAGTAGGTTACATGGTCGAAAACGGCGGTGGTGCGGACTCGCTGGTCCAAAGCGGGAGGATACCACGGCGGAGCGGTGACAGGCATTCCGGTGTTTCCGCCATTCTGGTTTGAACGGTCCGCGGACCTGCCGCCGCCTCCGCAACCTGCCGCCAATACCGCCGCCGCGATTGTTAGCGCAACTGCCATCTTGTTCGTAATTATTTTCATGTTCCGCCAGATAATTCTCAGATTCACAAACAATAAATTATATTCTACTACGCAATCGTTGCGGCGGCTGAAAGAAGAATAAAAAAAATCAGCGCGGGCTGTTCCTGATTCATTATGAATGATTCGGGAAGCGTGGTGTTGGCTGGAACGCGCTGTTTATATATAATTGCGCAAGGAAATGCGAGGTTGGCGAAATAGTGGCGAATTATACGGTCACAGGAATTGTGCTCGACTCGGACTTAAAGGGAGAGCGGGACGTCGAAGCGGAAGTTTTTACCCTTGAGCGGGGCAAGATGCGGATGACCGCAAGAGGCACAAAGAAATTGGAAAGCACATTAAGGGGATCTGTAGAACCTCTTACTGAAGGTTTGTTCTTCTTGGCGGAAAGCCGGGGAACCGACATCCTGACGGAATGGGAAGCGATAAATTGTCATTTTGAGCTAAAAAAGAAGCCTGAAAGCCTTGCCGCAGCCGGTTTTTTAGCTAGATATGTCACAAAAGCAGTCCCTGCGGGTTCGCCGGACCAAAGATTGTATGTATTTGTAAAAAATATATTGAATCTTTTACATTTCTCTATACAGCATGATATAATAATGACGGTTATCAAATGGGGTATTCTATTGGCGTCGGGACAGGCGCCTGAAATGGATGTGTGCGCGGAGTGCGGGAGTGGTATAAAGAACGGTGGAGCGGGATGGAGCGTGGAATCTGGAGGGACGGTTTGCGGCGCTTGCGGGGTGGGATCGAGGATGATGCCGGGAGCAATGAGTTTCGGGACAGGGGCAAGGACGGCGGCGAAAGGCTTGCTGGAAATTGAAATAGAGAGCGGGGAAAAAGCGGCGGCGCATGCGGCGGCGATATCTACGCTTGAGAAAGCCGGAACAAGAGCGGCGGCGGAGTTTTCTTCCGCGCTCGGCCGGTTTTGCGATTATCACCTGTATGACGGAATGTCTAAACTTGAAATGAGAGCGCGCTGAGCGCAAAGAGGAAGCGGCGGAGAAAGCATCCTGAAGCATACGCGGATCGGGAATATAAGAAACAATCCCGGAGGGAAAGCATGTTCGGAAAGATACTGGAGATGAGGCTCACAAGATGGGTGGCGTCGTATCTGCTGGCGGCGATAACGCTGACGCTTACATACGGCGACGGGTCTGGGACGGCGCTCGCGCAACAGGCTGCGGAGAAGAAAATCATCATAGCGGCTGTCGGCATAGAGAACCTTACCAAAAGCGACATCCTTGCGGACAACTTCGGGATTGACATGCTGTTGGCCGAACTGTCGGATGTAGAGAACTGCGATTTGACGGCCAGAGCGAAAATAGTCGAGGCGATGCGAGGGTTAAAGCCGAATCCTGACGTGGCGATATCCGTCGGCGAAGCAGTCGGCGCTGAAGCTGTCGTGGTCGGATTCGTGAGCGATATCAAGTATTCTGGAACTGAACAGGCTCAGGTGGAAGTCGGGTTGTCGATGTATTCCGTGGCAGAAGGGCATCTGTTGAGCGAAGCGGTCGTAGTCGGAAGAGTCGCTAGGCTCGGTTTCTCCGGGACAATGGAACAGTTGGCGGAGATGGCGATTAGGGACGGCGTCAGGAACGCGGTCGGATTCCTTTTCGAAAACATGTCTAAGTTCGGCGTTGTCACCATGCTCAAGGGAAACAAGGTTTACACTAACCTTGCTCAGAGAGACAACGTAAGGGTTGGAGCCGAAGTTGCCATCATGAGGGGCGACCGACAAGTCGCCTCCATAGAGATAGACGAGGTCAGCATAGCGCACTCGGTCGGCAAAATCATAGAGCAGAAAAAAGGCGTTAGCATAAAGGCCGGAGACAGGGCGAGACTGGTGTACACGCCGGCGGTATACGAAGAGTTGACGGGCGGCATAAAAAAAGTTCCTGAAAAGAAAAAACTCAGCCCGCTGGTCATAGGGCTGTTGGCTGTCGGAGTTGTGGCCGCCGTATCGCGAGGCGGCAGCAAAGCGGAGTCCGCGCAGGCTCAGGTCGGGGCTTCTTCCGTGGCAAGCGCGGATAACAAAGCCGTGGTGTACTCGCCGACGCCGTTTAACGTCGATTACATACCCGGCGCGCCGTTCAAGATTACCAATCCGGCTTCGGACGCCGGGCTGATGTCATGCTGGAATTCAAGCGCGAGCATAGCGCCGATAAGCACGACCGCATACGAATTTCGGCTTTCGACCACCACAAAAGATTCGACTCTTCCCGGCAACGGCTACACGCTTATTTTCGACATGACCAACATAGCTTTCAATGATTCGTCCAAGTTGAGCTGCGCCACCTGCAACACCGATTTCGGGACATGGGAAGTAATCGACTCGACATACGGCAGACACACGGCGATAGGAAACAGATACGGCGTGTCGTGCAACGTCACTCATTTTACGCCTTATGTGGTTGTGGAAGACAACCGGGAATCGCCGCTTCCGAGGCCGGGCAATTTCAAGGCGCAATGCGGCGATGGCGCCGTGGGGCTGTACTGGCAGGCGCTGGACAGCACGAACGTGACCGGATACAAGATATACGACTGCTCTCCGACATCCTGCTCGACAGTGAAGACGATTGTGCAAGGTAGAAACACCGAGAGTTATGAACTGACGAATATGACTAACGACCAGCAGGTCTGCTACGCCATTCAGGGCATCAGCAGCAATCAGGAACAGGACGCTCTTGTCTCTCCAATTGAGTGCACGATTCCGTCCTCAGACCCAACGGTATGCAAAATTGAAGACATCACGCTGATTTCGCCTGCCAACAACTCAAACATACAGAATCCAACTCCATCGTTCATTTTCACAGGGTCGGGGACGATGGACTATTACATTCTGACGGTTGAGACCACAGCTGCGGTAAAAGAAGTGATATTTTCCGAGAGGCTGGATGGGGAAGGCTCTTCCAGCAGCGGAGAAAGGCAATCATACACCGTTGAATACGGCGGCTCCACTCTTTATCGCGACACTGTTTACAGATGGCGCGTGGACGGGTATACGAACGCGAGAGGCAAAGAGATTCCTTCAGTAAGCTGGCAGTTCACATACACCGGAGTCAATCCCGGAGAAGAGTGTTGCACTATTACGAATGCCCCGGCGACGATAAGCCCGACGAGCGGGGCTGATATTCTGTATGAAAAGCCGACTTTTTTGTGGCAGGGCGACGCCTGCGCGAAAAAATATGTCGTCAACGTTTATAACCAGAATGGCGCAAGCGTATTTTTTACTATGTTGGACAATACGCCGGAGAGTCCTGCTAACTCGGTCGAATATAACGGCGTAGAATTGCTTAACGACATGACGTACTATTGGTACGTTCTTGCCGACAACGGATGCTCGTACACAAGCGCCAACACTGTGCAGTTCACCAAACGCGCCGAGTCGGAGGATTCCGACTTGCCCATACCCCTTTGGGTAAGCGGGGCGGGCCTTCAACCGGTTAAGACCGGAAACGGCGTGGTGTCGTTGAGGTGGTATGAGATTGCGGATCCCAACGTGATAGGGTATCGCATTTTTCGCGAGGAAGAGTCTTCGACAGGGCTTGACGAGATAGCGACAGTTTTCAAATCCCAACTTGGCTCTCCTTTACCAGACCCTAATTGTCCCGACTCGTTCAGCGAATCAAATCCGGGATATTGCGATATTGATGTGAAGAACGGAACGAAATACTACTATCAGTTGGCCAGCGTGACGACGGGCGGGGTGATGAGCCAACGCTCGGTGGTCACGTCGGGCATTCCAGAGTTGCAGAGGCCCACCCTAATAAGTCCGGGATCTGTTACCGCGACAACAGTAAAAGCGAACGAGCCGACGTTTATTTGGCGCTCAATGAACAGCAATGCCCCAACGAGCTATATGTTGAATCTTTTTGACGGCAATGAGTTGATATGGGATCCTCAAATCAGCTCCACTAGCGCGGCGCTGGTAAGCATAACATATCCCTCAACCCCGATTGTGAAGCTTGCCAAGGGAAAAACCTATAGATGGAGGGTGCAGGCTGTCGGCAAATGGGGCGAATCGCCATGGAGCACTGAGTTCAGATTCACAAAGGACGAATCCACGGACAAACCCGACGAGCCGGACTGGTGCGGAGGCGCATACTGCTCGCCACAGCAGTCAGACCCAACGACCACCAATGATTCGAACAGTTCAATAACGTTGTATTGGCAGAAACCGACTTCGGAGAGCATCACGAAGTTCAGGATATATAGATGTCACGACGTGGCTGGAGAGGCCGGATACGGAGTCGGGATTTGCAGCAATCTTTTGACAGAGGTTTTGAACGCGGCTTGCAGCTCAACAAAAACAAACGTGGTTTGTTACGAAGACACATATTTGCCGAGAGGCAGAACGTATAGTTATTATCTGACGGCTGTCGACGAGTATGACGTTGAAAGCAATCCGTCGACTCCGCAGTCGGTGACATTGCTTCTGAAAGGGCCGTCGGTTTATTACCCGCTGTACGACCAGATGGTATACGTGCCACAGCCCGAGTTCCGCTGGTTGAAGGAGAACGGAGCCGAATTCTACCAATTCCAACTTGTTCAGAAATCGGACGGCTTCGGCAACGCGGCGAAGTATATCTGGAACACGACTTTAAGCGGGAACGAGACATCGATTGTCTTTAACGAGGACGGCACGGCGAAAGAGGCTCTTAAAAACCCGGCGTCGCCCAGTCAGACCGGGTCGAGCAATGAGTATGCGTGGCGCGTATGTTCTGGGAACAGCAAGTTCACGGTATTCACCTCAAGCTGTTCGCAGTCGCAGTTTGTGAAAAACCTGTTCCCGCCGGACCCGGTCAGTCCCGGAAATGGAGAGTACCTAGCGGTTAGCAGCTCAAATCGCATAAACTTCAGTTGGACGTTGACTCCCGGCGCGGCGGGATACACGGTGCGGCTGTGCAGCGTTCAGGGAACTGGGAACAACTGCACCTATTTCCCGATAGTTTGGCAGATGAACGTGACATCCAACGAGGCCGAGATGTCGGATGTGGACTTGAATCCGTGCAATCTGTCGACCGACCCGACTTGCTCGTTGTCGGGCACGTACATGTGGGAAGTAAGAGCGTTCGACGATTACGGCGCGGTGTCCGGCACATGGCAGAATGTGAACAGAAGGACATTCTATGTGACAGGGCACGAAGCTCCGATATTAACTTCGCCCGCGAACAACGAGATAATAGGCCCGGACCTTTCCGCCGGAATAGTGCTCGATCCTTTCTACGGTCAACCCACGTATAAATACAACATTGATTTCATCTGCACCGCGATGGGCCAGCATCCGGGGTATATTTTTAGAATCGAGGCGATCGAGGCGTCCGACGACGCGCTTCCCGACGGGTCGCCGCCCGGAACGGCCAGTTACGTGACAATATTCCAGAAGACGATTTCAACCTGTTCCCTGAACTCGACATCGGAGAATATCGAGTTCATGGCCGGTCGCAGATATCGATGGAACGTAACCGTTCAGGGAACGCCGTTCAACGACGCCAATTCGAGAGAGTTCATCACCGGGCTTCCCAAGCCGAGGTTGTTTGCGCCGATGCATGGCGAGCAGGTGATGCTAGTTGACGACTGCGACGGAGCTTCCTCGACGTTGTGCCTGCATTTCGACTGGGACGGCGGGGAAGTGGGCGATGAACAGATATCTGGCGTTATTGGCGCGGCGAGCTACGACATAGAAATACTCAGCAACGGCAGGCCGTTCCTGTGCAATCCGCAATTCCTGTACGTGCCAGAGAATCCGCCGGACCCGCCGCGAACGAACACGCAGAATACTTTCTGCGATCTGTCGACTACGAGCGTGACCAATGGAGATATTTTCAGTTGGAGGGTGAGGGCGAGAGACACGTCGGGAGTGCAGACGGTTTCAGGAGCGGGATATCCCGGAGACTGGTCGCCGTACAACTCGTTTACAGTGCTGATACCGGCCGTCGTTCTGGCGTCGCCTCCCGGCAATGGCGCGTGCGACCCGACGCTTGACCCGACCGGGGCGGGAATCGACAATTGCGTGGACGTAAGCTGTGTGGACGCGTCTTACTACTGGAGTCCGATACCGTTCGCGCACGGCAAGTCCTGTTATAGAATCGATGTGTCCGACACTTATGATTTTAGGAACATCGTGTTTACGGATTATTCGGCCAGCCCGATGCACGGGACATTCCCGTGTCCGTATCAACAGTGCTTCGTAGGATCGATACAGGACGGACACTATGTTCCGATGACGAACGGGGTGGTTTATTACTGGAGAGTCGGGGCCAGCGTAACGCCCGATGGCGGAACTTGTGGAAACACATGGGTGTTTTCTGAAGTATGGAACTATCTGAAACGGCCTCCCGCGCCGAGAAATGTCACGATAACAGCGGCGGAGCGCTCGGTGACCGTCAGGTGGGATCACCCAAGCGACTGCACGGCGGTCACGGGGCAGGCGCTGAGTTGGCCGGGAGTGCCGCCTGACAGAGGCGGAGGCTATGTCATATTGGTAGACGACGCCAGACACACTCTGACTAGCGGCAATGTGGTCGTCTTATCGAATTTGACGCCTGACACGGATCTCACTATTTGCGTTCAGACGGTGGACAATTCAGGAAACGTAAACCATCTGGGCAATGTGAGCAATAAGGTTTGCCAGACTGCTAGGACTTTGCCTGAGACGACAACGCCTTAAGCGGTATGGAACCGTTTTGCCGGGCTAGTTGGCATCGGCTCTACGGGCGACATGAAGAATCAAAAAGCCGCCGGACAACCCCGGCGGTTTTTTTATGAATGCGCGACTGAGGCATCCGCAGACGGATTCGTTATAATTATTATGATTGCTGTCTGTTCACTATAGTCGTATGGCGTCTGTGATTATGAATGAAAAAGATATAAACAACTTCCGAATAATCTCCGAAAAACTTGCCCGGCTGATAATATTATGGCGGGCAACGGAGGCGGCACGGGGGGCGGCTGCGGCTTTGATCGCGCTGACAGTTCCTACAGCGCTCGCAATGGCCGCAGGCGCGACAGGCGCGCCGCGCGCCGCTGTTGTTTTTTCTGCGCTTGTTGTTTTTTTTCTTGCCGTCGTCTGCTTGTTCGTCGTTCCCCTCGTCAGGCCTCTGACTTTGAAGGACATAGCGCTTCTGGTTGAAAGAAAGCATCCGTCGTTATCCGGCAAAGCAGTCAACTGCGTCGAGCTTTTCTCGGATGCGGAAACAGGCAAAGCAGCTTTCGATTTGGGGCGGCTTTCGTCTTTGTTGGAAGAAACGGCTGCGGAGATGTCTCATTTCGCATACTCTGAAGCTCTGAACATGCCGGGAATGAGAAAATCGCTGATTGCGCTGGGGGCGGCAGGGGCGGTTGTGACGGCGGCGTTCGCGATAGGGGGAGCCTCGCCGTCCGGGTTTGTCTCTTATATGGCTCCCCCTTATTTGCCTGTACGCGAAAAAATCAAGCTTGAATGGATTACCGGAGATATTGTAGCTCCTGTCGGAAGCGAAGTGGCGCTAGAAGCGAGACTTACGGGCGTTTCATCTGGAACACCCGTCGTCGTTCTTGAGAGGTCTGGACTTGAGCCGCGCGCGGAAAAGATGAAGTTGGCGCGCGCGGCTAACGGAAACGCATCGTCGTTCGTATTCAAGATAGACTCGCTCCCCGGCGACATGTCTTATTCAGTTGAATACAAAAGTTTTCAATCGCGTAAATACACAGTAAAGGCTATCGAGCCGCCGGGAGTGAGGTCGGTGAGCCTGAAGATTATCTATCCAAGCCACACGGGTTTGAAGGAAGAGAGGCGTTCAGGCGGCGGGGATATTAAGGCTCCGTTCGGTTCTCAAGTGTTCATATCTGCGGAAGCTACTTCGCCTCTGCGAAGCGCGCGACTTATATTCGATAACGGGGCCGAGACGGAATTGATAGTTGACGGCGCGACCGCGGAAGGCAGTTTCGATGTGGAGAGAAGCGGCAGATATGAGATTCTGCTGACCGACGAAAACGGGTTCGTCAATGCGAAACCGCCGCGTTATGTGGTTGAGTCGGTTGCGGACGAGCCGCCCGAAATTGCGATAATCAAGCCCGAGAACGACATCGACGCCAACAAGGACTCGGTTATTACTGTCAGAGGCGAATCGAGGGACGACTATCGTGTCGACCGGGTATCGGTTCACTATCGGGCGGCGGATTCCGGGAGGCATGAAACTGTCCAGATAAACGCGAGGCCGGGAAAAGAGTTGCTGTTTGAATTCCGGCTTGACCTGAAAGAATTGGGAGTTTACGAGGGAGAGACGCTGGAATATTTTCTTTCCGCCACCGACAACGACGCGCTGACGGGGCCGAAAACCGCGAGGTCGGAGATCAGGCGCGTTAGGGTTCTGTCGAAGATGGAGGACTACAGGGAAATACTCGCCGCGCAGGAAGACATCGAAATGAATTTGGAGGCGCTGCTGGGCGAAGGCCGGAGTCTTGCTGAAAGAACGGAGGAGATGGCGCGGAATCTTTCCCGCGAACTCAGGGAAGACGGCGGAAGGAAATGGAAGGCTGAGACGGAGCGTGCGGTAGAGCGGACGCTCGCGCTCGATTCGGAGCTTGCCCAACTGTCGAAAAGGCTGGAAGAAACTGTCGAGCGCATGAGGAACAACGAATTCGTCAACCTTGAGACGGTTTCGAAAATGAATGAATTGAACAAGCTCATGAGCGAGATAATGACGGACGAAATCCGCGAGCTTGTCGAAAAAATCAGGAAGCAGTTGGAGAGCGCGAGATTCGAAAACACGGACGCGCTGATGATGCAGGCGATGAAGGAGCGGAGGGAGGCGCTGGACAATCTCGACAGGACGATCCAGAAGATGAAGCGCGTGCGGGAAGAGCAGAAACTTGCGGCGGCGAGCGCGCGGTTCAAGGAGCTTGAGGATAGGCAGGAGAGCCTTCTTGACAGGACGCAGGCTCTGAACGAGGCCGCCGGGGACAGGAAGCCGGACGCGGCGCAATGTTCCGAGGCGGCGGCTCAGTCGCGGGAACAGGCCCGGATACACGACGGCGCGGATTCCGCGCTTGATTACATAGAGGCTTTGGCTGAAGAGATGAAAGGGGCGTCGCCGGAAACGGCGGAGTCGCTCAAGTCGGCGGCGGAGACGGCCGGCGCTGAAAAGTTAAAAGGAAAGATGGCGGGCGCGAGGGATTCGCTCGGTCGTTGCTCTCTAAAGAAAGCGGCGGACAACGAGCGGGCGGCGCTGGAGACTTTGCGCAAGATGAACGACAAGCTGAAAGGCGCGGCGGGCGAGTTTGCGGCAAAGATGTCGGCGAAAGAGAAGGAAATGATAAGGAGGCTGTTGAGGGGGACGCTTGATGTGTCCGCGGCGCACGAGGCGGCTAGGGCGCGAACGGAGAAAATGATGGAGAGGACGGGCGCGCGGCCTTCGGCCCCTGAGTTTAAGAAGGCTGCGGATGAGCAACAACCGGCGCGGCTGGCCGCGGAGGCTCTCGCTCAAGACGCGGCGGCGCTCGCTTCTTTCTCTCTAACAGTGTCCCAAAACGCGCCGTTGATCGCGGCGGAAGCGGCGCGGGCGCTCGCTCGCTCTGTGGAGAGTTTTTCGGAAATGAAGCTGGACGAAGCGGCGTCGAGCCAGAACTCGGCGTCCCTGCGGCTGAACCAGCTTGCGGTCTCTCTGCTGGACGCCGAAAAACGCGCCGGCATGGAGTCTTCCGCGTCCGAGCTGGAGTCGTTCATGGGCAGGCTGCGTCAGCTTGCCGATAGTCAACAGGCGCTCAACGAGGCCACGGAAAGGCTCGGCGATTCCGGCCTGCCTATCCCGCAGATGTCCGCCGGAATGCAGAGCCTAGCCATGCAGCAGAAGCTTATTGGAGACGGCCTCGGACAACTCATGGATGACATGGGAAACGTCGGCGGGATGTCGGAGCGGCTTAAACAAATAAGCGAAGAGATGGAAATGATACGCAAAGACATGGAGGGGGGCAGGATCACGGTCGAGGTGAAGAGGAGGCAGTCGAACGCGCTGCGAAGGCTCAGGGAGTCCGCTTTGTCTCTGCGCAAGGAGTCGCTTGATGAGAAGAGGGTTGCCGAATCGGCGAAGGGTTATGCCCCCGCCGTTTCTCCCAAGGCGATAGACGTGTCGCGCGATTCGCTGCCGGAACATGTGCTGAGGCAGATCGGAAAGCTGAAGGACGAGCCGGCCCCCGAAGGTTTCGAGGGCATTATAGAAAACTACTACAAAGAATTGCTGAAAGACGAATAGAGCGCCGCGCGAAAGGCGCGGCTGGATCGTGCCGCATGAAAAGAATATTTGCCGGACGAATAAAGATGTCATGGGTGGCGGCGGCCGCCGCGATGTTTTTGCCGCTCTTCGCGCTCGGCGTTGCGCGAGCTGAAACAAAGACTCCCGCAGACATGTTCAACGATAGCATGAGCCTCATCAGCGGCGGCAGGCGGGCGGAAGCTGCGGCGATGCTGGCGCGGATAGCGGATGAACATCCGGCGGATCAGCTTGCGTGCGAGGCGCTGATACAACTGGGCCGCTTGTATGAGAATATGGGGCGTCCGGCGGAGGCGGAGGCGGCGTATTTAAGGGCGGCGACGGAGAACCAGTCTCATCCGCGCGCGCCGGAGGCTCTCGCGTTTGCCGCCGACATCATCAGAAAGAGCGGCAGGAGCGCGGACGCGGCGGCGCTTTACGAGGCCTGCCTCGACTTGTATCCCGACAGCGGCGTGGCGGATAGGGTGAAGTTCGATATCGCGTTCCTTTACGAAGGTCTGGGAAGGAGGGAAGAGGCGGCGGCTGTCCTGCGGTCGCTCGTGGCGAAAACCGGAACGCAATCCGCCGAAAGGGCGGGCCGCGAACTCATCCAGATGTACACGAGGGCGGGGCTGCTTTACGAAGCCGAAACGGCGGCTGCGGCCTTCCTGTCCGTCCGCCCCGGCGATGTCTCCGTTCGGTTGCAGTTGTTCAACATCCTGCTCGACAGAGCCAAATATGATCAAGCTATTCCGGTGATTGAAAGCCTGACCAAAGAGCAGCCGGACAACAGGGGGTTAAGGGAACTGTTGTTCAAGGCTTACAAGGACGCCGGACGGATGAAGGAACTTGTCGCCGCGCTCGAACAGAATAAGAAAAACGCGCCCGGTGACCTTGAGCAGGCTCGCCGTCTAAAGGATTTGTATGTTTGGGATGGAAAGACGATAGAGGCGATGCTGGAACTGGAAACCATATTGAAGACGGAACCGGGCAGCGTCGCCGACGCGGTCGAGTTGTCGAAGATGTATTACAAAGAGCAATGGGTGACAAAGGCGAGGGAAACCCTTGAGCGCGCGCTGGAAATAAAACCCGGATACGAGCCGGCGCTTCGCGAACTCGGCGCGCTGTGGTTCGCCGAAGGGGAAATGGAAAAAGCTCTCGAAGCATGGAGGGCCGCCGCTTCGTTCAATCCTTCCGATGTTCAGTCGTATTACCGGATGACGGGATACCTCAGGCAGCATCGGCTGTACGACATGATAATCGATTTGTACACGCGCGGGCGGGAAGCGCTGGGGCAGCCGTCTCTTTTCGCGCGCGATATGGCGTGGATACTCCAGATGCAGATGAGGAACAGGGAAGCGATAGATGAGTATTTGAAAGTCATCGCAGAAACGCCCGGAGATTCGGGCGCGCGGGAAGCGGTTTTCAAACTGCTGGAGGCGGAGGGGCCGGAAGGCGAAGGGGTCGGGATGATAGAGCGCGCCGCAGACGCCCGGCCAGACATCGCGGAGCTTTGGCTGATGTCCGCCGAGGCGCTGATATTGCGCGGGAACGAAGCCGGAGCCGAGCAGAGGATGGAAAAGATTTCACAGGCGCGCCCGGACGCTAGGTCGGAGGTCGCCGGACGTCTGATGTCCCGGTCGGCCCCAGCGCTCGCCGCGCGCCTGTTCGAGTCCGCCGCCGAAATTGAACCGGGCGACCCTTCCGTCAAACTCATGCAGGCGGGCAGGGCGTGGCTCGCCTCCGGCGAGGCCGTCAGGGCGGAAAACTGTTTCCGCAAGGTCGCTGATGGTTTTCACAACGCCCCTCAGGCGGACGAAGCTCTCGCCCTCATCGCTAGGATTTCCAATGAACGAGGCGATGTGTTGTCTGCGAGAGGATACTACGCGAGGCTCGCGTCGGAGCATCCCGGAAGTCCGTACCGCTCTCTCGCGGAAGTGGAAGAGGCTGTGGCGGCGTTCAAACTCGGAGAATACGAACACGCCGGAGTGGCTTTAGAAAGGTTGTCCTCAGACCCGCGCGCTCAGAGGTTCGCCGACAGGATTCTTTTTTACAGAGCGGAAATCGAGCGGTTCTCGCTTCGGTTCGAGGCTGCGGTAGAGCTTTATCTGAATCTTGCGCGACGATACCCTGAAAGCCGCAGCGTCGGAGAGGCCATCAGCCGCGCGCTCTTTTTAAAGGACGCGGAGACCGCCGATCCGATCCATGTTCAGGCGATAACCGCAGCCGAGAGGAAGTCGCTCGCGGGCGACGCCGAAGGCGCGGAGGCGATGTTGCGCGGCCTGCTTGTCGCCCTGCCGGAAGGAGCGATGAAAGACCACTCGGCGCTTATGCTCGCCTCTCTCCTCGAAAAAGAAGGCAGGCTTGAGCAAGCTGTCGCCGCCTATTTAATCTTGGCAGACGCGCCGGAGCCAAAAGAACTCAAGCCGCAGGCGTGCGCGCGGCTGGCTTCTCTCCTCGCTTCCATGAACCGGCAGAAGGAAGCTCTCGTGTATTTTCAGAAAACCATCGAAGCAGACCCCAGAGGATACTGGGGCCAACTCGCAAGACAGGGCGCAGGCAGCCTGCAGGATATTTTTTAGGGAAATTATTGGATCAAAAAGCGTATCCAAATAGATTTCAAACGAAGCCGGAGCATTAAAGACTTCCCGGCGATTATAATAATGTGGTTATGAATGAAGAAGCGGACAACATTGGTGGAATCGCGGGGAGCGGGTTCCCTGCGGAACCGCGCGCGGAGTCGTTGATTTACGATTACCACAGGGGAAGGCTGGAGCGCGACTACGCGGATATCGACGACGCCGACGAATTGAAAAGTTTTTTCTTTGAGAAGATATATCCTCCGCCTGAAGAGAGGGCGGCGCTCGAAGGCCGCAACCGTTCCATCCGCCGCATCATCCGCAATCCTTTCTTCAAAATCGTTTTCCATCCGGTCACAGTGAAAACAGCGAGGCAGTTGCTTGAACTCGACAAGTTGACGAACGACGCGAACAGGCGCATAGCCGGGGAGATGCGCAAGTCGCCGCCGCCGCCGTGTCCGCTCGACGACGACGCATATTTTAAGTTGTGCCGCGCCGCGACCCGCGTGGAAGACGCCCGCCGCCGTCTGGAATGCGCGATCGACGTGTTCAACTATTCGAGGCTCCTAATCGAGGGGTTTCCCAATTTGAGAGACGTCTTCAGAGTCGTTCCCGCGCCGCTGTTGAAGATTGCGGGGGGCGCGTTAGAATTCGGAATTCATGGCTACAATACGCTATTATGTCACAGGGAGCGGCTACAATATTACATGGAAACAATCGAACGCCGGGAGTCTGACAGGATAGAGAAGATTTTCGGCGGGAGCGGGGACGCCGCGGCTCAGGCGGGCGGCGATTGAATCCGGCAGCCCGCGCGCGCGGCTGAAAGGAACTGGCGATGGACGCGAAAAATGAAATCAAACATCTCAGGTCGGAGATCGCCCGGCACGACCGCCTGTACTATTTGCAGGCCTCTCCCGAGATTTCCGACTTCGAATATGACGCCTTGTTCGCAAAACTCAAGCGGCTGGAGGCCGAACATCCGGAGCTTGTAACTCCCGATTCTCCCACCCAGAAAGTTGGCGGCGCTCCGGTGGACGGTTTCGCTCAGGTCGAACACGCGGTCCCGATGCTTTCTCTGGACAACTCGTACAGCATAGAGGATGTGCGGGAGTTCGACGCGCGGGTCAGAAAGAGCCTGCCCGCTCAGGAATCCCCGTCATACGTTGCGGAACTGAAAATAGACGGAGTCAGCGTTTCCCTCGCATACAGGGGCGGCGTCCTTTGGCGCGCGGCGACTCGCGGCGACGGCGCGGTCGGCGACGACATAACGGAAAACGTCAAGACCATCAAAAGCGTTCCGCTCCGGCTGAAAGGGCAGTTTGACCCCGGCGAGGAGCTAGAAGTCAGGGGAGAGGTTTACATCCCGCGCTCCGACTTCGAGAAAATGAACGAGGAGCGGGAGGCGGCGGGGGAGCAGCTTCTTGCCAATCCGCGAAACGCCACAGCAGGCTCGCTGAAACTGCTCGATCCCAAGATGGCCGCCAAAAGGCCGCTCAGCGTCTTCATCTACTGGCTCAGAGCCGCCGAAAACATAATGCCGGATTCCCATTCCGGATGTCTGGATATGATACGCGAAATGGGGCTGCCCGTTGAGCCGCACGCGGAGGCGCTGCGCGACGTTGACGCCCTTGTGGCTCATCTCGAAAAATGGGAGTCCCGCAGAAGCGAGCTTGATTACGAGACGGACGGCATGGTGATAAAAGTCAACTCGATGGCGCATCAGAAGGCCCTCGGAGGAACCAGCCGTCACCCCCGCTTTGCCATCGCCTTCAAGTATCCCCCCGAACAAAAAGAGACCGTCGTAGTTAGCATCGAAGTGCAGGTGGGGCGCACAGGCAAACTCACCCCCGTCGCCAACCTTGAGCCGGTGCGCCTGTCCGGAACCATCGTCAAACGCGCAACGCTTCACAACCGGGACGAAGTAGAACGGCTGGACATTCGCGAAGGCGACAGGGCGCTGGTTCGCAAGGCGGGGGAGATTATCCCTCAGATAGTGGCCGTCGTGAAGGAAAAGCGCGACGGCTCGGAGAAGCCTTTCGCGTTTCCGGAGCAATGCCCTGTTTGCGGTTCGGAAACGGCGCGGCAGGAGGGGGAAGTGGACGTGCGGTGCGTCAATCCCTTCTGCGACGCCCAACTGCGGGAGCGGCTGGCTCATTTCTGCTCCCGTCAGGCTATGGACATCGAGAACGCCGGCCCCAGCCTCATTAACCAGCTTGTGGACAAAGGGCTTGTGCATGATTTCGGAGACTTGTACGCGCTGAATCGGGAGAAACTTGAGTCGCTGGACAGAATGGCGGAGAAATCGGCGGCGAACGTGATAGAGGCAATCGACCGCAGCCGCAAGGCCCCGCTGGACAGGCTGATTTTCGGGCTTGGCATCCCTATGGTGGGAACGAGGACGGCGAAACAACTCGCCGACGAGTTCGGCTCGCTCGACGAGATAGCGTCCGCAGACGCGGAGCGGCTGACTCAAGTGACGGATGTCGGGCCGCGCGTGGCCGCCTCAGTCAAAGAATATTTCGAGAGGGACGCCGCGAAGAGCGTGATAGATAAACTGCGGGCTGCCGGGGTCAACATGACACAAGAACGGCGCGCGGACGGCCCGAGGCCTCTCGACGGACTTTCCTTTGTCATCACCGGCGCGCTCTCCCGTCCCCGCGACGAAATCAAACGCGACATCGAAAACGCCGGCGGCAAAGTCCTTTCTTCCATCTCTAAAAACACCGGCTACCTCGTCTGCGGCGAAGACGCCGGATCAAAACTCGAAAAGGCGAACAAACTCGGCGTGCCTGTCATCGACGAAGCCGCCCTCGCACGAATGCTTACAAAAAGCTGACCCGGAATTTAAAACCTCGCATGCAAAATAAACACGCACAAATTTAGACTGCGGCGATTGATGTATAACCGGAGACATAGACAACATGTGTTCGGAGTGGCGAAAAACGGGTACAGGCAACGCGCGTCTCAGCGGATGCCTGTACCCGCTTTTCCGAAACGCGTCTGCGAAGAAAAGGGGACACCCATCGCGCAAAGCTGCGCTGAATGTCCCATTTTCCTAGAACCGGAATAAATGACCATAAAGATATTCATGTGTAGGGGCGATTCACGAATCGCCCGAATAAAGACTGGCGCATTAGCAACAATAGAAACGCAAACCGTAGGGGCGACCCGTTGGGTCGCCCGAATAGGAAGGCGTTTCGGGAAGCGGCAGGCGCAGAAGGAAGAGGGCAATTCGTGAATTGCCCCTACGAGTTAAAGACAGAATCGCATCTAAAAACCAATCACATTTACCGGAACCCAGCCGGGGTTTATGCCAAGTTGGCCGGAAAGGTTATCTCCCCAACATTTCACGCCGCCGGAAGTTGTGACCGCGCATGTGTGGCCACCGCCGGAAGAGATTGAGGCGATGCCGCTTGTAAGTCCTTCAACGTCAACAGGAGTATAACTATCTGTGGTTGTGCCGTCGCCTAGTTGGCCGTAATAGTCATCTCCCCAGCATTTCACGCCCCCAGAGGTTGTGACCGCGCAGGTGTGGTTACCGACGGATGAGATTGAGGCGACGCCGCTTGTGAGTCCGACCACGTCAACAGGCATATAACTATCTGTGGATGTGCCGTCGCCAAGCTTGCCGATGAAATTGCTTCCCCAGCATTTAACGCCGCCGGAAGTTGTGACCGCGCATGTGTGGTCGACCCCTGAAGAGACTGAAGCGATCCCGCTTGTAAGGCCGACAACGTCAACAGGTATATAACTGTCTGTGGTCGTTCCGTCGCCTAATTGTCCGTAGTCGTTATTTCCCCAACATTTGACGCCGCCTGAA
>JAKQPS010000116.1 GCA_029564595.1 bacterium | reverse complement strand
TTCAACAGATATTCGCGCGCCTCTTTGCCGGCGTCCTCGTATAACAGACCGCGCCCCAGCTCGAAAACCTTTTCGTATAGCGCCGCGGCCGTGTAATACTTTCCATCTTTGCGCGCCTCTTGACCGTTCCACTTGTGCCGCGCGCGGCGGAACGGTTCCGCCAGTTCGGGACGAAAGCGCTCGATAATCCATTGAATCGCGCCGGTATGGTCCAGCTGCTTTTCGACAAGCTGGACCAGGTCGATATTATCACCGCCGGCGCCGCATCCGAAACAGTGAAAACCATTCCAGGGCGTCAGGCGAAACGATCGGCCGCTTTTGCCGACGTGACCGGTCGGGCATCGGCCGGCCGGCGGTTTGCCGCTTAGTTCGATATGCAGCGCCGCCGCGATGGCGTCGATCGGGACCGCTTTTATCTCTTCGCGGATTGCCTCGAAAGTTTGCATTTGCGCCTCGTGTTAAAAATCCAGTTCGTCGGCCGGCGCCGGGGCGGCGGGTTTGACCGCGGCCGCGTCTTTCTCGCGCGCCTTTAGATAGATGTTGAAATCGGGGTCTTTCTCTGTTTTCTTGTAGCTGTTCGGCAATATGACAATCGACGTAACAGCGTTCAAAGATCCCGATAATAGCGTTTCGCCTCGTTTGGTTTTGGATTTCCATAAACCCGTCAGCTTGATTAAATCGCTCATTCTTTGACCTCGATGTTTTGGATTTGTTCAGCTTGCGCGCAACAGCGCCGCAATTTTCTTTTCTGGCGCCGCGCCGATCCGGTCGATGTTATGCGCATAGATTAACGTTGTGTTTATATCCGAATGACGCGCGAACGCTTGCGCCTCTTGAACCGTTGCGCCGGCCAAAAGCGCTAACGTCACGGCCGTATGTCTTAAACTGTGCGCCGTTAACCGCGGGTTTCCAGGCGCGACGCGCTCGATCGCTCTTTTTGCCAATCGCGAAACGCTTCGCGTCGTCATCCGGCCGGCGACGTTTCGATTGCCGGCGGCGGTGAATAGTGGGGCGCCAGCCGGGACCGTGCCGCGGGTCCGCAAATATTTGTTGATCGCCGCCAGGGTGAACGGTTCCAGGACAACGAAATCGTCTTTCGCGTCTCGCCCTTTGCCTTGAACATATAAAACCGTTGCATCGCCTCGATTGACGATATCGCCGCGATCGGCGCGGATGACCTCGATCGTTCGCAATCCCGTGTTGATAATCAAGTTTACAATCGCAAAATCGCGCTTCCCGATGGCGGTCTTTGTCTTTATGGACCGCAACAGCTGGCGCACTTGATCGGGCGTCAGCGCATCTTTGCAAAATTTTCTTTCGCGCTTCATCGGTTCGATGTTTTTCGCGATATCGGGGTATAATCCGGCGCCCTCAGACCAGGCAAAAAAGCGCTTGACCGCCGTCAGATAAACGTTGATCGTATGCGGCGCCAGACCGCGGCCGATAAGATCTTTCTTGTAGTTCAGAACGGTTTCAGCTGTCAGTGGTCCAGACGGCGCCGCTTCGTTGACCCATTGGCCGAACGGTTTTAGCGCTCTTCGATATGTCGCTTTCGTCGATTCGCGGCGATCCAGCGACGCCAGGAAGCGGCCGACAAGATCGGGAAAGCTGGACCCGGCGGCGGCCGGCGCCAGTTCATCACGTTTAACGATATCGGTCATCTGTTGGCCCTCACGTTTGCGGGTTATCCCGTTGATCCAAGTTAAGCAATATTATTTTGAATGTCAAGCGTTTTATATTCTCTTGTATCGCGTCAATATAAGACAATTGTCTTATATATTATAGAACCGCGGCGGCGGGTTTGCCGGTTCGCCGGCGCCGTCTATTGCTGAAATGGTGGGCGTTGATCGAACCGCCATTACTCGTAAAATTGAAAATATTTTGCCGAAAACGGACAAATGTCTGAAATCGGCAAAACTTTCACGCCGCTGTTGTATAATATCTGGAATCTGCAAACGGTCCAGATCCCCGGCCGTCTATATCTTGTGGCGGCCGCCAGCTGGAAAACGTCAAGATATGGCCCTTGCAGCGGGGTTTGAATATTGGGGTTCGTTGTTACACGATAGGTATGCAAAATTGCACACCTATAACCAGCTTGCAACGGGGTTTGAATATTGGGGTTCGTTGTTACAATTCGTTATCAAGTGATAACGAATTGTTTTTACTTGCAACGGGGTTTGATATGGCGGGGTGATTGTAACGCCGATTTCGGCAACATTGCCGTTTTCGGCAAAACTTGCAACGGGGTTTGATATGACGGTTCGTTGTTACGAGGTTCCGGAAATATTTCCGGAACCTGTTGGGCCTTGCAACGGGGTTTGATATGACGGTTCGTTGTTACCGCAGAGGTAATTGAAAATGTAAACAATTGTTTACTTGCAACGGGGTTTGATATGACGGTTCGTTGTTACTGATAGATTTGAATTGTGTCGACGTCGACACAATTCTTGCAACGGGGTTTGATATGACGGTTCGTTGTTACTGTAACCCACCT
>JAKQPS010000169.1 GCA_029564595.1 bacterium | reverse complement strand
GCTATGGAAGCTCCAGTCGACCTCCTGTCTCCTTACGCTTCCATAGCGGAGACAGCATTGACGACACTTCGACGGAGACGGAGACTACGAAAGAGAAAACCCTAACTTTCTGACTGGTACTATAAATGGGGGCAGATCAGTGTTCGCATAGACTTAAAGCTTTATTTCCTTGATCCGGAGATGTGGGTTGCGGTTAGGGTGTAGATGGTGGTTATGTATGTGTGCGGTTCGGTGACGTCGGATACTGTGTGCCCGGGAGCTTTTTGTTTCATGAGGAAGTTGAGCGCGCGGGCTTTTTCTGCGGGGGACTCTATTTTCGCGATTGTTCCGAACACCATCACGGATGTGAAATTCATGGAAAATTTGCAGGCAAGGCCGGAACCGTCGTTCGTCATGGCGGCATCCGGCCCGACGACGACGAATGTGGCCTGCGGGTTTTCCGCGATGGCGCGGTTTCGCTTGCTGGCGGCGTCGATGGTGGTGTGAAGGTAAATGGCGCGGGCGTCGGCATCGGCGGCGAAATTCATCGGGATAACGTATGGCATGTTGTCCTCTGCGGCTAATCCGTGCGTGCCGAGAAATCCGTATGTTGTGTCCGGCGATTGGAGGATGGACCACGCTTCGGTGTCGCTTATGGCTCGTTTTTGGGCTCTGAGTGGAAGGTATTTGATGGCGTCCGCGTTTTCGCTCATTGGATGTGTCCTTTCAATGGGTAAAAAAACAGAGTTTTTGCGCCGTTGGCGATTGGGGAAAAACCCTTTGAAAAGGGTTGTTTCCCCAAACCCCTTTTCCTAAACTTTTTGTATTATCTGATAATGGCGCATGTTTAGAGATTAGCATAAAAGCAACTGGGCGCGCAAGGTTGGGGAAAAGAGGCGCGCGGTGATATCGCGAAAAGAGGGTACAGGCATCGCTAATGAAGCGCGCTGCCAGTCCCCTTTTTTCGCATATGTGAATTGTTATACTGCTGCTTAATAAAATTAGCCACTGGGTGGCGCACCCACAAGCAAAAAACGCTTGAAGGTGGCACCCGGAAGGGGGGGGCGCAACGATACACCCCCAAAGCAAGTTTGGGGGTGGCACCCGGAATGGGGAGCTTTGGGGGTGGCACCCACAACCATGTTGTGGGTGATTGCGAATGATGAGCGCCCACAAGCAAAAAACGCTTGAAGGTGGCGCGCGGAATGGGGGTACACGGGAGTCGGGGAATGAATTCCGGACATTC
Organism: bacterium; assembly: GCA_029564595.1. Taxonomy (GTDB): domain Bacteria; phylum UBP15; class UBA6099; order UBA6099; family UBA6099; genus UBA6099. Next base: position 7,693 of record JAKQPS010000169.1, on the reverse strand, counting down.
GTTTTTGGGCTTTTTATAGAAAAAATATTTACTGAATATAGTGAAATCAATTGAATGTGAAAAAAATAATGATATAATTTGCGTTTAAATGGCGGTTTTCCGTGTCTGGTTTATGTGTGGGCGGAGACGGCGGGCGGCTGTAAAAACGGCTTCATTATTGGCTTTTTTGATGAATGAGCAGGAAGCGGGGAGTGGCCGATGGTAGAGTTTTCGACGGTTGAAGAAGTGGTGAAGGACATAAAGGACGGCAAGTTTGTTATTGTTGTGGACGATGATGACCGGGAAAATGAAGGCGACTTGATTGTCGCGGCGGAAAAATGTACGGCTGAGCATATAAATTTCCTGATAAAGCACGCGCGGGGGCTGGTGTGTGTGCCGTTGTCTGACCAGAGATGCCGGGATTTGGAGTTGCGGTTGATGGTGGCGGACAACACGGAGAAGCACAGCACGGCGTTCACGGTGTCTGTGGACGCGGCAAAGGGGACGACGACGGGGATATCGGCGGCGGATAGGGCGGTGACGGTGAAGGCGCTGATAGACGAGGGGACGAAGCCGGAGGATTTGGCGAAGCCGGGGCATTTGTTCCCGTTGGCGGCGAAGCCGGGCGGGGTTCTGGCAAGGGCGGGGCATACGGAGGCGGCGGTGGATTTGGCGCGGATGGCGGGTCTGGCTCCGGCGGGCGTGATTTGCGAGATTATGAATGACGACGGCTCTATGGCGAGGTTGCCGGAACTTGCGGAGTTCGCAAAGCTCCACGACTTGAAAATATTCCAGATAAAAGACCTCATCGACTATAGATTCAAAAATGAGAAACTGGTGCGGAGGGTGGGGGCGGCGAACCTGCCGACGGATTTCGGGGATTTCCGCGCCATCGCATACGAAAACACTGCCCGCGAGGAGAAGCATCACATCGCGCTTGTGATGGGCGAGCCGTTCGATCATGAAGAGACGGTGATGGTGCGCGTCCATTCGGAGTGCCTGACGGGGGACGTATTTCATTCGAGGCGGTGCGACTGCGGGGTTCAGCTTCAGCGCGCGCTGGACATGATAGCGGAGAAGGGGCGGGGCGTGTTGTTGTACATGAGGCAGGAGGGCCGGGGGATCGGGCTGTCCAACAAGATAAAGGCATACGAGTTGCAGGACAACGGTTGCGACACGGTGGAGGCGAACGAGAAACTGGGGTTTGCGGCTGATTTGAGGGATTACGGAACGGGGGCGCAGATTCTTGCGGACCTCGGAATAAGGAAAATCGCTCTGCTGACGAACAACCCCAAGAAGGTTGTCGGACTAGAGGGCTATGGGATAAAGATAGTGGAGCGGCTGCCGATAGAGGTGGAGCCGACGGAGCAGAGCAAGGGTTATCTCAAGACGAAGAAAGAGCGGATGGGGCATCTGCTCGACATTTAACGACCGGGAAGGAGAAACGAAATGGCGAACAATTTTGAAGGAAAACTGACAGCGTCCGGGTTGAAGTTCGGGGTGGCAATCGGGAGGTTCAACGATTTCATCACGACGAGGCTGCTGGAAGGGGCGATGGACGGGCTGATCAGGCACGGGGCGAACGCGGACGACATAGACGTGGCGTGGGTTCCGGGGGCGATGGAGATACCGGTGGTGGCGCAGCGGATGGCGCTGAGCAAGAAGTACGACGCGCTGATATGTCTGGCGGCGGTGATCCGGGGCGGCACGCCGCACTTCGAGCACGTGTGTAATTCGGTGACGCGCGGAGTGAGCACGGTTACGCTGCAGACGGGCGTTCCGGTCATCTACGGAATCATCACTGCCGACACGATAGATCAGGCGGTGGAGCGCGCCGGCACGAAGGCGGGCAACAAGGGCTTCGACGCGGCGTGCTCGGCCATAGAGATGGCCAACCTGATGCGGTCGATGTGAGCGGCGCAATCCACCTCGGAGAAGTAGGCGACAATGAGCAAAAAACGAATTCTCAGCGGCATACAGCCAAGCGGCACGATACATCTCGGAAACTATTTCGGGGCCATAGAGAACTGGGTGAAACTGCTGGACGAGTACGAGTGTTTCTTTTCGATAGTGGACTACCACGCGATAACCGCGCCGTATGACGCGGGGCTGCTGCCGGGGCGGATACGGGAAGCGGCGCTGGACAATATGGCCGCCGGGCTGGACCCGGAACGCTGCACGCTGTTCGTGCAGAGCCATGTGCCGGAACACACCGAGCTTTGCTGGCTGCTAAACTGCGCAACTCCGCTCGGCGAGCTGTTCCGGATGACGCAGTTCAAGGACAAGCGGCAGCAGCACGGCTGGGAAAATATCAGCGCGGGCCTGTTGAACTATCCGATACTGCAGGCGGCGGACATACTTATCTACCGGGCGGACGCTGTTCCGGTGGGAGAGGACCAAGCGCAGCACCTTGAGTTCACGCGGGAAGTGGCGCGCAGGTTCAACACGAAGTTCGGACAGTATTTCGCCGAGCCGAAGACGATAATCGGGCGGGGCAAGAGGGTGATGGGGCTGGACGGAGTCGGCAAGATGAGCAAGAGCATGAACAATTTCATCGGGCTGACGGAGCCGGCGGAGGCGGTGTGGGAAAAGCTGCGCCCGGCGAAAACGGACGAGGCCCGGCAGCGCCGCTCCGACCCCGGAGACCCCTTCAAATGCAACATCTACAGCTACCACGAACTTGTCACCGGAGACGAACAACTGGCGGAAATAAGGCAGGGCTGCACCACCGCCGGAATCGGCTGCATCGACTGCAAGAAGATTCTTGCGGCAAACCTTGAGAAAGTCGTCGCCCCCATAAGGGAGCGGCGCGCGGAACTGGAAAAGAAACCTGAATATGTCCGCGACAGCCTGATGGCGGCGGCGGAGAAATGCAGGGCGATCGCCCGCAAAACCGTCGATGAGACCAAGAGCCTGATGGGGCTTGGCGGGCAAATCTAATTTATCGAGTTTATCGGGAACGGAGTTTCAGCATCCAATGGCAGACATCAAACCTTTCAGGGCGCTCAGATTTCACAGGCCGAAGGTCGGCGGCATATATTCGCTGGTCGCGCCCCCGTACGACGTGATAACGCCTGAGGAGCGAGAGGAACTTTACGCGCGCAGCGAGTTCAACATCGTCAGGGTGGACTATTCAAAGGACGAGGGAGAGGGCAAATACGCGGCGGCGGCGGCCCTGCTCGAAAGCTGGGAGCGGGACGGCGTGATGGTGGTCGAGTCGAAACCCGCCGTCTATGTTGTCGAAGACTACTTCATCGACTGGGAAGGATACAGGCGGATACGGCGCGGGTTCATCGCGGTAGTGAAGCTGGAAGAGTTCGGCGGCGGGGTGGTTTTTCCTCACGAAAAGACTTTCCCCAAACACAAAAAAGACAGGATGGCGCTGCTGAAGGCCACCGGGACTCAATTCAATCCGGTGTTCTCATTTTATTCGGACACCAAGAACAAGGTGGGGTCGCTGCTCAAGGAAGTGGTGGATCGCAGGCTGCCGGACTGGAACTTCAGGCACGACGACGGCGCGACGCGGACTTTGTGGACGGTGACGGACCAGAAGTCGGTCGAGAATATCGTCGAGGCGATGAAGGGCCGGGAAATCTATATAGCGGACGGACACCACAGGTACGAAACCGCGCTCGAATACTCCAAGATGAAGAACGCCGAGCTTGGCGCCGAAGGGGCCGACGGGCCTCATAATTATGTGCTGATGTATCTTGTGAGCGCGCAGGACGAGGGACTTTCCATACTTGCCGCGCACAGGATGTTGCGCAACCTGCCCGGTTTCGACGAAAAGAAGGTTCTGGACAAGCTTTCTGAGGGGTTTGACATAAAAGCGATAAACCGCGAAGATTCCGATTGTCTCATCAACGGAGATAGAAAATCCTGCGCGATAAGTGTGCAGATGGGGCGGAATTTCTATTGTCTGGAACCGAAAGCGGCGGCGGTGGCGGCGAATTCCGAAATACAAAACACGCACGAAACACTGAGAAATTTGAATGTAACGATATGTCAGGAGATGGTGATACACGCGCTCGTTGAGTCGAATGAGGATTTGCTTAACCATATCAGCTTCGAGATAGACCCGGCGAAGGTTTGCGCGGCGGTGGAGTCCAGAGAGCAGGATATTGCAATTTACCTTTCTCCGGTAGGCATAGACGCGCTGGAAAAGGTGGCCCGCGCGCATCAGGTAATGCCCCAGAAATCCACTTATTTTTTCCCGAAATTGATTACAGGACTTGTCAATTACAAACATTCAGTCGATAATAAGTGAAAATTACGCGAAAAAAAGAAAAAAAGCAGAGAAAAAGCAGAGAAAACAACAAAACGGACAGAAAAGAAAGGCCCGGCGCAGGCCGGAGAGTTGAAAAGTGACGGGAAAGATAACGGTGAGGACCGCCGCGAGATGTCAGATGATAGACATAACGCGGGAGGTGGAAGCCGAGTTGAAGAAGATGGGCGCTGACGAGGGGTTGTGCAGCGTGTATGTGACGCACACGACGGCGGGAGTGACGATAAACGAGAACGCGGACCCGGATGTGGTTAGGGATTTGCTGGTGGGGCTGGAGAAGATAGCGCCTGACAGGGGCGACTACAGGCACGCGGAGGGCAACTCGCCCGCTCACATCAAGAGCAGTCTTGTGGGAGCGTCGGCGACGGTTCTGGTGTCCGGCGGCAAGTTAGTTCTGGGAACATGGCAGTCGGTGTTTTTCTGCGAGTTCGACGGGCCGAGGAACAGGACGGCGCTGGTGAAATACATAAGGGGATAAAGACGACGCGGCGGAAGCGGACGCGGAGAGCGTCGGCCCGATCTGCTCTTTACATAAATGAATTCGCCGGATTTCTAGGCGATGCGGGCAAAATTTCCGGAGATATCCGGGACCAACTCTTGCGGAGGTCGGAAAATTGTCAAAATACATCGTTGCCGTGGTAGGCGCCACGGGGCTTGTCGGACAGGAAATGATAAAGACTCTCGAACAGCGTAAGTTCGCGGTCAAACAGCTTATACCGCTGGCCACAAAGAACAGCGTCGGCAAAAAGGTTAAATTCAAAGGCGCCAGCGTGCCCGTCAAAGAGACTAAAGACTCGTTGTTCAACGGGGTGGACCTCGCGTTGTTCGCAGGCGGCGGAACGGCCTCGCAGGAGTTCGGCTGGGAAGCGGTCAGGCGCGGCGCGGTGGTCATTGACAACAGCAGCTTCTTCAGGATGCGGCCCGATGTGCCTCTCATAGTGCCGGAAGTGAACATCAAACAGATAAAGAAACATCAGGGCATGATAGCCAACCCGAACTGCTCGACCATCCAGTTGTGCGTCGCCCTCAAACCGATATATATCAAGCTGGGGATCAAACGCGTGGTCGTCACGACATATCAGTCGGTGTCCGGAACCGGCAAAGAGGCCATCGAGGAATTGCAGACGCAGGTGAAGACGATTGTCGCCGGCAAGAAGGTCAAACCGGCCGTGTATCCCAAACAGATAGCGTTCAACGTGCTGCCGCACATTGATAAATTCATGGAGAACGGATACACCAAAGAAGAAATCAAGATGGTGAACGAGACGAAGAAGATATTCTCGGACCCGAATCTGGCGGTGAGCGCCACATGCGTAAGGGTTCCGGTGTACACCTGTCACGCGGAGAGCGTAAATGTGGAGACGATGAAGCCGTTGAGCGTGGACGCGTTGCGTGCGCTGATGTCGAAGTCGCCGGGGCTGACGATGATAGACGACCCGGCTCCGACCGCGGACGACCCGCTGAGGCGGACTTATCCTCTGAGCGTGGAGCTTGCGGGAACAGACAACGTTTACGTGGGCAGGCTGAGGAAAGACACGTCCGTCGAGTGCGGGTACGATATGTGGGTGGTGGCGGACAACCTGAGAAAGGGCGCGGCGCTGAACGCGGTGCAGATAGCGGAATTTCTATTCTGAGCCGCCCTGCGGCCCGCGCGGCCCGGACGAAAAAACCTCTCTCCGGCGCTCATTCACCGGCGCGGAGATGGTATAATGAATATCCGTAAACGGCCGCGCGCGCGGCCCGGCGCAAGGGGAGAAACGGATTATGAAAAGACGAGCGGCGCTACCGAGACGCGTCACACAGAGCGAAACACTCGACAGGCTTTTGAGGCTTAAAAGAGATTTCGCGGTCGTGCCGTTCGGGTACGACAACGATAAAAACAAGAAGCGCCGGAGCGCGGCCATCAGGCGCGAGTCCGCCGAACAGGAGCGCAAACAGCTTATCCGAGACGCCGACCAATCCATCAAAGGCCTGAATTTCCCCGCAGAGGAAATGGCGAAAATTATGCGCAGTTGGATGCGCCAAGACGATTAAGCGAGCAAGAGGGAGGTTCTGCGGCGGCCTCCGGCGGGTAAAGGAAAACTTTTGAAAAAGTTTTCCCTTAAAATCCCTTTCAAACATTTCATGCCAGCGCCAAAGGCGGAGCTTCGCTTCCGCCTTTGGCGCGTATCGTGTGAAAAGATATTGGGAAAGAGATTTCAGGGGAATCCTGTTTATGGCAGTTGGCGGAGGAGGCGGGGCCGTAGGGGCGACCCGTCGGGTCGCCATGATGGGCTGGCAATTTTCCCCGTTGCCTAGGCCACCTTGCCAACGATGCGCGAGCAACGCCGATTTTTTTAATGATGATTATTAATGGTAAGATGCAGTTGGAATAGATTTGTGATTACTGTGAAAAATGGAGTAAGCTATTCATTCAAGTTTTTCTTTGTAGAATCGTCAAGGCTTATTCTTGATAGAAAGAATCTTTGCAAGCTCATCAGATGCTTTCCCTAATCCATCGATACTTGGAAACATCGTATCCGCTGAGATGCCCTTATTCCGAAGTTCGGACATAAATACAGATTTTAATTGAGAAGGTATTATTGTCTTTTGTAGCAGAGTATGGCCTTCGCCACCATGGACTCCGTCAAAAACAATTCCATCTGCAGTTTCATCATGTGGCATCAGCAGTTCCGTATTCAATGTAAGGCTACTCTGCTGGGCTTGCATTCTATTAGTTGGTGTTGGGCTTCCAATTACCACCATGCTTTTTTTATAATCCTTGCCTTCTATGGACTTTCGTATTTCCTCAAAAACATGTCTTATATCCGCACCATCTTTTTGCCCTCTAACAGACTGAATCCAATTAAGATGTCCCACTTCCAGTACGTAGACAACTCCATCATTTTCCGATAGGTCATTTACTGCGAAATATAATGCAACATAAGGCGACTTAGTCCAATCTAATAGTCTTGTTGGTGCTCCATAATGCTGCATAATTTCCCACCATGCCAAAAGGTCTTTTTCGTTGAGTTTATTGCAGACGTTTTCGTGCAAATGACGTTTCGTTTGAAAATCTTCCAATAATTTATTTTCAATCACACGAGCATCGTTAATATTAACTTTGTTTTTTATTAGTATTCTTGTCAGTGATGGACACAAAGGCCAATCATGCGGCTGTCCTCGAAATATAGTTGGGCCTGTTGGTCCACGATCTACTTTATTGGCCCATTCTATAAAATCGTTCCAATTTTTAATCAAAATCTGTTCATCCATAATGATGTCGTAAATGAGTATTCATAATCTCACTTGTAAGCATTTAGCTTTGTGAAACAAGTGTATCACAGAGCACAGAACCTTGAAAATTGCATAGATGATGACGGAGAGCTTTGAGGAGGAACGGAACGAAGCTGACGCCGTTGAGGCGGCATGTCTGTGAGAGGCTCAACA
>JAKQPS010000150.1 GCA_029564595.1 bacterium | reverse complement strand
TTGAGGCTGAGCGCGCTAACGTCATGCTTGACGCGGCGTTGCGCGGAACAGGTCAGTACACAGACGAAGTGGCTCGCAAGATGAAGGATTTGGCGGGCGCGATACAAGACGAGACCGGAGCGAGCGACGAGGCGGTTAAGGGCAATATCGCGATGCTGGCCACAATGGGCGTGTCCGTTGATAAGATGGGCGAGGCTGCGCGTGCTGTGCAGGCGTTGTCGGCGCTCAACTTTGAGGGGAGCCAAGCTGCAAAAGCCGTGGCGCTGGCGATGGAAGGCAACATGTCAGGATTCCAGCGCATGATACCAGCACTGCGCAACGCGAAGACCGAGACTGAGAAAGTGCAGGCGATAAACAAACTGATCGCAGCAGGATATGAACAGCAGAAGGCAAACCTGCAAACAGTCGGCGGAGCATGGGAGGCGCTGAAGGGGCGGATCGGCGACGCGAGAGAGGATATCATAGGCGCCGTATTCGACGGGCTGAAACTCGGGCAGACATTCGACTCAATGCAGGCCGCTGTAGGCCGTTTTCTCCAATCGGACACGTTCAAAGACTTCACAGAACGACTTAAATCCGGCGCAGACTATGTCACGCAGATTGTCAAGGCGATGAGCGTCAAGGGCGGAACAAAGGAAGTCCTTGCGAACATGGCCAACGTTATCGTTGCGGCATTCAAGCGCGGCGGCGAAATTGTAGCCGAAAAAATCATGAGCGCATTTCGGCCAATGAAGGATGCTCGCGCTATATGGAAAAATCGCGGCTTAGTTGGTGCTGTAATGCGAAAATCGCCAATAGACGTAGCGGGCCATCTTCTGACAAAATACACTGACCGAAACAACCAAAGTGGGACTGAAGGCCAGAGAGAGCTCGACGCCGCGCTGAAAGCTTTTTCGCAAACGGTTAAAGAGAACGTCAAGGAGTATGAACAACTGCACGACAGAACCGAGGACGAAAACGAACTTGCGCGGAGAAGTCTGGAATTGGAGGACAACCGTTAGAGGTGTCTGAGCGCGCATTCCTTTCCGAAAAAGCCGCCGCAGAGAGAGACAAGAAAATACTCGACAGAAAAAACAAGAAGGCGGAGTACGAAGAGAAGCTTGCAAGTCTGGCAGA
>JAKQPS010000119.1 GCA_029564595.1 bacterium | reverse complement strand
GAAAGCAGACCAGATTATCTGGACGCTCGGAGACGGCACGGTTCCCGCCGAGCCGGTGTTCAGGCAGAATACCCGCGGCGCCGAACGGAAGGCAAACGAGTTTTTCCGGAATCTCTACGAAACCGCATCGTTCGGCGGGCGCATCAAGGCGAAGGAACACACCGGACAGGTGAACAAGGATATCCGCAAAGAGCTTGAGGAAACCTTCCGCGCAGGAAAACTCGCCGCGCTCTTTTGTTCGCCGACCATGGAACTGGGAATCGACATCGCCGACCTTTCGGTGGTGCACATGCGGAACGTGCCGCCGAACCCGGCGAATTACGCACAGCGCTCGGGACGCGCCGGACGAAGCGGACAGCCCGCGCTTGTTTTTACGAATTGCAGCCGCCAGTCGGCTCACGACACTCATTTCTTCGACGACCGGAATGGCATGGTGTCGGGACAGGTGACCGCGCCCCGGCTCGACCTTATGAACGCAGACCTTTTGAAAAGCCACTTCAACGCGCTCTATGTTTCGGCGGTGGGAATTCAGGGAATCGAAGAAGGCCACATCGATTCGGTGCTGGACATCGACAATCCCGATATGCCCCTGCGAAGCGAAACAAAGGCACGGTTCGCGAACGGAGCATCTTCTGAAGAGAATGTAATCGCCAAATGGCGAAAGGTTGTTCGCGATCTCGAGCCGCGCCTTGCAAAGACGTCATGGTACTCCGACGAGTGGAACCATACCGCGTATCGCGGCATGCAAACATCGTTCGACGGTTCGCTCGACCGCTGGAGAACGCTTTATAGACAGCACAAGAAACAGATTGAAGCCGCACGGCGCGTGCTCGACAACAACATGATCAAACAGACGAGCCCGGAGTTCAAGGAAGCGAAACGAAACGAGGCGCTCGCCTATAAACTGCGCGGACTCCTTTTAAATGAAACCTTCAGCGAGTCCATGTCCGAATTTTACAGCTTCCGCTATCTTGCAAGCGAAGGATTTCTCCCCGGCTACAACTTTACCCGCTTGCCGGTCCGGCTCATGCTGGACGGCGAGAAAGGCTCGGAGTCGATCAGCCGGGACCGGGTGCTTGCGATACGCGAAATGGGCCCGGAAAATATCATTTATCACTCCGGATCAAAGTACAAGGTAACGCGGGCGCAGATTCAGGAAACCGCGAATGATTGCGATCAGGCTACGGTATGTGTCGACTCCGGATATCTTCTATTAAATAGCGATCAGGCGCGCAATACCGATCCCTGGTCGGGAGCGTCGCTTGAAAGCCGCAC
>JAKQPS010000117.1 GCA_029564595.1 bacterium | reverse complement strand
CTTCAATCTTCACTCTTCGTTATTCACTTTCCTTCCTCCTTTCTCCTTCCTCCTTATTCCCTCCTCCCTCCTCCTTTCTCCTTATTACTTATTCCCTATTACTTCTTACTTCTTCCCTCTTCCTCATGTCTCCTGAAATCGGCAAATTTACGCCCGCACTTTTTTGGGATGTCGATCGCGAAAGTCTCGATATCGAAAAAAGCAGGGCTCTCATTGTTCAGCGTGTACTCGAGCGTGGTCATGATTCGGACTGGGAACTGTTGAAAGCGTGTTATACGGTCCAAGGGATCATTGATACGGCCAAAAAACTGCGTTCGCTTGAGCCGACCGCTTTAGCTTTTGCCTCGTGTATAGGGAATGCCAAGAAGGAAGATTTCCGATGCTGCACTTGGAAACAGTCCACCCCGACACATTGGGTTTACTGAAGCGCCTTCAGGCCTTGCCCGTCCTTTCCGAAACACGGCTGGTAGGGGGAACCGCTTTAGCCCTTCAATTGGGTCATCGGCGTTCAATAGACTTGGATTTCTTTGGATGTTGGGGCGAGGTAAATCTGTTGCCTGATCTTGAATCATGCGGAACGGTTGTGCGAACAGGCGGAACGGGTCGGCTGCAATTCTATGAAATCAATCAGATCAAGGTCGATTTTGTGACATATGCGTACGCGTGGCTGAAAGAGGCTTCATTCGAGGGGGGGCTTCGTCTCGCACAGATTGAAGATATCGCAGCAATGAAGTTGGAGGCCGTTACCAATCGTGGCAGCAAGAAGGATTTTATCGACGTCGCATTCCTCTTGGATCTGTTTCCCCTTGAGGAGTTGTTGGGCTTGTATCAAAGAAAGTATCCGGCAGGTTTGAAACTGCTTGTCATGCGCAGTTTGGTGTACTTCGACGATGCTGAAACAACCGATATGCCGGTCATGCTCAAGCCGCTCGGCTGGGACGAGGCGAAAGAGCGCATCTGCGATGCCGTCCGCGCAACAGCCTGAGGGGCTTAGGTAGCAAGTAACTGGTAATAGGTAACAGGTAACCCCGCCGCGCCCCAACTTTAGAACTCCCGAACTAACGAACTTCCGTACCCTTGAACCTCTTTAAACCAGCGGCGTCAGCCGCGCTTGAACCAGGCCTCCAGGCCATTTGAACCCTGTTGAACCCTTGAACCCCGCACTTTAAAACTAATGCAATAACGCAATAAGGCATTAACGCACTTCTTCCACGCACTAACGACCTGACGACCTCCCCCAATTGTAATGTCAAAACATGACCCCTCGACCCTCAAAACGGATGCGTGACAAGAAGGATGTGGAAGAACTCATGTAGCGGTCAGCGGGAGAGTGAAGAACGAATAACGAATAGTAAAGAGTTGCGGGAAGAACGCCGAACGTCGAACGTCGAACGCCGAAGGACCGGGAGGGGCAAGCGTCGGCTTGCCCTGGCGAATGAAGGCCGAATATTCGGCCGACGCGAAGCCGGTAGGGCGGTCTCGCCGAGACCGCCGCCGACTGGACGAGCAGACGCTCGTCCCTCCCTCCCGGCCGAGTCACAGACGTCAGAGATCAGCGGTCAGCGCCGCGAAAACGATTCACGAGTGAGGGCCTTGCCAAATCCCGTGGTGCAGGCGTCCCGCCTGCTGCAGCGATTCAGTGCCTCCAAGGCATTAAAACTCCTAACTCCTAACTCCTAACTCCTCCTTGGGGCGCTCTTATTTGCTATTTTCAGGTACGCCCCTGATGCCCCTATAACCCCGTGGTGCAGGCGTCCCGCCTGCCGACAGGCCGCGAAACGTCGGGATCGCAGGCGGGACGCCTGCACCACGTTCCTTTCCGTCTGCTTCCCGACGAGGATTTTTGTCAGAACGTGAAACATGAATCGCGAATAATGGGCGGGAGGTAGAAACATGGATGATGCAAAACAGGATATCCGCTGGAAGCAACGGTTTGAGAATTATTTGCATGCCTTTAAACAATTGGACTCAGCAGTTCAGTTAATGCGGACGCGGCCATTGTCGGAACTGGAAGAGCAGGGGCTGATACAGGCTTTTGAATTTACGCACGAGCTGGCGTGGAATGTCATGAAGGATTATTTCCAATATCAGGGGGCGACGCAGATAACGGGGTCGCGTGATGCCACGCGCGAGGCTTTCCAAAAAGGCTTGATTCGGGATGGCGACGGTTGGATGGCGATGCTCAGGAGCCGCAACTTGTCGTCGCACACGTATCAGGCGTCCACAGTCAGGGAGATCCGTGACGACGTGGATAAGCTCTTTCATGGGTTGTTTGAGGAATTCGCTACGACCATGGCGGAACTGGCGGCGCGAAAATGAATGGGTTTGGTTTGACTGAAGAGGCCGTCATGAGCATCACTCGCGTGTTCCGGTCACATCCGGTTGTCGAAAGAGCCATCCTTTACGGGTCGCGTGCCAAGGGGGATTTCAAACCTGGATCGGACATTGATCTGACTTTGGTCGGAAGAAAGATTCAGGGTGATGAGTTGGCGAAAATAGAGCAGGAACTTGATGACCTGCTTCTGCCTTACAAGTTCGACCTTTCCTTGTTGCACAATGTCACACACCCGGGGTTGCTGGAGCACATCAACCGCGTGGGCAAAGTCCTTTTTCAGAGTGAAATGTGCATAACAAGGGGGATGCGGAAGAACTCATGTGGCAGCCAGCGGGAGAGTGAAGAACGAAGAACGAATAACGAATAGTGAAGAGTTGGGGAAGAACGTTCAACGCTCAACGCTCAACGCTCAACGTTCAACGCTCAAGTTTGGGAGGGGCAAGCGTCGGCTTGCCCTGGCAATGAAGGCCGGTAGGGCGGTCTCGCCGAGACCGCCGCCGATTGGACGGGCAGACGCTCGTCTCTCCCGGCACGCAGAGATCGGCGCCGCAATAACGATTCACGAGTGAGGGTCTTGCAAAACCCCGCGGTTCAGGCGTCCCACCTGCACCATCGATTCAGCACCTCCAAGTTATTAAAACTCCTAACTCCCAACTCCTAACTTTTACTGGGGGCGCCCTTATTTGCGATTTCCAGGTACGACCCCAATGCCCCTCGGTAATCGGCGGACAAAAATGTGAAGTATGAGTTCCTCTCTCGTCAGTGGCCTGCAAATTGTTTTTGAGGTGGTGGTTAATAAACTGTCTGCCGCAGGGGTGGAGTGTCTGCTGGTGGGCGGGTTTGCTGTCAACCACTACGGCTAACGGGTTGGATACGGAGGCTGACCTTCACCCGTTGGCGCTGCGTTTCGCGGATGAAGAGGTCTTCCGGCGGGTCTGTGAAAAGATCGAGGAGATTCGGGCATGAGCGGACACGCGACGCTTCCTTGGTTCAAGATGCCGCCCCGATTGAATGCCGCAGATTATCTGGCGTTCGTGGCGGAGCTGCTGGCCCGGGCTGATCCGGCGAAGGCCGCCAGGCAAAAAAACCTTGAGGAGCGGATTGCCGTTCCGTTCCGGCTACGCCCCGAAAAGGGAGAGAATGACGAATCAGGTAATAGGTAACAGGTCATAAGTAATAGGTAAACCCGCCTGCGCCTAAACCCTTGAACGAGGCCGTCAGGCCGATTGAACCAGCGCCGCAGGCGCGATTGTCAGCGGTCAGCGGAAAGTGAATAACGAATAACGAATGGCGAATAGTTGGGGAAGAACGCCGAACGCCGAACGCCGGGAGGGGCAAGCGTCGGCTTGCCCTGGCGAATGAAGGCCGGATATCCGGCTGGCGCGAAGCCGGTAGGGCGGTCTCGCCGAGACCGCCGCCGACTGGACGAGCAGACGCTCGTCCCTCCCGGCCGAGGCGCAGACGCCAGAGGTCAGCGGAAAAGTGAATAACGAATAACGAATAGTTGGGAAAGAACGCAGAACCAGCGGCGTCGCCGCGTTTGAACCTTTGAACCAGCGCCGTCAGGCGCGAATTGAACCTTTGAACCAGCGGCGTCAGCCGCGATTGTCAGCGGTCAGCGCCGCAAAACTATTCACTCTTCACTCTTCGTTATTCACTTTCCTTCCTCCTTCCTCCTTTCTCCTTGCTACTTATTCCCTATTACTTCTTACTTCTTCCGCGCAACAGCCTGAGTAACAAGTAAAAATCCTAAATCCTCCTTCGGGTGCGGATTCAATAAAGTTGAATCGTATCCCAAGAGGCACTCCTATTTGCTATTTTCAGGTACGACCCCATGCC
>JAKQPS010000096.1 GCA_029564595.1 bacterium | reverse complement strand
TTCCCTCCCTCCCTAATCTTAGGAGGGAATCCTCTGAATAATGAATTTTCCGTCTGAAATCGAAAAATTCCATTTTTGTGAATTATTCCTTATTCTATGCTACTATTTCTTTGTTCCGATTTTCTTAACCGGACAGTAGTGATTTCGCATTCATATTTAAAGTTGATAGGCATGATACTAATTTAACTAGCATATATGAAATAGATAATGACAGATACATCGTCATTGGAAATATTGATGTTTACACAGAACCTCCATACCGAAGTACATATAATCAACAAAGAAAAATATACTGGGCATTGAAAACGGATTCAAAAGGTCATGTATATTGGTTTTATCCTTTCGATACTTACTCTTGGGATGAAGATGCCATAGGTATATTTATGAGAAATGATAATTTGTTTGCAGTAAAGAGCACGCCTGAAAACGATCCATATACGATAGTGAAGTTAAATACAAATGGCGAAACTGTCTGGCGATATAAGCCTGATTATAAATCATATGGAGTTATACCGAATGAGCTTATATTTACAAAAGATGGTGGCGCAATTATAATGCATTCCTTAAATAACATATACAAACTAAATAATAATGGTACTATTGATGGATCATTAATAATTGATAATAGTGGGTTTAGGGATAGAGTTATTCTGATTGAATCATTAGGTAATGGCAGATTTATAACAATTGAAGAAAGAACCAATTACAATGTCATCGAATCTAACAAAAGCGATTCGGGTTTTAAAAACAACTATTATCTTGTTATGTATGAAGATTTTCGCAAGTTATGGAGAAATAACATTTATGTTAAAAGCGAATATAGTTATTTGCAAGATGCAAATATATACACAATAAATGATAATAGGCTCATGGTCAGTATCAACAATGAAATACATATGTACAAAAACGATGGCAGTTTTTTATGGAGTACGAGATTTGGTGAAGACGCTTCGCAAAGCTGTGAAATAAGCTTTTTGCAAAGCGAAGATATGATAGTGTTGTGTGGGAATATTTACGATAAAGAGAGTATATCTTTATTTAGATTGAACAAGGACGGGGACATCCAATGGAATAAGAAAATTAAAGGTACTAAAGGAAATAATAGTATAGTGTATGATGACTGTCGTAAAATGATTATTGTAAATGACAATATTTATTTAGCATACATAAGAGTGAATTCTTCAACTGAAGATAATAATAAAGATGCGATACGCAAAAAAAGAAGCCATCACCTACATATTATTAAAGCAGACGGGCAGACTAAAACAGATATATCAACACCAATAGAAGGCTTTGAGTCAGCATGTTTAATAGAAAATAATGGGGATATAATAATAATGATGGGAGGTGATAATCTAAAGAGAATCGATAGATATGGAAATTTAATATGGAATATACCATCAATAAAGTATCTAAGCACAATATCCATATCTAAAAATGATAATATTATTAATGGCGGTAGCAATGATAAAAGTGTTTACATTAATATTTATGATATATTTAGTGGCAAGAAGAAAGAAAATATAGAGATAGACATTTTAGATTTATACAACGACATTACATGGATTAAGAATAATTAAATTGACTAAGAAATATAATACTTTCAAATAATCAGAAACATAAAGATTTCGTATTTATACTAGAGCAATAAAGCGAGCAATCATAATAATGCATGCCTTGTATCATTGTGATCAGAAATCTAAAACAACAGCGATCCATAGCAGCGGAATTTATGGTTATTGTTTAGATATTAAACTTATATTATTTATTTCCTCCTTCCTCAAACCTACTACACGATTCAGCAACCGCGTGTTTGATAAGCTCTAGGGAATTCAGCGAACCGGCTCCCGTGTTAATCAGCCTGTCACGCTGCTTTCTTATACTGCATATAATAAAATGTTTACATTGTTCACAATTCATAGGTTCTCACCTCCAGATATAATCTCGCGAACGAAACCTAGCGTAAACCCCGTCGCTTGTATCTCGCCACGATAATCATCGCTTGCCGTTAGCATCTGCGTTCCCTCGAAAATCCGAACACCAACATGCACACTAGCAACGTCGCCCCCTGTCCTTAGCGCCTTTTTCGTCGCTTGTGCTTCAACTCCGTCTCTAATCGCTCAAGCCGTTCATCCTTTGTTACATAATTACCTCCTATCTTTTGTCGTCCAACAATCCCCATGCATTTTTTGATAACCTGATCTTGGGAAAATCGTACATACACTACCGGTAATTCTGTTAAGCTTCATTATTCCATAATTGCCGCTAGAACCAACACGATATGTTTTCCACGGTGTTGGCCACACAAACCAACCGAACAATAAAGGCAAGATGATTATTGCCGATATTACACCTATCCTGATTGTTTTTGGCAGACTCTGAAACTGTTTCATCATCTTCTCATCTCCCTTCGGACGCTCAGTTTTACCCAATGTGTTTTGGCAGATCTTGATTAACTCGCTTGATTCTGTCTTATTGCTTCTCTGTTTCTCTTTCCCACAGGCTTCGCAGAACCTATCACCCAGCTGCATTTGCATTCTGCATTTGTCACATATTCTGAATATGATTTTGCATCTCGGGCATCTTATACGTTTGTTTTTTGATACGCTAGGAATCAACAAGGCGACACCGCAATTCCTACAATTTAAGCTTATCTTATTATTCTTCATCGCCATTTATATCTACCTATCCCAAAGTCCGCGCAGAATCTATGCTGAGGCAGCAATTTGTAATAGGGTCTTCCTCATATTTCACATTTATCGATGCCCATTGTTCCACCATTCCCGCATTGATTCAACCGAATATTATCTGTTTGCCATTCTACCACAAAAAAACATGGCAAACTCCCGCATGAAGCAAAAAACTGAACCAAATATCATGGAGCTTGCCATGTTACTTTTTCGTCCTCATCAAAAAGCATAATGGCTGAATCTGGACTATATCGTTTTATATAACCGGATATTATAGATTCTGCTGCTCCTATACTTGCGCGTTTATTTCCGTTTTTGTCGAACATCCAAAAATTCTGCCACTCATCGTCTGCATAAAGCATAACGCGTCTTTCTCCGAAGCTATCATACATAGTGAGTGTTGGAACAAAACCCATGAATAAAGAAAATCGTGGTTCTCCTTTGCTATCGTTCAATTGAAGCCCTGACACGCCATCAGTCTTTCCAGATATATTGCCAGACTTAAAATCGTAAATTGATTCTTCGTTGGAAGCAGCAAGTTCTATTCGCCTTATGCCATTGCTATCGTTCATCCATAGGTTTGGTCCACTATCGAAAACAGAAAGACTTGTGCGTATTTCACTATTGCTGTCGCTCATCCAGAGGGTTGGGGCATCATCTTTAACAACAAGCCCAGCACGTTGTTTTCCATTGCCGTCGAATATCGCAAGTCCCGGCTTGTCATCATTCACAACAATCGCCGCGCGCGTTATATCATTGCTGTCGGACATTGAAAGGTATGGCCCACTATTGTTGTTAACAGAAAGTATTGTGCGCGATTTACCATTGCTGTCGTACATCCCAAGTTTTGGTTCATCATCGTCGTCAACCCAAAGCACCGCGCGAGGTTCTCCATTGCTGTCGTACATAGCAAGGGCTGGCCCATCATCTTCAACGTAAAACAGCGCTCTTACTTCGCCGTCTCTATCAAACATCCTTAGCCATGGCCCATATTCATCAATAGCAAGCTGAGCGCGTGTTTCACCCTCCTCATTCACCAGAGTAAACGCCGTCGCTTTTATCTCTCCGTGAAATTCATCGACCGCCGTCAGCCTTTGCGCGCCCTCAAACAATCCAAACGCCAACAGGCATACTAGCAACGTTGCTCCCGGCAACCATCGTACAAGACGCTTCTGTCGCGCCAATTCCTTGCCTTGTCGCGCTACTTCCTGTTCAAGCCGTTCAAAGCGTTCATCGTTAGTCATGGCAATATCTCCCTTGAAACTTTTATCGCTATGCCGCAATCATATCACGAATAAACTAAGCACGTAAACGCTCCGCCCCTTCTTTCGTTTGAATCTGTCTCTCCAAGGTTTTGTCTTGCTCAAATCACACAACAACTATACATAAATACAGCCAATATTGCAAGTACATCTTTTCCCTCAAATTCCGACCGCCCTCTCGCAGGCCGCAACTCTCGACCGAGATTCATAACAATTGAAATGAGATAATGATTGCTTTTAGCGTATAGTAATGGGAACGGAGCGGACGAAATTTCTGTCGGAGATGTCGCCGAACAAGCCTGATGCGGCGAGGCCGTAATAGGCTTTCTCGCACATTTCATACCATCGGGCGCTTTTTGCGCAGAATGGCCGGACGCATGTCTGGACGTATCCGTCGGTGTGGACGTCGTAGATGTTGAAGCCGCCGGGATAGTCCATCGGGGCCGCCGTCTCGACGAAAGGAACCTGTTTGCCTCGGCTTTTTCGAATCGCGACTTTGTTGCCGTGCGTGTGGCCGCAGAAGACGCCTGCCACAGCCGGATGCTCGTCGATGATGTCGAGGAAGTCGGATATCCTGTTGTCGGGCGCGCGCTCGAACTTCCGCAGCGGCGGGTTGTGCGCGAAAACGAATGCCGGAATGTCGCGCATCTTCATCATCTCGCTTTTGAACAAGTCTATCGTTCGGGGCGAGAAGCGTGTGTTGCCCGTGTCGGGATGTATGTCGTCAATAAGGATGAAACCGCGTCCCTTGTGTTCGAAAGACTGAATCTCGGTGGCGGCGGGAAAGGCCTTGATAAAAAAGTCGGTTTTCGGGCTGGCGGCGCGGTCGTGGTTTCCCCGGAGAACGCGGTATGGATGCCTGAGCGTGTCTAGCATTTCTTTTGCGGTTCTGATGTTCGCCTCGGTGTGGTCGGTGACGACGTCGCCTTTGACAATTACGAAATCCAGATCGAGCTTATTCAGTTCATTAATCGCAGTCTCGTTCGTGTATTTCCAGAAAGGCTCGCCGTCGATGTCCAGTTTCAGTCCGGGCGTAACAGGGAACAGATTGAGACCGGGCAGAAAAATGAGGCCGTAGATTTTCTCTCCGATGTGGATGTCGTTGACGGTGGCGAAGCGGAAAACGAAATCTCCGGGAGCGGGGCGCAGAGTTTTGAATTCGCCTGAGTGTAGAATTCTGTCGTTGAGCGAGAGTTGAAATTTGTAAGCCGTGTCGGATTCCAGACCTGAGAATACGGCGCGGAAATGCCGCCCGTTGACCGAATCGACTGCTGAGCCGGCGGAGCCGCCGCCGGAGGCCGCGCGGCAGGACGCTGCGATGTCCGCCGGGGCGTTCGCGCGCCAGAACACCGTCGCATGGGACGCGGACACAGTGACGACTTCGACTCGGTTGATTCTCATGGGGCGAATTATAACCGACGCGGCAAACGCGCGCGATACTTTTTTCGGGGCGCGACGGAAAAGGCCATATTTGAAATAGAAGCTACATAAAACGGTTGATATTTGATAGAATACGCGACAGTAAGGAACCACAGGAACAGAGGGGCGCGGAAGGCGGAAAAGGGCGGATCGAAAGGGACGACGATTGAGCGGCTCGAACGACATTGCTCTTGAGATGCGCGGAATCGTAAAAGAGTTTCCGGGCGTAAAGGCGCTGAAGAACGTCACGTTCTCCTGTCGGCGCGGGGAAGTTCACGGGCTGGTGGGGGAGAACGGGGCGGGAAAAAGCACGCTGATGAAAGTTCTCAGCGGCGTGCATCCGTACCCCACATACGAAGGCGACATATTCATCAAGGGCGAGAGGGCGAGGTTTTCCGGGGCGAGGGAAGCCGAGCGCGCGGGCGTCGCCATCATCCATCAGGAACTCAACCTAATATCCGAGCTGACCGTCGCCGGAAACATGTTTCTCGGCAGGGAGCCGGCGGTTTCCCCATTCGGAATAATCAACACGCGGAAGATGAACGCGGACGCGCTGAAATATCTTTCTTCGTTCAACATCAAGATTGACCCCGGAGCGATAGTGAAAGACCTGTCGGTGGGCGTGCGCCAGATGGTGGAGATAGCGAAGGCGCTGTCGGTGAACGCGGACGTTCTGGCGCTGGACGAGCCGACGAGCGCGCTCACGGAAACCGAGGTCGAGAGCCTCTTCAAGACCGTCAGAGACCTCAAAGAAAAAGACGTGACGATGATATACATCTCGCACAAACTCGACGAGATATTCGCGATATGCGACCGGGTGACGGTGCTGAGGGACGGCGAGACGGTCGGCACGTACGACATCGGAGAGCTTGACCGCGACAAGCTGGTGGCGCTGATGGTCGGCAGGGATTTGACAAACCTGTATCCGGAAAGGAAGTCGAACCCCGGAGCCGAAGCGTTGCGGGTCAGCGACTTTTCGGTGTCGCATCCGTTCCTGCCGGGAGAGAAAGTGGTGAGCGGAGCGAGTTTCAGCGCGCGGCATGGGGAGGCGCTTGGGATAAGCGGGCTGATGGGGAGCGGGCGCAGCGAGCTGGTGACGGCGCTGTTCGGCGCGTTCCCGAAAGAAACGAGCGGGGATGTGTTCATCGACGGTCGCAAGGTCAGGATGCGCTCTCCGCTGGAAGCAATAAGGAACGGTATCGGGCTGGTGACGGAGGACAGGAAGCGGTTCGGCCTCGTGCTGATAATGAGCGTGGGGGAAAACATAACGCTGGCCTGTATGAGGGCGCTGAGCAAGCTCCAGTGGGTGTCGGCGAAGAAAGAGCGCTCCGTCATCGAGGAGTATTCAAAGGAACTGAACATAAAGGCCGCGAACAGCAGGGTGGCGGTGAACACGCTGAGCGGGGGCAACCAGCAGAAGGTTGTCATGGCGAAATGGCTGGCGAACTCGCCCGGAATATTGATACTGGACGAGCCGACGCGGGGCGTGGACGTCGGCGCTAGGTTCGAGATATATCAGATAGTAAACAAGCTGGTGGAATCCGGCGTGTGCGTGATAATGGTGTCTTCGGAGCTTCAGGAAGTGCTGGGGATGTGCGACCGCGTGCTGGTGATGTGCGAGGGAAAGATAACAGGGGAGTTCACGCGGGAGGAAGCGACACAGGAGAAAATAATGTCCTGCGCGACAGGGACGATGAGCCGGTCGGGCGCGGGCGCGCAAAAATAAAAATTAAAGGGGGAACGATGATGAGAGAGGCAAAGAAAAACGGATTGACCAAGAGAGCGGCGCTGGCGCTGCTGGTCTGCGTCGCGATGTTCGCGGCGGCATCGTGCAGCAAGAAGGCTGAAGAGCCGTCGGCTCCGGCGGAGCAGGGCAAGAAGGTCATCGGCGTGTCGCTGTTAAAAGAGAACGACGATTTTTACAAGACGCTCAAGAAAGGGCTTCTGGAAACCGGCGAGAGCATGGGATATGAGATGGTGATTCTCTCCGCTGACACGGACGAGGACAAACAGGACAAAAACGTGGACGCGCTGCTGCTGAAGAATCCGGCTGCGGTCGTGTTGTGCCCGGTGAACTCGAAGGGCGTTCACGCGATAATAAAGAAGATGGACGCGAAGGGCATACCGGTGTTCACGGCAGACATCTCCGCAGAAAAGGGCGGGGTGGTGTCGCACATCGCGTCGGACAACTACATGGGCGGACAGATTGCCGCCGAGCGGATGGCGGAACTTGTGGGCAAGGGCGGACTTGTGACGATAATCTACCAGCCGGGCCCGGAATCGGTGGCTGCGCGCGTGAAGGGTTTCGTGGACAAAGGCTCCGAGCTTGGCCTTGAGTTCGTCAAGGACGCGGCAGGGCAGGTCATGCAGTACGACGGCAACGACGACCAGCAGAAGAGCGAAGAGCGCGCGAAGACGGCGATCGCCGGAAATCCCAAGCTGGCTGGCATTTTCGCGGCGAACGACAACATGGCCGCAGGAGCGGAAGCGGCGATCCTCGGAAGCAAGAGGACCGGGATAGTCCTCATCGGCTACGACGCCGCCCCGATGGCGCAGAAGAAGATCGACGGCGGTGGCGTGTGGAAGGCTGACGTTATGCAGAATCCGTTCGACATCGGAAAGATAACGGTGGAAACGATAGACAAGCATCTGAAGGGCGAGAAAGTTGAGCCGGTGGTCGGAGTCGCGGTCGGATTGTACGACGGAGCAAAATGACGTCGCGCGGCGGCAGTCCCGCCGAGGCCGGAAGGAATCGCTTATGAAAAAAATGAGTCAGCCGGCGAGGTTCCTCACAGACAACGGCATGTATATAGTCATGGCGTTGGTCTTTGTGTATTTCGCGGTGTCGGCGCCGGGGTTTCTGACAGCGAACAATATTGCAAGAATACCGCTACAGAGCGCGTTCGTGATACTCATCGCCACAGGAATGACGATGGTGATAATCACGGGGGGGATAGACCTTTCTGTGGGGTCGGTGGTGGCTTTCACGGCGGTGATATTTTCGCTGATACTCAGGCAGTATGCCGTCGCGGTTCCGCTGGCGATACTAGGCGCGCTCATCGCCGGGGCGACATCGGGCGCGTTTGTAGGGTTCTTCATCGTCAAGTTCAGGGTCCCGCCGTTCATAGCGACGCTGGCGATGATGACGATAGCGCGGGGGCTGGCGCGGCTGTTCGCCCAGAACTCCAAGATTTTCATAGAGAACCCGGCAATCGAGAAATACAGCGATTTCATAATGATCAAGGAGATAGCGATAACCAACGCGATAGGAGTGCCGTATCTGGTGGTCCTGATGCTGGCAGTGGTGGTCTTTCTGGGGCTTGTGCTGATGAAGACCCGGTTCGGGCGGTACGTCACGGCCACCGGGGGCAACGAGGAGGCCACCAAGCTTTCTGGAGTCAACGTCAATCAAGTGAAGTTCATGGTTTACGTCATAAACGCGTTTCTGGCGGCGGTGGTCGGCGTGATGATGGCCAGCAAGTTCATGAACGGCAACCCGGAGTTCGGGGTGATGTGGGAGCTGGACGCGATAGCCGCGTGTGTGGTGGGCGGAACCAGCCTGATGGGCGGCAAGGGAAATATCTTTAAGACATTGTTCGGCGCGCTGCTGATAGGGATGCTCGACAACGGGCTTCTCGCGCAGGGGCGCAGCTCTGAAATGATATATATCATCAAAGGCATCATCATCCTCGGCGCCGTAATCATCGATCAGGTGAAGGAGAAATAGCGGCGGCGCGGATTCATTCTTTCAAAGGACGGAATCCGACATGAAAATGAGACTTAAAAACACGCGGCTCGCGGCGATTGCGGCAACAGCGGCGGTAGCCGCCGCGCTTCTTGCGCCGGCGGCGTCAAAGGCGGCTCCTAGAATGTGCGACCCTGCTTCCACTCCCACAGTGTATCTCGTCAACTACGCGCATCTCGACACTCAATGGCGGTGGTCGTACCGCGACTCCATAGACAATTACATCGCGGACACCATGTTCGACAACTTCAGAAACTTCGCGAAGTTTCCGAACTACAGGTTCAATTTCACCGGCTCTCTCCGGTACGAGATGATGAAGGAGTATTACCCGGAGGACTACGAGAAGGTCAAGGAGCATATCGCAGCCGGAAGATGGTTCGTGTCGGGTTCGTCGGTGGACGAGACGGACGTGAACGCGCCGTCGCCTGAGTCGCTGACGCGCAACATACTTTACGGCAATTTGTTCTTTAAGAATGAGTTCGGAAAAATCAGCGAGGACTACATGCTGCCGGACTGTTTTGGGTTCCCGGCGTCAATGCCGTCCGTGCTCGCGCACGCCGGGTTGAAGGGGTTTTCGACTCAGAAACTGACGTGGGGCTCGGCGGTCGGGATTCCGTTCAACGTCGGCAAATGGATCGGGCCGGACGGAAGGTATATCATTGCCGCGTTGAATCCGGGCGCGTATGTCAGCAGCTTGAGAGAGGATTTGAGCAAAAGCAACGATTGGCTTGAGCGCGCCCGCAAAAACGGCGAGAAAACGGGTTTCGCCGCCGACTTCAAATATGTGGGAGTGGGCGACAGGGGCGGCGCGGTGGACGAAGAATCGGCTTCTTGGATAAACAAGTCCGTCGATGGCGAAGGCCCGCTTTGCGTCAGCGCCCGCGCCTCAGACGACATCTTCAAGGATATGAAACCTGAGAACATCGCCAAACTGCCTACCTTCAAAGGCGACATGCTGCTCACCGAGCACTCCGCAGGCTCAATCACTTCTCAAGCGTACATGAAACGATGGAACAGAAAGAATGAGCTTCTGGCCGACGGAGCCGAACGCGCTTCGCTGATAGCCGACTGGCTCGGATCCATAAAATATCCGACCTTGAGATTGCGCGGATTGTGGCACAAGATTCTTGGGCTTCAAATGCACGACATCCTTCCCGGAACCGCCATTCCTGAAGCTTACGAGTATTCATGGAATGACGCGGTCATAGGGCTGAACACTTCCGCGTCCATACTCACGGCGGCGGCAGGCCCTGCCGCTATGATGCTGGACACCGAAGTTCAGGGAGAGCCTGTAATTGTGTTCAACCCGTTGAGCGCGGAGCGTGAAGACTTGGTAAGAGCCAAGGTAGGCTTCGGAGCATCGGCTCCCGCAGCCGTTAGGGTGTTTGGCCCGGACGGCGCGGAGGTTCCATCCCAGATAGTCGGCAGGTCGGGCGCGGAAATCGAAGTGATGTTCCTCGCGAAAGTTCCGTCCGTCGGATACGCCGTATTCGATGTTCGCGCGGCGGAAGCTCCGTCGGCGATTCAAACGGGATTGTCAGTCACGAACAACACACTTGAAAACAAGCGGTTCAAAGCCACACTGGACGCCAACGGCGACGTCGCAAGCCTGTTTGACAAAGCGAACGGGCGCGAAGTCCTGTCCGCTCCGGCAAGGCTTGAAATGATGGAGGACACGCCGAGGGAATGGCCGGCGTGGAATATCGACTGGAGCGACTGGTCGAAACCGCCGAAGGACGCCGTGAAAGGGCCGGCGGAAATAAAGATTATCGAGACAGGCCCGGCGCGCGTCGCGCTCGAAGTCACGAGACATCACGGGTTCTCAACTTTTAAGCAGGTGATTAGCCTAGCGGCCGGTGGTTCAGGCGACAGGCTCGAATATGACACAACTCTCGACTGGCGCGAAAAGGAAACCACACTGAAAGCGGCGTTCCCGCTCACGGCGGCGCGCGACTCCGCGAGCTATAACCTGAAACTCGGCGTCGTTGACCGCTCGAACAACAACGAGAAAAAATACGAAGTTCCCCACCATGAGTGGTTCGACCTCACCGACGCGTCCGGCGACTACGGAATGGCCGTTCTCGAAGACAGCAAATACGCTTCGGATAAGCCGTCCGACAACGTGATAAGGCTGACGCTGGTCCGCACGCCCGGATGTTTTTCGTACTGCGATCAGGCGACGCAGGACATGGGCCGCCACCGGTTCACGTACGCGATGGCTCCGCACAAGGGGGACTGGCGCGAAGGCGGCGTCCACTGGCAGGCGGCGCGGCTCAACGAGCCTTTGTTGCCTTTCAACTCTGGAAAACGCAAGGGAACGCTCGGACGCTCGTTCTCATTCATGCAAGTCGGCTCTTCTCAGGTCATCGTCCGCGCTTTGAAGATGGCCGAGGAGTCCGACCGTATAATCGTGCGGTTGCAGGAGCTGAACGGCAAACCTGCTCAGGGCGTCGCAGTGTCTTTCGCGACTCCCGTCATCGAGGCGATGGAAGTGGATGGACAGGAGCGGGAGATAGGCGCGGCCAAAGTTGTCAACGGCGCTCTGACGGTGGATATGGAGCCGTTCATAATGCGCACTTTCGCAGTTAAGATAGGCGACTCCGGCGCGGCCGCCCCGCAGCCGAAGTCGGTCCTGCTCGACCTCCCGCTCAATTTCGCCGCCGCGACTAAGGACGGCGAAAAGAACGATTCCGGCTTCGACGGCGCGGGCCTTTCATACTCAGCCGACATGCTGCCCGGCGTGTTGACCGTGGACGGGGTGTCGTTCAAGCTGGCGGAAGGCGGCGCGGGCAAACTTAACTCCGTCGCCTGCGAGGGCCAGTCGGTTGCGTTGCCGAAAGGCAAATACGGCAAGGTTTACATTCTTGCCGCCGCGACGGAAGACGGCGTGTCCGGCGCGTTCAAGACGGGGGCTACTAGCGTTGACGTCGGCGTGCAGAAATGGAACGGCTTCATCGGCCAGTGGGACAACCGCATTTGGAAGAACGACCGCGAGATATACGGCCTCAAGCCGGCCTTCATCAAACGCGACCCCGTGGCGTGGTTCGCCTCTCACATGCATAACAGAGACGGATTGAACATCTCGTACAACTTCACATACATTTACAAATACGCCGTCGAACTGCCGCTGGGCGCTTCGACACTGCAACTGCCGAATGATCCGCGTATAAGGATTTTTGCGGCGACAGCCGTAGAAAGCGCGGTGGACGCGGTTTCTCCCGCATTCCCGCTCTATGACGTTTTCGAGCCGCCTCAAGAGGACTACCCAGCTCTCAGCCCCTTGCCCGGCGAACATAATGACACTATTTTCGTTCACATCAACCATCCGTGGTATTCACAGTACGACACTCTGAAATTCAACATCGGCGCGGAAGTTTCCGAGAACTCTCAGACTTACCGCTCTCCGATTATGGTGACGGACAGGGCGACAGTCTACGCGCGCTCTTACGGGAAAGACGGGAAGACAAGCAAAGTCGCGCGGGGCGAGTATGTCGTCAACGATGTGACCCCGCCCGGCGTAAAGTCAGTCGAGGCGTTCGACCTTGCTCCTGCGGCTCTGGTCAGGTTCACCGAGCCTGTGGAAAAGAAATCTGCTGAGACCGCTTCGAACTACTCTCTGGAATCGGGTCTGACGGTTACCTCCGCTTCGCTTTCCGAAGACGGGCTTTCTGCGACCCTAACTCTGTCGGCCCCGCCCGCAGTCAACACAAACTACATCCTCAAAGCGGTTTCGATTAAGGACAGGTCGCCAAAAGCAAACGTGATTAAGGAGCCTGTCTCATTTAAGTTCGCCACAATCAGTCCCGCTTATTATTTGAAGATTAGGACGAAGGACATTAGTTACAGTCTGGGAGTGCCGGGCATAAGCCGCGACTATTCTCTGTCGGGAAGCCCGTCGGCGGCCGGCGGCATCTTCGGTCTGGCTCTCAGGCTGAAAGGCGACGGCGACTACATTGTAATAAATGACCGTTCGGAACTTAATCCCTCAGAGGCCGTCACTGTGGCGGCTTGGATAAATCCGAGGGACTGGGCCTCTGACCGGATAATCCTTCAGAAGAGCGGCGGGGATGGCCAATACCGGCTGGGCGCGCGCGGCGGCAAGCTGTCGTTCGCGATATCCGGCGTCGGAGAAGCAGGCGGAGCGCTGCCTGCGCAAAAAGAGTGGAGCCACGTCGCCGCCACATACGACGGTTGGACGATGCGCCTGTTCGTCAACGGGAATCTCGTTGATGAGAAGCCCGCTGTCGGCGCTGTTCCTTTCAACGGAGGCCCGCTCTACATCGGGTCCAAAGGCAAAGATTCCGCAATCGGCGAATTCTTCAAAGGCGACATGGATAAAGTTACTGTTTGGGGAGCGGCTCTGCCTGCCGAGCATATCGCGAGACTCGCCGCGAAAGAGTGATGCCGGACTAAAGCCGGGCGTTATTTGCGCGAATCCGCCATTAGGATTTGGGGTTATTCTTCACATTGCGGGCGGCCCGGTTCGCTATTGACTCTTCTTCTCTCCCATTTCTTTGAACAGGGAGAAACCCGGCCGGATAACGGGCAACAGCCGCATCGCTTCGTTCACTTTGCCCATCACCGCTATCTCGCCCTTGCTGATAGCGCTCATTATATTCACTTTCTGAAGCCAGAAGAGGCGCGCCGTCTCGGTGTGCATCCTCATTGACACCACCGGCTCGATGTCGTTCTTGCCGAGGTGTATCGCTATGGGGTCCGCGCTGCAATCAACAGTCAACACAGCTTCCTCGTCTCCCCAGTTTTCGTTGAAATAAATGAATCTCACTATGATGCCGGATTTCTGAAGCTGCTCCGTGACTTTTGGATTCAGGAAGAGTTTGCGCGCGAACTTGTCGGCCACCTTGTACATAGCATCCAGCGTTATCGCCGGTTGAGGCTCCTGAGACGGCTCGGCCGTTTTTTCTGTCGAAACAGAATCGGCGGGGGAGGGCGGGGCGGCTGTCGCGGCGCTCGCTTCCTCCTTCGCATCTCCCGCTAGCGGCTCTACTCCGTTCCATGCTTTTCTGAAAAACGCCGCCATCATTTCTTCATCTGGCTGGATGGGATTGGTGAACATCGTGCCGTCCATCAACGCTTTCTCCACAAGCGCCGGCAAAGCGTTTTCAGGAACTCCCGCGTCCTTCAAACTTTGCGGCAAGCCAATCTTTTTATTAAGCCCGCGAACCGCGCGTACCGCCGCGACCGCCGCGTCTCTCTGATTCATTCCCGGCGCGGCGACTCCCATTGCGGCGGCCGCAGCCGCGTACGCGTCCTCGCTCTCTTCGATATTGAACTCCATTCCGTACGGAAGAAGCAGCCCGCAGGCCGTTCCGTGCGGGACGCCGCATTCCGCCCCGCATGCATGCGCCGCCGCGTGGACTATCCCCACAAGCGTGTTCGAGAACGCCGTCCCCGCGCAGAAAGACGCTAGAAGCATCTCCCCTCGCGCGGCTGCGTCCGCTCCGTTCGCAACGGCGGCGGGCAGACTTCTAAATATCATCTTCGCCGCCTGAAGCGCGGCCCCCTCGCTTATCGGCTGGCTGTTGGTCGAATGCAGAGACTCAATCGCATGCGCGAGCGCGTCCATTCCTGTGCCTGCTGTGACGCTCGGCGGCATCGACATTGTGAGTTCCGGATCGAGAATCGCCGCGTTCGGCATTATCGCCGGATCAGAAAAACTTATCTTCAGGTTCCTCGCGCGGTCCTTTATGACAGCCGCAGATGTCGCCTCGCTGCCTGTTCCGGCGGTGGTCGGGATCGCTATCAACGGCGGCGCTTCGCCTTTCAGCACGTTCAGTCCTTCCGGCAGCTCTCCGCCTTCGGACATCATTATCCTTGCGCCTTTCGCCGTGTCTATCACGCTCCCGCCGCCAAGCGCGATTATCCCGTCCGCGCCACAGTCTTTCGCCTGCTCATATCCGCGTCTGACAACTTCTATCCCCGAATCCTGAGGAATGTCCGACATCTCTCCAGCGAGAGCAAGCCCCTCCGATTCCAGAGACGCTTTTATCTTTTCCACAAGCCCCGCTCCGGCGAAAAACCCGTCTATCATCAGCAACGGCTTGCGCATCTTCAGCTTTGCGGCGACCCTTCCTACCTGATCGACGCTTCCGGCTCCGAAAACAACTCTCGGCGCGCTAATATACTCAAAATATTCCAAATCGCTCATAATCCCTCCGGATCCATTTTTCGCTTGTGTCGCCTGTTAAGTATATCTCCTGCCGGGCGCGGATGACAAATCCTACGGAATCATTTTGACCGCGCCTTTGAACTCAGGCCATATATAATATTCATCCGCGAGGTCTTCCGCCACCACCTCGCGCAGAGTCTTTCCGAGGTCTGTTATGTCAATCGCCGTCAGGAAAGAGTTGAACCCCGTTCCGCCCATGAACAGGTGGCTTGTCGAAGCGACGGAATAAAATGAAGCGCCGTCAAGCGGAACTCCGTCGATCAAAATATCGCTCACCCGCGAACCTGCGGGAGCCGCCGCGTTAAGCGCAAACTCAAGCCCTGAAACCTGCAGCAGCATCGGATGTCTAAAGCCTGAAACCGAGTGTTCCAGCGCATCCCGCAGTTTTGCTCCGGATAGTTTTCCGGACACCACATTCTGCCTCGTGTACGCGGGAAGAACGGCGTGCAAATCAATCAGCGAGATGTCGCCCTCCGGGATTCCGGCCCCTATCAACGTCGTGTCGATTACTGCAATCTGCGTCCCGGCGGCGTTGCGTATCGCGTCTGCTATGCGCCTTCCCAACCTGTTCTCTTTTTGCCTGACGTCAGACGCGTCAAGGTCAATCAAGCTTGTCGCAATTTTCAATTCGGTTTTCTTCTTGAACTCCTCCAAGTATGCGCCGTATATCGCCGCGAGGTCTTTCGCTTCCGGAATATCAAGAGATGTCTCGACAAGACGGTTGCTAGTTTTTACATCGACGATTTTGTCTTTCTCATCGAAAGAGAAAAGGAGTTCGATAATCCCCACCGCTTCGCCCCTGCTGCCTGAGTTGAAAACCTCCGTCGCTCCGACCTTCGCCGGAGGATAGACTCTCTTGTGGGTGTGTCCGCCGAGAATCATATTGATCCCTGTCGCGTTCTGGGCAAGCAACATGTCCTGCTCGAATCCAAGATGCGACAGGACGATTACGAAGTCGGATTTCTCTTTAATCTCAGGCATAAGAGCCGCCAGAGCGTCCGCCGGAGGAGTTATTCTCGTTCCTTCAAGATATGGCGGCCAGATATAATCCTCGGTCTGTTGAGTGGCAAGCCCGACCACCGCTATCCTTGCTCCTTCGAATTCTCGGATGATGTACGGTTTCACGTTTGAAAAGTCGCGCTCGGCGGGAAACAGCGCGTTCGCCGCCAGAAAGGCGAAGTCCGCGTTGGCGGCATGTTTCTCCAGCGCTGCCATTCCCCACTCGAAATCATGGTTGCCTAGCGTCATCGCGTCATATCCAACGGTGTTCAGCAACTCAATCATCGGCTCGCCTTTGAATGAATATACCAGAGGCGTTCCGTGAAGGAGGTCCCCGGCGTCGAGAGCGAGCGTGTTCGGGTTCTCCGCCCGGACGCTTCTTATAATCGAAGCGGCTCTGAGGATTCCCTGTTCAGGCCGCAGCCCGGCGGTGGACGCGAAATCAGAGCCTCGCGCCGTTCCGTGAAGATCGTTCGTGTGCGTTATCGTCACCAACGCGGCTCGCGCCGGCTGAACCTGAGCCGCCTCCGCGGCCTCTGCCCGGTTCCATGTTTCGCAAAGCCCTGTGAAAACAATTGCAAACGCAATCGTTGCGGCAATGATTTTATAGCGAATTGAAATATGGATGCTCATGATGGTGTGTTCCCGTCTGTCGTTATTATTGCGATTGCGGCAGTCGTCTCTTTTCTCAAATCATTCGCGGCGGCGTGGGCCAATCGGGCAGGGTAGGGCAGTCGGGTTCCCCGCGCGCACTCAAGCGTTATCCTAATCGCCGTTTCGATGTCTATTCTATGCCCAACCGAAACGAAAACAGGTTTGACGTCCCTTTTAGTGCGAAGCGCCGCGCCTGCCGGCTTTCCTTTATAAATAATGTCGGACATATCTCCGCGCTCATTACCCACATTAGAATATTCGCCCGCAAGCGGCGATTTCGCCACTCCGAAAGCAGGCAAATCCAAAGAAAGCCCGATGTGGCAAGCAAGACCGAATCCCCTCGGATGCGCTTTTCCATGTCCGTCTATCATTACGGCGTCCGGTTTTGACGCGAGCTTCTCGAATGCCATCAGCGCCGCCGGAGCTTCTCTGAACGACAACAATCCCGGCACGTATGGAAAACCAGTGTCTAGCGCCGCAGTCGCCGTCTCTATAATCTCCATCTCAGGATACGACACGACCACTACCGCAGCGCACATATGCTTGGAAAACCTCTCGCATGACACATCCGCCGCCGCGAGCGTCTTCGGCAATCTCCATGCAGGTTTTTCTTCGGTCGCTTTGCAGACCAGCTCTTTTTGAATCGCCACCGCTTCCGCAGGCGACACATCCCATCTGTGAAGAATCCCGACTTTCATAACGGTATTATAGTCCGCGAAGAAAACGAATTGAAACCGAATCCTAATGATGGATTCGGTATAAGATGACATAATAAGAAAAAGGGGGAAACCCTCCTTCAGGCTCCCCCCCCCGCAATACAGCATTCCATTCCAGAAGCGTCGGGCGATTCGCAAGCCTTCCGCTATTTATCGTCTCTATCGTTAACGGCTATCCCCGCAGGGATTGTCCGCCCATTTCGTTCAAAGCGCTTCGCTCGCGTCAACTTCGGGATGAACACCATAGTCCCTTCAAATGCTCCACTTCAGAGCCTCCGTCGCAGTATTCCCCCCACGATGCGGAGGATGACATGTGGGACATGTCCCGTCCCGTTTCCGGCCTACCGCCCGAGCTTCCCGATGACTCTTTCATTGGTATCCCCTCCGATCATCCAATTTTCTTTGTCTTACTTATGTAACAACAGACGGCTCGTTTGGTTTCAGGTTTTAGAGAAAACTTTTCGCAAAAAAAAAGCCGGGGTTGAATCCCCGGCTTCTTTGTTTCGTTTCTGAATGACCGATTACTTAGACTTCTTAGCGATAATTCTTGGTTCGACTTCTCCTTCGAAATAACCGTCATCCGGTATCAAATCAGAGAAATTCTCATAAGTTCCAATCTGATTGATAGGCGTCAGGACATCGCCGTCGAGCGTGCAGACCATCCATATCGGGCCGACGCCGGATGCGGGAACGTTGAAAGATGTCAACAAGGAATCGCCGGAGTAGACATCGACTCTTGCGCCGGATGTCAGCAGGCTTGTGCTTGTATCCTCGCTGTCCGAGTAATTATTAACGTAATAGACATAAGTTCCTTCCGAGTATTGCTGAACGATGGTGATTGTTTCTGGGCCGTAAGAATCCGTGTCGTCCAAGTCAAGAATAGTCATCGGTTCGGATTCTGCGTTTCCTTCATCGCCATGATACACATGGTAGTAAGACTCCCCGCCGTTCAGCGGAATGTGGATGTGGGAATCCAAATCGCTAGGATAACTGCCCCATGTCAGCACGAACCTGTAATCGCCATCTCCCAAGAATACCGGAGCCACGCTTTGGTTGAAATCTGAAACGGTCTCGCCGCCGACCACTGCGACGCCTATCCTTGAGGTTATTATGCCCTCGCCTGAGAACACAGCGGTGTAGTTCCCGGCGGGCACGCCTTCGACACAGTACGCGCCGTATTCGTCAGTGACGTCGGACGCCGCGGAATTCCCCGTCAGATAGTTATGGCCGGGTATTAAAGACACATTGATATCCGGCATCTCCGAGTTGTCCAACGCGTTGACCACAGTTCCGCAAACGCTTCCATTGCCGCTATAAGAACTGGGAACGATGAAAATTGTGCCGGCCGAAGCTCCTGACTGATTGTTGGCGACTATTCTAGCTTGAGCGGTGATATACCCGTCTTTGCTGATTGTGTAAAAATGCTCGCCAGTTCCGGGTTGCGCGGAAAAGAATCCCTCTTGATCGGAATACGCTGATTCACCATTGATATAAATTTGCCCGTCTGCCACGGGTTCGCTGGTCACTGCGTCATATATTCTGCCGCTTACGAATCCGGGCCCGCTGGGATGCGTGTCGAGTCCGGCTTGCGCTACTATGCCTGCCAGAAATTGCTGAAACTCTCCGCTCCAATTCGGCGGATCATATGGATCGCCTCCGACAAATTCTTCCATCATGAGAAAATACATCATCATCATTAACTCTTCGGGGGGAGCTTCTGCGAACATTTCATCGATAGATGAAGCTATAGCCGCTTTCACTTCGTTTGTGATCACGCTCGTATTCGACAGGGCCGCGCTTTGGCTCTTTGCGTAATACATCAGGGCGAGGGTCTTAATGTGAGACTCGAAATTCAAAGTCACATCAGATGTAACTCCGTCTTGAATGGTATCCACCAATCCGCCTATGTGCAACGTTAATGCCGGACCTTCGACATCGCCTTCAGCCGCAGCGCGTCCTGCGTGGTTGCTGTTTTCCGTCACATGAGCCGCCACAACATAGTTGGAGCCGACTGGGATGCTCGTGATGAAGAACGTCCCGGTGACTTTTTCCGTCGTTTCGTTGTACGTCAGGGTGGATGTGGTGCTTGCCACCGTCGTCGGCGCTCCGGTCGCGTCATAGCTCGTCACATTGATCAGAGCGTTGTACGTGTAAGTGTAGGATTCCTCGCCGCCCTGCATCGCGTCTCTGGGCAGTTCGATC
>JAKQPS010000061.1 GCA_029564595.1 bacterium | reverse complement strand
CCCTCTTTTCGCCCTCAAAACGGCCTCCGAAGGCGCTGCGGGCCGCCTGCAACTCGCCCCGAGCCGCGCTACGCGTGAAACTCGGGGCCACTTGCTTAACGGCGGCCTACCTGTCAGGCGCGGACTCTGGACCGCGCCCGGCACCGTCCCGACCGCGCGGACGCGTTCGGGACTGGGGTCAGGCCTTCGGCCTTCCGCGGCATGGTCTCTCAATCCTCTAGGAATAATTAACAGCCCCTTGATTAAGATCGCTTCACGCGCACCGCCCCCGTTTCGCCTGAACGCGCGAGAAACCCCCGACCTCGTGACCGAGAAAAACGGCCGCTCACTACGCCGCACCCGAAGCGGGCGCGGCTGAGTGCGCTGCCCGCCTGCGTCGGGCACCGTTTTTCCCGGCCCCTCGGTCGGTCGCGCGTTACGGCTCACATGGGGCGCCGCGCGCTTCGCTCCACAGCCCCGAGCGAACAGCCCTAAACACCCGATAACAGCCCTAAATCCGAGTTTTCCACACTGTGGAAAAAGTTTTTCCATTGCGTGGAAAATTCGCTAATAGTTTTTCCATTGCGTGGAAAAATCGGCCAAATATTTTCCATAGCGTGGAAAAATCTCGAAAATATTTTCCATAGCGACTGTGGAAAAATCCGAGAAAACTTTTCCATAGTGTGGAAAACCATGCGTCCGCCTTTCGTAAGTATTACCCACCAATGCCCCGCCGCCGCCCCCCGGATGCTCTTAGGGGGGCGGGACGGCCTCTTTGTCCGCAAAATGCCTTCTCCGCCGTCCCGATATTTTTTCTCGCCAACCGTCCCGGCTTCTGCGATAAATTCGGCAGTTCCGAAATGCTATGTGTTCGGACTTGTTCTTTTCTATTTTGCGTTTTGAAGTCTTCCCCGCGCGAGCGGGGAGTCGTTCTGACAGAAAACCAGCAGCTTTCAACCGAAGAACGAGACTTGAGAGACGCGCCCACCATGGGCGCGGCTCCTTGTCTTGTGTTCTTCGGTGGGGCTTGCTGGTCCCTCTGTCAGGGCATGGGCTTGGTGTCGCGTCCTCTTTCCAATTTGCGCGGCACCGGGTTCATGCCACCACCCCAGGAGCATGCCCAATGAGAAATCCGAAAAATCACCAAAAGCCCTTCATCGGGATCGGAATCGCCGCCATTGTCGCCGTACTATGTCTTGCGGCCATTGCGTCGGATTCGATACGGATCGAAAAGCCCGCCGCCGTCGATTCCGAGCAGTACGCCGATTTCATCGAAAACGAGGTTTTCGACATTCAGGACTTGGCGGAAGGCGCGGAAATCCAGCGCCGCATGTTCAATCGGATCACCCCTCAGGGGATCTCTTGGGTTCAGCCGATGTTCCCGCCCGTGGTTCCGTTCGACGCCGAAAACTTCGACGAGAAGTTTTTGGACGAGCTTCTAGGGGAAGACAAGAACAGCGTGGCGATCTATCCGCTCTCGCTGGCGCTGGACCCCAAGACGCGCGAAACCCTTGTTTTCAATGCCGAGGGCAAGCTGATTGCGACTATCCCCACCGACCGGGTTTCCCGCGAATGGCCGGAGGATGCCGACCCGGCCCGCGTGACCTTACAACTTGATTTGCTCCCCGCCGAAGATGTCGAGCCCTACCTGTACACCGAAAGCCGCATCGCGGATTATGCGGAAACCCTAACCGCCAAGGCGACGAAATCCGGCGGGATGGTCTTGCGCAGCCTGGGCGCAAGCGAGTTTGGGATTGCCGGGGTTCAGCGCCTGACCAATGGTTCCATGCGGATTACGGTGACGAACGGAGCGGACACGGCGGAGGTTTACGCTTACACCGTCTGGCACACTTCAACGGTGACAACGAATGAATGGGTTGATGAATACGGCGTGACGAACATCGGCACCAACACCCTTTGGACCCCCGTTTCCCCGCCGTTCAATGGTATCGAAAGCGAGTGGGAATGCCTGACGACCAACCTTGCCCTTTCCGGCGGGGTTGGCGTTTACGAGGACGCAAACATATCGAGCAATGCCCGGGTCCGGTTTTATGCCGTGGCGAATCGATTGGATACCGATAACGACGGGCTGACCGATGGCGCGGAAATCTTCATTCACCGCACCGACCTCGGTTTGTCCGATACGGATTTGGACGGGCACTCGGACGGGCGCGAAATCGCGCTGGAAACCGATCCCCTGAACGGCAGCGACTATTTCGGAATTGTGATCAATGCGGCCTTGCCGATCCACAATTCCCCGGCGAATCCCGGGGAATGGGTCGAATTGTTCAACGCCGGACCGAGCCCGAAATCGCTGGCCGGGTTCCGCCTCCAAACCGCGAAACCGGCGGGCTGGACCAATGTTTTCACCTTCCCCGCCGGGGTCACACTGGACTCGGGGGATTTTCTGGTGGTGGGCACCAACGGCGATTATCAAGCGGCCTTGGGCATGCCCAACAGTTCCTCCAATCCTCCGGCGATGTTCGGCATTCGCCTCGTGGTTCCGAGCCCGGCGTCTTTTGTGGCCGACGCCTTGCTCTACGGCGTCACGAACGAATACAATCTTTCCATGGACGGCTTCGGCGAGGAAATGCCTATCCTGCGGCCGTGGACGAATTGGGTGATTCGCCGGACTTGGATCGGCTACGACACGGACCACGCGGGCGATTGGAAGAATATGCCCGCGACCTCGTGGCTACCCCACACGCAAGGCGATTATTTGGACTTGGACGGGGACGGGCTTTCCAATTCCAACGAAATGGCCGGTGGCCTTTTCCCCATCGAGGGCGGCACGCAGATCGACGAAACGGACAGCGATTTCGACGGGGTGAGCGATGCCGACGAGGCGACGCTTGGCACCGACGCAAACAATGTGGACACCGACGGCGACGCCTTCCCTTGGGACACCTC
The DNA here is from genome assembly GCA_029564595.1 of bacterium. Taxonomy (GTDB): domain Bacteria; phylum UBP15; class UBA6099; order UBA6099; family UBA6099; genus UBA6099. Next base: position 5,079 of record JAKQPS010000061.1, on the reverse strand, counting down.
CGCGCCCCCGCGCGGAAATGATGCGGACGAGCTTTCCAGCGGCACCGATCCGCTGGACTACGACTCGGACAACGACGGCGTTCCCGATGGCTGGGAACTGTGGGGCGGCCTGAATCCGCTTTCCCCCGACAGCGACGGAGACGCCATGCCCGACGGCGACGAGGACACCGACGGCGACGGAATTCCCAATGCGGTCGAAGTGGGCAATTTCACCAATCCTTTCGACGCCGACGATGTGGACCCGCGCCCCTACATCTGGCTGAAAAACGGGCAGATCGTCGACGGCACCATCGACGAGGGCGACATCGGCCACGATGTCACGCTTACTTACCACATTCAGGCGAAATCCAACTGCCCGCCTATCATGGTCCGGGTGGTCGAGGGCGGCCATGTCGTGGAAAGCTTCGATGTCGAGGAGGATCCCGAAGTCACTTGCGTCTGGCTGAATCCCAACCAGAACCCGCCCACGAACCGCGTGTTCTACATTTTGACCGGCGGCGAAACCAACTTCACCTTCAAAGTCATCGACGGTGGAACCACCTGGCAATATGAGAATCCGGCGGAATACGGCGCGGACATCGTTTTGACCCACGCCCCGGCTCTGCTGGATTTGGATGCAGGGGTGGCGGAAGAATCCGAGGAAACCGTGGGCTTCCTGCTCGCCGACAAGAGCGCCCATCCCAACGCCGTGCGCCGCTCGCTGGGCATCAACGGGCCGGACGCTTGGGGATATGTCTCCAATCTGACGCTGGCCTACAACAGCTCTTATCTCCAGGTCTACGACGACCAAGACAACGAAATCGATTCCGGGACGCAATTCCCTGTGTCAAATGTCCCGCCTTTGTATGTGGAGGGCATCGCGCACAGCGGCGGCATGCGGGATGCCTTTGTGGAGATTTCCGGCGATGGCGTTCCCGTCAGCGACCGCGCCAATGCCACCGTACTAAAGGCCGACATCGGATCGGTTGGCCCTTTGGCCGACAAAACCCTCCATCCCGATGCCGAAGGGGAGCCCCTCCAACTTAAACAAACGCTTCCCAGCGGCTGGAATGGCCTGATGCAGCTTTCGCTCTCCGGCGCGGCGGCCTACTGGACGCCTACCGGCAGCGTGCCCATTGTCTTGGGCTCGACGATGTTTACCAACGCCCAGCTTCCCAAAACCATATACCTCAAGGGCGACGGCTGCGGGACCGGACAGGCTTCTTTCTCCGTCGTCGGCCTGTCCGACTGCGTGACGAATATTCCCCTCCAAATCTTCGGCGTGAACGCCACCCTCGCAGGCGTGGCCGAACTGGACGAGGAATCTCCCGGCGGCTTCATCGCCGACCGTTCCGTTCACACCAACGCTTCCCGCACGGCGTTGACCCTGGAAGCCTTCGGGCCTTCCGGCTCGCCGGGCAATCTGGTTTTGACTTGGGATTCCTCACGGGTCCAAATCTATACGGCGGCATCCGGCGGGACGGCCTTGTCGCAATTTGTCGAGCCTTTCGCCAGCTTCAACAGCACCACCCTTTATGTGGAGGGCATCGCACCGGGCAGCAACACCCTTTCATGGAGCTATTCCGAGCAAACCAAGTGCAAGGATAATGTTCTGGTAACGGTCGTTAAAGTTGTGATTCTCCCATCTGTTTTAAGGGAATGCGATGGTAGGCAGGTGGACATTGATTTGGTTGTTACGCCCGTCAGCGCGGCAAATTGCCTTGGCAGTATTCAATTCACAGCAACAAAGCCAGACAACACAGTTCAATTTGACAACCCCTCTGGTCAGGGTATTTCCATTTCTCAACGAAGCGCAAGCATCACTGAATGGAAAATTGACAATGTTAGATGGTATTCCACGCAAACCGACCACTGCAACGAGACATCTGACTATAAAATCAGTGCATCACTTAGCATCGGTGGGTATTCGTGCCAGACCGCGCCTGTTGTCTTCACGGCAGATTCAGCTTTTGGCTCATGCTTGGATGGGCACACCTGGGTTACGCAGACTTGGTCGGGAAATATCACAAATTCTGCAACGCAATTGACAAATGGACAGTGGGCGGCATATATCAACCAGAATACTTTTCAACGGGATGTTCAAGCTGATGCAACCTGGTTTGCTCCAGCTAATTCTCAATATTTAAATATGATACGCGATGAAGAAGTATTTCACGAAGGTCAGTATGAGGGTACAGCTTCAACAATTGTAAATGATCTTTGGGATGCTCAGTTGGTTATGAATGCGGCTACTGCCAATCAACCTTTCGTTGCCGGCACAGAGGCCGCAGCGAAGGCATTGGCGCAGACAGCTTTTAATAACGCTTTAGCAGCCGAAAACATGCGCAGCAGTATCGAAGATAGTATTCGCACTTGCGATATGGAGCGCGAAGCAAAAACGGCTGCGGGTTCAAGTCATCGCGCACTTATGATATGCACATATCCGAATTGTCCTTAACTTTTAATTATTGGAGGTTCCATATGAAAACTTATCTCGGCATCTTCCTTGTGTTGGTTTCATTATCGTCGGTGCGATATGTATTGGCGGGTAATAGCTCTGTGGAAAATATCGACTATGCGGTGGCCGACAGTTTTGCCGATGCCTTCCAGCAGGATGATATAGTCTTGGGTGTCTACGAAATGCCAATCGATCTGCGCCCTGTCGTCCTGCCTTCTGGGGAATATCTGGAATATTCATCGGAATATTCAGAAACTACAATTCGCTACAGTTTAAGTAAACTCTGGCTTGTTAGTTCCATAACGACTAATGCGCCGACATATATTTTTACAAGTAGTCTGCATGCTAGACGCGAAGGCCGTACAATTTCTCCCTTCCACCCGCTTCCGGGAAGCAGATGGATTCTTGCATTGCGTCATTTCACAAATGAATTCACATGGATAGATGCAGAGAGTGCAAATAAATTGCAGTCCTCAATAATTGGGAAAAATTGGTTCCAGCCGTTCAATGGCCGTCTTGGATATATTTGCCAATATTGGCCGACCAATTCACCGGGCGGAGGCGTTGATTATCTTAAACTCGCAGAAGTATATGTGAATCCAGACGAAACAATCGTTGCGGATTTGCATCGTATTTACAATTTTATGGATGTCCTGAAAAACGAGAAGGTGTGGACAATAGAAGATGCGGCATCAGCACGGGAAATGATTATAACCGATTTTGGCAAGGCTGTTCTTGAAAGAATAATTCGGAATAAAATGGCATTATAGAGCCATAAAGACGCGCGCGCCCCCACCCGAAGCCCGCAGGGCGGAAGAGCGCGGCAGAACGCCGCGAAGAACCCCGCCGATCTTCACGCGGGCCGCTTTGCCCGCAGGGCACAGGCCCGCGTGGGTGCCGAGGCCCTTGGCCGAGGCAGAGGCGAGCGCGTCCCGACCGCGAAGCGTGTCGGGAAGCGAGTTCCACCCGCAGCCGCGAACAGCGGCGAGGACAGCCGCCCCCTGCGCAGGCCGCGCCCAGCCGCGTCAGCGGCGGGGCCGTGGCCGAAGCGGGGGCGGCTATCCCGAGCGACGCGAAGCGGAGCGAGGGGCCAGCGTAGCGGCGCGGCAGCGCCGCGCGTAAGGGGGGAAGCCGCGCAAGGGGGGAAAAGCGGAGCGGCCTAATGGGGGCTTGAGGAGGTCGCGGCAGAAGGGGGAAAGGAAGGCCGGGCTATGGGGGGAAGCGTGGCCAAGGGGGGAAGGCAAGGCCGCGCAAGGGGGGCTTGAGGAAGGCGGGCGCAAAGGGTGAAGGCCGCGGCAAGGGGGGAAAGATTATAGGCTTTTACTTCTGCGCACGCTTGGCATACTCGGGGTCAAAGTGAGTTCGGACAGCTTCCGTTATCCGGCTCCATTCCTTTTTCGGGGCGAATTCCGCGACGGATCGCCACGGTTCAGCGAATTCCACCACGACGCGCGGCACGGCTTTTCCAAGAAACCTCAACGGGGGCACTCCCGCACGGACAGACGGGGCTTGCGAGGCGGGCGGCGGGGCGGAACGGGCAAGGCCACAGGCGGGCGGCGCGAAACGGGCGGAATTCGATTCGCCGTTGATGGGCACGGGCTTGGAGGTACGGCAGGGAACGGCGGCGGCGGTCGGATCGGTCCCGTCGGCGCGTGGGGCGAAGCCGCCGCGCCGAGCACTCTCCCGCCCCTCGGGCGGCTCTGCTTCCGAGCCGTTCGGACACGCGCGTAAGAAGGGCTCGCCCAGACCGTTCGGCCAGACCTCGCCCAAAATCCCCGGCGGCGGAAGCGGTCCACTCCCGCGCTTGGCGTTCGTTCCTCACACGGCGCGCGGGGCGGCCCGCTGTCCGCCGCTCCGACCCCCGCACCTAAATCAAATTTGTCCGAACAAACATTTGACCACCCCTCCCCCCAGGTGTAAGGTAATCGCGTAAGGATTCCTTTTCGCATAAGGAGACATCATGCACGCTGACATTGCCGCGCTGACTTCCAAGGGCCAATTCACCATTCCCCAACGCTTCCGCGATCTTCTCGGGCTTTCGACGGGCTCCAAAATGGTGATCGTCTCGGATGGCGAAAACCTGCTTTTGAAGCCCATCACCGTGCCGCAGGCCAATTCCTTCCAGCGTGTGATTGGCGAACTCCGCAAACTCGAAGCCAAGACCAAGAAAGGGGGCATGCCATGAACTTTTTCCTCTATGCCCGCAAGTCCACCGACGAGGACGACCGCCAGATGCTTTCGATTGAAAGCCAACTGGACGAACTGCGCGAATTGGCGAAGAAAGACGGCATTCAAATCGTCCGCGAATTCGTCGAGTCGATGTCCGCGAAGGCTCCGGGTCGGCCCGTCTTCGATAAAATGGTCAAGGAGATCGAGCGTGGCCACGCGGAGGGCGTCATTTCATGGCATCCCGACCGCTTGGCGCGGAATGCAGTGGACGGCGGGCGGATCGTGCATCTGCTTTCCACAGGCCACCTGAAAGCGCTGAAATTCCCGACTTTCTGGTTTGAGAACACGCCGCAAGGCAAGTTCATGCTCAATATCGCGTTCGGCCAGTCGCAATATTATGTGGAAAACCTCACGGAAAATGTGTGGCGCGGCATCCGCCAGAAGTTGCGGCGGGGCGAGTATCCGAGCCGCGC
>JAKQPS010000042.1 GCA_029564595.1 bacterium | reverse complement strand
CGCTCCGAATAGTCAACACATGCGCGGCAAGGCCGCCGATATCCGCATAGACGGCATGACTTCGCAACAGATCGTCGACATCCTGCGGCGGCTTTACCTTGACGGCGAAATCTACGTCGGCTACGTCTACGCGATCAACGGCAATTCAATCCACGTGGACGTTCGCGCCCCGCAGAGTCAGGTGGTCAGGAGGTGGACGCGGTGAATGCGCAGGACGTTTACGACGAACTCAGGGCTGATATCAAGGAGATGAAAGCAACTCTCAAGGAGCTTGCGATGGCGACAACGACGCTCGCGCTCCACAGTCAGCGGCTGGACAACGTGGAAAACCGCGTTGCAAAAATAGAAACGTCCCATGACGATGTATGGGAGGCAGTCAAGGAGATTCAGAGCACATGCCGCGTGCGGGAGCGTGTGTACAATTACGGCCTCCGACACATGGAAAGCCCGTCGATGTCGCGGGAAAACTGGCTGAACGTGTTCATCGGCTCCGCAGTCAGAAATGGGCTGTGGATTGCTGCGGCCGCGCTGATAACGGCTGTGATAACGAGGTGGCTGTAATGCCTAATTTCTCGTGGAAATGGTTCTGGTCCCGCGTTTTCGACGAGTTCGAGGCGCGGGATTTTTTTGTGTTCCTCGGTGCGGTCGCGTTCTTTTTACTGATCTGGGCTGGACGCATCCAGTCGGAGCATGTGGACAAAATCATTATAGCGGTCGTCAGTTACGCGATCGGTCGCCCGAACAGGAGGGAGCGCGATTGAAGAAATGGGTGTATTTTGGAGCCGCGATTATAGCCGGTCTTGTCCTCTACGCGTCGGGAGCCATCGAGGGGTTAGCGCTTGCGCTCCTTGGTGTAGGCTCTGCGGGCGCGTCGAAGCTTATAAGCACGCGCAAGGAGACGGACAAAATACTGGACGGAATGAAGGAGACGACGAAGAAATACGACGAATCGAAAGAGGCTTACAGAGAGGAGGTAGAGCGGATTGAAAAGAGCGTTGCTGATGCTGGCGATCATGACCTGCTTGCTGCTGCCAACGAGCGCGAGCGCAAGCGGGCCGATACAACTCTCCGCTGACGGGCGTTTCGTCTCCATGCCCGTGGAGGTGTTCCGGGCGCGAGAGATGGATATTCAGAAGGGCGAGGCGGCTATAGAGTACGCCTCGAAGCTGGAGGGCATTATCGAGGAGTTGCGGAACCGGATGTTGGTGCTGGAATCGAATCTTGCCCAGGAACGCCGGGCGGCTGATTCGTTCGTGCGGTCGGAGAAGCGGAAGGCGGGTACGCTGGGGTTCGTGCTCGGGGGGATCGTGGGGGCGCTGGCGACGAGGTGAAAAAAGAGGGAGCCGCTAGGCTCCCTCGACTAAACAATTTCGTACAATCCGTTCTCAACTGGCTTCACCTTGATTACCCCATCATCCGCGAGGTTCCAGAAGGCTTTACAGGCTCTGTGCTCGACGATCTTCCTTTTTTTCGCATATGCCTCTATACAGTCCATTGTGCTCTTCCCCTTGAATTGCTCTGCAAAAACCGGAAGCTCTTTATAGTCTCTTGCATAATCTCTAGCCATTTTCATTCCTCCTTTTCCTCTCCTCGACGCTCGCGGCGTCGATCATCCAGTCCCGGCCGCGCTTTTCGCCTTTTAGCTCCCCCCCCGCCGCGAGCTGGCGGATTCTGGCGCCTGTTACTCCCAGCTCGCGGGCGGCTTCGGCGGTGGTGAGGGGTTTATTTTCTAAGCTCATTCAGTGCCTCGCGCTGACTCATGCCATTTTCTTCAATGAGACGGTCGATCCCGTGATACTCCTGCTCGGTAATTTCTTCCGCGTCCATTTCCCTATAATCTTCTCCAAGAGATTCCGCGAGCGCCTTAAAAGCGTCTGCTTCAGTCTCGCCCTGCCATGTACCCATTTCTACGCCCTTTT
>JAKQPS010000171.1 GCA_029564595.1 bacterium | reverse complement strand
CGGTTTTGCGCCTTCGACGGGAGCGCCAAGCGCGTCCCCGACCGCAAGTCCCATAGTCGCTCCGATTTTCGAATCTTCTATGTTCGAGGCCATATTTTCTCCACAGCGTTGTCCGCCGTTGGAATTATAGCGCGGAACCCGTCGCGCGCGAAAAGCTTTTCAGCGCGGCATGCGGTATAATCATATCGCCGGGGCCGCCGGCGCGGGAGGCCGATATGTATTCGGTCGGGATAGACGTGCAGGACATCAAGCCGTTCAGGGAAAAGCCTTACGCTGCGGCAAAGAGGTTTCATGAGCGGATTTTTACCGCCGGGGAGATCGAGAGTTGCGCGAGCAGGGCGGACGCGGCGGACGGTTTCGCCGCCAGATTCGCCGCGAAAGAGGCTGTAATGAAGGCCCTCGGCCCGAAGCGGATTTTTCCTAAAGACATTGAAATTTCCAAAGACCCCGACGGCAGGCCGTTCGTGACACTCAGGCGCAAAAGTGTTCTTCCGGAAAATCATGCTGTTTCGATAAGCATATCCCACACCGGAGATGTGGCTGCCGCAGTGGCCATAGTTCATCCGCTCTGAATAATTTTCCTGTTAAATAGATGATATTTAGACAAATTCAAACCAGCCGGCTTATGTTTATGGCGGCTGAATTCATTGTTGTTAAAGCATCTGTCTGCTTTTTTCCGTTCTGGTGGGAAAGGCGCGAAAAATGTGACGGATATCAATTGCGGGAAATTGACAAAATAGGTGTCTTTTATTCATAAAGTATGGTACAATTGCTTTAGTTATGAATATGAAATTAATATATCCAACAATTTATAACTATCCATCATCATTTTATTTCAACATATTCTTTATCTAATCCTAACAAAATTAGGGGGCGTCCCATGTTAAAAAAAATCCTTAAATTTGCGCCGGTCGCAGCTTTGCTCATTGTGGTTGCGGCGGTGTATTCCGCTGAACTGAGAGCGATTCCGGTGACGGCGTCGCTAGCGAGCGTGACAGGCGATGTGCGGGTGACGTTGCCGGACGGAACGACAACGCAGGGGACGGTCAACATGGCCCTGCCGAGCGGGACCCGGATAGCGACGGGGGCCAAGTCTTCGGCGGTGATCAAGTGGAGCGCCTCGAACACGCTGAAAATCAACCCGTTCACCAACTTTACCATTAAGGATATTGATGTTGATCCGAGGACGAAGACGGTGACGTCCAGCCTCGACTTGCAGACAGGCAAGATAAAAGCGAAGGCCGAGAAGCTGCACAGTCCGAGTTCGGAGTTCTCCATCAGCACGCCGACTGCGGTGGCAGGCGTGCGCGGAACCGAATTCGACATGGAAAACACTCCTGAGAACACTACAAGCGTAACAACAAGGACAGGCGCGGTGGAAGTGACGTCGCAGGGCCAATCGGTAATGGCGGTCGGAGGCACGCAGGTCGTTGTCGAGCCTAATCAGCCGCCCGCTCCTCCGGTGCCGGTGACCGAAGAGGAAATGAACTCATGCGAAGTGGATGAAGACTGCATGTCTCACCATTGCGTTGACGGCCAGTGCGTTGGCGAGAGCGAGTCGATGAGCGGCGGAGGCTGCAAAGCGAAGAGCGCCGCGTGCGAAGCTGACGGCGAATGTTGCGGAAAAGTCTGCGCGGAAGGCGTTTGCGCCGCTGCCGCAGAGACCGCCGCCCAGCCGAAACCCGAACCTGAACCGGAAGAGGAAGAAGAAGGAACAGAGGCGGGAAGGGCGGCAACGTGTTTCGTCGAGTTGATCAAGCCTGTGGACGGCGGCGTTTTTCCGCTCTCCGGCGGCTCGATAACGGTGTCCGGAACGACCCTCCCCGGAGCGAGTTGCTCAGTGGGCGGACTGACGGCGACGGCGGGAGCCAACGGCGAGTTCACCTCTGAATATACATTAGGCGACGCCGGAGACAAGACGCTGGAAGTGGTTTGCTCCAGCCCGGACGGGGCTTGCTCTGCTGAAGCCAAGGCTGAAATTGAAGTCGTCGGGCCGCCGGCCCTGACGGTCTCTCAACCCGCCGAAGGCTTCGTGCAGTGCCCAAACGTCGCGATTTCAGGCATGACGAATCCGGGCGTTACCGTATATGTCAATGGGGTTCCCATTGCGAGCGCCGGGCGCGCCACCATAGGCGCTGACGGCTCTTTCTCCCTCGATAACTATTATCTGACAGATTGCTCCAAGCCTATCGAGTTCTCCGCTTCCGACCAGTTCAGCCAGACGACAAGGCTGATAGTGAATTCGGGCGCGACACTGAACCCGACGCGTTTGGGCGTGATAATCGAAAATATAGAATTGAGCCTGATCCCCAGCGGGACATGGCAGGACGGCCGGACTTCTGTTGAGGCGGTGGCGACGGTTATGGCCTCGACTCCGATTTCCGGAGCGGTGATGGTCACTTTCAAAGATGGCGCCGGCGCGTCCCTCGGCAACAGGATGCTGACGCTGATCGAAGGTTTGAAAACCGGAAGGATAGGAGCTATAGCCGGGTCTGAACCGGAAGTCTTCTACGCCCAAGCGGTCATGACCCTGACGAGCGGCCCGGCCAACCCGTTCGTAATCGAAGCCTCCATTGAGGACAAGGTCGCGCGCGGCTCCATTGTTCTCACTCCCATTGCCTGCTCGTCGCCTTCCGATTGCGATGATAACAACCCTCTCACCATCGACACGTGCTCAAACCCCGGAACGTTGAGCGCGGTATGCGTGAACACTCCCTGCAACGTCGCTTGTTCTCAGGATGACGTTTGCAACGACAGCAATCCGCTGACTTTCGACGTCTGCTCCGCGCCCGGCACATGCGCGGCGGCTTGTGTAAACACCGCCATCGCCTGCGCGGCAGACGCGGACTGCAATGACAGCGTCGCGATTACATTCGACACGTGCTCGAACCCCGGGCAGCTTAGCGCGACATGTGTGAACACCCCGGTCGAATGCGCTTTCGCCGCAGACTGCGACGACGCAAATGTGCTGACTTTCGATGAATGTTCCGCCCCCGGTCTGCTGAGCGCGGCATGCGTAAATACACCGGTCGAATGCGCGAGCGCCGTCAACTGCGACGACGAAATAGCATTGACTTTCGATGAATGCTCCAATCCCGGTCTGTTGAACGCGGCTTGTGTGAACACCCCGGTCGAATGCGCAATAGCCGCTGATTGCGACGACGCAAACGCGTTGACTTATGATGAATGTTCCGACCCCGGCCTGCTGAGCGCGGCGTGCGTAAATACCGCCATCGCCTGCGCGGCGGACGCGGATTGCAATGACAGCGTCGCGATCACATTCGACACATGCTCCAACCCCGGACAGCTTAGCGCGACATGCGTGAACACCCCGGTCGAATGCGCTTTCGCCGCAGACTGCGACGACGCAAACGTGTTGACTTATGATGAATGCTCCGACCCCGGCCTGCTGAGTGCGGCGTGTGTAAATACACCGGTCGAATGCGCGAGCGCCGTCAACTGCGACGACGAAATAGCATTGACTTTCGATGAATGCTCCAATCCCGGCCTGTTGAGCGCGGCGTGTGTGAATACACCGATAGAATGCGCGTCCGCCGCCGACTGCGACGACGCAAACGTGTTGACTTTTGATGAATGTTCCGACCCCGGCCTGCTGAGCGCGGCGTGTGTAAACACCGCCATCGCTTGCGCGGCGGACGCGGATTGCAATGACAGCGTCGCGATTACATTCGACACATGCTCGAACCCCGGACAGCTTAGCGCGACATGCGTGAACACCTCGGTCGAATGCGCGACCGCCGCTGACTGCGACGACTCAAACGCGCTGACTTATGATGAATGCTCCGACCCCGGCCTGTTGAGCGCGGCGTGTGTAAACACCGCCATCGCTTGCGCGGCCGCCGCCGACTGCGACGACAGCGACGCGCTTACTTACGATGAATGTCTAAACGGAGGCGAACTGACCGCTGCGTGCCAGAGCACTCCGGTTGAATGCGCTTCGGCTTTGGACTGCAACGATGAAAACGCGCTAACCTTCGACGAGTGCGAAAACCCCGGCCTGCTGAGCGCGGTCTGCGTGAATACTCCTATAGAATGCGATTCGGACTTGGACTGCGACGACAGCGTCGCGTTGACGTTGGATATCTGCAACGACCCCGGCCTGTTGAGCGCGGCTTGCGCGAATATCGCGATCGCCTGCGTTTCGAATTCTGACTGCAATGACAGCAACGCACTGACTTATGACTTCTGCGAATTTCCCGGAGAAGTCGGTTCCGCGTGCGTGAACACGCCGATCGAATGCGCGATCGCCTCCGATTGCGATGACATCGACGCGCTGACTTATGACGAATGTCTGAATGGAGGAGAGCTGACTGCCGCGTGTCTGAACACTCCAATCGCCTGCGCTTCCGATTATGACTGCAATGATGCCAACCCGATGACGGTCGATGTGTGCGAGAATCCCGGAACGCTTAGCGCGGCTTGTGCGAACTTGACGTGCGACACATGGACAAACAAATCGGTCTGCGAATCAAACAGTTGTAATTGGAACGGAGCAAGCAGTCTCTGTTTTGACACTCCTGTCGATTGCTATAACCAACCCGAACCGCTCGTCTGTGGAGACACCACGAACTGCGAATGGAACTATACGAACTGGGAATGCGTGGCGGAAGGGACGGCTCTTTGCGGAGCGTGGGCGGCAAAGGGCGACTGCGAATCCAACAGTTGCTACTGGGACGGCGGCGCGAATCATTGTCTCAACTCCCCAGTCTATTGCGATGGCATTTACGATACAGCCGCCTGCGGCGACACCACGAACTGCGAATGGAACTACACGTCGGACATGTGCGTCGAGTTAAGCACGGCGGGATGCGGAGCTTGGGAATTGAAAGGCGACTGCGAATCCAACACCTGCTACTGGGATGGATATGATAATAACTGCTTCATCTCGCCTATCTATTGCGATGGCATTTACGACACAGCCGCCTGCGGCGACACCA
>JAKQPS010000159.1 GCA_029564595.1 bacterium | reverse complement strand
CTACAAGCCGCAACTATTCTTAGTCAATGCCGCTGATTGTGGCGTGCCTCAAAGACGGGAACGAGTTTTCTTCTGTGCTCTCCGAGAGGACATAGACGCGCCGCCGCTGAAGCTCGAAATGAAACACCGATGGATAAGTGCGGGTGAGGCGACAAGGGATGTGCAGGTTTTGACTGCGGCTGAAGTGGTAGACACGAAGCCAGCGCAAATGGATTTGAAGTGGTGGCACAAGACCAAAAAAGGCGACGGCTCAGGGTACGCGACAGCTACGGTGAAAAAGACAGGCAAGCGGACTGGATTTAACACAATCAGACTGGACGACAGTTTGCCCGCAAACACTCTGACAGCTGGCGACTCTATGCGGCACTGGGATGAGTGTAGAAAGCTAACGCTACGCGAGTGGAAGCGCCTCGGCTCCTTCCCGGATGACTACAAAGCCAAAACGGACAAAATCGGAAAATACATGGTCGGAATGAGCGTGCCGCCTCGAATGATGGAGTCTGTAGCGCGTCAGGTCATAGAACAATGGATAGAGAAAGCGAGGTGATATACCGTGAAAGTGCCGCACATTCCGACCGAGAAATCCCGCGCCGAGGTGCTGGCGCTGGCGGGGTTCGGGACGAGACATGAGGATATTGCAACATACATCGGCGTCACGAAAAAGACGCTGTACAAAAACTATCGTGAAGAGCTTGACACCGGCGCGATTAAGGCGAACTCCGCCGTTGCGCGGACGCTGTACAAGTTGGCCATAGATGGCGATAGCCGATCCTGCATGTTCTGGCTCAAGACCCGCGCCGGATGGAGGGAGACGGATCGGCACGAAATCACCGGGGCCGAAGGCACCCCGTTCATGCCGCCGGTGATTCGGGTGGTGTTCGGCGATGACAGCGAAAGCGACGCTGGCGAATCGACGGACGATTAGCTTTCCGCCGCCGTATCGACCGCTGTTCAAACCCGCGCGCTACAAAGTGTTCTACGGCGGACGTGGGGGCGCTAAATCCTGGGCTTTTGCACGCGCTCTCCTGCTCAAGGGCGTCGAGCGGAAGCTCCGCATCCTCTGCGCCCGCGAGTACCAGACGTCCATAGCCGACAGCGTCCACAAGCTGCTCGGCGAGCAAATCGCCGACCTCGGATTGTCGCGCTGGTACGACGTGCAAAAGACGCGGATCGTCGGAATGAACGGAACGGAGTTCATTTTTAAGGGATTACGGCACAATATTCAGGAAATAAAATCAACAGAAGGTGTCGATGTGGCGTGGATCGAGGAGGCCCAGAGCGTCAGCAACGAGAGTTGGGACATCCTCATTCCGACGATCCGGCAGGCGGGCTCCGAGATATGGGTGAGCTTCAATCCGATCGACGCGGACGATCCCACGTACAAGCGGTTCGTACTCGATCCTCCGCCCGGCGCGATCGTCCAAAAAGTCACCTTCCGCGATAACCCATGGTTTCCGGTCGTCCTGCGCGACGAGATGGAGTATTTGAGGCGCGTCGATCCCGAAGCCTATCAGCATGTCTGGGAGGGCGAGACGCGGGTTATATCCGACGCCGTGATTTTGCGCGGGAAATACAGGGTCGCCGCGTTTGAGACGCCGCCCGATGTGCGCTTTTTCTTCGGCGCGGACTGGGGATTTAGCCAAGATCCTACCGCCCTTGTCCGGTGCTACATCATCGACCGGACGCTGTACATCGACCGGGAGGCGTACGGGATCGGGGTCGACATAGACGACCTCGCCCGGCGTCAGGGCGAGCCGGGGCGGAGCATGTTCGACGAGATCGAGGGCGCGCGCCGCTGGACGATATGGGCGGACAACGCTCGGCCGGAGACGATCAGCTATGTCAAG
>JAKQPS010000151.1 GCA_029564595.1 bacterium | reverse complement strand
CTGCGGACAAACACCTCTCAATCTGCGGAAATCTGCGTCATCTGCGGACAAACACCTCTTCTCCGCAGATTGCGCAGATTACACAGATTAAACCCCTCTGCGGAAATCTGCGTCATCTGCGGACAAACACCTCTCAATCTGCGGAAATCTGCGTCATCTGCGGACAAACACCTCTCAATCTGCGGAAATCTGCGTCATCTGCGGACAAACACCTCTTCTCCGCAGATTGCGCAGATTACACAGATTAAACCCCTCTGCGGAAATCTGCGTCATCTGCGGACAAGAACATCCTCCTTCCCCATGAAAAAAGTCCTGATACGAGCGGCCAAAGTGGCGAGGTTTTGAGGTAACGGGGCATCGTCGCGCAACTCGAGAAAATCGAAACGCCTGTATCCGAATTTGTCGTTGTTGAAACGCAGAAAATCATTCTCCACAAACGTGCGGCGGGCGACAAAGGCGGACTGATCGGCAAAGCCCTTGCCTTTGGTTTCGAGGATGAGCACTTTGCGGATGGTTGCCCCGTCACGCCGGATGAGCAAAAAGTCAGGCGTGTAGAAGCCGACTCTGCGCCAAGCGCGGCCGGTCTTGGCATAGCAGTCGATCTTGAACTCGGTCAGGTCGCGTTCACCGTTGTAATAGATTTCAAGCCCGGCATTCTTGACATCACTGAGCGTGACCGCAGCGTCGATGAAATCGCGCTCGAAGCCGCTCGGCGTGAAGTCATAAGGCAGGTAATGGAGCGTACGGTCATATACGGCTTGAGCTTCGACGCGGTGCGCATGATCTTTGAGGAGCTGACGAAATGCCGCCTCCGCGAGTTCACTGAGCGTGGAGGATGATTGATTGAATTGGGCTTTCACCTGATCTATCTCAGCAGGATTGAGGGGCTTTGCCGGCTGGGCATCACTTTTTAAAATCGTTTCGCACTTCTCTTGGTCCGGCCAGTGAAGGGCGTGGCCCGGAATAGCCTTGAGCTTGTTTACGATGAGCAGCGAGGCGGACTGTTCGACGACATCTTCGCGGATGTGCAATTCGCGGCGGGCGCGGAACGCCAACCGGACAGCGGAACGGACCGCAGGCTGGTCGTAGAGCGTGTTGTAGCGGCGCTGGCCGTGCTCGGCATAGGTGATGCGGTCGAACAGGGCGTGGAGTGCGGAGCGGTAAAGGCGCAGATCGGCGGCCGTGAGATCGCCGAGGCTTTCGCGGGCAATCTCGTTCTGCCAGGCCGAGAAGAAAGCGAGGCCGCCGAACTGTTCGGTGACAACATCGGTATCGCGAACCAAACCGAAGGAGGCATGGTTGTCGGACGCGTGGCGCTCGTTGAGGTAGCGCGTGGTGATCGTGGCATTTGTTTTGAACGCCGCGCTGTCGGAATCGAGGCCGGCCAAGGCGTTAGCCGTATCAGGCTTTTCCCCCGTCAACACGGTGAGGTACTGAATCTTGAGCTGGTAGAAATCGACAGAGGGCAGTTTGAGATGTGCCATGCGCGAGACGCGCGGCACCCACGACTCGACTTGCCGCTTGCGGATCGCGTTGAGTTCTTTGATGCTGGTGTTCTGCTCCTCGCCGAGTTGCTTGTCGAGCACTTTGGCATTGGCCTCGTTCAGCAGGATCAACGCGGTTTCTTCCGTGCCCCCGTCCACTTGGCGCAGGCAGCGGCAGGAGGTTTGCAGAACCATGTTCTTGGGGCAGTCGCCTTCCTGTGACAGGATCACACCGGTGAGGCTGCGGCAGTCCCAGCCCTCCTTGCCGATCTGCACGAGCAGGATGATCTGTTTGCGTGAGGCGGGGTCATCCAGCAGCGTGAATTCGGCCGCAGCCTCTTTGACGACGGGATGCGCTTTATTCCCCTGATGAAACTTAAGGATGCGGTCAGCCGGGACACCCATATCGCCGACCAGCAGCGGGTAAATCTCCTCTTCCAGACGGGCGATGGTGCCGCAGTAGACGGCGAGTTTGGCGCAGGCGCCGTTGGCATAGGTTTTGGCGCCGTAATCGCTCATGAACCGTTTCACGCCGGCACGCACAATTTCAAGCGACTCAAGGCCGGCTGCGACTTCCAGTCTCGGTTTTTTGAGAAACTCCGCAATGGCTGTGGCCAGCGGGTAGTAGTAAACCGTATTGGCAATGGTGGCGGACTGAAGCGCGACAGGGCCGGCCGTCACTGTGCGCGGCGCGTCATGATAGGGCGTACCGGAGAAGCCGAGCACGGCGCTGATCTGTCCGGTGCGGCACCAGCCGTTGACCACGGCGCGGAGTTTGATGTCGCCGCTGGCCGCGCGCTGGACTTCATCAATAAAGATCTGAAGGCGGGGGATCTTTCCGATCAGGTGGCGCAATTCATTGGCGAGGCGTTCCTTTTCCTCATCGTTGCGTTCTACCAACTGCATGTTGGCGTCGATCTCCACGCGATCCAGAATGACCTTCTCTGCGTTCACGACCAGCACAAGGCCTGTGAGGTCTTCAAACGGCATGTGTGCCGCGACTTTCTGGGCGTTGGGATTGCGGGCGCGATTGCTTTTTCGGGCGGATTTGGGCTGGTCGAGAACCTCGAACTTGATCAACTTGCGGATGGCGGAGGCGGAGGGTTCGGGAAGCACCCATGAAGGGTCGAAGTGCTCGATGGTGCGCAGACTGGGAATGATCGAGTTTTTCAATCCGGACGGGGCAAGCACAATGAAATTACGGGCAAAGGCCTTATTCTCAGGCTCATTGATCGCGAAATAGAGGTCCAAATAGATGAATGCCGCCATGAGGAAGGTTTTCCCCGCACCCATGGGCAACGAGAAAAGATAGTCGGCATATTCGGCCTTGTAGAAAATCTCGCGGATGGCGTCAGCGAATCCGTCTGCTTCCGGGTGCGCGGTGATTTGGCGTTCGAACGCCTCGGCGACGCCTCGATTCTTGAGGCCCTTCGTCTGTTCCAGCGCAGAGCAGAGTTGGAAAAGAGCGAGAGCTGCAGTGTCGGAGCCAAAACGTTCGCGCGCGATCTGGCTGATGCGAAGCTGAGCGAGATCTTCGTCTCGGTTAAAAAAACCTTCTGCGAAGAGTGTCGCCAACGGACGTCCCCGACCCTCGATTTTTAGAAAGAGATAGGTTTCAATGGCGGCGATTTGCGTTTCGCGCAGTGCTTTCCGGTTACGGATATAGGCCAGCAATCCAGCCATCGGGCAGGCCTGCGAATGTGCCCAGACACGGCTCTTCTTTTGTATGATCGAATAGAACATATAACGGTCGGAATGATAAATGAGCCCCCCTGAATTGACCAGCCTCAAAATAGTCGCCCAGCCATTGCTCCTCCCCCCCTCCCCCCACACACAGGGCCGACGCATCTAATTTCTTGTCTTTACGGCCTTTCTCCCACGATATTGGCCCATTGAAATCATTTCCCCCGTGTCGGGATTCTGTGAATCAACGTGCCAAGGGAGGCAATGTGGAATTAAGATTAAGCTCGCCGCCCGCAGAACGGGAACAAACGATGGGGTAACCTTATCCGCAGATTACGCAGATTACACAGATTGAACCCATATCTGCGGAAATCTGCGTAATCTGTGGACAGAAACTTGAAGTTGCCGACAAAACCGCCGCGCGGCGATGCCGCAAA
>JAKQPS010000145.1 GCA_029564595.1 bacterium | reverse complement strand
CCCCTTCAGCGCCTCAAGCGCCACCTTGGCCTTGAACGCTGGGGTGAATTTCTTCCTCATCGCTCATCCCTCCAAAACTGGATTCTACACCACCACGGTTTCCACCTTAAACCTCTGTCCAGTTTTTGGGGGGAAGCTCATATTTCGCTGTTTTCGAACTGTTATTCTCCACTTCGCGCAAAATATTCATTGCGTCAGAGTTTGTCTTGTCATGTTCAATAGCCTTGAAGATATGCTTTAAAGCATTGATTTCATCTCGATCATGCGCCCAATAAGCTATTGCCATTTCAGAATAAATCTTTGAAATATAAGTATTGTCTTGCTCGCTTGATTCCAATGTGTCAATTTGTCTTTTTCCAAGGTCGATACTTTCCTCGAATCGATTTAGCTTGTTCAAAAGAAATATTTTGAGAGAAATCCGCATGAGGAGCAATTCTTCGCGGATCACATTTTCGCATGCCTTAAGAGCTTCTTCATATTTTTCTTCGCGGGATAACGCTATGGCAATATTGTAATATATGGATGAGACGTCTTTATCAGCGCATTTCAATGCGCTTGAATAAGATTGGAGAGCTTTTTTGTATTTCTTATTATCAGAATATGCGTTTCCAAGCAATTGCCAGAGCAACCAAATGTCAGGGGCTTTCTTTACTCCTTCTTCAAGCGTTTTAATGGCTTTATTTATTTCCCCTTTTTCCATGTATACAAGCCCCATAATTTCAAATCCGCCTGTATACTTCATTTTCAACAATTGGTTTCCAATTTTTGCGGCCTTTTTCAATTCGTTTGTGTTAATATAACCAAACGCTTGCTCCATCAAATCATCACGATCTATCCTATTAGACACAGAAAATAATATCCTTAAAGTTGATTTTTGAATTGACAACGCCACATTGCGCGTTTCGCGCGTTTTCTCAATCTTGTTTAGCGTGTTACATAATACCATACCGGCGGCCAAAGAGAAACTTTTGAAAAAGTCACTCTTTGGAATCTCTTCAAGACGTTTCAACCCGAATCCGAGACAAATGAAAAACGCCGCTTCTTATTGAAGCGGCGATTCGATGCGGAATGCGCCCGACAGGACTCGAACCTGTGGCCTTTAGGTCCGCAACCTAACGCTCTATCCATCTGAGCTACGGGCGCAGGCGTGTTGTATTATAGGAACATTGCGCATTGTTGTAAAGCGGGATGGAATGTTATCGAAGGTTTTTTTTCACTAAAAAATACGGGCCGTCTTCGAGTAAATGATATTGATGAAAGCGGGTTTAACGCGAGTCGCGGGGCGTGTATAATTGCGGCTGGAGCGGGACGAGCGCAAGGAGCGGCGCGCGCTCGGAAGCGGCGATTTATGGACTATACGATACACGAAAACAAGATATACAGGATAATCGAGGAGGAGAGTCGGGAGTTCCGCTCGACTCCGGCGATATCGCTGCAACAGGGCGAGCCGCCAAGCCCAGCGGGAGAAAAACTTAAGGAACCGGGAAGGTACACCCGCGTGCTGGACAAGCCCGACCGAAGTCTGTTTTACAAGGTGGGCACGAAGTTCAGCGAGCAGACGTTCATTCAGGTAAACGCGAGGTCAAGCGAGACGGAGGGGCGGGTGGCTCCGTTGAGCATTGTGATGGGCGGGGTCGTGGACGCGATCCCGGATTCAAGCATGATGTGCGTGGAGTTCGAGGAGAAGTCAATTGTGGCGGACCGCAGGGAAAGGCTGTTCGTCCCATTGCTGAGGAACCCGCAGGATTCTAGGGCATGGAGGATTTATTTGAAATGGGCGTCGGAGCCGGGGAACTGGACGCCGCAAGCGGTGGCGCTGAACTACTCGAAAGACGCTCGGAACGCCGCCTCCCGGCTGAACCTGTCGGCTCCTCTCGGCGAGTCAGGGTTCATTCTTCAGGCGGACTACGCGGCGCAGATTGTCCGGGAAAACGGGAAGACTATGGCACTTTGCAAATTCGTTCCGGTATGCGCTTCAGGGATAATGAGTTCCACTTGGTATTTCGGGTTGAGGGAAGCGATGTACTTTCTGACAATCATTAAGAAGACATTGAAAAGCAATTCCGCCTCCCGGCTGCCGAAGGATTTTCAACCGATAACGCGAGTCCGCGAACCGATAATGGACATGCTGGCGCATGTCTAAATTGTCTGTATTTCAATAGTTTTTCAGCGTGAGAACCACAGCCGGACTGCAATTTATTTCACTCAAACGCGCAAATTAAAGAAATATATTCAAGCCTGATGATTTGTTCTTCGTGTGTTCAATTTTTCATGATGTATTAAAAGTTTTTTCCGAAAACCAAATATCGGCATGAATAGTAGTTTTTTCATGCCATGAAGTTCGGGTTTGATAAATTTACGTTTTCAATAATTGATTTCAATGATGTAAATAGATGGCATAAGAATTGCTAAGTAATATATTAATAATGAGGTAAACACGATGGCAATGCGGACAATAACAGCGCTTGCGACGGGAGCAATTTTAACTCTCCTGATTATTTCAAATTCGGCAGAAGCCGCATTTGAAAAGAGGCTTAACTATCAGGGAAGATTGACGGACGCCAACGGAGTTCCGGTAGCCGACGGGCCGCACGACATGACGTTCAGCATCTGGAGCGCGGAGAGCGGTGGAACGAGCCTGTGGTCGGAAGGGCCGGTGTCGGTAACCACTAAAGACGGGCTTTTTAGCGTGGTTCTAGGAGGGACGAGCGCAATTGGGCTGGATTTTGAGAGCGCGCAATACTGGATGCAAGCACAGGTTGACACGGTGATATATACGCCCCGGCAGAGGATGACGGCGACCGCGATGGCAATAAACGCGGACATGCTGGACGGATATCACGCGGCTGATTTCGCCGCTTCGACGCATTCGCACGCGACGTTGACGGCGGGAACGGGGCTGTCAGGAACTGCGTACAACGGGCTGTCGGCGTCCGAATGGACAGTGTCGTACGGGTCAACGGCGGGGACTGCCGTGCAAGGAAACACATCGATAACGATAACCGCCGGCACAGGGCTTTCCGGCGGAGGCAGCATAACGTTGGGCGCGGGCGGCACGGTGACTCTAAACGCGACGGACGGAGGTTCGGCGCAATATATATTCAAGAATGTGGCGAACTCCGCGCCGACAACACAGTTCTCGGCGACGAGCAACAACGATACTGTGCAGTTCGCTGCGGGAGGGAGAACGACTGTCGCTTTTGATTCTGTCAACAAGCGGGTCACATATTCGACGACGCTGGCCGCGCTTACCGCCGGAACCGGGATAATTCTCACGAGTTACGACGGCTCGACGGCAAGAACGGCGTCGCTGGACAAAGATTACACGGACTCGTTCTATGTGTTGAAGGCAGGAGACACGATGACGGGAACGTTGCAGGGACGGCAGTTGAACCCGACGGCGGACCACGCGTACGACATCGGAACGGCTGCGCTTAGGTACAAGACGGCGTATATCCAGACGGTGACGTTGAGCCAAGCGGGAACAGCGACGACGAGCGCGGTGAGGGCGGACAGGAGCATAACTGCGGGAACGGGGCTGAGCGGAGGGGGCAACCTGACGGCGGATAGAACAATATCGCTGGACACATCGTACACGGACGGCCAGTACGTGTTGAAAGCCGGAGACACGATGTCGGGCAGCCTTACGATGGGAGCCGGAACGAGTATATACCTGAACGCGTCGAGCTATGCCGGAGCGGGCCAGATACAATCAACCGGAATAGTCAGAATAGCGGACGGGAGTTCAGCGCAGGAGTTGTACGCCAAGCAAGCGTGCGCGTCGGACTCGTGGGCGGACTGCGATTCGAACAAAGTGACAAACGGGATATACGCAAAGTCGAACATCAAGACGGCAGCGCAGCTTGTTTCGACGGTCGCAACGGGAACGGCTCCGCTGGCAGTGACATCAACCACGAAAGTGACGAACCTGAACGCCGACCTGCTGGACGGATACGATTCGCCGCAACTCGGCAACTTCGGAAACTGGCAGGCGCACGGAACATACACGAACTGCAACACGGATCCGTCGTACTGGGGATGGAACTATGTGCAAGGAACGACTAACTGCCCGAACGCGACATCGAGCCAGTGGTATAGAGGGAGCTTCAGCCTCGGAAGCAACTACCCAATGAGAGGCGCGGGAGGATACAGCCTAGAGCTGGCGTATCCAAGATACAGTCCATCAACCGCGGGCGTGTGGTTGAGGACGGTGGAAAACGGGACGATAGGAAGCTGGACAAGGATAGACGGAAGCGAGGACAGGTTCGACGGAAGATACGTGCTGAAGGCCGGGGACACGATGACGGGCAATCTGAGCATATCGCACGCGGGCAACCCCGGACTTGAGTTGAGAGACACCGCGGGCGGGACGCCTTTCGTGGATTTCAGCAACGACGGGGCTGCTGATTACGACGCGAGGTTCATACTCACCGGAAACGACGCGCTCGACCTTACGGGAGCTTACCTGAACCTGCAATCGGGAGCCAACGTTTACACGATGGAAAGCGGATGGAGCGGGTGGAACATCGCGCTGAAGTTTCCCAACACGAGCCACGCGGCGCTTTACTATCCGACAGGCGGGTTGCTGTTCGGAATGCATTCAAACACGAATTTCTACTGGGCCAACACGTCCGGGCCGTACTACACGATGACGCTGTCCAACATAGGAGATCTGACTCTGAGAAGCAACGCGACGATTCAGGGAGGCAATGTCTATCTGGTGGACGGCAACACGCGGCTGACGGAGGGCGCGGGAAACGCGCTAAGGATGCAGACTGACTCCGGCTACGTGGACATGGGAGCGCAGAACACGGGATGGGCGCACTTCACATCGGACCGGGCCAGCTTCTATTTCAATCCAAAAATTACGGTGGACGGAAACGTCGAGCCGTACACGGACAACGCAAGAGACCTCGGCGCGAACAGTCTGAGATGGCGAAATCTCTATCTGAAGGGAAGCCCGGCAAACGGCGCGTTGGTTCCGAACATAATCCAATACAAGGTCGGCCCGGGCACAGGCGCGGACAGCCAAACGCACGAGGTTCTCTGCGACGCGGGATACGCGATAATGAACTTTTCGGTTTATCACACGAACTACGCGGACGGAAACATAACCCTGACTTGCGGTTACATAGGCGATCTCCTGAACACAGGGGACAATGTTTGGACAGGTTATTCAGGAACATGCGACGACTGCTGGCATTCGGCGGTGTGTCCAGACGGCTACGTGGCGAGAGGGTTTTCCATATACGCGTCCGGAAGGCTCGACAACAATATGAGGCTGTACTGCACAAGGATATCGAGCGGCAGCTACACGTCATCGACATGGCTGCGGTCCGGCGGAGCCGGAGACAACGGGGACGACGACTGCTGGCACAGCGCGATGTGCCCCGGAGGAACGTATATCTACGCGATGACGGTGTGGGCGACGTCGTACCCGGATGAAGACTGGGGAACAGCCTGCCGGGCGATAAGGCCGTGAGGAAATTATGAAAACGAGAATGAAAAGAATACATCCGGCGGTGATTGCCGTTTTGATAGTCGCGGCAGGGGCCGCGGCATTCGGCGCGCATGCGTCCGCCGCTGAAAAGGATGTCAAAGAGAAGCAAATTGAGACGTCGCATATTGTGTTGACATCGCCTGAACTTGCTGTGGACTTGACGAAAAAAATGGAATTTGACAGGGCGGCCGGGGTCGAGGAGAAAATCGACGCGGCGCTGGCGGAGATAGAGAGATTGAGAAAGGTCGCGTCGCGAGCCACGATTATGATTAGCGCGACGCTTCAGCGCGCTCCGAAAGAAAACAGGCGCGTCAAGATGACGCTTTCGGGCGGAAAGCTGGCAAAGCCAGCCGAGTGCGCTTCCAACGCTGAGGGAGACTGCGTATTCATAGTCGCTCCCTCAGGCGAAAAAGACCCGGACTATACGCTTGAAATAAAAGAGAAACGCTATGCGCCATTCAAGGAGAATTTTCGTGTGGGGCCGGGAGAATTCGCGCGGATTCCTGTCACAATCGAGCTGACGGAAGCCGAGAAACAGAAAAGGGCGAATCCGCCTGACCTTAGTTCATTCTAACGATTTTTGAAATAAATGTTTTTCGTAGGGACGAATAGGGTAAAATAAATAATAATACGGTGAAAAGATGAGACTAAAAACAAAACAGACAGTATCGAGCGCCTTGACGGCGGCTTTGTTGTTTGTGTTGGCAAGCATCCCCGCGCCGGCGAATGTGGTGCAATGGGACGTTGTCGCAGGCGGCGGCGGGGAGATGACCGGGGGAACGAACACGCTGACGGCCACCGTGACGCAGACTGCGGCGGGCTTGAGCGTGAGCGGCGCGAACGAGGCCTCGCAGGGATACCAGATCGCCCTGCCCCTGCCTCCGGCGGCGGAATGCGAGATCAACGGGGTCGCCTGCAATACCGGCGCATGCTACGGAACTTCCGACGGAGCGTTCACATTCGAGAACTCGGCGGGATGCGCCACTCCCGCGTGCGCCTTTCACCGGGGCGCCACCCAATATTATCGATATCTCTGGCAAACGACTGATTCATACACGCACGGCGCAATTCAGGCGGGAACATCATGGAGCGACATCAACGGGTATTGTCCGGGAGGAACCTGCGGCAAGCTCGGAACGAGCATGTCGGTGAGCGCCACTTCCAGCGGAACTTGGTATCTAGTTCTGCGGAGCTATAACGGAGGAATCATCGGAGGAGACCTGACGCTTGGCGGATACAGTTTCGACGCGGCCGGGCCGACCGTCGGGACGGTAGCCACATCGAACTACAGCTATAACGACCAGTACGTGAGCAGCAACCATACGATAACGATGAGCTCCATCGCCGACGTGGGATGCGCGGGGATGGGAACGTGCGAATACACGATAAACGGGGGCGGCGCATGGAGCGCGGGATCATATTCCGGCGGAACGTGCGAGGCGACAAACGTGGCATGTGTAAACGGGGCGGCGCTCGTTATAAATATGAGAGCGTCGGACGCGAAAGGGAACGCGACGACCGCGACGGCAGTGAACAGGACATGCGACACCCTGCCGCCGACCGTGACGATAACCGCGCCGGCAGCGTCCTCTTGGCAAAACGACGACTTCGTGGTCAGCGCCACAGTGAGCGACGCGCTATCGGGCGTTAGCGGTTGCGAATACAGGGTGGTGAGCAACAGCGTTCAGACTCTCGGATGGACTTCATACACATGCGCGGCGGGCCCGACTGTGACAGTGGGAGCCGCAGCCAACTGCAATGTTCAGGGCACTGACGAATGCGAGGTTTTCCTCAGAGCCACGGACAATGTGCAGAACGTTTCCACTGCGGTGTCCAGAACGTTCAGCATAGACTGGACGGCTCCTAACAACGTGGCGTCCGTTTCAGCATGGGACAGTTCGGCGAAAACCCAGTCGCTAACTAGCGGCAATTCTTACACATACAACGGCCCGACAGGACCGTATTTCGAATGGACGGCTCCGTCAGACAATCCCGCCGGCGACAATTCCGGAGTCCACGGCTACTTCGTTTATTTCGGGACCAACTCGTTGGCGGACCCGACGGATTTCCAGTTGGGCACATCTTTCACAAATCCGACGGCTCTGACCGCCGGAACAACTTATTACCTGATAATCAAAACGGACGACAACGCAGGCAACGTGTCGACTGGAAGCGGTTCCCCGCTGTTCGTGTACACATACATTGTGGCGACGCCAGCCTACCTGAGAGTGACCGAGCTTGATTCGGACGCTACGGACGAACCCGACGGCATCCTCAACCTCACAGGCTCCAACACGGAAGAACGCGTAAGGATAATCCTCTACAGCGAATCCAACTTGCAGCATACATACGAGCCGGGAGCGTCGATGTCCGTGACGGTCGATCTAGACAACATAACGACAAGCGGCGCGTACATATCCGCCACAAGTCTGGGCGGAGCGACGCCCGGCCCCGGAGTGACCAGCGTTACCGGGACTCTCTCCGGCGGAGAAGGCTGGATAAAGATAAAAGCCGCTGCGGCTCAGGACGAGGCGGTGGAAGTGACCGCGACAGGCTCCGGCCTGACCGGAGTCGGCGGAAGAGACCAAGTTGCCTATATCCTCGTGAGGGACGACACCTCCGTGCAAGTGCTCGTGGGCGAAATAGATTCGGACGTGCTGTCCCCGACGGCGGGCGACACGGTGATGCACCCTGTATGGAGCCACGCCGGAACAAGCATAGTGGTCCCGATGCGCGAGGGCGCGGCGGATTACTGGAACCTTTACAAGCTAGGATGGAACGGCAGCGCGTGGCTGCCCGCGCTTAAGCTGACCAACAACGACATGCGGGTTCAGCCGAACGTGCGCGCGTCGTTCACGCCGGACGACCAGTACGTCCTGTTCTCCGGATACAGCACGACGACCACGCTCCCCGGATATCCCACCCGGCCGAGACTGTTCGCGGTCAAGGCGGACGGCTCCGACAGCACCCGAACCGTAACATGGCTGAAAGACAACAACCAGCTTCTCGCCGACAACCCGACAGCCGTGTCGTTCAACTGGGACGCCGCATGGAGCAGAACAGGCTGCGCGCAGAACGCGGACACTTTGGCCGTCTCATACAGCGACGGAATTCTCCCGCTCAGCGGCATCCAACTGCACTTGATCAGCGGAGGCAAAAACGCAAAGGGTTTGTACACCGAAACGGGATCGACGGTGACAAAGCTGACCAACCTCGGACGCTGGAACTACGCGATGCATCCCACATGGTCCAAAGACTGCTCGAAGCTGGCGTTCGTCGTGTGGTTCGACGCTCCCGCGCCTTCCAAGACCGGCATTTACATGATTGACCCGGTAGCGGTTTCACCCCTGCTGCCTCTGACCATCACCCACATTAACAACTACGCGAGTTACCCCGGAGTAATAGACATGGTTCAGGAATGCACGCCGACAAGCTGCGTCAACGGCTCTGCCTTGTTCCCGTCATTCACGGACGACGGCACGATGATCACATACATGGTCGACCCGGACAACAGCTTCAACTTCAACAATCTCACATTGGCAGGATTCCAAGGTCAGAGCGTCGCGTCCACATTCTTCTCCGGGGTCAACTTCGACAACTATATCGAGTACATAGATGACGACATATATTCCCCGCAGTTGCTGGGCCAGAGCGAGAACAACGAGTTCGGCCTTGTGCAGTGTCTCGGCGCGGGATGCCCGAAATCGACAAACGGAAACATCTTCTCGTACGTCACGCAAAAAACGGGGACAAGAGACGGGAAACTGGCGTTCCTCGAACTGGGCGACCAGAGCGCGGTGACGAACAACACCGGCGGTCTGCTGTTCCAGAACGGCGCGGTCACTGCGGTAATCCCGCCCGGAGCTTTGATATCCGACGAAGTCAAGCTGCAGGTGGCGACGCCCGCCGCGCCGTCCAGCCCGGACGGTAAAGACCTGCTCGTTCAGATCGGCACAGCCAGAGAGTTCTTCCCGGATGGAGTGGTGTTCACCAAGGACATCCGGCTTGTGTTCAGGTTCTGCGACGCGGACGACGACGGATTCCTCGACACCGTGCAGGACGCTGACTGCACCGGTGGCGGCGGCACAATCCCGATCAACTCAATATACGTTTATTACTGGTGCGACGCCGGAAGCACAGTCTGTTCAAACCCCGGCAACTGGATGAAGCTCGACGGCTCAATAGACCCGGTCGGCAAGACCATCACTGCGGTCACGAATCACTTCTCGCTGTACAGCGGATGGGGGCTGACCAGAGGCAGGGTCGCCCCGCAGGCGTTCGTCGAACTTAATATGGTCAACCTGCACACCTATCCGAACCCGTACCGCAGCTCCACGCACGGCAATGTGACATTCTCCGCCGACGCCGCGGAGTCCACTTACAACGCGGGCGGAACAATAGTGGTGGACGCGCAAATATACGACATACGCGGCAGACTCGTCCGCAGCGCTCAGGCCGTCCACGCGGGCAACATACCGTCGCCCCCCGGCGTCGGACTGACACTGCTCGAATGGGACGGCAGAAACAACGCCGGTCGCAACATCGCTTCAGGCGTCTATCCGTACATCATATCGGTGTTTGACGGAGTGTTCAAAAAGACTTACACCGGCAAGCTGTCGGTGGTCAATTAAGCGCATCCGCGGGCGGCGACGCCCGCCGGGAAAATCATATCGCGCATCTGAAGACGAAAGCGCGCGGAGGAAAAGAGATGAAAAAGACACACATCAAATGCATGGCTTTGGCTATGGCAGCGCTGCTGGCGGCGCCTGCGGCGTGCAAAGCGGCGGGAACCACGGCAGCGGTGTTCCTTAACGTGGGAGTAAGCGCGAAAGCGGAAGGAATGGGAGGCGCGGGGGCCGCCATAGTTGACGACGCCAGCGCGGTGACAATCAACCCCGCCGCGATGGTCGCCGTAGATGGCCGCCAAGTTTCCGTCATGCACAACGAGTATCTTCTAGACATCAATCAGGAATATGCAGCCTACGTGTCCAACTGGGGAAAACGCGCCATCGGCGGCAGCATCGTTTATCTCGACTACGGCGAACAGGCTGAATACGACGCTCTGGACAACTACCTCGGCTCGTTCAGGCCTGTCGACTATGCGCTGACCGCCGCCTACGCCGCTCAGCACGACGAGTCCATCTCTTGGGGCGTCGGCTTGAAGTACATTAAAGTCAAAATTTCCGACTTCTCTGACTCGGGATTCGCCATCGACGCCGGGCTGAAGTACAAGCCGGCCCCGAAAGGCTGGACCTTCGCCGCCGTGCTGCGAAACCTCGGCGACAGTATTAAACTGGACGAAAACGAGGACGAACTGCCGATGACGCTCGTGGTCGGCGCAGCCTACGAATTCGACCAATACCCGCTCGTCGCAGCCTTCGACCACTTCATGATCAACGGCGAAGACCCCGAATATCACCTTGGACTCCAGTACACCATCAACGACATGATAGCCCTGCGCACCGGGTACAACTCTGGTTACGACATCGATGACGGCTTCACATTCGGCGTCGGACTCAAGTATGAGGATTTCGGATTCGACTACGCGTTCATCCCCTCCGGCGAATTCGGAGACGCGCACAGGTTCTCCCTCAATCTCAAGTTCTAAAAACCGCCGGATATACAACCATTGCTCAAAAAACGCCCCGTGAGGGGCGTTTTTTATTGTCCATAATTCTATTTTTGCTTCCTGATGACGGATTCGTGACAAAAGCCGGGAGGATATAAAATTCTCCGGGTGGATATGGAATCTTGATTATTGTAGATATTATTTGTATGAATAGAATTAGAGAAATAGACGAGATTGCGATTAGTTATTGATAAGCGGGGTGGCGTTCAGGCCCGCTAGCAGGCGAGATAAACGTGTTTATAGCGTCCGGGACTTTTATGTGTGACCGGACGGGATATGTCGTTGTGCGGCATGTTATAATGCGCGCGGATATTGGACCGCGAACAAGATGAAGCATAAGCTAGGAAAAACGGCGCTTCTAGCGGCGCTTGCGGCGGCGGTCGCGCTGTTGCTCGCGGACGCGCCCGCGCTCGGCGCTCCGGCTTTCGTGGCGCGCGTGGCATTCGACTTCGAGGAAGGAACCGCAGTGTTCTACCGGGGGTCCGAAGCCGGAATCGCGCCGGGAGACATCTTCGAGGCGGCAAGGGACGGAGTGGCGGTCGCCACTCTCGAAGCCGAGCAGGTCAAGCCGTTCTACACCCGGGCAAGGCTGTTGTCAGGCGTAGAAAAAGCGTTCGAGGCGTCGGCCTCTCCGACCGCAGCGACGGTCGGCCCTCAAGACTCCGACAACAGGTTCTTCGACAAAGACTCCCCGATGCCGGACGGCCTGAAAAAGGAGTTGGACATCGCGCTTAAAGGATACCGTTACGCGCTATACAGAGCATACGGAGCTTCCGGCAACGAGCGCCAGTTCCTGTCCACTAAGGGGCTTATCAACCGGGGAGCCAGCATGGAACAGGCGTCCGACCTCAATATAACGGCCACTTACGGGAAAGAACTTTCGCTGACCGGCAACCTGAGCGAAAGCCCGAACATAGAAAGAAAAATGAGGTTCGACCTCGGAACGGGAGGCCACAAGGCGTCATTCGGCCTTTTCTCGCCCGACTTTCGAAGCGGCTCTCTCGCCACTCTCAACAAGGAAATCAACGGAGTCGCCGCGCAGTACAACTCGAAGAAATACGAGGCGGACTTCGTTGTGTCGCAGTCAAAAAGCTCGACTAAATCAGTCTCTTTCAATGGAGACAACACGCACGGCCCATTCTCCCTGAACTCGTTCCAGATACTTGAAAACAGCGAGTCGGTAACACTCAACGGACAGGTTCTGGCGGCGGACAAATATTACATTGAATACTACGTGGGGCAGATAACGTTCTGCAACCCGTCCGACTCCACCGACTGCATGACGATAAAGCGCTCGGACACGGTTCAGGTGAATTTCGAGGAGCGGCTGGTTCTTTCTCTCAACGCAGGGGCGATAACAGCGTTCTCAGTGAAACGGAATCTTTCGGAATCCGGCTCGATAGGGTTCGCGAGGGTGTCGCAGGAGGCGCAGCGTTCGAGACAGCAGGTTCTAGCGGCTGACACGCTCATGCTGACCGGGGCAAGCGTGTCTTCGACGCCGGAAGGCTCTTTCATATTGTTGAACTGCGGGGCCGGGCAGTATCACCCCGGCGACAGATTTTGTTTCGTTCTGGACACCTCGCTGAAGATTTACAAGAACGGCGCGCCGCTCACAAAGTCCGCTGACTACTCTCTAGACTCCGCCGGATATATGGAGGGCGTTATAAAAATCCTCGGCTCTTACGAACAGGACGACATCTTTTCGGTCGAGTACCTTTATTACGTCCGCGACCAGATAAAACCCGTCCTCAACGAAAAGCTTGTGTACGACGGAGACGACATCTATCCTCTGACACAGGGCTTGCCGAGAAGGATATATCCCGGCTCCGAACTTGCGTTCAACGGGGTCGAGTTGTGTTCAAACGCCGAGTGCCTGCCTCCGGAGAGCATTCCGGAAAGCTCTTATATAATCGACCACATCGACAACCACATACGGATAACGGATGCGGCGTACAACCCGTCGGGGTTTGACGAGTGGCTGAGAGTTTCGTACTTCGCGGTTCCGGCCACCGGAGGCGCGGACGAGTCTGACTACGACCATACGGTGTATCAGGTTTTCGGAACGGCTGCGGCGGGGCCTGTGAATTTCAAGTTCGAGTACGGGCGCAGCGAGTCGGACGTGTCGAACAACCCGGTGAGCGTGGTGAATGAAAAGCTGGTTCGCGCGCCGGTCGAGGCGGTCTGCCCGACCGTGTCCGGCCAGCCTTCCGGCGACTGCTTCTTCAAACTCAGAAACACAAACATCGTCGAGCTTTCCGAGACGGTGACATGGAGCGAAAACGACCAGCCGCTGTTCGCCGGCAGAGACTACGAGATGGACTACGCGTCGGGCGCGATAACATTCAGAAACAATATCGCGTTCGCCCCGGAAACCGTTCTGTACGCGTCGTATCGCTACCTGCCGGACATCGAGGAAGGGATTGTGTCGGCCAATGCGTCAAGGGTATCGGCTGAAACCCGGATGCTCGGATACACGCTTCAGATGAAATCCGAGAGCACGGATGTTTTCTTCTCGCCGCTGGGAGGCAACAACACCCTTGAGACCAGCCGGGCGGATTTCTCCGTGTCCGGCAGCCCCGCCCCCAACGTGGCGTTGAATGTGACCACTTCGCGCTTCAAAGTGGCGAAAGATATTTACGGAACCCACAGCGACGACAACCGGCAACTCAGCGTGTCCACTCGCTGGTCTCCGGGCCTGTACTCAGTCGGTTACGAATACGCGAGGGACACAACGCGAGACAACGCCCCGGCTCCGGAGACGGACACGGAGAGAGCGGCGCACACATTCACTGTTGGAACGGCCGGACTATGGCGGCCCGGACTTAAACTGGATTACTCGCTGAGCAAAGAGGATTTCGACGACCGCGCAGGCTCGGCGCCGAACCGTTCCACCACCTCCGGCGCGTTCGCCGCGCAATATAGGAAGGACAACACGTTCGACCTCAAGGCAGTGTTCAAGTCCAGCGGAACCGATTCTTTCGGAGTCGGCGTCCCCTACTCCACCACGACGAACAGCAGGAGCGCCATCCTGACGTATTATCCGGCGGAACTGATAACCGTGACCGCCGACATAAACAGCCAGAGGGTGAGCGACACGCGAGCCACCGCCGGAAACAACGGGAAAGACAGCACGGGAGTCAGCATCGTGGCGCTCAGCAGAGGCCGCTTGCAATCGGTATCCCTCAATATGACGAAACAGTCTTTCCCCGCATACAATACGGGAGGAGGCTCCAGCTACTCGTCCACTTCGCTGGCGTCGCAGTACCTTCTCACATCCGCGCTGATGTTTTCGCCGACGGTCAGGATGTTCCAGACCGACTCGTCAGGCTCGTCGTCCGACTCCATTTCTAAAATCGCAAAACTCGAATACCGCCCACAGGACAAACCGTTCGAGGCAGTCCTTACAAGGGAATGGTCGGACACCACAGCGACCTCCGCGTCAGGAAGCGCCGACGACAGCGGAGCCGACATCTTCAGCTTCGATCTTAAATACAAACGCTCTTCAAAGACGGTCTTCGTTTACAGGTTCGGCCGCACAGACATGTCGGGAGCCACATCCTCCTCTCAAAACACCACGAACACATTCATGGTCGAGCGCGTTCCGAGCGAAACAAAAAAATTCAACCTGTCATATTACACGCTCGACACCGACTCCGCCGATTCTACTTCGCAAAGTTCCCTCCAGTTTGAATCCTCAATAAAGATGTCGAAAATCCTCAGTTGGAAGACTACTTTCAACAAGACGTCTTTTTCGAGTTCGAGAGACCCGGAGTCCAACGACTACTCCGGCTATCTGATGGAAACGAAACTGCAGGCTGACTTCTGATGTTTGAGAGAGACGTCCACGAAAAAGAGACGAGAACGCTTGCGGGGCTGTGCGGGGCCGGAGCGGAGCGGTCCGCGCGCGGGCTGGACGCGGGCGGATGGGGACGCATGCTTGCGCTTGCGCGGCTTAACAGGGTGGCGGCCCCGATGGCGAAGAACCTTGCCCGCCTTGGCCTTCTCGAAACAGCGCCCGCGGCCATGCGCGCGGAACTGGAAAACATCCCCCGCGCCGCCGCCGCCGCCAATATGCTCATCCTAGATTCCGCGCGCGCGGTCATGGAGGCCGCCTCAGCCACAGGCGTGGACATGATTCCTCTAAAGGGCGCGCTCTATGCTGGCCTCTTCGGCGCTCCTGACGAACGCGAGATGTCGGACGCCGACTTCCTTGTCCGGCGCGGGCAGATTCGCGAGCTTGAAGCCATGATGCGCGGGCTGGGTTGGAAACGCGCTGAAAGCAATCTACCGGAAATTTTTATCATCGAGTATTCAGGAGAGATGAAGTTCACATCCGTCCGCGCGGGCGTCAGCGTTGACATTGAGGCACAGTGGAACCCCTCACAATCCCTTTTTGCGGCGGCAGCTTACAACCTTGATGGGAACGCGCTGTGGGCGATGGCGAGCGCGGAATCGGGCGCGCTCTCGCTGCCGCCGGAAGCGGTCATCCTCTATCACATACACCACATGGCAGCCGTCCACTCCTTTTCGAGGTTGCAATGGATTCTTGACCTCGCCCCGCTGTGCGCCGCGCTCAAACCGGACTGGAACAAGCTTGCCGCGCTTTTTTGCAAGTCGGGGCTGTCCCGCGCGGCGGCTATGGCGTTCGCATTGTCGAGCGAGCTTTTCGGAGCGCCTCCGCCACCCCTCTCCGCCGTCCCGCCGCCGGACGCTTCCCCGTTGAACCGCGCCGCTAGAGAACTGATATTTAAATCCATCGCGGGAGACGCGGCGGTAAAAAGAAGCGGGACTGTGTCGATGCTTCTGGCCGAGCGGCGCGCCGCCCCTCTGTTGCAAACCGTCTTCCCGCCCGCAAAATACCTCGCGTTCAGATACCCAGCCATACCCGCTCCGCTTCGCCGCCCATACCGCGCCGCAAACCTCTTATCAAAACTGCTCGACTGACTCTCTGAGAAAATATTCGTCCACTCCATAGCGTTTTGACGACAAGAAAACCGAACGAAATCATCATTATTTTCGACTTCGGAGGTTGAGTAAAACCCTTTGAACCCGAATCCTTCATTGGGATTCGAGTTGAATTTAGCCGCTCATGATATAAACTTTGAGAATGGACATGGAAAGAAAAGCAAGAAAGCCTTCAGGCGCGCGGAGCGGCGGAGCGGCGGCATTCATATCGCTTCTGGCGGCTTTGCTGACGATGGCAGTTTTTGCGGTCGCGCAACAGGAGGACGAAACAGAGTCCGGCGCGCCGCAGACATTCCAGTACACTCTCGCGGACAGGTTCGCCGTGCCGTGGCCCGGAGGCAAAAGCCTGCGGATGTCTGAAGGCGAAGGCCAGATATTCGTGCGGGCGAGTTCCGCCGAAGCTGTGACGTTCCGGGCGTCCAAAACAGCGTTCGCGCCTGATCTGGCGAAAGCCCGCGAGTTCGCTTCAAGAATAAAAGTGTTCGCTCAGGCCCCCGCAGACAGCGTCGTCGCCACATCATCCATTCCCTCATCGGCAGGACTTGAAGTATCTGGCCGCGTTGATTACGACATTCTGGCTCCGGCGGCCATCTCCGTCGATCTCGCAACGACGTCCGGCGCGATAGACGTGTCCGGCCTTGAGGGAGATGCGAAGGTGATAACCGATTCTGGCAAGATACTGCTCGCCAACATTAAAGGCGCCGCTCAAGCTTCTTCCTCAAGCGGCAATATAGACATAAAGGACTGCTCCAAGATTTCTTTGATACGGAACGGCTCTGGAGAAGTTTCTTTTCAAGCGTCCGGCATGGAAAACGACTTGGATATTGAAACTGATTCGGGAGACATTAAAGTAAAGCTCAAGCGCTCTTTGAAAGCGAGAATAGTTGCTAAAACGGAATCCGGCGCGGTCGACACTGCGGACGCTTATCTTAAAAAGGTGTCGGAAGCGGATTCAGAGTTGACGTTTGAGACGCCCGGAGCGGGAGCTTCGGTCCGCCTGATTTATATAACGACTGTTTCCGGCGACATCATAATTTCCGCTGATTGAAATAAAGATCATTTGAAGAAAACAGAGGAAGGCGGGAAATATCCGCTACGGGTTTCACTTCTTCGAGCGCTCGCTTTCGGGGGCGAGCAGCGTGAACTTTTTTTCCAACACGGGAGAATCGTTGAGATAGACAACCGTCTTCCAGACTCCGGGCGATTCCTCGCGCGGCTCTCCCTTGATGGGTATCATCCACCAAGCGACCGCTTCTTTTCTTAGCCTTTTTCCGCCGAACGTATATTTCCCTACGGCCTCCAACTCTCCGTCCGGATTGAACCATTCGTACCTGAGTTCGCTGTTCCCGCGCAGGTTTCTCCATTTGATAAAAATCGCGACTGTGGCGTCAGACGCAGTGAATGTGTCCCGGATATCGGATGGGTTGTTGCGTTCGTCCACCTTCGCGCAGAAAAAAGAATCTTCAATAGAAGTCTCTCCGGGCATAACGCCCGCGGCGGCAGGAAGAAAGCTCGCCGCGATAACCGCCGCGAGGGGAAACCAAATATATGACCAGACGCTTTTCGCCTTGCCCATAGCGTAATCGATAGTGGCGTCGCTTACCCTGTAAAAAAGGAAACACAATGTGAGGTTGAGCGCGGCAAGCGCGGCGGACATTTCCCTGCCGGGGCCTGATTTTCCGTCAGGATAAAAATAATAGAAAGCGAACATCGAGGCGTTTATCGCGGCGGTCAACGCGGCAGGCCAGTAAACCGACAACGGAGACTTTTTCGCCCAGCGGTCCGCGTTGCCTTTCAAGCCGAAATGAACGGGGATTTTGTCCGGCAGGCGGTCATAGTTCTCTCTGGCTTTGCTCGCCATGCGGACGACGAAAAACAGAGGGACTACGTAACAGGCGAGAATGGCGAGATTGAACAAGTCCATTATGAGTTCTCCGTGCTAACGCGCATTGTCTGAGCAGTCAGGCAACCATCCGGGGCGCTCCTCGGCGGTCGGGTAATACTCAATAATTTTAAACCCGCCGTCGGGCAGAGCGACGGGAGGTTTGCCCTCCCAGAGCGCCCAGCAGTGGCCCGCGAGCCGGTCGCCGTCTTTGTTGAGTCCGAACGCGACGCGGGCGTCCACGCCGTTTTCCCTGAGCAGGCGGCAGAGGACGACGGAGCGCGAGAGGCAGGAGTTGAGGAGACCGAACGCGGCGCCAACCCGAAGGGCCCTGTTGACGGCGCGCTCAAGCCGTTTCGGGTCCGCCCCCGCGCAGTCCGCGACCGGGCAGTCCAGAATGGAGAACGAATCCCGCCCGCCCCTCCGGCTGACCTTTCGCTGAATGTCAATAGCCCTTGCCGCCGTGGCGATGTCTTCCGCCGCTAGTTCAAGAGCGTTCCTTTTATTCATCGCTCAAACCTGAAGACCGCCTTCGCTCATCGCCTTTATCAGGTTGAGCAGGGTCTTGTTCACGGGAACCGGGATGGAATGCTTGTCCGCCTGAGCGGCGATAGCGCCGCAGATGAAGTCTATCTCGGTGGGCCGGCCCGCGGCGACGTCCTGATGCATGGAAGAGATGTTTGCGGCGGTGCGGCGGGCGACTGTTTCGACCAGTTCGACGGCGTCGGCTTCCGAAATGTCCACGCCCGCCGAGCGGGCGGCGGCGGCAGCCTCGGCAGCCGCGGCGCGCATCGTCGCGAGCGCGGACGGCCTCTCGAGCAATTCTCCGTTTCGCACCCTTAGAACGGCGGTGAGCGGGTTGATGCCGGCGTTTATCACGGCCTTTTTCCACAGCAACGCGGACACGCCTCCGGGAGCTACCTCGGCGGGAATCCCGGCCCCGGACAGCATGGCGGCTATCTGTTCCGCGCGGGGAGTGGCCTGTCCTGAAAACTCGCCGACGAACGTGTCGCCCCTGCCCGCGCGGCGTATTCGGGCGATCCCGACAGGGTTAGCCCCTTGAGCCGTCGTGCCCGCAAGGACGCGCTCCGCGCCGAACAGCCCGGCGAGCAGTTCCGCGTTGCCAAGCCCGTTCTGCATGGTCATCGCCCACGCGCCGGGAGCGGCAGCCGTGGCAAGCCTTTCGGCGGCGGCGCGCGTCGAGCCTGCCTTCACCATAAAGATGACGCCGTCGCGGTCTGAAACCGAGCCGGAGTCCGCGCTCGCCGCGACACGCGCTGTGCGCTCCCGTCCGCCGTCTTCAATAGTGATTCCGCTCGCCGATATCATCGCGGCCCGCTCAGGCTTGTAATCGACGAGGAGGACGTCGTTTCCGCCCTCCGCAAGCAGCGCGGCGAAGAGGCAGCCCATAGAGCCGGGCCCGACAACGGCTATCTTCATGCTCCGGCCTCCTTTGCGGCGGCCGCGGCCCGCATGACTATTTCATAAACGAACCGGGCGACGGCCTCCAAGTCCGAAACGTAGATGTGTTCTTTTGTTGAATGGCAATTTCTCATGCCGATGCCGAGGGTGGCGGTTGGAAACCCGATGTGGTTGAAGACGTTGGCGTCGCTGCCGCCGCCGCTCGTTCTGAGCGAAGGCTCGATGCCCGCCGCGCGCGCCGCTTCGACCGCAGTCTTCACCGCGAGGCAGTCTTCGCCGAGCATGTAAGCGCTATATTCCCTGTTAATGCGAATATCGATGCGCGCGTCAGCGTTTGCGGCGGCGCGCTCAAGAGCCTCGCGCATGTTGGCTATCTGCGCGGTCAGCTTGTCCGCGTTCCTGCTTCTTGCCTCCGCCTCGATGGTCACCGTTTCAGGGATGATATTTGTTGCCAGACCGCCCCTTATGACGCCCACGTTGGCTGTCGTCTCGTCGTCGATGCGCCCGAGCTTCATCGCCGCGATAGCGTCGGCGGCGACGCGGATGGCGCTGACGCCCTTTTCCGGCTCGATGCCCGCGTGCGCGGCGCGGCCTGTGATAACCGCCGTTATCTTGTCGTGAGTCGGAGAGCCTATGATAATCTCGCCGGGACCGCCGGAGCTGTCTAGCGCGTATCCGAAATCAGCAGCGAGGACGGCGGGGTCGAGCTTCGCCGCGCCCTTAATTCCGAGTTCCTCTGCGACGGTGAAAACCAGAAGGATGTCGCCGTGAGGCGCGCCTTCCTCTTTCAGCCGCCTGACAGTGTCGAGAATCGCCGCGACGCCCGCCTTGTCGTCCGAGCCGAGGATGGTGTCTCCCGACGCCCTTACCACGCCGTCTTCGACCACAGGCCGGACGCCCTTGCCGGGTTTGACGGTGTCCAGATGAGCGTTCAGCATGACGGTCGGAGCGCCCGGTACGGAGCCTTTCACAAGCGCCGTAAGATTCCCTGCATTGCCGCCGAGCGCCGCCCCCGCTTCATCCTCCGCCGTTTCCACTCCCATCTCCCGCAGCCGGTACGCCACATAGTCCGCCGCCTCCCGCTCGTTGAGGGACTCGCTGTCAATCCTGATAAGTTCGAGCATCGTTGTCAGCACATAAGATTCACCGCTCATAAAAGCCGCCTTTCCAAAGATGTTAACCAAATAATAACGCCTGAGAGCCGTCCGCATCAACCTATGGAGGCCCGGAGGCCGCCGCGGCGGCCCTTTTTTAAAACGTCCTTTCCATGCGCATCGCTTAAGTGATAGAATTCCGCCAGCCGAAAGGATGAGACCTCAAACGACAATGCCGAAACTACCGATGGGCAGAATGATGGGATACGCGTCTGGCGCGCTTGGATACTCGCTGCTCGACAGACTGATGGTGGCGGCGGTCATATACTTTTATCTGCCGCCCGCCGAGGAGTCCCTGCCCCAGCTTGTGCCCAAGGTGGTGTTCGGCTACATATTCATTTTCGGGCGCGTGATAGACTCAATAGCGGACCCGCTGGTGAGCTACTGGACGGACAACAGCAAATCGCCGCGAGGGCGGCGCGTCCCGTTCATGTTTTTCGGCGGGCTGCCCCTTGCCGCATGTTTGGTGGCGCTGTTCTTCCCGCCCGTCGCGGGAATGTCAAACTGGAACGCGGTCACGCTCGCGCTGCTCCTCGGCTCGTACTTCTTCTTCTTCACATACTATGTCTGCCCTTACCTCGCCCTGATACCCGAACTCGGCACGACGCACAAAGAGCGCATCAACATAACCTCCATGCAGGGCATATTCATGCTGTTCGGAGTTATAGCCGCGTCCGTGGCCTGCATGCCGCTGGCGTCCGCCCTCGGATTCAAGACGATGGCCATCATCCTCGGAGCGGCCTCGCTCGTCTTCCTCTATCTGCCCGTCGTCTCCATCAACGAGAAAGTCTACTGCGCCTCCAACCCGTCTTCGCTGGACCTCTTTTCCTCCCTCAAGGCCACCTTCAAAAACAAACCCTTCGTCATATATCTTATCGGCAACCTGACATTCTGGTTCGGGTTCAATATCATCTCGTCCGGAGTGAGCTATTACGTCACCTCGCTGCTCGGCCGCCCGGTGGCGGACACCGCCGTGTTCATGGGCATCGCCCTCGGCGTCGCCCTCGTGTTCATCCCAGTCATAAACTTCTTTTCGCGTTTCGCCACCAAGCGCAACATAATGATTATCCTGCTGCTCATATTCGCGCTCGACCTGCCGTTCATATACCTGATGAATTCACAGTCGCTTCCGATATCAAACATGACTTTCGCCTATATAGTCATGTTCTTCGCAGGAATCCCGCTCGCCGGGCTGTTCGTAATCCCGAATGCCATAATCGCTGACCTGACGGACTACGACGAGATGAACACCGGACAGAGGCGGGAGGCGATGTACTTCGGCGCGCAGGGCTTCTGCCTTAAAGTGACGCTCGGGCTGTCCACATACCTGATGACGCTGATGTTTGAAAAATTCGGCAACAGCGCCGCCGAGCCTCTGGGGGTGCAGCTCACCGGCCCCGTCGGCGGCGTCTTCGCCCTGCTCGGCATGGCCGCTTTCTTCTTCTTCCCGCGCGACTTGGAAAAAACCGTCGCCGACTTCAGGAACAGAAAAGCCCAAGCCGGCTAACACGGCGAATAAGCCCCCTCCGAACCCGATTCTCCAGACACGCGCGCAAACATGCGTCACAAGCGATTTAATCGCTTAATGGAAAGCATTTGGGAAAGGAAACGCGGAGACATTTCTTTTCGCTCGCTAAATCCACCGCAAACTTGCAGTGAAAAACACTTAAGAGACGGATTTCAAAACTGCGATCAGCCGCCGGAGCGTTTGTTGCGAGGCGTCACTTGTCGGTGAGGGCCTCGACGCCGGGAAGCTTTTTGCCTTCCAGCATTTCGAGAGAGGCCCCGCCGCCGGTGGACACGTGCGAGAACTTGTCCGCCAGCCCCATTTTCCGCACCGCGCTCGCCGAGTCTCCTCCGCCGATTATCGAGACGCAGTCCGAGTCCGCCGCCGCTTGCGCCACCGCGCGGGTTCCACCCGCGAACCGCTCCATCTCGAACACGCCCATCGGGCCGTTCCATACGAGCGTCTTGCACGCTTTGATTTTTCCGGCGAACAACTCAGATGTCTCCGGTCCGATGTCCAGCCCCATGCGATCCGCAGGGATGGCGTCTGCGGAGACGATTGCCGCGTCGGCGTCCTCCGCAAATCTGTCAGCCGCCACTATGTCCACGGGAAGAACAAGTTCCGTGCCCCTGTCGCGCGCAAGCGCCATCAGACGCGAGGCGTCCTCCAGCCTGTCCGCTTCAAGTTTGGAGGAGCCTATCTCGCGTCCCATAGCTTTTAGGAACGTGAAGGCCATGCCGCCTCCGACAAGTATCGAATCGACTCGCCCGATGAGGTTCTCTATGACGAGAATTTTGTCAGACACTTTGGCGCCGCCAAGCAGAGCGACGAACGGCCTGCCGGGATTTGACAGCGCGTTGTCCATATATTCGATTTCTTTTTTCATCAGGAACCCTGCCACCGCCGGTTGTAGGAACGCCGCGACTCCTGTCACCGACGATTGTTCTCTGTGCGCGGCGCCGAATGCGTCGTTCACGAACAGGTCGCCGAGCGACGCAAGTTGCTTTGTGAATTCGGGATCGTTCTTTGTTTCTCCTTTGTGGAAACGCACATTTTCGAGGAGAAGGACGGCTCCCGGCTCCAAGTTCGCCGCGAGAGCTTTTACCGATTCGCCTATGCAGTCGTCCGCTAGGTCGACTGGAGCGTCTAGGAGTTTCCTAAGAGAGTCCAGAACGGGGCGCATGCTGAATGCCGAGTTCCATTCGCCTTTGGGCCTGCCGAGATGGCTCATTAAGACGGCAGAGCCGCCGCCCGCGAGGATGTGCTTTATAGTGGGAAGAGTGGCTCTTATTCGAAAATCGTCAGCCACCGCGCCCGATTCATCCAGAGGCACGTTGAAGTCCACGCGCACGAGCGCGCGTTTGCCTTTAAAATCGACGTCTTCCACAGTCATCTTTTTAAGCATGGCGTTTCTCCTTGCGGACGCGACCGCGCAAAAGCCGCGGCGTCTGTCCGAAATTGCGCGGAATGCTCCGCGCTCGTTGTTGTAGAATCGCGCCGGCGGGCCGACGCCGGGGACGCCTCGTCAGAGGCTCCTGCCCATGATGGCGCAAAGGTCTACCATCCGCGCCGAGTACCCCATCTCGTTGTCATACCACGAGACGACTTTCACGAGCGTTCCGTCGATGACGTCCGTCAGCGTGGAGTCGAAACTCGACGACATGTGCGAGCCTTTGAAGTCCATTGACACAAGCTCTTCGTCGCAATATTCGAGGTAGCCCTTCATCGGGCCGTCCGCGGCTTTCTTCATCGCCGCGTTGACTTCGTCTATCGCACAGGGCTTCGATGTGACGACTGTGAGATCGACGACCGAAACGGTGGGCGTCGGAACGCGCAGCGCGTATCCCTTCATTTTGCCTTTTAGCGACGGAATGACGTCCCCGATGGCCTTTGCGGCTCCGGTGGACGAGGGGATTATCGAGAGCGCGGCGGCTCGCGCGCGCCTCAAATCCTTGTGCGCCAGATCAAGTATGCGCTGGTCGTTCGTGTACGAGTGAATCGTGCACATCAGCCCGTGAACCACTCCGAAATTGTCCGCGAGAACTTTCGCCACCGGGGCGAGGCAGTTGGTCGTGCATGACGCGTTCGATATGACATGGTGCGACTTCGGATCGTAGATTTCGTCGTTTACTCCGAGGACGATCGTGGCGTCCACCGGGTCTTTGCCGTCTCCGGGCGCGGACACTATGACTTTCTTCACGGTGTCGCCGAGATGGACGGCCGCTTGGGCGCGTTTCCTGAACAACCCGGTCGACTCGACCACTATCTGAGCGCCGGATTCCGACCACGGGATTTCCTTCGGGTCTTTGCATTTGTAAACCGCTATCTTTTTGCCGTTCACGGTTATGGAGCCGGGCTTGCCGTCTTCTGCCGACTCCTCGAATGTCACGCTCGCGTTCAGCCTTCCGAAATTCGAGTCGTATTTGAGAAGGTGCGCCAGCGCCTGAACATTGGTCAGATCGTTGATCGCGACCACTTCAACGCCTTGCTTTTCCAAGCAGCAGCGAAGCATGTTCCTTCCGATTCTTCCAAACCCATTAATTCCGATTTTTACCGTCATATTCATCTCCTCCATAAAATTCAAAGTAAGTTTTAATTATAGCGCTAACCGCCCAGATTCATAAGCTTCTCGCGCAATTTTTCCAGATCGAAAGGCATTGCGGCGGGTCCGGCCGCTTTAAGCTCGTCGCGGGCGATTCTCATTACGCAGGCCGCCAGCTTGTCCGGGTCGTGCCTCACTAGCTCGTCTTCTCTGACAAGGTCTTCGGCTATTACGTTCCTGATTCCGAGCCGGGCTATGTTCTCGCGGTCCACCTTGACCGGTCGCGCGCCTTCCGCCTCGTATCTGGCCAGCAGCCTCGACGGGTATTTTTTGTTTACGACTATGTGGTCGATTGAGTTGCGCCCTGTCAACTTGATGACGCGCGACGCGTGATCCGCGGCGGTGAACCCGTCCGTTTCGCCCGGCTGCGTCATCACGTTGCATACGTACACTCGGGTCGCCCTCGTGCGGCGCACAGCGTTCAGCAGATCCTTGACCAGCAGATTGGGCATTATGCTCGTGAACAGCGAGCCGGGGCCTATGACGACGATGTCCGCGTCGATTATCGCCGCGACCGCCTCCGGGAGCGCCCGCGCGTCCGCCGGCGACAGGAACACCCTGTTGATCTTCGCCGGGT
This sequence comes from bacterium, assembly GCA_029564595.1. Classification (GTDB taxonomy): domain Bacteria; phylum UBP15; class UBA6099; order UBA6099; family UBA6099; genus UBA6099. The sequence continues at coordinate 3,852 of JAKQPS010000145.1, read as the reverse complement.
CCGCCGTTATGCTCGATTCACCGGTCACTATCAGGCCGTTTTCCATCTCCGCGCACAGCGTCACGTTCTGCACTGTGGATGGCAGCACGCGCCCGCGAACGTTCAAAACCTTGCTCAGCTCCTGAACCGCCAGATTGAAATCGCCATGCTTCAACTCCGTCATCGCCGCCAGAAGAAGGTTGCCCACCGAGTGTCCTTTGAGTGGCCCCTCGCCATGAAAACGGCTGCTAAAGAGGTCTATCATAGATGTCTCTGACGGCGCGAGCGCGGCAATGCACTGACGTATGTCCCCGGGGGGCAGAATGTTAAGCTCGTCCCTCAGCCGCCCCGAACTGCCTCCGTCGTCGCTCACCGTCACTATGGCTGTGATGTTAGATGTGTATTCCTTAAGACCGCGAAGCAGCGAGTGAAGGCCCGTGCCGCCGCCGAGAACGACAATTTTTATGCCCTTGCTGAGCATCACTTCCTCGTACAATCGGTCTATGAGCTTGTCGTTGCCCCCGTCCGGCATGAAAACCCCTATCACGCGCCCGTTGAGACGCCGCACTCCGTAGATAATGAAAGCTATGCCGAGCAGCGACAGCGAAATCCCGAACACACCCTGCCTGACATAGGATGTCACCAGAAAATAGAACTCGCGAGGGATGTTCTTGCCCATGATGAAGACCGCGCCAAGGCTTAGCATTAGGGCGCCGAGAGCTATCACCGCCACCCATCTTTTTATGCGGAGTCCCGGAAGGAACCATTTCCAACCGTTCATGGCCTGCCTCGCTCGCGGGCGCGGGCGTCAGCCCGCGGAAATGTCCCTGTGTTTGACCGACACGTTGTATCCATGCTGGGTGAGAATCCTGCAAAGCTCGATGGAGAGAACAACAGATCTGTGGTGTCCTCCCGTGCAGCCGACCGCCACCACCAGATTGCGCCTGCCTTCGGCTATGACGTGCGGCAGCGTGAACAGCAGAAGGTCGGCCGTTTTCGAGATGTAGTCCTGCGTCACTTGACTCGTCATCACGAACTCGCGCACTTCCCTGTTCTCTCCCGAAAAATTCTTCAGCGATTCCTCATAGTAAGGATTCGGCAGGAAGCGCACATCAAGAGCCACATCGGCCTCCGGCGGCAGACCGTACTTGAAACCGAATGATATTATGGTGACCGAAAGCCCGGCGGACTGCTCGTCTCCGAGTATCGCCTTTGAAATCTCTTTTTTGAGAGCCGCCGGCGTTTTTGTGGATGTGTCTATGTAGTAGTCCGCTCGGTCCTTGAGCCTCTTGAGAGCTTTTCGCTCCGCGTGAACGCCCTCGATTATCGTCGTCTCGTCGTTCGCCAGAGGAGGCAGTCTGCGAGTCTCCTTATAGCGGCGCAGCAACGCCGAATCGTTCGCGTCGAGATAAATGATTTTGTAGCTGTAAGCCGCGCGGTCCAGAGCGTCCAGAGCCTTGAACAGTTCGTCGAAGAACTCCCCGCCCCTGATGTCTATGACCAGCGAAACGCGGTCTATCTTCCTGCTCGAATTCGCCGCCAGTTCCGCAAAATGCGGGATCAGCGCCGGCGGCAGATTGTCGACGCAATAGAAACCCATGTCCTCTAGGCACTTGTTGGCGAACGTCTTTCCCGCCCCGCTCATGCCTGTGAGGATGTAAAACTCGACCTTAAGATTCTTTTTTTGCGTAGTCATAGTCAAAAAGTTTTTTCAACAGGGAGGCGTCCCCTCCCCTGTTCGCCGCGTTCACGGCGTATCTTGCGAGCACGTCCGCCTCAAGGTTCACCGTAGCGCCCGGCTTCTTTTCTCCAAGAGTCGTCTGCGCCGCGGTGTGAGGAATGACATACGCCTCGAAAACGTCTCCCTTCGTCTCGCCGACAGTCAGGCTGATACCGTCAACCGCCACGCTGCCTTTCTTGGCGATGAACGGAGCTAGCTGCGCCGGATGCCTAACTCCGAACGTTATCTGAGTCGTCTGCGGCCGGACGTACGCTATCAATCCGACCGCGTCCACATGGCCCAGCACCCAGTGCCCGCCAAGCTTGTCGCCAACCCGCAACGACGGCTCCACGTTCACACGCCCGCCCCGCTTCAACCCCGATAGAGTGGTCAGCCTGTGCGTCTCCTCGCCGACATCCATCGTCAGCATGTCTCCGTCTATCGAAGTGACCGTCAGGCAAACGCCGTCCACCGCCACGCTGTCCCCCAGCCCCGCCTCCGCCGCCGTCTGCGGACATCTAATCGAAAGCGCCAAAGACCCGGCTTTACGCCTGATGTCTTCCGCCACCCCTATCTCCCTGATTATTCCTGTGAACAATATCCGTCCTCGCCTCTCTCCGCGCGAAGTTTCATATATTCTATTTTAATGTTATCGAATTATCAATCAGACGCAAACATGCCAACCTCGACATCGTGGTTTAACTAACGATATGTCATTTCTAATATGCTGATTACAAAGTCGTCGAAAACGCATTGGATTGACCGCGCGATGAACTTATCCTCTTGTCCGAAACGCTCGAACACATCGCCCCGACAATTACTGCGAATAAATCATCGTTTGTCTGATCGGTCAATATGCCGCAAAATCATTCCTCAAAACATAGGCAATCGCTATTTGAACCATAGTTCAATATGCGATACATGCCAATTTCTTATATTTCAGGCATACAATGTCAATGTCCGCTCTTGTTTCGAAGTCTTTTTGAACAGAAAGCACAAAATATGTATGTTTTGTTAAAATCACAATTTATGATATGGTTAAACCCCCAAAACAGATGTTTGAAATATTCCTTTTTCTTATAGGTTATTTGGGCCGCCATGAAGCAGTAAACGATAATGAAAAAATAATTTTTTAAAAAAATGTTTTGATTTGTCAGTTGTCGGGTAATATAAGGCAGGTTAGGAAATATGTGACTTTTGTCATACTGTGACGGGATCAAAGTCATCAAAATGATGAAAACCGGGCAAATCTGACAAATACAACAATTCAATTGGGCTGGAGGGGTTACAAATGACGGAGAATCTACATCGACCGTGGAATAGGGAAGCTGTGATAGTGGAGCTGAAGAAGCTTATAGCGGACGGAGGTTCGTTAAGGTTTGACCCGGACAGAAAAGACACATCGCTGGAAGACGCGGTTTATGACGTTTTCGGCGGGTGGCGGACTGCTTTTATTGAGGCGGGAATAAACCCAAAAACGAAACTGATAAGCTACTGGACGGAAGATGAAGTGATAAAAAGGCTCAGACAGCTCGCGGAGCGTGAAGAGCCTCTAAACACATTACACCTTGAGATGAATCATCCCCGGCTGTGGAATGCCGCAAGAAGGTTCTTCTCAAACATCGAGAGCGCCATAGCAGCAGCCGGGATGGAATACTCCGAAGTTAAGAAGCGCCAGTCATGGAGCGAAGACAAGATATCCGGAAAAATCTGCCAGATGTTTGAGAGAGGCGAGGATATCTCGCAAATATCATTGATGAAAAAAGATTCCAAGCTTCTAGCGGCCGGTCAGAAATGCTACGGCTCATGGCGTCAGGCGGTGGAAGCCGCAGGCATCAAATACGAAGACGTCAAGCATCGCAGGCGCGCAAGAAAAGCGTCTTCAAAAGCTGTCTGCGCTCAGGCTTGATTTCTGTTTTTTGATACCCATCCAACGTTGCGCCGCCCTGTTGCTAAATCGATTTTAAAACCGAACCCGCTTTCGGCCTTGGAACAGAATAAACCCGAATCCGTCACTAGGATTCGGGAGCGATTGTTCAGAGCGGATGAAATGCGAGGCGCAAGACGCATTTTTGCAGTGAATAGAACTTATGGTTCATGAACAAAAAAATGCGTCGGCAACGAAGCAGTTTGCCGCTATGAAAATCGCCCCG
>JAKQPS010000143.1 GCA_029564595.1 bacterium | reverse complement strand
CCCCTTCAGCGCCTCAAGCGCCACCTTGGCCTTGAACGCTGGGGTGAATTTCTTCCTCATCGCTCATCCCTCCAAAACTGGATTCTACACCACCACGGTTTCCACCTTAAACCTCTGTCCAGTTTTTGGGGGGAAGCTCATTTGCCTATCTCTTTTCTTAGCGCATTTTCATTCTTTCCACTTCCGCCACATAAGAAAAAGGATCTTATATTCAAGTTATTATAATCATCTAAAAAATAAGCCTTCAAACTTTTTGATATATCAATTATTTTATTATTCATATATGAATTACCAATCACTAGTTCCAATAAATCTGGTTTGTACACCGCCCCGCTTTTCACCTTAAATCACTTTCCTGTTTTTTGCGGGGAAGCTCACAGCAAATAATTTAATAATCTTAAAACAGAATATTAACATATCAAAAAAAACACGTCAATCAACAAATAAGCGATACAATTCAGATTGTTTATTAATGACATTTAACGCTTGTTTTTATGTTTGATTCTGCAATGAATCATTTAATCATCATTAACACTTTTGTTTCATCGCAAACCTAACTTCTTTGGCGCTCGGCCTTGGAGAACGGCTGACGCCAGCCTGCTAAAGCCGTCCGCGCCTCTCAACGGAGCGACATATTTAGGATGGAATTCCGCAGGCATTGCGGCGGCGTACGCTTTGATGTCCGCCATCCCCACCGAAAGCTTAAAATATCCGAACATCTCGGCGTCGTTGTCGGAGTCCCCGGCGTAAACGGTTTTTTCCAGCATTGAGGCGTCATTCTCGCCGAAAACATCCTTTAATATCCTTTTCGACATCTTTAGCTTGGTGTAATCGCCGAACCAAGCGTTGACGTGGATGTTGCTGACTTTTGCGGTGGCGCCCCGGCTCTCGCAGAATTTTTTTATTTCAAAGGCATCAGCGACAGTGAGAGGCGGCCTCACGTCCTCGCAATAATCAATCGCCACATCCGTCTCCCTGAAATTCTGGTCGGAAGCAGGTTCGACGGAGGGGAATTTCCGCTTGACCGCCGAATACATTGAGAGGAGGCGCTTCATGTTCGATTCCCGGACGGTGGCGGAAGGCTCGCTGTAGATTTTTATCATTTTCGCGGAAGAGTCGTCGCGCATGTAGAACAAAGCGCCGTTTTCGCCCACAACGCCGTCCGCGGGCCACATGCGGGCGATGTGGTCGCACCACCCGGCGGGCCTGCCTGTGATTGGAATGACCTTTATGCCCGCCGCGCGAAGCCGCTCCATCGCGGAATACGATTTCGCGGGGAGCCGTCCGTCCGGCGCGGTGAGAGTCCCGTCGATGTCAGTGAGAACATATCGGACGCGGGAACGCGCTGCGGAGCTCATCTTTTCGAGAGGCTTGCTCGCGAGAAACGCGCTTTCTGAGTTCGGTTCTTTTTTCATGCGCTGCGCCGCGCGGCTCGCCCGCCGCGCTCCCCCTTATCTGTCGCTTATAAAAATCGCCGTCCTCGGCTTGAGTATGCCCAGCCTGACCGCCAGCCCTTCCACCGCCGGAGCGTATTCGTCCGCTATTGAAAACCTGTCCCACCATTCATCCAGCGGCATCTTATCCATTGTGCCGAACGGGTTGGCAACGGTTATCGTCCCCGCCGGCTCGTCGATTCCAGCCGCGATTCCGTAATGAGTCACCTTTTTCGGCGGATGAAACGCGTCCGTCACCGCGTATATGAATATAGTCGGAATCCCCTGTTGCAACGCGGAAACTATCCTCTCATAAGCGTCCGGGGCGTCCCCGACAATCGCCGCTTTCTTGCCCAACTGCGAAAGGAAGCTGTTGAACCCCGGCACAAGCGTCCACGGCAGAGTGCCGGCAGGATGAGTCAGAGACCTGCGCGCGATTGTCGCCTCGTCCACCTTCAGTCCGAGATATTCGAGCGTCATTCTGACCGCGCAAGGCCCGCACGTGTGGTCCGTTTCCTGCTTATACACCGGAAACCCGGCCAGCTCGACCACCCTGTCCTTGGGGCGAAAATCCGCTGTCATCGATGTTTTTACCATGATTCTCGTCTCCCGCGCCGAGCGTTCTCATAACGCTTCCGTCAACGCAATCATCATAGCAGAAAGACGCGCGGAGCGCCGCCGTTTTTTCACAAAAACAGTTTCTTTTGCCCGCCCCGCCGCTATAATAATCGGCGTTATGGCAACCATGGCGGGCGCAACGAAAGCGCGTTTCAAAAACTTCTCCGGCTACAAAGACTTTGAAGACCATTTTCTTGCGCTGTGCAAAAGCGCGGAGATAACCACCGAGGTTTCTCAAATCGGCGAAAGCGTTGAAGGCCGCGCGATATGGACGGTCAGCCTCGGCGACGCCGACCCCTCAGCGCCCGGCGTTCTTTATTCATCTCTTACACACGGCCATGAGTTCGTCGCGGGCGACATGTGCCTTGATGTTCTGAGATGGTTCCTGTCGCCTGAAAACCGCGACGCTTCAATGGAGATGCTATCTCGCGCGCGGGCGCACTTCCTTCCTGTGGCAAACCCGGACGCCAACGAGCGCGCGCACAGAGAATTGAGGAAGTACGGAGTGTCGTTTGCGCGCAAAAACGCCAACGGTGTCGACCTCAACCGCAACTTCCCGGCGCATTTCTACCCCGAAGGGGGCAGTCCGGTGATGGCGTCGAACCTGCCGTTCACTCTGGTGTACAGAGGCGAAGGCCCGCTTTCGGAACCGGAATCGAGGGCGTTCAGAGATTTCGTCGAGAAGACCCCCTTGCGCGCCTCCCTCGCGATACATAGTCCGGGCAGGTTCATCGGTTATCCTTTCTGCCACACGAACGCGCCCTGTCCTCACAGCAAAGAAATGCGCGCTGTCGCAGACGCCATGCGCGCCCGCCAGCCGTTCTTCAAGTACCGCGTTGGCAGCGAGTTCACTTATCTGCCCACCAGCGGCGACCTAGACGACTGGCTTTACGAGGAACACGGCATTTTTGCGTTTCTTCTCGAAGTGGGAAAACTCGGATTGAGATTTGAAGACCCTGCGACATGGCTCAACATGTACGCATGGTGCAACGCCCCCGAAGCTGAAAAGGAAATCGCCAACAACATCGACGCATGCGTCTACTTCGCCCGATGGGCGGCCGGACTGGAAAAATAGCTGTTATTATTAGAAAAAATGATTCGCCTACTGCCGCTCGTCACTTAGGCGGCGCGGGCGGAAACGGCAAACCTTCCGTCTTCATGTCCTGCTCAAGTATCTTGAATCCGTCAGCGGCTTTTCCGTTCTTCGGATTAAGCTCCAGAGCTTTCATGTACCCAATATAAGCGTCGTTATACTTCTTCATGTTGTGAAAACACATCGCCACATTGCTGTATAGCAGGGAGTTTTTCGGATCGTCCTTAATAAGGCTCATAAATATCTCTAGAGCCTTGTCATATTTTCCCATTTCATAATACACATGGGCCTTGTTGTTCGTGGCCATAAAATCGCCCGGCCTCAACGAAATGGCGATATCGTAATGCTCTATAGCTTCCTCATATCTCTTCATCTCAGTGAGTTGATAGGCTAAATCCGTATGAGCTTTGACGTCGTTGGGGTTCTTCTTGACCTGTTCCTGAAGCACTTGGATGTGACTTTTCTGACATCCGGCCAATGCCCCGATCAATATGATGACCGCTACAAGCGCCACACTGCTGGTTTTTTTTGCCATATTGGTTCCTACCCCGCGCGTGTAATCACATCAATAACATTTTATTCAAGTGAGCCGCTAAAGTAAACAAGCCCCTTTGTTATTAAAATCCGATAAAATCATACAATATTTCCTAAATTTAGTAAAAAACTGCTTTGCAACTAGGTTTTGTGTTCCCGCGCGGCAGATTGAACAGTTTTTTATTCTGTGTTATATTTAAGCGTCAATCAAAAAGGAGAAACGCCATGTTCTGTCCGAACTGTGGAACACAACTGAACGATAACGCTAAATTCTGTTCCAAATGTGGAGCTAAAACGGAAAGCGCGGGAGCTGCCGAGGCTCCCCGGCCCAACACAAGACAAGAGCAATATGGTTTCACAGAGTCTGTTCATAATGATATTAAACAATCAGTTTCGAGCATTACGGTTCAGGATTTTTTCACGCACAATGTAATTATCACAATATGTTCTGTGTTGTGTTGTGGTTGCCCGGGCTTGATTACAAGCTTAATTGGATTGGTTTTTTCATCTAAGGCACGCACCGCAGCGGCGGCTGGCGACATTGTCAATGCTCAATCTTCGGCCAATACGGCAAGAATCATGTTTTATATTTCACTTGCGCTAGTAATTATTTCCATTATCTTCTGGATTATCTACACCGCTTTTTTTGGCGGAATTCTTGCAATGATGGGAAGTTTGTGATAGTGTAAACTTTTTTCTGCGAAATTGTAGTGGCGAAGGAAAGGGTCAGCCATTAGAGTATCTCCTAAATACCTTGGCAAATAGAAAGGAGAGAAAATGGCTGACAAGAAGATTATTGCATCAAAGGAACTGGTTGACAAGGTAAAAGAGATGGAAGGGTACGATTTGTTGCGGGAGTTGGTGGAGCGGGTGTTGCAGGAAGTTCTGGAGGCGGAGCGGGACGAGCATGTGGGGGTTGAGAAATATGAAAGAGGCGGCGAAAGGAAGGATATTCGCAGCGGTTACAAACCCAGAGAGATAATCACCGGAGTTGGCAAGCTCTCCCTGCGGACGCCCCAGACGCGCAACGGGATGAGTTCACAGGTTCTGGCGGCGTACAAGAGGGTTGATCAGGCGGTGTTGTTGATGGCCGCCGAGATGTACGCTTCGGGGGTGAGCACGAGGAGG
>JAKQPS010000131.1 GCA_029564595.1 bacterium | reverse complement strand
AAAATCGACGAACATTCTGCCGGGCACTGAGAAGGTGCGCGTAGGTGGAAGCGAACTGACACGCGGCGCCGGTTACACGATTCTCTACAGCAAAGGCGAGATTACATTCGATAGATCGCTTGGCGTAAACGAGCGGGTTGTGGTGGAATATGAGACGCCCGGCGGAAGCGGCGGCGAACCGGGCAAGTTTACCGGATTCAGACTTCAGACTATTTCGGAATCGCGCGACAGCAAAGCCGGCGACGCTATTTCTGACAACCAAAACAAATTGGAACAAAACGGCGATTTGCGCGACGCGGCCGCCCAAGAACAATCTGCCATAAAAGATTCGTCGGGAGATTTGAATTCCGAAACAGACGCTGACGCGCGAGCGCCGGGAACATTCGGCATAGGTAAATTTTCCATCGACAAGTGGGGAGTGTCTTATCTGTCCGACGAGGCGGTGGATTACCGGATGGCTGACGGAGTGGCAATAAAAAGAGAGCTTGCGCATCAGTTGATGGGGATAGACGGGATGGCGTCGTTCGGGAAAAGCACGACTGTGGAATTTGAGGCGGCGCAGAGCGTGGGCGCCAAACAGCGCGAGCTTGGAAGGCATGCGCGGACGCTCTTTTCGATCTCGGATTCCAAGGCGTCCGACGGCAATCCTTTGGGGCCGTACTATATCGACGAAAGCGAGTTGCCGGTGATCGAGGGCAGCGACGAGGTCAGGGTCAATGGCGAGGCGCTTACGCGTGACACGGACTACACGCTCGACCTCGACTACGGCGCGTTAAGGATAAGAAAACAGGGTTTGAATTTGTCAGACCTCGATGTGATCGAATTGACGCACAGATATCTGACCGAGGAAGACAAGGTGTCCGGAGAAAGCGAATCAAAGACGGATGTCGCGGGGCTGGTTACGGTGAAGAACACGTGGGGCGGATTGACCCACAACTATACCGTTGAAAGTCGCGGGGCCGATTTCACGCAGGTCGGAGGAAGCTCAGGCAATCAGCTCGACAGCGAGAAACAGGGCATCGCGTGGAAAGGCGACGGCGGGATGGCGCTCACGTGGGAACGTTCAAGATCAAGCGCTCTTCAGGACGCGGCCACTGGGCTTACGCGAACGAACGAGGCAAACAACATCGGCGCTGATTACGCCAAAGGCGCGGTCAAGGTGTCGCTAAAAAAGGACTCAACAGAGCAGTTCGACAACGCGGAGACGGGAGGCGTTGACTCGACTAAAGACAACATCGGCGCAACCGCTTCTTATGACATCTCGGACAAGTACAGCGTGTCGTTCAACGGCAAACGCTCGGATGGCCGCGACTTGCGCGCAGACGCCGTGTCAGTTACATCGTCGAGCGAACGCGGGTATCAACTCAAAGCGAATCCGACGAAGACGCTC
>JAKQPS010000130.1 GCA_029564595.1 bacterium | reverse complement strand
CGTCTTCACGTTGTCCTGCGCGTCGTATGCCGTCACGATTAAGTCATTGGCGGGCGTCGCAAATGCTGTCCCCGCCACAGCCGCTGCGGGAACTCCAGTTATCTCAAAGTATGACAACGCTCCCGGAGCAACCGCTATGTTTGCTGTCGTCTCGCTGATTACAGCCACTGCGTCCGTTATCGTTATCGTCTGGTTTCCGGTCGTGTTCAACGTGAACGCGCTTCCGGCAAATGTCTTCGTTCCAGCGTCTCCCACTAAGAACGGATAGTTGGCAGGAAGCGTCGCGCTTCCGTCCGTCGATGTGAACGCTATCGTTCCCGTGTAATTCGTCTTCACGTTGTCCTGCGCGTCGTATGCCGTCACAACTAAGTCATTGGCGGGCGTCGCAAACGCTGTCCCCGCCACAGCCGCTGCGGGAACTCCAGTTATCGTGAAGTATGACAACGCTCCCGGAACCACTTCTATGTTCGCAGTCGTGTCGTTAATCGGGCCTGCCGCCACTGTGTCCTCGACCGTTATCGTTGCCGTCAGCGTCGGAGCCGTCACTAGCGTAAAATCGGCTCCCGCAAACGTCTTCACTCCCGCGTCGAGCAACGTGAATGTGTAATCAGCGGGCAATGTTGCTGAAGCATCATTAGATGTGAATGTAACTGTTCCTTCGTAATCGGTCTTGATATTGCCTTCAGCATCCTTGGCTGTTACTGTTATGCCTCCAATAAACACGTCTCCAGCTATTGTGGAGGCTGGTTCGCCTGCTATCTCAAGAGTAGCCAGCGGTCCGGGAACAACATCGAGAGCCGCGATTCCAGCGTCCGCTGCTCCGTTATTCGCAAAAGCGGGATTTCCGGCCACAACCACGGCAACATCCGTGCCGTCTCCGACTATCGGAGCCGAAACAGTAACAAACGCCGAAGCGGCTTTAGAAGCTCCGAGCGTCGAAATGGTGCAATCCACATCCGTCGCGCTGTTAACCACAACGGAATCGCAGTTCGTCTCGCCAACACCTGTGAGAATACTCATTGTGGAAGCTGGAGCCGAAGAACCGCCGGTAAGGGATATATTAACCGTCACCGACTGATCCGTTGAAACCATGAACGGATCGCCGAGCACATCGTAAACGTCGATGTTGATGACTTTGCCTTCGGTGGCGATTATCTCGCCTGTCACAACGTCTTCCGTCGCAACAACATAATCCGCTTCGGGATAGAGGCCTCGGCAGGCTAAGTTCAGTCCCACTACTGGCGTTGCATCCGTGCAACGGGTTTCTCCGTTGAGCGTGACCACCGTCTGCGTCACATTGCTATAGTTGATCGAAGCGGCTGCGGTATCCTCGCCGCCGCCTGTGTTGAGATCTGTATATCCTGTCAATCCGCCGACTGTTAGCGCGCCGTTCGTGGCGTTGACGTTGAAGTAATACTCATTTGAGCTTGCGCCGGCGTCCGCATAAGCGGGAGCAACACCGTTGTGCGCGACCGTCAAGCCTGTCAACGGATTGCCCCACCTGTCATTCGCCACAACCTTCAGATAGAACTTCTGGCCGGCGCAAGGAATCGCGTAACTGGTCGTGTTGTCAACCGTGCAGTATGTCGCGCCGTCAAAAGTGATTACTCTCTGCTGTGTCGTCGCAACAGGCACATTTGAAAGAGATGTGTCTCTGCCCGTATTCGACGTAATGTAACCGGCTCTTGTCGATGACACGTCGCCGGCTACAGTGGTGTTGAAGTAATAAGAATTGCCTGAAGAGAACGGAGCCACTGTCGCGCCGTGTCTCACTGTAGTGTCGTTTATCGGATTTCCAAGTTCGTCGTTCACAACAACTTTCAACTGGAATTTCACGCCATCCGTGCCTGCAAGCGTAAAGTCAGGATTCACAGCGGCGCCTGAGGCGTCAATCGTCTTGCCGATGCCATCGCATGTGGGCACGTAACCTGCCCTGCCGTATCTTGCCGCATACGTCGCGCCGTCCGTCAGACCGCTTACGTACCATTTACCTGTGTCAAATGTTGCGGTTCCGACGGGGTTCGCGCCTGTCGCGCAATCGGCTACCGAGTGAACTGTCAGAGTGTCGGTTCCCACCAGCGGAGCTAGCGAGTTGCCAAGTTCGTTCTGAACGGCCGCGGCTCCCGTGTCGACAACCATCGGGAAGCTTATTCCCGCGCAGGTCGCCGTGTCTCCGGCCGCTATCAGTCCGCCGCCGCAAGTCGTCGCGCCATTCGTCAGGCTGATAACCGTCTGCCCGGCTACATCCGTTCCGGGAGTTACCGTTACAGCGCCTCCGGAAACAGTATGCACTTCCATGTATCCCGATACGCCGCCTTCGAGCAGTCCGGGAGCGGATACCGCATAATACAACTCATTCGTAAGTCCGCTGCCAGCCACCGCGCCGGTCCCGCCTATTGTGATGGCTCCGGCGGGAATTCCGGTAATCGTGTTTCCTAGAACGTCCTCAACAACCACTTTCACCGGCAACATCAATCCGTCGCCGTCCGCCATCGCCCATTGAGGCGCAAACGGAGTTGCGGATGTATTATCAATAACTATTCCCGTCGTATCGCAAGTCGCGATATATCCGGGTTCTGTCAGCTTCGCAAAATATGTCCCATTGGCTACAGCAACATACCAGTTGCCGTCCGGGTTCGATGGAGCAGTGACATATGCCGATTCAGGAGCTCCCGCCTGACAATCCACAAGCGAGCCGAACAGTTTCAGCGTTCCTGCTCCATCCAGCGAGGCTAGCGCGTTGCCAAGTTCATCCTCTACAACCGTTTCGTCAAATTTCACTGTAAACGGCAATGATTCAGTGAAAATAATTCCTGCGCTTCCTCCGGCAACAGCAACCGCCACCGGCGCGCTGTCGCATGTTCTTAAATATCCGCTCTGCGTGTATTGCGGAGTGTAATTGCCGTCCGCGACCGCCGCATACCATGTATCCGTGTCAAACGTCGGACCTGAAATGTAAACTGCTTCGCCAGTGCAATCCGGATTCGAGAAAAGCTTGAATGTGTCCCCGCCCGCAAGCGTGACAGCGGCGCCAAGCTCATTGAGCAGGTCGCCCTGCGCAAGCTTCACGGAGAATTCAAGTCCATCTGTTCCTGCAAGTGTAAAGTCCGGAGCAGCCTGCGCGCCTGTCAACGTCGTGTCGACAGTCGTTGTGTCTGCATCGCATGTGGTGATATAGCCGCTCTGTCCGTATTTAACCTGATAGGATCCATCTGGAATCGCCGCGTACCAGTTTCCGCCGTTAAACTCCAAAGCATCTGGAGTAATTTCGCCGGTTCCGGCAACACATTGTCCAGCGGGATAAATCTGCAACAATCCGCCGCCTACGAGCGCCACTGCTCCGCCGAGTTCATTCTCTACATCGGCGCCAGCAAGTTTCAGCGCGAAGGGCAATCCTGAGGCGCCTGAGAAAACAGGAGATACCGGCGCGCCGGCGGCCGTCGTAGCCGTAATTGCCGGAGCTATCGTCTCCATGTATCCGGGCAAAGCATACTTAATGTACTTATCGCCTGCTGCGGCCGTCGGCGCGATGTATATCGATCCGCCGGATAGACGCATCACCGCCGCGTCCGATGTCGCGCAATCCGCCACGTTGCAGACTTCAATCCTGCTGTTATCTATATCAGCCTGAGCAAGCGTGAAAGTTCCGCCGATCTCGTCTTCCAGATTCCCGGCCCCGCTCAGCATCTTAATCTGATAATCCAGACCGTTGCAGGCAACCGTCGAGCCTACCGCCACAAATCCGCCCGTATTACATACGGTTGTTCCGGAGAGGTTGATTGTGGTCCTTGTTGCAGTGCCTCTCTGAATGCTCGCCAACTGCGTGTCAACCGCCGTGCTGATATTCTTAAATCCTAGATTTGCGTTATTCGACGCAAGAGCAAGAACGCCCGCCGTGGGAGCCGCGTAATATAACGTATTGCCATCCACTGCCTTCGCGTTGCTTCCGCCGAGAGTTATATCGCTTACTGCAAGCGTGATTCCGAGCGTGTCGAGGTCATTGCCCAACTCATCGCCCACATTCACAATCACGTTGTGCTTAAGTCCGTTGCATGTCACGCTTGAACCCGCTGCCACTGAACCGCCCGCGCAGGGCGTTGTTCCGGACAGCGTCACAATCGTCTGTTTGGAAACACCGGGCTCTACGCTCGCAAGCTGAGTGTCCGCTGCCGCGTCTATGCTTAGATAGCCTTCCTTGCCGAGCGTCAAAGGCGCTGCAGCCGTTGCTGTCCACAACAAACTGCTCGCTCCGTTGTTGACAGTCGAAGCGCCTCCGTTGAACTGCAATGTCCACGGCGTCGTGAGAGCCGTTCCGAATTCGTCGGCCACATCAACGCGTATCGGATACTGTATCCTGTCGCCTCTGGTTCCGGCTACATAATCCCACGCCGTGGAGAAAGTGGGCGACTGTTGAGCTATCGCCGGGCCGACGGTTATCGCGTCCAAATCGACTGTTTCCACATATCCCGCGCGATAGAACCATACGTAAACGGGTGTCGCAACATCAATGTCCGGAGCAAGATACCAAAGAGCCGTCGTGCTATATCTCGATACCAACGTGATGTCCGTGCAAGTGTATGCTGACAGATCAGCCGGAGGCGCATTGGAGCAGACCTTAAACTGATCGGACACCAGCAAATTCGTAGGAGCCGCTCCGGATTCCGTAAGGAACGCCCCACCCGTTCTGTTAATCATTATCTGGAATCTTAGGCGTTCACAGGTGTTCGCAATTCCTGTCGTGATGGCTCCGCAAGGCGCACCGAGCGCCGCAGTCATGTTGATTTCTGTTCTTCCTGTATTGTTCACATCAAAAGTTGCCAGAAGCCCGGCGTCCGTAGGATCCACAAATCCCCTGTAACCACCCTGCAAAGTGTACGTTCCATCGCTGGCGTCGGGGAATGTAAAGTAATAGTAATTCGAATCATAAGCCACAGGAGCGATATCTCCGGGCATCAGCTTTAACGTCGTCTTCGCAATGTCGGTCAGATAGTTTGCGGCGCCCGCTTGGTCGCTCATCCTCACTCTCAACTTATGCTTGAGCGCGGATGTTCCGGTATACAACGGAGTAAGTGTCGTCGTGCCGGCGAGAGTGTAGTTGATCGCCGCAGTGTTGACCTGACGATAGACATATCCATCCTTCGAGAGGAACCACCGTCTGCTTCCTATCGCGCCGGGGATGATGTAATAAGTGTCCGTGTCGAAAACTTGAGCGGCGACAGCTTCCGGGCCGCCCGTGCAATACGTGGCGTCCGTGCAGACTGCTATTGTTTCTGTTCCGTCAAGAGTCACTGCGGCGGCGATATCGTTGACAACGTTGGCGCTGTCGATATGCACCGGGTATCTCAAGCCTCTGCATGTCACAGAGGACCCGGCGGGAACGTTCGTTCCGGTCGTGCAGAGCGTCGAGCCGGTCAACGTGACCACCGTCTGAGCGTCCACGCCCGCCTGCACGCTCTGTAATTGTTGGTCATTTCCTAATGTGGTAAGCACATTCTGGAATCCTACTGTTCCGTTATTAAATCCTAGAGTCATCGCGCCTGCGGTCGGAACCGCGAAATAACTCGCGTTCGCAACTCTCTGCGTCGATGTCTGCGTCGCTATTGTCACTGTATATGAACCAGCCGGATAAACCGTCGCTGGAACTTCCCCTAATTCTGTTTCAATTACTACTTTGATCGAGTGCTTCACGGCGTTCGCGCCGTTGAAAGCAAGCGACCTCTGCGGACCGGCGGCGGCGGTAGCCGCTGCAGCCGATATCGTTTTCACATAGCCCGACCTGTACAACATCACGTAAGTGTCGCCATCGGCCCTATCAGGAGCTATGTATCTGGTTGTTCCCGACAACTCTGATTTTACGGGGGTTTCAGTCACGCAAGCCGTAGAATCAGCCGGGGCCGATGTTCCCTGACACACCGTAAACGTATCGCCTACGACATAAGTAAGCTCGTTCGTCGCGTCTGTTATTACCTCTCCGCCGCCGGAAGTCGCTTTAATCTGGTATAGCAACCCTCTGCAGTTTGCGGTAGCTCCCGCGACGACATTCGCTCCTGCGCAGGCCACGAGCTGCTCTGTCAAATTAACCAGCGTCTGTCCCGCCGATTCGTCAACCTGAACATCCGCTAACTGGCCGTCAGAGCCTGTGTTAACATTGATATATCCTTTATAGCCGCCAACCACTGCGTTGCCCGAAGCGGTGACAACCGGATAGTAAGCGTAGTTCCCGCTAACCGCCGCCGCCGCCACGCCGCCGACCGTCAGGGTGAGCCTTCCGGTGTCAAGCGCGGTGTCAAGCGCAGTGTCGTTTTCGTTGAGAAGCTGAACCTTCACAGTGTAGTCAAGGCCGTCGGTAGCTCCGACATAGCCCGGCTTCACCACCGCTCCCGCGCTGTTCACAACTACGTTGGCAGTGTCGCAGGTGTTCACATAACCTGCGGCTATCTTTCCATATTTAACTCTGTATGTGCCGTTTGCAACTTTAATGTATTGCTTGCCGGAATCAAAAGTCACTGTCGAGGCTACTTCGTTTGTCTCCGCCGTGCAGTCTCCCGCTGATGGGTATACCGCAACGAAGTCTGTGGCTTCCAACGTCAGAGCGACGCCGAGTTCGTTCTGAACAGCGTCCACGACCAGCGGGAAGCCGAGGCCCGCGCACTCAAGAGTGTCGCCGGCGGCCATCACGCCACCTGCGCACTGCGTCGCTCCGCCTGTCAGATTCAGCACTGTTTGGCCCGCCATCGCCGTTCCGGCTGTAACCGTCAGCGCGCCGCTGGCCACGCTCGAATTCTGCCTGTATCCCGGAACTGTTCCGGCAAGAACTCCGTCCGTGTTATAAAGGAGTTCATTGCCATTTACGAAATCAGCAGGATTGCCACCGAGGGTAATCTGGTTAGTCGCTATTCCGTTGACCGGATTTCCAAGCTCGTCCTCTACAACGATTTTGATTGGATATTTCAAGCCGCTGCAGGTGACTGACGTTCCCGCCGGGTCTCCGCCCGTGCAAGCCGTCGCAGCGTCCAGTGTTATCTCTGTCATATTCCCTGTCGATACGCCTACGCTCGTGAGCGCGGTGTCGATTGTGACTTTCAAGTCCATGTATCCGGCTTTAGATACCGCAATCGGGCCGGATGTGTTCGTCGTGCAGTAATAGAAGTTGCTGTCAACTCCTCCTACCACCGTGCACGGAGTCCCGTTGTGGCTTACCGTCGCGCCCGCGATGGCAACGCTCAATTCGTTATATACCTTAACAACAAGGTGGTATCCGAAAGCGTCCGTGCCCGCGACATTGAAATCAGGATTTTCAGCGGTTGTCCAATTTGTCGTTACCGCCGTTGAATCAATGACTCCGGCGTATCCGGGCTTCGAGACAGCCACTTTGTATGAACCCACCGCTACGGCGGGAGCTATGTATGCTTTGTTGTCCGCGTTGAATTCGATAGTGGCGGCCACCGCGTTCGTAACACAATCGCTGAAAGTGGCGTTCGCCGACGGACACACGTAGAACGTCTCGTCGTCATCGACCGTCAGGTCCGTGCCGAGAATATCCTCGTAGTCATCTAAAACTGTGGAATCGACGACTATCTGGAATTCTAGGGCATTGCCTGCTGTGTACGCGATGTCCTGTTGCGCCGTTGTGTTCGGAGTCACCGCCAGCAGAATGCTTTCCAGATACCCCGGATATCCCAGAGTCAGGTTCGCGTTTCCAGTGGCTGCGATATATACGTGGTTGCTCGACACGAGGGCTTTCTTCACCGTCGTCGTTGAAGGCGTTGTCGAACCAGTAAACCACGATATTACGTCCGCGCTGTTTGCCGGGGTGATAGTGTTTCCAAGCTCGTCTTCAATCGAGCCCGAAGCGATTCTAAGTGAATATTGGTTTAATGAGTTGAATACATTTTGAGCATTGTTGGAAACATTCGCACCCGTGAAAGTGTAATCCACAAATCCGGCGGCGCTGACCGTCAGGTCCAGCGTGTCGCTTCCGTCTATCGGACATTTAATAAAGATAACGCCATCGTTTGCGCCGTCCATGTCGGTAAGTTCGCCGTCTTCATACGTCCCGTTACAGGAAGTCGAATTGGCTATCGTCACGCTGTGTGGAGTCACTCCGTCGGCTGCGATAGCGTTTCCGAACTGGTCTTTCACAACCACTTTAATGGTATATTTGAGTCCGGTTGTGATAGTATTCGCCGCGCCTGTCGTATAATCGAACATCGTCAGCGGGTATTTGACAAAGCCGGAAGTTGATTCTATCTCGATCGAATAGTCGTTCGTGCCGGCCTCGAATATGCTGCCGGACAGACTAGTCGACATTAACGTCACCGTGCCGTCCGCGGCATTGTCGTCGTCTCCGCAAAGGCCCGTCGTGCCGTCGCAGACATTCGGCCACACCGAGTTGGGCGGCGAAAAATAATTGCCGTTCCCGCCCTCGGTAATAATATCTACAAGGACGCCTCCATCTCCTGTTATCGGATTAGAGAACTCATCCGTTAATTGCACGCAGATATCGCCGTTTCCGCATACTGCGGCTTTAGACTTCGTCGTCGCCAGCCCCACAAAAAGCATAGCGATCGCAATTGTGATACACGCCAGTCTTTTCATAGCACAACCTCCAAACAAGGATTCATTTTGTTTGTATAGAAATTTTGTTGACATGCTTTTCTCCATATTTTATCGGGCCTTCCTTGAACTCAAGCCCTTTAAATTCCAATTTTGTTAGAAATTCCTGCCCATCTTTAATATAGGTCTTGAATAAATCCATTTTAAAATGGAATAATCCATTCGCTTTCCCATCGGCGTCATACTTCTTGTCGCCTTCGGTCATTTCAAATAGGATATTAGGCAGTCTGTCAAGAGAACCGTTCGCGCCCGGAAAATACGCTTTCACCATCGCTCCGGGGAGAGGCTCGCCTTTTGCATTAGTTATGGATACCACAATATCGCCGGGTTTCGGCTGAGTAAGCTCGGAATCTTCGCCTTGCTTCAATTCTATTGCAATAGCATTTTCGATATTCTCTTTATATGTGTTATTTTCAGAATAGTCTTTGTATCCTTTTGCGAAAATTGAAATCTCGAATTTGCCGCCGTCCTTAATCTTTCCTGAGAACATGTCAGCCGCAAAAACCACCGTTCCATCTGCGGTTGCGCCGTCCGCTCCATCGACAACAGTCAGAAACGCGTCCTGACCGGGAACCGTCCTGCCCGAACCCGGCAACATAATCTGAACGGTGGCGCCCTTAACCGCCGTCCCGCCGACGCCCTTCATGCTGACTGTTACAGCGCCTTTTGCTTCCTGCCCGACCGATTCCTGAGCAGCCGCAGACGCCGCAATAACGCTCATCGCAAATATCGCTCCCGCCAAACATACAGCGAAGCTGCCACTAATCGCGCTGATGGTCTCTAAAACAATCTGGGAATATTTCGTGATTCTTTTTTCAGCTTTATTACGCATTAACATGCTTTCTTCAACTTTGCCCGGCCTTCAAGAGGCTACATGCAACGATAGCGACAACCCGCTTTGTGGGCAACTTGTTTTAATATATAATCCGGCGAACATGTCGAAGATTTTACCACTTTAAATAATCCGATGCAAGGAAATTTGTATTTTTTACGTGTGATTGTTCTCACATAGTATATATGTCATACAAACGCTCGCGTTTTACCGCATTTGCATTTTTCGAATAGCCGAACCCGATTTATTGTCGCCATGCTTGTTTGTCGATTTCGTTCTGGTGAAGGATTTATTGGCAACGCCTGATATTTACATAATGATTGTTCATTTTGTCAATTTAATGTCGATGCAACGCTGCGGATTCTATTCGGACAACAATTTTTCTTCAATAATCCTTCCGACGATTTTCGGGTTGGCCTTGCCTCCGGTTTGGCGCATAACCTGTCCGACAAGGAATCCGGCGGCTTGCTTCTTCCCTGCGCGGAAATCTGCCGCAGGCCCCGGATTGTCCGCGATTACCTTTTCCACCGCGTCTGAGATAGCGGTCTCGTCGTTCAGTTGTTCGAGTCCCTTGTCCTTGATAATCTCTGCGGGAGGCCGGCCGGTCGCAAACATGTCTTTAAAGACATCCTTGCCCATCCTCGCGCTGATTACCCCCTTCCCCATCAACTCAAGCAGAGCCGTTAAGTCCTCGGCAGTCACAGCGCACTCATCTATCGTCTTCCCCGACTCGTTCAGGCATCCCATCAACTCCGTCATTATCCAGTTTGAAACCGCTTTGGGGTCGTTGTGAATAGCGGCGGCGCGTTCGAAGAAATCCGCCATTGCTTTCGAGCCGGTCAACACTTCCGCGTCGTATTCAGGCAAACCGTACTGTGAGATGAAGCGGACCCGGCGAGGCTCCGGCAATTCCGGCGCTTTCGCTCGAATCAGTTCCAGCACGGACGCCGACACCTCGACCGGCACAAGGTCGGGATCCGGAAAATACCTGTAGTCATGCGCCCTTTCCTTAGACCTCATCGTCTGTGTCGTCTGTGTCGCCTCGTCCCACCGCATTGTTTCCTGAACTATCCGCTCCCCGTTCTCAATAGCGTCTATCTGACGCTCAATCTCGAAGTCCACGCCCAGCCTGACCGCGCGGAACGAGTTCAAATTCTTCATTTCCGTTTTCGTGCCGAATTCCTCGGCCCCGACCGGCCTCACGGAGATATTCGGCTCGCATCTCATTTCGCCTTTCTCCATGTTGGCGCCGCACACGCCGATATACTGCAATATCGACCTGAGACTGGTCAGATAAGCCACCGCTTCCTCGCTGCTTCTGACATCGGCTTCCGTGACTATCTCCATAAGAGGAATGCCGGTGCGGTTGTAATCGACGCAACTCCCGCCGGACGCGTCATGCACAAGCTTTCCCGCGTCCTCTTCCAAGTGAATGCGGTGGATGCGGATGGTTTTTTCCTTGCCGCCCGCTCTCACCGTGAGCTTTCCGTTGCGCCCGATCGGCAATTCGTATTGGGATATCTGATACGCTTTCGGCAGGTCGGGATAATAATAGTTTTTTCGCGCGAACCTGCTTGCGGGAGAAACCTCGCATTCCAGCGCTATGCACGTCCTGACGACATATTCTATCGCCTTACGGTTTAAAACCGGCAAAGTCCCCGGCAGGCCGAGGCACACCGGGCAAACATGGTGGTTCGGGGCCGCCGCGAACCCTGTCGAACACCCGCAGAACAGCTTAGACTCCGTCTTCAACTGAGCGTGCACTTCTATTCCGATAACAGGCTCGTATTTCATTTATTCAACCGGTCCAATCGTCATTTTCTCGCGCTGGTCATTCAGTCCGTTTTTTCGCCGGGTATCATACCGCAGATTCCCGAACCTATCTCGAAAGCCCTCGCCGCGCGCAACAGCGCCTGTTCGCCCAGCGTCGGGCCTATCAACTGCAATCCCACTGGCAGACCGTCGCTCAATCCGCACGGTATGGACATTCCGGGCAATCCAGCGAGATTCACGGGGATGGTGCAGATATCCATCATGTACATGGCCAGCGGGTCGTCAATTTTCTCGTTCAGCTTAAAGGCCGTCGCGGGACTGGTCGGTGACATCAGGATGTCGCATTCCGCGAACGCTTTCTCAAACTCTTTCACAATCAGAGTTCGGACTTTGAGAGCGCGCAGATAGTAAGCGTCGTAGTAGCCGGCGCTGAGGGCGTACGTGCCGAGCATTATCCTGCGCTTCACCTCCGCGCCGAAACCCGCCCGTCTCGTTTTCCTGAACATTGAAACTATGTCGTCGGCGTTCTCCCGCATCCCATACTGGACGCCGTCGTATCTGGCAAGGTTCGAGCTGGCCTCTGCGGGAGCGATAAGGTAGTACGCGGGCAGCGCGTATTTGACAATCGGCATCTCTATTTCCTTTATCTTCGCGCCCATCTTTTCGAAGACCTCCGCCGCGGCGGAGACGCGCTCGCGCACTCCCGGCTCGACGCCATCTCCGAAGAGGTCTTTAATCATCCCGATTGTCATCCCCGCCGCTCCGGCATCGAGCGCCGCGACATGGTCGGGAGGTTCGCGGTCTATTGAAGTGGAGTCCTTGGGATCGTGACCGCAGATGACGTCCAGCAACATAGCGCAGTCTCTGACGTCCCTCGCGAAAGGCCCAATCTGGTCCAGCGACGACGCGAAAGCCACCAATCCGTAGCGAGACACCGCGCCGTAAGTCGGCTTCATGCCGACCACGCCGCAAAGCGAAGCGGGCTGCCTGATAGAGCCGCCGGTGTCGGAGCCTAGAGACATGGCGCATTCACAGGCGGCGACCGCCGCCGCCGAGCCGCCGCTCGACCCGCCCGGCGCGCGTTCCAAATCCCACGGGTTCCGCGTCGGATGATGCGCCGACCACTCGCAGGACGAACCCATCGCGAACTCGTCCATGTTGGTCTTCCCGACTATGACCGCTCCGGCGGCTTTCAACTTCTCCACCACCGTCGCGTCATAGGGCGGCTCGTACGGCGTCAGTATCTTGGACCCGCACGTCGTCTGCGCTCCGCGCATGCACATGTTGTCTTTCACCGCCACCGGAATCCCGTATAATGGAAGCGAGCGGTCCGCGTCTTTCAATTCTTCGGCGCGCTTTCTGGCGCTCTCTTCCAGAACGGCGATGAACGCCTTCACATCAGGCTCTTTTTCATTGATTCTTTTAAATGTCGAATCGACAATGTCTATCGGGTCGATTTCGCCCGCTCGCAACATCCCGATAAGTTCGCTCGCGGTCTTTGTGCAGAGTTCCAATTTTTCGTCCCCCGTTGCTTGCGCTCCGTCAATGCCCTTCGCCCTCGTCTATAACCTTGGGCACCCGGAAGAAATCGCCGAATCTGTCGGGCGCGTTCATCAGCGCTTTTTCCACCCCGCACGACTCCTTGACGACATCTTCCCGCATAACGTTTTTCATGGGAATGACATGCGAAGTCGGCTCGACTCCTTCTAAGTCAAGCTCATTGAGCATATCCGCATAATCCAGAATGGCCCCCAACTGGCCTGTCATCCTGTCAAGCTCGTCGTCCGTCATCTCGATTCTGGACAGATAGGCCACTTCGCGGACTTCTTCCCGCGTCAGCTTCATAATAATCCTCCGTCCGCCGGGAGAGCTTTAGCGCTTACGGCGAATCGTCGAAAGTATAGCGCTTCGCCTTTCGGCGTTAAACCCGACGCAAAAAATCCCGCCCTTGTTTAAGAGCGGAAACCGATGCCGATTAGATGGAACGTTTAAGCGGTTTTTTCCTTCAGCGAATCAGACACGTTGTAGGCGACTTTCCAAACATCGCCCGCGCCGAGCGTTATCACGAAATCTTCGCTGGTCGCCGTCCTGTCGATAAATGAAGGCACATCTTTTATATCAGGTATGTATACGACTCCCTGATGACCGTACTTCTTCAAAGTGGTCGCCAGAAGTTCCCCGTTCACCTCGGGAATCGGCTTCTCGCCTGCGGCGTATATGTCCGTGACTATCACCATGTCGGAATTGAAGAAACTCTTCCCGTACAGGTCGAAGAAATACTGCGTCCGGGAGAACCTGTGCGGCTGGAACACAGAGATAATCTTTCCGTTCCTGTGGATTTTTCTTGCGGCGCTCAAAGTGGCCATTATCTCCGTCGGATGGTGCGCATAATCGTCCACAACCACCATGCCGCCGTGATTGGAAATTATCTGGAATCTTCTGTTGGCGCCCTTGAACTCGGCAAGACTTTTTCTAATCGTGTCGATGTCGATTCCCAACTCAAGTCCCAGCCCTATAGTCGCAAGGCTGTTGTAAATGTTGTGGACGCCGGGAACGTTAAGCCTGAATCTTGCCACGTCCAAGCCCCGGTTGGTCACCATGAAATCCGCGCCCATGCCCGAATGCTCTATCTTGACGGCTTTCAGATGAGCGCCGTTCGTCAGCCCGTATGTAAGCATCCTGCCCTTGTATTCGTCGGCCAATTTATGCACATTGTGGTCGTCCGTGCACATGACGGCCAGACCGTCTTCCGGCAAACTGTCGAGAAATTTGGCGAATGTCGCCCTAATCTGCGCGACGTCCGAATAATAATCCATGTGATCGGCTTCGACGTTCGTCACCACCGCGATGTGCGGAGTCAACCTTACAAGAGACCCGTCGCTCTCGTCAGCTTCGGCAACCAGATAATCGCCTTTGCCGAGTTTGGCGTTGCTCTTGAACTGCTCCATCACCCCGCCGATAACCACTGTCGGGTCAAGCCCCGCTCGCTCGAACATCAGTGAAATCATCGAAGTCGTCGTAGTCTTTCCGTGCGTCCCGGAAACCGCCACTCCTTTTTTCTCCTTCATCAGAAGCGACAGCAGTTCCGACCTGTGCAGAATCGGTATCCCTTTCCTTATCGCCGCTTTGACTTCCGGATTGTTTATCGAAATAGCGGAAGAGACAATTGCAACTTCCGCGCCGTTGATATTGTTAGCCGCATGGCCGACTTTTATCTTTGCTCCGAGCCTCTCGAGTTCGCACGCTCTTCCCGACTTCACTACGTCGGAGCCGCTAACCTCGAACCCCTGCTCCACCAGTATCTGCGCCAGCGCGCTCATCCCGATGCCGCCTATCCCGATGAAGTGATACTTCTTTTTTTCCATCTCTCTACACTCCCCGTGCCTCATATGCACATGCCTATTTATAGCAATATTCATGCCAAACATAATAATCAAGCTGCATTGCCGCCTTGCAACGAATATCCAGCGAAATTTATCTCTTTGTTAAAAGGATTTTTTCCATATTTGTTAAATGATAAAAATGACTAGGCGATCCATATCCATTTTGATGTCGTTTTTGACTCTTTTGTGTCAAATATGACACAAGGGTGTGGGTTTTTTGACACAAATATGCTATTTGCGACTCATGGATATTTCCTTAGTCAATCTGTTATCTATTTTTCTGATTCGATAATTTCAATTTCTGATTTATTGATTCCATATAATTCATATACAAGATTGTTCATTTGGATTTCATTAGCCGCGATCAAACGCCTTGTTCGGATTTCCTCATCTGGCGTTTTTGCTTGTAAAAGCTGACTGTGGCAATCCAACATCGACATTGTCATCGACACAATTTTGCGATGAGCTTTAACGTCATTCTTGTTATAGAAATCTATCGTTCGGAATGGAAGTTTCTCAATGAATTGGCGGTTCGCTGAACGCCATCCTCCACGAAATGTTGTGCTGATTTGCGAAAAGTGCCAACGCAACAAGTTTGAATTCATCAGACATAGCAAATATTCAAGTGTTTGCTCGCGATAGTCGCTCTTTAAGGTCACTCCACCGACATCAACATTATCGTTGAAATGACGTCCATCTATATCATATCCGGCGTGCAGTCTTTCAACCAACCTCGGAACGCATAGCTTAACCCTGTTTTGAATGCCCAAATTTTTTGGATATAAGCAATACCACTTCGGCCCTTTAAACCTTCCGTTCTCTCTCTTTTCTAAGCGCTCCTTATTTCTTTCTAGGTAGTTGGAAGCTTTGGGATACTTTCTTTGCAATTCGGCATAATCAATAAGTTCAGCGGACTCGCCGATCAGATTGTAAGGAAAAAGAATATATTGTCTTTCCCCCAAAGGAAAATAAGCGTTTATGTCTTGACCGCTAACAAGAGGAAAAAACAAATCCTTTTCAAAAACAAGAACCTCGCCGAGCGCCTTTGATCGCAGCGTGATGGTCTTTTCCGTCTTTTTTACAAAATCCATGATAAAAACATCGTCGGCGCTTGTTTGCAGCCCTACAAACATATCACACACGTCGCCGAATCTTTTATGCTTGTTTTCAAGTTTCTCGAATAATTTGTTGCCATCTCCGATAATGAAATTCCATTCATTTGAGGAAATCTTTTTCGCGTTTATAACAACTTCCTCTGATTCACCGTTTTTTCTCCATGCGTCTAGATCGTCGACTTTGACAAATCGCATTCTTTTGTTCCCAGCTTTGTCTAGGAACAAAATGCAAGTATAAGTTGTCGGCCCGGCGAAGACCTGCTGTGAACCGAAGTGGATAATTTCAGAAAGGTGTTTTCCGTCGGCAATAATTCCGCGAAGCTGCTTTCCATAGTGAAGATTGAAGAACTTGTGAGGAAGGATAAAACCGAGACGGCCCTTGCTGTTCAGCAATGTCAATCCTTTTTCAACAAACACCGCATATATATCATAATTTCCGGAACTGGCGGATTTATAATGCTTTTTATAATGCTCGACCTCGATGGGCGCCCAGTCCTTCAACGCCTGAATGCGTATGTAAGGCGGATTGCCTACGATACAATCAAATCCGCCCGCTTTCATTATGTCGCCAAAACCATTACGCGAGTCGTGCCAGTCAAAAACGTTGACGCGGCCTTGTTGCGCTTCATCGAACATTATCAGTTGCCCGTTTTTGTTTATCTCAGGGCCAATCAGCGAATTGCCGCATTTTATGTTTCCTGAAAGGTCCGGCAACGCTCTTTCACGCCATAGGGCCAACTGTGTTCTAAGCGTCTCCTGATTTTCATTTTCCAGCACTTTGAGAAAAAGCGATAGTTTTGCGACTTCGACAGCCTGTGAGTCTATGTCAACGCCGTAAATGCTATTTAATAAGATGCGCTTTTTTTCTCTTGTAGTGAGCAGCCATTCATTCTTTCTCGCTTCATATATTGCCGCGTGTCTTCCTCGCTTCGGTTTGCTTTTTTCGACAAGCCCGAGAGGCGCTTTTCCCGTTGCTTCTTTCTTTTCAAGATACCATTTCAAGTGGTAGTCGAGGAGGTAGTTATAGGCTTCGAGCAAAAAGGATCCCGAACCGCAAGCCGGATCAAGTATTCTAATGCGACTAATATCATCAGGGGTTTTTCCTTCGCAAAGCGATCCGACCGTATTCTTAACAATATGCTCCACTATGTATTGCGGCGTATAATAGACACCGCCTGCTTTTCTGATCTCCGGTTTCTCTTCAACTTTGGCTTGACGCCCTTTGGTGAGCCTAATGACTTTCCCGAGAAACTGTTCATAAACATTCCCAAGAATCTCCGTCGGAATCACGCCGAATTCATATGGCGATTCCGGATAATAGAGACCCAAAAGAATTTCCTTCAACACCTTGTCGTCGATTGTTAGTTTTGTCGTAAGCCTATCTGGCGCGCTGTCGCGTTCTTTCTCTAACCTAAAATGAAACAGTCCAGAATTGTATTTATCATCAGCTTTTTCAAATATCTCAATGAGCCGCGAATATATCCGTTTCCCGGAACATAAAGCTTGAAGCTGCCCATACTTTTCAATACCTCTGTCTTCACACATTCTCAAAAATATTATTCTATCGATCGTCATTTGGATGGCAAAGTTTAGATCTCTTACACTAATATCGACGTTTCTTAAAGCTATGTTTTTCGCGAGGGATTCCCGCCATTTCTCTATTTCAGTCAGAAACTCCATATCAACTTCTGTTGTTCCGCGCTTGCCATTGACGGACAACGCATACTTGTCAAAAGAACCTTTTAAAACCGCCTCTCGTGAAAAAACGGCGTCTATCTCATCCCATCTTTCAACGTACTCATCGAATTTATACAAAGCAATTCGAGCTTTTGACGCTTTATCCGTATTGCTTGGACGAATACGACCATCATAAACGGCCAATTCAGCGAAATTAGTTAGCACGGAAATCGGAAGTTTGCCGCTCCATGCATATCGACGAAGCTGATATGCCGATGTTGCGTCTTCGCCAATATTCACGCTAGGTCGTTTGGCTTCTAGAAAAAACTTGCGCATGTTTCCAATTCGAAAACAATAATCAGGCGCTTTCGTGCTGCCTCCGAAACTGATTGCATCCTCATGAATAACATCTCTATATAGATGCGCATATCCAGCCTTGTTGTCTACATCCCAACCTAGCGCTTTCCAAAATGGATTTATAAACTCAACTCGCAACTCAGTCTCGTTGTACGATGCGCTCTTGTAGGTGTCTATATTTTGTTTAAAACGCTCAACCAATTCGCCGACTATTTCTTTTATCATGCATCACATAATATTTATTGGCAGGTTTTTGTCAACGCTTCAAAGCGCGCCGCAATGTTTTGGGGTTATCTCGTTGGAAAAATCAAACATCAATGCAATCAATCGCAGTAGTAAAAACAAAAAAACGTTTTCACTATTGCGGGATAAATGTCAATGCTGTTCAACCATGAAAAGCTGAGCGGACAAAAAACCGCGTAGCGGCTGTGTGTATGCGCGCCTATAGGCAAAAGAGACATTATTTTCGTTTTTTTCATATTAATAAAAATATAGGCTTGATTTTGTTCTTCTTTTTGATATGTTTCAGTTGTCAGAAAGAAACTCTAAAAGGAGAACTCAAGCCTATGCCGCATTCTAACACAATATACCGCCAGTTGTTCACCCCCGGACTGAGAAATATTTTCTCCCGGCTGGCAATCAAACACGACTCCGACAGAAAGACCTCAAGGCTCAAAACATGGAATCAGTTTATGGCGGTTCTGTTCGCGCAACTCACCGGCAGGGTCAGCCTTCGGGACGCCGCGACCGGCTTCAACTCCGGCATCAAGAAGCTGTATCATCTGGGAGCGGAGCCTATTGTTTACAACACGCTGGCTCACGCCAACAAAACGCGCCCATGGCAGCTTTATCAGGACTTGGCGCAAGAGATTTACAAGCTGTGTTGCGACGCTCGCCCTCAGAGCAAGAAGTTCAGGTTCAAGAGCCGACTTTTCATCATGGACGCCACCGTCATCTCGCTGTGCCTTTCCCTGTATCCGTGGGCTGAGTACAGAACCAGAAAAGGAGCCGTCAAGATGCACGCCCTTCTTGACTGGCAGGGAACTCTCCCGGCGTTCGCCGTGATCACCAACGGCAAAACCCACGAACTCGACGCCGCATGGAACCCGCCCGTGCCTCCCGGCAGTATCGTGGTGTTCGACCGCGCATACCTCGACTACGCCATGCTCAACCACTACAACTCCAAAGGCGTATTCTTCGTCACAAGGCTCAAGTCCAACAGCAAGTGGCGCGTCCTCGCGTCCCGCAA
>JAKQPS010000082.1 GCA_029564595.1 bacterium | reverse complement strand
ATTCCCGTTCATTGGATATCCGCCGGCGGACGCTACGTCGCCGGACTTCTCGCCGGAGCAGGCTCGGTTCAACGGCGACTCAGACAATTCAAAGCCTTATCGTCTCCGGCCATTTGTATTGATCTTTCCAGAAGAACCGCCCGCGCCAAAGCCGAAAGCCAACTGCGATACATGTTGAGAGCCACCGCCCCCCATCAAGGCAGGCCCCGACCATGCGTCCTCGCCGCAAACTCAATCAGAGCTTGCGTTAAAGACATGTCAAACGCGGCCTCTCTAGACGAAATTCGCGGCTGCGAAGGCGCGGCGGCTCGCGCGTACTTCGACATTTTTCCCGAACTCATCAAAAACAGAGCTCCCGCAGAAATGCTCCCCGACGGCAGAACGCGCAGACCTCCCCAAGACCGCTTCAACGCCCTGCTCAGCTTCGGATACTCCCTGCTCTACCAGTCCACGCTCACAGCCATCGTCGCCGTCGGCCTCGACCCAGCCGTCGGCTATTTCCACACTCCGAGATCCTCGGCCTACCCGCTGGTTATGGACCTCATGGACTTGTTCAGAGTAGCTCTTTGGGACATCCCCCTCCTCGGCTCCGTGAACCGGCTCCAGTGGGACCTCGCCGCAGACTTCAACGTCACAAACGCAAAAGTATGGCTTTCCGCTTCAGGCAGAAAAAAAGCAATCGTCCTCTACGAATCCAGACTCGAAGAAAAATGGAAACACCCTATCCTCGACTACTCTCTGTCTTACTACAGAACCATCGAGCTTGAAGTCAGGTTGCTGGAAAAAGAATGGACAGGAGAACCCGGCCTTTTCGCAAGAGGGAGACTGCGTTAATCATGAGAGAAAAATCTTGGCATCTGGTCGCGTATGACGTCTGCGACCCCGCCAGACTTCGAAAAGTCGGCAGAATAATGAAAGGTTACGGCGAAAGAAAACAATTCAGCGTTTACTGCTGCTACCTCACCGACAGGGGCCGCGAACGACTCCGCTGGGAAATCAAAAAAATCATGAAGGACGAAGACGAACTGCTCATGATAGAACTGTGCGAAAACTGCGTCAAACGACTCAAATCAACCCACGCTAAAGGCGCATGGCCCGACGAACCTGCGTCTTTCGAGGTTGTTTGACATGGTCGCCGGACATGCGAAATCAGCGCGGCTGCTTCCCGCTTGTTCGCCTTTTTAGGTTTTCTCACACATGAAACCGACATAAAACAGACTCTATACAAGCGCAATGGAATCAAAAATCAAGCATCAGAGAGTTTTTAACCTAGAGCGACGGAGCAAAAATAAAAAAGCCTTTGACAACAGAAACAATGCCGATTATTCAACAAAAGAGATGCTTGAAAAGCATTGCCGAATGAAAACAATCCGCAACAAACGGATTTTTTTCTGAACTTTGAAAAGTTAATACACAGCTCGGCGCATTATCTTCTATATTTTTGAGCAATCCTGATATATGCTTGAAAACAGCCTCAAAAAAACGTATAAATCCTAGTAGAAATTGAAGTGGACTGATCCAACCCTCTGATGCCGTAAGGCGTTGAGCACCTAAGCTTGACGCCCCGATGCTCAAGTCGGTAGGCTGATCCAACCCTCTGATGCCGTAAGGCGTTGAGCACGGAAACGTTCTGCGAAAAACAGGGCAAAAAGAGCAGTCTGATCCAACCCTCTGATGCCGTAAGGCGTTGAGCACCAACAATCGCGCCGAGCGCGCCATACGCCCAGCGGTCTGATCCAACCCTCTGATGCCGTAAGGCGTTGAGCACATTATTTGAGAACTTTCGAAGTTGCCCCGGCTTCTGGCTGATCCAACCCTCTGATGCCGTAAGGCGTTGAGCACATGAAGTGCGCGTGGAAGCCGGTAGGCGACATACCACTGATCCAACCCTCTGATGCCGTAAGGCGTTGAGCACCTGATATGCAAGGTCGACCCGGAGAACGTGGAGGCTGATCCAACCCTCTGATGCCGTAAGGCGTTGAGCACTCAGTTTCGGCAAGCTCGTCCACTTGATAATTCTTGTACTGATCCAACCCTCTGATGCCGTAAGGCGTTGAGCACATAACACAACTCGTTGTCCCATTCCGCGCATAGCCTGATCCAACCCTCTGATGCCGTAAGGCGTTGAGCACTTGCCCCGGCGAACATTGCCCTAGTCGTTCCCGGCCTGATCCAACCCTCTGATGCCGTAAGGCGTTGAGCACGGCTATGGCTACGATCTGTTTGCCGAGGGATATGCTTGGATTATCAGACGAGTCGGTGGCCGCAATCTCAGGAATGCGGAACCTCTAGGGATATTGTGCGGGTTGCTCGGATTTGTAGTTGGTGTCACATTTGTATACATTCGAACATTCGGTGCAATACCCCTCATGGATGTACTTGTTAGCCTGTGTGAGAAAGACAGTCTGGCGAACAAATTCCTTCTCAATATGACGATCTGGGGAGCAGCCGGTGGAATGCAGGGACTTATTATTGTCCCAGCTCTCCTGCTAAAAATAGGATCCAGAGAAAGTTAGACCCTATACTACCTCCAGACTTGGCGATCGACCAACTGAAAGTTTCTTCAGTTTTTATCAGCAATCATCATCAAACCCAAATTGCTGGGTACAGCCATTAAGACCGGCTACTGAAAAACAAAGAACGCCGCCCGGCATTGCAGCGGCGTTCAGAGAGAGTTTCGGCGTTTTCGGGGACTGCCTATTTCCCGTGCAGGGTGTCCATGTGTTGCAAGGCGTCCGCCTCGCTGATGGCTTCATTTACAGTCAAATGAACCACCCCCTCAGAATGTTTTCTTCAGCCATTTGCCGACTTTGTGGCCGATTTTGTTTGTGAGCGTGGTCGGCTCGATTTTGACGGCTCCGGTGGAATCGACGGTGACGCCCACGCCGGGGATGAGGGTGTCGGTGAAGACTTCGAGGGGTTCTCCCTTCTTTTTGCGAATGATTACTTTTGAGTTAACGGCGTCCACGGCGGCGACTACGCCCGCCACTTTCTTTTCAGGCACGACCCCGGTGGCGAGAATCAGCTCTTTGGCGCGGGTGGAATCAATCTCGCCGGCGGCGAGCCGTTTCAACGCGCTCGATGTCGCGTGAGCAAGCTCTTCCCTCGCGTCATGGCCGAGTTTGAAAAGGATTCCGAGCACGGCCACAATGAGCGGCGCGAGCGCGGTGACGATCTGAATCAACTGTGAAGAATTCTCTTAAATGAATTCACGGGTTCGATATACCGGTAAGCATCATGATATTAAACCCCAAGAACTTAAAAAGGGTTTATGCAGATTGTATTTTTCATCCAACGGGGATAATGTTGCCGTTCCAGAACCAGCCGGGATTCCACTGCTCGCGGTATACATTTCTCCGTATCTTCCAGAGCGGCATGCCCTCTCCGTAAAAGTCATCAGCATCTTTATGCCGATGACTTTTATTATTTGCGCATATGTAATTTTTATTAGGGCGAAAGTTGGGACTCGCTAAAGGAATGTCGGGGGGGAGATAAAAGTGATTCCCGATGTTGCGAGAATGACGCCAAAAAAGAGAATCATCTCGGCATGAGAGTCATATTCAGCTATCAGCATTGAACCCGGATTCGTCGATAGAGCCGACGAACCGGGGTGATTTTCATAGCAGCGAACTGCTTTGTTGCCGCCGCATTTTTTTGTTCATGAACCATAAGTTCTATTCACTTCAAAAATGCGCCTTGCGCATCGCATTTCATCCGCTCTGAACAATCGCTCCCGAATCCTAATGACGGATTCGGGTTGAATGGTCTATCCTTTTTTCAGCAAATCTGTTTTGTTTGAAAGAAGTAATATAATAGAATCAATGATAATAATGGTTTTGGGATTGTTTTTTAGGCGCAAAATCTCAACTAGACGGCATGCGAATATCTTGACTATAAGTGAAGAGAATTGAAGCAGAACAATAGACAAAACACAATTTCTTTCGCTCTCATAGCGGCTCTTGTCTGCGCGTTGCCGCTGGTGTTCGTTCCGGAACCGTTCCCGATGTATAGAACGCCTAGAATGGTCTTCTTTATTCTTTTCGCTCTTGCGCTTGTCAATGTTTTCGCGTTCGAGTTTCTCTTCAAGAAAGCCACCCGATGGAACAGAACGCCCGCTGACATCTCTATCATTTTGTTCGTCGCGTTGCTGGGCGTTTCCACCGCTGTTGCTCCGATTAAGGGGGGAGCGGCGGTGTATTTCGCTCAGTTTCCGGCGATAGCGGCTGTTTACTTTATCGCCGCCACCGCGATGACATCAAAAAAGCGCGTCTCAACGCTGACGGACGTTCTCATAGGCGTTTCCGTCTTCCTGTCGTTGGTCGGAATTCTTGAGAACTTCGGAATCGAATTCTGGACATGGCCGATTGACTGGGGAGAGCGAGTTGATTCGGCTTTCGACGACCCCAATCTATTCGGGGGATACATCGGAATGGGATGCGCTCTCGCGCTGAGCAAAGCAATTCAGCCTGATATACGACCTTCGCTGAGATTCGTCCGGTTCGTTTCGTTGGCAATCATTGTAACGGCGCTGATTTTCTCATACAGTCGAAGCGCGTGGCTTGCGGTTGTTTGCTCTCTTGTTCTGTTTGCCGCAATCGTTTTTGTGCGCCGCCGGAATTTTTTTCCATCTAAACTGCCTAAAACCGCAACCGCGCTGATAGTCATCGCTTTCATTGCGCCTGCGATTATCATGGCGATACCCCGCGCAAACCCTTATTCAATTTCGATAACAAAAAGAGTTTCAACAGCAAAAGGTTTTCTTGACGAGCAGGGCTATCTGAAACTTTCATACTGGCGAGCCGCGACGGAAATGATGAAAGACAAGCCCGCATGGGGCGTCGGGCTGACCAATTTCTCCCGTTTTTATCCCGCCTACAGCGACCAGACAGACCTCAAATACAATCCTCACGGCATGACTTTTGACGCATACAACGATTATTTCGAGCTAGGCGCGGAAGGCGGCGTCCCTGCCCTGCTCTGCTACCTTGCTGCGATAGGCATTTTCTTTTCAATGAGTTTAATAACCGTTCTTCGGAAGCAAACCGACATTGAAACGAGGGTTTTGACTCTTGGAATAATGTGCGCGGCCCTTGTTTTTGCTTTTCAGAGTTTTTTCTTTCAGTTCCCGATGAAGAACCTGCCCCAGTTCCTTAATTTTTGGCTATTAATGGCTATGGGTTTCGCTTTAATAAAGATGAAAGGAAGCGAGGAAGAACAATCATTCGAAAGTCCGAAAAGGACAGTAAGCGTTGTTCCCCGCGCAATAGTATTTGTAGCGTTGCTAGCGGCGTCGGCAGTTTTTGCGGGACACACGATGCGCAGCACGGGCGGATGCGCGCTTTCTTACCGCCAGTCGGTGATTGAAAGCTCGAAAGGACTTGTGATGTCCGCCGTTGAAATCGGCAAAAAGCAGATTGGAGAATGTCCGCCTTATTTTAATGAAAAGCTTTATCTTTATCTGGCGCACACAAGCTTGTTGAACAGAGAATGCGGGGACGCGCGCGAAATAATCGATGCCGGATTGAAGTTTTATCCTTACAATAGGTTCCTGATAGATTTTGATTCCGTTGCGAGAGAATGTGAAAAAAGCGGCGGCGAGCGAAGCCGGCCCTGACTGCGCGCACCCCTGCTTTAATTTTTTCCGGGCGATTCTGAAACCTTTCACAGAAATATTCAGTTGAAAAAAAGTGGGCGGGGGAATACAATATCTCGTTCGCGCCGCAGTTTGCGGCGCTGCATGGAGAGGCGTCGATATGCCGTGTATTGTGATTAACAAAGAAACATGCAAGGGCTGCTACCTGTGCATAGAAGTATGCCCGAAAAAGTCTATCGCCATAGGGAAAGAACTTAACTCCAAAGGGTATCACCCCGCTATGCCGGTGGAAAACGGGGAATGCAGCGGATGCGAATCCTGCATGATTGTATGTCCTGAGTTGTCGATAGAGGTTTACGATGAAGAATAAAGAAAAAAGGTTAATGAGGGGTTCAGAGGCGATAGGCGAGGCCGCTGTGAGGGCCGGTTGCGCGTGTTATTTCGGATATCCTATTACTCCACAGAACGAACTGACAGAGTACATGGCGCGGCGGATGATGGACACCGGCAGAGTGTTTCTACAGTCGGAAAGCGAGATAGCCGCGATCAACATGGCGCTCGGAGCGGCGTCCACCGGAGCGCGGGTGATGACATCCTCGTCATCTCCGGGAATCAGCCTGAAGCAGGAAGGCATCTCATTCATAGCAGCGATGGAGCTTCCTTGCGTTATAGTGAACATAGTGCGAGGCGGACCCGGTCTCGGCAACATCGCCCCGGCTCAGAGCGATTATTTCCAAGCGACGCGCGGCGGCGGCCACGGCGACTATCGCACCATAGTGCTTGCTCCTGCTTCCGTTCAGGAACTTTACGACCTTACGCGCAAAAGCTTCGAATTGGCGGACGAGTATAGAACGCCTGTGCTTGTGCTGGCGGACGGAATGCTAGGACAGATGATGGAGCCGGTGGTGTTCAACGACAAGGAGATTTTGCCTGAACAGCTTCCCGACAAACCGTGGACAGTCAAAGGGGCAAAAGACAGGCCCAGCAGATTCATAAGGTCGCTTCTGCTGGATGTGGATGTCGAGGAAGAACAGAACTGGCGGTTATACAGAAAGTACCAGCGAATAGAGCGGCGCGAAATCAGGCATGAGGAATACTATATGAAGGGCGCCGAGTTAGCGATAGTCGCGTACGGGACCGCCGCCAGAATAGCAAAAGCCGCGGTTAAGAGATGCGTCGAGAAGAATATGCGGGTCGGACTGATACGACCGATTTCGCTTTGGCCGTTCCCTTACGAGCACATTTACAAAACAGCCGAAACGGTCAAGCATTTCATGAGTTTCGAGATGAGCACAGGTCAAATGGTTGAGGATGTGCAACTGGGCGTAAAAGGCAGAGCCGAAGTTTTGATGTACGGAAGGCCCGGAGGCGTGGTGCCGACCCCCGCCGAGCTTTTTAGAGTGATATCAAGAGCATACAACAAGATAGCGAGAGAGAAATAACATGAAAAGACGAAGGCCCGCAAGGCCGTCAACCATGAAAGACGCTGCTACCCATTATTGTCAGGGTTGCGGACACAGCGTTATCCACAGGCTTACAGCCGAAGTAATCGAGGAACTCGGAATAGCAGACCGCGCTGTGGGCGTGCCCCCCGCCGGCTGCGCCGTTCTGGCTTATTTCTATTTCGACGTCGATATGATAGAAGCGCCGCACGGCCGCGCCTGCGCTGTCGCCACCGGCATCAAAAGAGCGAATCCTGAATCGATCGTTTTTTCGTATCAGGGAGACGGCGACCTCGCGGCAATCGGCACGGCGGAGGCGGTTCATTCAGCGAACAGAAGCGAAAATATTACGGTTATCTTTGTGAACAACGCGGTGTACGGAATGACGGGAGGGCAGATGGCCCCTACGACGCTACTCGGCCAGCGCACAACGACCTCCCCCGCCGCCGCTGGTAGAGAAGCTCATCGCGAGGGTTACCCGATAAAAGTCAGCGAACTTCTCGCTTCCCTCGAAGGCTCCACCTATATCGAGCGTTGCGCGGTAAATTCAGTGCGAGCAATCCGAAGAACCAAAAAAGCGATCAGGGAAGCGTTCCTCACTCAAATGAACGGTGAAGGTTTCTCGATGGTAGAGATTCTTTCGCCGTGCCCGACAAACTGGAAAATGAGCCCTGTCAAATCATGGAAGTGGATAGACGAGGTCATGACTCCGTATTTTCCGCTCGGAGTGATAAAGGACTCCCGGAAGGGATCAAAAAAAGATGCTGGTTAAAACGATATTCGCAGGATTCGGCGGTCAGGGCGTGTTGCTGATGGGTGTTTGCGTGGCGACCGCCGCAATGAACGAAGATAAATTCGTAACCTATATGCCAAGCTACGGCGCGGAGGTTCGCGGCGGAACGGCGAACTGCACCGTTTCCATATCGACTGACGAGATTTCCTCGCCTATCGCTTCGTCTCCCAATTACGTGGTGGCGATGAACAATCCTTCCCTGCTCAGATTTCAACACATAATCAAACCCGGCGGTTATATCGTCACAAACTCCTCTCTCGTGAATGTCGAACTCGGAAGAAGCGGAGTGACCCAGATACAGGTTCCCGGCTCGGACATCGCCGAAGAATTGGGAGCAATGCGTTCGGCGAACATGGTGATGCTCGGCGCGTACGCCGCTGTATCTAACGTCGTTTCTTTCCAGTCACTAATCGACGCGGTCGGCGAGGTTACAGGGAAGAAAAAGAAAGAGCTTGTCGAGTTCAATATCAAGGCAATCAAGGCCGGGCACGACAATGCGAAAGAACAAATCAAGAAGCTTGAGAGCATAGAGGCATAGCTGACAACTTCAAACATGGCGGACAGACATGACAAAACCAATTAAGCAGGTATCGGTTCTACTGGACAACGCGCCCGGAGCGCTTTCAGGAGTCAGCGATCTTCTGGGGAAAGCCGGGATAAACATCGGAGCGATATCGCTTGCCGAATCCGCGGACAAAAGCACGATCAGGCTTATCACCGACAACCCGGACCAGACTGAACAGGTTCTTTCTGCGGCGGGCTACAACGTGTGGCAGAGAGATGTCATAGCGGTGGAATCTCCCGACCATCCCGGCGGGCTTAACTCGGTGCTGAAACCGTTAGGCGCGGCGGGCGTCAACGTTCACTACCTTTATCCTTACCTGAGAAAATTCAGGAACAACGCCATCTTGATTTTCCGCGTGAGCGACACGGAAAAAGCGATTCAAACGCTGAAAGACAACTACATCGCTATCGTCGACGAAACTATTTATTCTTTGTAATATTAGAACTGTCACTGTCAAGTATAAAGTCTGCGGAAACGCGCGGAAGCGGCGCGCAGTTTGCTTTTTACGGTTGATTTGCGATTAGTTTCCGGTGTCGCCGGTGAGTGGAAGGTAGAATCCGCTCACTTTCTTGCCTTCGGCCAATTCTTTAAACATTTTCTTCTGACGCATATCGAAAATGGCTCTGTCCATAGTTCCTTTTTTCAGACCGAGTCTGGTTTCCGGAACATCGACGTCGGCATCAGACAAATCTTCAACTGGAATACCGCCTGTAAGCTCTTCAATGGTGTGCTGTACCGCCTTTCGCTCTTCTTCGTCGTCCACCCTGACGCCTAACGAAACGACAGCTTTTTTTTCGGAGTTTTCAAGCGTTTTGTATCCTGA
Source organism: bacterium (assembly GCA_029564595.1). Lineage (GTDB taxonomy): Bacteria > UBP15 > UBA6099 > UBA6099 > UBA6099 > UBA6099. Next base: position 167,341 of record JAKQPS010000082.1, on the reverse strand, counting down.
GGGAATGCAGCTTGCCTTCTTTTTCGGGGCGGAGTAGATATTGTGTCCGAAATACCTTGTCACGCTGCGGCTTTTCTTGCATGTCGGGCAAGGAGGGACGGAAGCCGAGCCTGCTTCGCTAACATCGGCGTACTCGACTTCGAACGTTCGCGATTGTATGTCGCCTTTGCAACTGCCGCAGATGTAGACAAGAGTCACCATGTAGAAGCCTCAATGATAGAGTAACATCCGTTTGCCGCATCGTCAACGATATAGAGTGTCGCGCTTTTCAATCCGCCGCAAACAAAATATACTTTAGTCGGCGGCTCGAAATGAAATCCGCCGAGTTCGGAAGCAAAGGTAATTCAGCATGGATATTAGAGGGACATCGCTATGCTCAAAATGCCGCGCGCCTATTCCGCGCGGCGCGGATAGATGCCCGCGCTGCGAAGGTGGATACAAGGGCGCAGGGAATCGTTTTTCCGGGCAAGCATCCGGAATGTCATGGTTTTACGCGGCATTGTTATTTGTTCTTTGCGCGTCGTCAGTTATTCTTTTTGTTTATATTGCCTCTTTCCGCAATCCTACGTCATCCGTGTTGACCGGAACAATGAAGAGATGCCCTGCCGACGGCAAGGAGTATGACCTGAAAGTCAGGAGAGTGATTGTTCCGAGAGGCGATGAGAAGAATTACGGCATAGCGGTTATCGATGAATGCGAATCCGACTCTCTGGATAAAGCGTTATCCGCAGGCGACGATAAAGCTATTGAAAAAATGGGAGTGAAATCAATAATAAATGATCCGAGAACGGCAGAACTGCTTAGAGTGAATCCCGATTGGGACCCTGTAAAAGCGTTTTATGCTTCAAGAGGATTTCTGTTGATAGGGATGAATTACGAACAGGTCGTATCGGCGATAGGAGAGCCAGTAGCCAAGGATATCATATCAAAAGGCGCAAAGATACTTGAAAGATGGAGATACGGAGATCCGTTGTATGGGATACCCATCGGCAGATATGTCGTGTTTTCACATGGAGAGCTTGTGGAGTACTATGAATTTCCGGAACTCGTGAGACTGTACGGCAAAGTCGTCGAAGATCGCTCCGGCTCAGTTGAATAACAATAAGACCTCAATTTTAAGAGTATTTCAAACAAGAACAAAAAGACTGAAGCGCGCGTTTTGACAATCGCCCGCATTTGAAAATCATGCGAGAATTTGCAGGTAATTTTTATTTTACAAAAGGAGCGCGCTTGTGATATATTGCACAAGATGTCACTCAAAAAGTTCGCATCAATAATAATGGAGGAACGATATGGCATACCGCTTTGACAAAAGAGACGCTCAGTTCATCATCAAAGAAGTTCTGGATTTCAACAAAACACTATCGCTTCAGGCCTTCAAAGATTACGGCCCGGAAGACTGCGACATGGTGATAGACCAAGCGATAAGGTTCGCTACTGAGAAGATTGCGCCGTTGAACAAGAACGCGGATGAAATCGGAGCGAAGTATGACCCGGCAACACAAAAGGTAAGCGTTCCGGCCGACCAGATTCCCGTCTATCAGGAGTATTGCGATAACGGGTGGGTCGCGCCGACGGGGAATCCGGAATACGGCGGGGGCGGTTTTCCGTCGGTTGTCGGCATTGCCATCGGAGAAGCGTTCGTTGGGGCCTGCGAGACTTTCATGATGACGCCCGGCCTCACCCGCGCCGCGGCGCATGTCATTGAGAGCTTCGGAACGGACGAACAAAGAGCTTTGTACATTGATAAAATGGTGTCAGGCAAGTGGGCGGGAACGATGTGCCTGACGGAACCGTCCGCCGGGAGCGCGGTAGGCGATCTTAAGACTTCCGCCAAGCCGGACCCTTCCGCGCCCGATGGCTTCTATATGATTTCCGGCACGAAGTCGTTTATCACTTCGGGCGATCAGGATATAACTGAAAATATTATCCACCTCGTTCTGGCGCACGTGGACGGAGAAGCGCCCGGCATGAAGGGCATCAGCCTGTTCATCGTTCCGAAATTCAAGATTAACGCGGACGGCTCGCTCGGCGAATCAAATGACGTGGCGTGCGGCGGGATTGAAAAGAAAATGGGCATTCACGGCTCGCCCACTTGCACGCTGAATTTCGGCGAGAACGGAAAGTGCCAAGGCTGGCTGATAGGACAGAAGAACAAAGGCATCGTTGCGATGTTCCAGATGATGAACGAGGCGCGGATAGGCGTCGGCGTGCAGGCGATGTCTCAGAGCGGACAGGCGTATCAGGAAGCTCTCGCGTACGCCAACGAAAGAATTCAGGGCGTCGACATTCTGAATATGGCGGACGTGAACGCGCCGCGCGTCGCCATAGTCAAACATCCGGACATCCGCCGGATGCTCATGACGATGAAGGCGTACACGGAGGCCACTCGCGCCCTGCTATACCGCGCCGCGTACTACTCCGATTTTGCCATGTGCGCCGACGACCCGAAAGAAAAAGAGAAGTATCACGGCTACCTCGAACTGCTCACCCCCATCTGCAAGGCGTACTGCACCGAAGTGGCAAACGATGTGACCGGACTGGGCATTATGGTTCTTGGCGGCTACGGATATTGCCGCGAATATCCTCTCGAACAGTATTACCGGGATGTGAAGATTACGAATATTTATGAAGGCACGACAGGCATTCAGGCTCTTGATCTGCTGGGAAGAAAAGTCGGGATGAAGGGCGGCATGGTGCTGATGAGCTTCTTGATGGAGCTGAATAAGTTCCTCGCCGACAACAAGGACAACCCGCTCCTCTCGTCCGGCGTTGACACGCTTGGAAAAGCCAGAGACAAATTGGCGGGCATTACGGCAAAGCTTCCTAAGCTTGGCAAACAAGACCCATATTATCCTGTGCTCTGCGCCACGCCGTTCCTCTTCATATTCGGTCACATCGTCTGCGCTTATCTGATGCTGGAGCAGGCAAAAGTCGCGGGCGATAAACTTGAAGCCATTTACAGCGCCAAAGGCGCGGATGACGACGACAAGAAAAAAGCGGTGCGGGAAGACAACGCGGACGCCAAATTCTACTTCAATAAAATCAAGACCGCCCAGTTCTTCTGCTCGAATATTCTTCCTGATGTTTTCGCAAAGGATTTCATGTTCAACACGGGAGACAAAAGCGCTCTCGAAGCAATGCTCGAAGTTTGATTTGCAGAATGCGATACTGAGTCAATTTAGCAGAATAAAAAAGCCTCTGGAAAGAGGCTTTTTTTATTGTCTAGTTTTATGTCAATATTCGATGAGTTTGCGTTGAGCCCGCTTCTCGAAAAGCAAGATTTTTGATTAGCGCAACCATATATGAAAAGGCATTATAATCTTGCCTAAAACGTCAACAACTATTGTTTGATCGGCGGTCGACGATGCGTTTGATGGAGCCTCCTTCGCGGGGAATCGCTTTCGGCTCCACTAGTTTCGCCTTGATTGCCAGTCCGAGCGAGGCTTTGAGTGTTTTTTCCAAGTTAAGATGGTATTCCCTCAGTCGTCTCATCTCGTCCAAGAATAGTTCTTCGGTAACCTCTATGAGCAACTGAACCTGATCCTGAGAATCCACGTTTTCAACGATTATCTGGTATTCCGGCAATATGCCTTCTGGAGTTTTTATCAGAGATTCGACTCTGGCGGGATAGATATTTATCCCGCGAACGATAATGGTGTCGTCAGCTCTGCAAAAGACTCTCGACATTCTGGCTAGTTCGCGGCCGCAGGAACATTTCTCAGTGTTCAGTTTTGTGATGTCGCCGGTGCGGTAACGAATGAGCGGAAAGCCTTCTTTGGTCAAAGTGGTGAGGACGAGTTCGCCTTCGACGCCGTCCGGGAGTTTTTCGAGAGTGTCGGGATTGATTATTTCAGCGTAGAAATGGTCTTCGTTGATGTGAAGGCCGGAGCGGGCTTCGCACTCGCCCGCGACGCCGGGGCCAAGGACTTCGCTTATTCCGTAATTGTCCATAGCGCGAATAAAAAGCTTGTCTTCAATTTTTGCGCGGGTCGATTCGGACCACGGTTCGCCTCCGAAAAGGCCGATTTTGAGAGAGGTGGTGTTCGGGTCTACGCCAGACTCGGCCATTTTTTCGGCAAGGCCGAGCGCGTAAGCTGGGGTGCATGCCAAAGCGGTCGTCTTGTAGTCCTGAATGATTTTAATCTGCCTGTCGGTGTTGCCGACGGAGGTGGGGATGACGGAAGCGCCGATGCGTTCTGCGCCCTGATGGATTCCGAACGCGCCGGTAAATATGCCGTAGTCAAAGGCTATCTGAACAACATCGTCAGCGGTCACGCCGGCGGCGAACATGATGCGGGCGCACAGGACGCTCCAGTTTTTAAGGTCGTTTCTGGTGTAGCCTACGACGGTCGGAAGGCCAGTGGCGCCGCTGGAAGAATGTATCCTAACAATTTCGCGCAGCGGGACGGCGAACATGCCATAAGGGTAGCTGTCGCGGAGGTCCGCCTTGGTAGTGAAAGGCAGACGAGAGATGTCGTCGAGCGACTGAATGTCGTCCGGGGTGAGCGCGGCGTTCTCGAATTTTTTCCGATAGAAGGAAACGCTTTTGTGGCAGCGAAAGACGATTGCCTGAAGGCGCTCTAGCTGCAACTGCCTGATTTCGCCGCGTTTCATCAATTCGGCATCTTTGTCGAAGATCGGCATTATTCCCAGACCTCCTTGTACCCTTTTCCGAGGTACGCGCGTTTTACTTCGCTGTTTTCCAAGAGTTCTTCCACTTTGCCTTCGAGAGAGACGCGGCCTGTTTCGAGGACATATCCCCTGTCGGCAATAGAGAGAGCCGCCCGCGCGTTCTGTTCGATGAGGACTATGGTGACGCCCTCTTCATCGCGGAGCCTGCGGACAGTTTTAAGAATCTCGGCGGTAATTATCGGGGCAAGCCCCATAGTGGGTTCGTCGAGAAGGAGAATGCGCGGCTTCGCCATTAGGCTGCGGCCGATAGCTAGCATCTGCTGTTCTCCGCCGCTGAGGGTTCCCGCCGACTGGCGGTCTCTTTCCTTGAGAATGGGAAAAAGCTGTTCGACATGTTCAAGGTCCTGAGCGATTTCCGCGCGAGTGGAACTTCTCATCCGAGGATAGGCTCCCAGAATCAAATTGTCGCGCACGCTGAGAGAGGCGAAAACCTGCCTGCCTTCCGGGGATTGAGAAATCCCCTGCCTGACGATCTGAGCCGGAGTCATCTTGTGAATGGGCTTGTCTCTGAGGAGAATCTCGCCCGCCGTCGATCTGACCAGCCCTGAGATCGTGTTCAGAAGCGTGCTCTTGCCCGCTCCATTCGCTCCGATAAGCGTGACTATTTCCCCTTCATTCACATGGAAAGACACGCCCTTCAAGGCTCTGATAGCGCCGTATCCGGCTCTGACGCTTTTAACTTTCAGCATAACCCGCAACGCCTTCGTTGAGCAAAATCAAAAAACAAATCGCGTCATTCACAAACTATCGCGCAGCGAAGCTAATTACTGATCGAGAAGCTTCCATTGCCCGTTCTCGACGCGAACCATCACGAAAGAATCCTCAGATAAACCATTATGGTCTTCAGGCGTGATGTTGAAAATCCCGTCCGTGCCGATGAATCCTGTTGTTTTCTCTAAAGTCTCTCTGATGAGAGATCTATCCGCGCCGGCTTTCTCGACGGCTTTCGCGGTCAGCATAATCGCGTCGTATCCATGCCCGCCGTAATGGTCGGGAGGTTTGTTGTATTTCTCGGTGAAGGCTTTGGTATAATCGAGGAGAATCTGTTTCTGCGGATCAGAATCAGGAAGTTGATTCGCGACGATGAGGCGGCCTGCGGGCAGAACAACGCCCTCTGAGGAATCGCCCGAAAGCTCGATGTACTTCATGTTCGCGACGCCGTGGCTCTGCACCAGAGGAATAGTCATCTTCAACTGTTTCATATTTCTGGTAATGACGGCGGGGCCGGGATTGGTTCCCCATACCACGATGGCCTCCGCGCCGGAAGCCTTCACGCGGGTCAGTTGAGGAGTCATGTCGGTGTCTTCGCCGCCGAACGCCTCCCATGCCACGACCTCGACGCCTTTCTTCGGAGCCAAAGCAGTCATCTCAGCCTTGCCGCTAACCCCGTAGGCGTTGCTGTCGTTGATGAAAGCGATTTTGTTTATGCCCTGCGATGTAAGATAGGTGAGAATTTTGTTTACGGAATGCCTGTCTGTAAGAGCCACTTGGAAAACCCAAGGGTTGACCGGATCGACAATTTTAACACTGGCTGCGCATGCGACCATCGGGACCTGAGCTTCCGCCACATATTGCGAAATAGCAAGGGTCGGGCCGCTGAGGCTGGGGCCGATAATGGCAATGACTCCGTCCTTCTCGATAAGTTTCTTCGCGGCCATCATAGCTTTGGTCTCGTCGCCTTCGTCGTCTTCGACGATAAGCTCTATCATTCTTCCGTTGATTCCGCCCGCCGCGTTAATCTGATCGCGCATAAGCTCGGCGGTTTCCCTTTCGGGCTGGCCGATGGGAGCGCCTCTGCCCGTGACGGAAAATATCGCGCCGATTTTATAAGGTTCGGCGGATTCTTCCTTCTTTGCGCCCTTATCGCCCGAACACCCGCTCAGCGCGAGCGCGAGTATCGCAACGCTGAGAGCGGTCGAACAAAACACGCCAAACCTGTTCCTTTTCATATTGCCTCCCGTGCCGCTCCTTATAGGAACGGACAATTTGATCGAGTCCGCAAACTTTATACCGCTTCCAAGTCCGCTCCGAGATACGCCGATACAACCTTTGCGTCGTTCTGCACCTCAGTCGGCGTTCCTTCGGCAATCTTTTTCCCGTAGTCCACTACGACAACCTCGTCGGAAATGTTCATCACGAGGCTCATGTCATGCTCTACAAGCAGAATAGTCATTCCTTTTTCCTTGAGCGAGGTGATAATCTCGCCCACTTCGCCGGTCTCGGTCGTGTTTAGTCCCGCGGCAGGCTCGTCGAGCAGAAGCAGTTCCGGGTCGCTCGCAAGAGCGCGGGCTATTTCCAGAACTCTCTGCTTGCCGAAAGGCAAAGAGCCTGCCGGCAAATCCGCAAATCCGGCAAGCCCGACTTTTTCAAGATTCTCCATCGCGCACTCGCGAGACTCGCGCTCTTCGCGCCTCATGCCCGGCGTCCTCAGAATCGAAGGCAGCAAATCTGCCCTAGTTCTAGTGTGACAGCCCACCATCGCGTTTTCCAGAACGCTCATATTGTGAAACAACTGAACGTTCTGGAAAGTGCGGCTCAGCCCCAGTTCGGCCATCATGTGCATCGGCATCTTGTCCAGCCTGTGGTTCCTCAGAAATATCTCGCCCGACGCAGGTTTGTAAATGCCGCTTATCAGATTGAAGATGGTCGTTTTGCCCGCGCCGTTCGGGCCGATTATCGCCTTTACACAACCCGATCTCACGCTGAAGCTCACATCGTTTACGGCTATCAGCCCGCCGAACCTGATGGTGAGATTCCGCACGTTAAGCAGAGGTCCGTCGAATGTTTGTTTATCGGAGCCTCTAGCGAATGCCATATACAGCCGTCCCCTAAAAGAGTTTCATGCGCCGATCTCTTCAGGCTGAGCGGAACCGCGCTTCAGTTTTCGCGCGATAATGGAGACTCCGCCCGCCAATCCAGCCGGTATGAATATCATTACCACCATCATTACAAGCCCGTAGACAATCACATCGTAGTCTTTATACGCGCCGAGAGCCTCTCCGAGAAACGCTCTCATAGACGTTATCAGAACCGCCCCGATCAAAGCGCCCCAGATGGTCTCTGCTCCGCCGACTATTATCATCAGCACGAGCATTATCGAGAACTGAAGCCCGAAAGAAGGAGGGCTTATGAAAGTCATGTAGTGCGCGTACAAGCTTCCGGCAAGCCCGGCAAACACGGCGCTGATTACAAACACTTTAAGTTTGTAGGAATTAACATTCACTCCCATAGCCGCCGCCGCCGTCTCGCTTCCGTGCAACGCGCGCAAAGCCCTGCCGACTCTGGAATTCAATATGTTAATCGCCACCAAAATAACAATTAAAGCTATGGCCCAATACAGGTAATACACCTGCATATCCGTCCTCATGACGGTTTCAAAAATCTTCAGACGGGGAATCCCTACGATTCCCGAAGGGCCTTCCGTGACGGAATGCCACTCGTTCATAACGATGAAAGCTATTATGCCGAGGCCCATCGTCGCCACAGCCAGATAGTGCCCTTTCAACTTCAGAGTGGGCGCGCCGACCAGATAAGCGATGACTCCGGACAGAACCATAGCCGCGATAACATCCACCCATAGCGGGCAACCGTAAACCACGGTCAAAATCGCGGACGTATAAGCGCCTATTCCGTAGAATGCGGCGTGTCCGAGAGATATCTGGCCGGCGTGACAGACTAAAAGGTTCAACCCCACGGCAATCATCGTATTCAAAGCCATAAAGATAAGAATGCTGATATAGTAAGAATTCATCGCCCCGAATTTGACAAGTATCGGCGGAGCGGCTAGAACGAACATCAACGCGACCAGAATCCCGTAATCATTTTTTAACAAAGATTTCATTACTGTTTTTCCTGCCCCATCATCATCTCTTTGAGAGGGGCCAAACCCTGCGGTCTCACGAACAAAACCAACAGAAGGATGACGAACGCGATTGCGTCGCGATAGCTGGAAGAAATAAGTCCCGCGCCGAGGGCCTCTATAATGCCGAGAAGGATTCCGCCTATTATAGCGCCGCCGCTGCTGCCAAGCCCGCCTAAAATGCAAGCGCAGAATCCTTTCAGGCCCAGCATGACTCCCGCGTCGTATTTGGCTAAATTTAATGGAGCGATGATGATTCCGGCGGTCGCGCCAAGCGCTCCGCTGACCACGAATGATATTAAAAGCACATTCTCGACATTTATACCCATGAGTCTGGCGGCCGTTTTATTTACGGCGGTTGCAAGCATCGCCTTTCCCATAAGCGTTTTCCTGTAAAACAACTGGAGCAACACAACCGCCGCTATAGTTATCCCGAAAACCCAGAAACTTTGAGGGAGAATGGTGGCTCCAAAAATTTCAATCGGCTCTTCTCCGCTGAAATGCCTCATAGCGTATGCGTCTTTTCCCCAAATAAACATGGATATGCCGCGCAAAACTATAGACGCGCCGATTGTCACGATTATCAGGGTCATCGCATTGGAGTTTCTAAGAGGATGAATGGCAAGACGTTGAAGCGCGAAAGCCACTAGCGCAGTGCCGGCCACGGCTATAATAAACGCCAGCGGCATCGGAAGCTCGTAGACTTCCGTCATTGTCACCATCAGCAGGCTGCCGATTACGACAAATTCCCCCTGCGCAAAGTTAATGATGTTGGTTCCGTTATATATTATGGTGAAACCGAGAGCAATAAGAGCATAGCTGCTGCCCATCACCAATCCGCTCAAAACATACTGCAAAATCTGCTCTGTTATAGTCATCGATGCCTTAAAAAAGCGGGGCGGGGAAATCATAATCCCCGCCCCCGCGTATCATAGTTGCTTGTTCATTCAGACACTAGCTGCCACTGTCCGCCTTTAATCTCCACCATGGAGAACGCGGACACGTCGAGTCCGTAATGGTCTTCCGGCGAGTAATTAAAAACGCCTGCGGTTCCGACGAAATTTTTGGTGTTTTCAATTTCGTCGCGGATTTTCGCCTTGTCCGCGCCCCCTCTTTCAAGAGCGCCGGCAAGAATCTTTATCGCGTCATACGCATGGCCGCCGAAGGTGCTGACAGGCTTGTTGTACTTGCCCGTGTAAGCGGTCTTATAGTCGATAAGCATTTGTTTCTGCGGATGACCGTCCGGAAGCTGCTCTGCCACTATCAAGCGGCCTGAAGGCAACAACACGCCTTCCGCAGCGTCGCCTGCCAATTCGACGAATTTAGCGTTGGCCACTCCATGGCTCTGAATGAGCGGGATGGACATTTTAAGCTGTTTCATGTTGCGGGCGACAATCGCCGGGCCGGGATTCGTTCCCCAGCATATCACGGCTTGGGCTTTCGTTCCTTTAATCCTCGTCAACTGCGGCGTCATGTCAGTGTCTTCGCCGCCGAAAGTCTCTTTCGCGACTATTTCTACGCCGCGTTGCGGGGCGAGAGCTTCAATCTCAATCTTTCCGCTCACGCCGTAAGCGTTGGAATCATTGATGAAAGCGATTTTGTTGATGCCCTGCGCTTCGAGGTATTCAAGGATTTTCAGAACGGCGTCTCTGTCGCTCTGCGGGGTCTTGAACACCCAAGGATTCACCGGCTCGACGATCTTCACGCTTGCCGCGCAGGAAACCAGCGGGGTCTGCGCTTCTTCAAACGTCTTCATGATGGCGAGGGTGGTTCCGCTGGTCGTGGTGCCCACAACAGCAAGAACTTGGTCTTTTTCGATAAGTTTTTTTGCGGCCATCAGGGACTTTGTTTCGTCGCCCTCGTCGTCTTCGACGATGAGTTCGAGTTTGTGACCGTTAATCCCGCCGGCTTCATTGATCTGAGCGACGAGCATTTCTGCGGTTTCTTTTTCGGGTTCGCCGAGGGGCGCGGCGCGCCCTGTGACAGCGAATATCGCTCCGATTTTGTACGGCTCTTTCACTTCTTCAACTTTTTCTTTCTTGGCTTGGCTGCAACCTGCGAGCAGCCCGGCGGCCATTGCCAACCCAGTGATTATCGCGAGGGAACACAACATCCTCAATCTACTCTTCATTGTCAACTCCTCTTTTTTTTTCGCGCCATGCGGGTGCGGCGCTTATTTCGGCGGAGCATTCCGCCTTCCAACCGGCCCTTCTTCAAAGCGAAACTGCTTCCTGCTCTGTCAGTACTTTCACCCCCCCCTTCTCCAGCAGCGATATCAGTTTTTCATATTCATCCACGCGCAGTATCACAACGGCGTTGTCTCGCGACTTTGTCACAAACGCGTAAAGATATTCCACGTTCACGTTGTTGTCGCGCGGGATTTTCAGAAGTCTTGCCAACCCTCCCGGCTCGTCGGGAGCTTCAGCGGCTACGACCGGGGTGGCGCTCGCAGTGAATCCTTTTTCCCTCAACACTTTCAGCGCTTTCTCCGTGTCGTTTACTATACAGCGCAATATTCCGAAATCGGATGTGTCCGCCACCGACAACGCGCGTATGTTGACTCCCGCCTCTCCGATTGCCTCTGTGGCTTCAGCCATTCTTCCATACTTGTTTTCCAAAAACACCGATATCTGTTTGACCATGCGCCGGAATCTCCTTTCGACTCGCGCCCCGAAGGAATTTACATTCCTTCTGTGGCTATTGCTTAAGCTATATATTTTATAACAAAATCCTATTTGTCGTAAACAGTCCGCCTGTCGATTATCCTCTGCGCCTTTCCTTCGGACCTCTGAATAGCCTTCGGCTCGACCAGTTTCAACTTCACTCCAATCCCCAGCACGCTCTCCATCTCTCCCCTGATCCTCTTCTCCAGTTTTTCAAGTCCTTTGATATTGTCCGTAAAAATTCCGGGAGAGACCTCGATCCAGACTTCCAGCATGTCCATCGCGCCCTGCCTGTCCACAAGTATCTGGTAGTGAGGCTCCAAGCCGGGAATCTGAACTATCACGCTCTCTATCTGGCTGGGGTAAACGTTTACCCCTCGGATTATCAGCATATCGTCAGTTCGTCCGGTAAGCCTTTCCATCCTGATGTGCGTTCGACCGCACGCGCACTTCTCGGGGATCAACCTTGTTATGTCCCTTGTCCTGTACCTTACGACCGGGAAAGCTTCCTTGGTAAGAGTAGTGAAAACCAGCTCGCCCTTTTCCCCCAATGGCAGAGGCTGTTGGGTATCTGGATCGACAACCTCTGGATAGAAGTTGTCATCGAATATATGCAATCCGACTTTTTCCATGCACTCGCTGGAAACGCCGGGGCCGATCACTTCAGTCAGTCCGTAGATGTCTATTGCGTCGATGCTGATATTTTTCTCCACCTGTTCCCTTAGTTCCCGCGTCCACGGTTCCGCGCCGAGAAAAGCCGTGTTCAGCTTGATGTCCCTGCCCGGCTCCAGCCCGGCTTCTCGCAGAGCTTCCGACAAAAACAGGCAGTAAGACGGCGTGCAACACATCTTGGTGACTCCGAAATCCTTCATAACGAGAATCTGCCGTTTCGTGTTGCCGCCCGATATCGGCACAACCGTGGCCCCGATTTTTTCCACGCCGTAATGCGCGCCCAGTCCGCCTGTAAACAAACCGTATCCGTAAGCATTCTGCACAACGTCGTTCTTCGTCGTGTTGCCGCATGTGAGCGTTCTCGCCATCACGTCAGCCCACATCTTGATGTCGTTCTTCGTGTATCCGGCCACCTTGGGCTTTCCCGTCGTCCCTGAAGATGAATGTATCCTTATGATTTTCTTCATCGGCACGGCGAACATGCCGAACGGATAGTTGGCCGCCAAATCCTCTTTCGTGGTGAAAGGCAGCTTTGCGATGTCTTCGAGCTTCTTAATATCCTTCGGCGCAATGCCCGCGGCGTCCATCTTTGCTTTGTACGGCGCGACTTTGTCGTACACGCGGCTCACAAGCAGCTTCAGCCTCTCAAGCTGCAATTCCTTCTTTTTCGAATCGGGCATGCATTCGTAACGCTCGTTCCAGATAAGATGTTTTTTCGCCATTCTCAATCCTTCTTTCATCGGGTCTTTTGCGGCGCTCTCCGCCAATCCGCCGCTTTATCTATTGCTGAACTGCATTCCTCGCTCAAAAGCTTTCGTGTTTATCTCCATGAGTTTCGCAGGCACAAGTTCGGATAATGTTTTCATCCATATTTTTCTGCTAACAGGAAGATTGCCGGCCAACGCCCCGGTAAGAATCACATTCACGACCCTTTCGTTCCCCAGTTCGAAAGCCACATCCGCGGCCGGAATCACTCTCACGTCTTTGGCCTTCTTCTTTATCCTCTCAATCACGTCGGGCGGATACTGCTGCTGCCCTGACGCGACCGAGGGAGGGTCTATCTTCTGGTCGTTCAACAACACTGTGGAACCCGCGTAGATATAGCTCATGTACCTTAGAGCTTCGAGAGATTCGAAAGACAGCATATAACGGGCCGAATCATAAGGAATGAGCGGAGAATAAACCTTCTCGCCTGCGCGGATATGACTGGAAACAGCTCCGCCTCTCTGCGCCATTCCGTGGACTTCCGACTGTTTCACGTCGTATCCGGCGTACACCAGCGCCTGAGAGATTATTCTGCTCGCGAGTATTATGCCCTGTCCGCCGACTCCCACAATCAGAATGTCGATCGGCTCTTTCGATGTCGCCTTGCCGGCTGCTTTTTTCTCTGTCGATGCCGTTTTCATATCAGTGTCTCCGAAGTGACGAATTTTTTATTTCGATGCCGGAACTCCAATCGCGTCGAACGGACAAATCTGTCCGCACACTCCGCAACCATTGCATAGATAATCCACAATGAACGCCTTCTCGCCTCTCTTGGTTAAAGCGGGGCAGTTAATCTTCAGGCAGGCTCCGCACTCTTTGCATTTATCCGCATCCACCGCCAGAGGCGCGCTTTTCACTTTGAATATCAGCGGACATGGAGCCGTCGAGATGACCACCGAAGGTTCCTCTATCGAAACCTCTCTCTTCACGACCTCTCTGGTTGCCTTCACTTCGAACGGGTTAACTCTAAAAACGCGCTTCACTCCGAGAGCGCGACAGACTTCCTCCAGATTCAAAGACACCGTATCTTCGCCCTTGAGAGTTCGGGCCGTTCCCGGATGATTCTGGCCGCCCGTCATTGCCGTCGTTCGGTTGTCGAGTATTATGACCGTGTTGGAGCCTTTGTTGTACGCCATTTCCATGACGCCTGTCAGGCCGCTGTGCATGAATGTCGAGTCGCCCAGCACGCCCACGCTCTTCTGAGTAGTATTTCCGCCCACCTTGCTGTACCCGTGAGACATCCCTATGCTGGCTCCCATACACACACAACTGTCATGGGTACTGAGCGGAGGAAGCACGCTAAGCGTGTAACAACCTATGTCTCCGAATATGACAAGCTTCAACGGCTTTATCGCTGAGAACAACCCTCTGTGCGGGCATCCCGGACACAAGTTGGGCGGGCGGTTGGGCAGCCCTTCCACGACATCGGCCTTGTGCGGCTTTCTTTTCTTCACGAAACCGTCTCGAACGACATCCGGGTTCAATTCGTCTATCTCAGGCAGCCGCGATTTGCCCTCTACCGCTATTCCCATCGCCGCAATTTGTTCTTCCATGAACGGTTCAAGTTCTTCGACGACATATATCTTTTTTTTGCCTTTGGCGAATTTCCTAACCATTTCCTTAGGCAATGGATTTGAAAGCCCAATCTTCAAAAAATGCGCTTGCGGAAAAACCTCTCTCGCATACTGATAGGCCACTCCCGCAGACACCACTCCGATATCCCCTTTTCCCGGCTCTATCGCGTTGATAGGAGATTTTTCGCCGTATTCCGCGATGTTCTTCTGCCGCTCCACAACCACCCTGTGTCTCATTCGGGCATTTGAAGGAACCATCACGTATTTCTTGGGGTCGGGTTTGAATACTTTTCGCGCGAGGCTTTTTCGCGGCTTCAGCTCGACTATTCCGCGCGAATGGCTGATTCTCGTTGTTACCCTTACCATGACGGGCGTGTCGAATTTTTCGCTCATTTCAAACGCCAGCTTGACGAAGTCCTTCGCCTCTTGGCTCGTTGAAGGCTCAAGCATAGGAACTTTAGCCAGACGCGCGTAGTAGCGGTTGTCCTGCTCGTTCTGAGAGCTGTGCATGGCCGGGTCGTCAGCGCAGATAAGAACCAGCCCGGCGGAAATCCCCGTGTAGCTCAATGTGCAGAACGGGTCTGCGGCGACATTGAGGCCGACATGCTTCATGCATACCAGAGTCCTGACGCCGCCCAGCGCCGCTCCTATTCCGACCTCAAGCGCCACTTTCTCATTGGGAGCCCATTCAGCGTTCACTTCCCCGTATCCGGCTATTGCTTCCGTGATTTCCGTGCTCGGAGTGCCGGGATACGCGGACGCAAAACACACGCCTGCCTCCCACGCTCCGCGCGCTATCGCCTCGTTGCCCGTCAGCAGTTGTTTCATATCGGTTCTGCCTTTCCGCTATAGATGTTGTTCAGCCGCAGATTTTCGCTCGCGCTCAACCCCCGCGCGCGTTTCCATTTCGATTCCTTAAAACCATAAAGTTCTATCAATATATATGAGCAAAGTCAAGCGAATCCGACGCATGTCTGATTCTTCATTTTCAGTGACGAAAGGCTTTAATAGAGAACAAAAAACATAAAGGGCGCTCATAAACCTGCTTTTCCGAGATTAAGCAACCCTTCGATTGTATATTTATCCGCTTCGCTTTCATATCGGTTAATCTTAATACTTTCAGTTTCACCGCTTTGAAAACGCTCTAAAAACAGAAAAAGGCTCTTCCGAGCCTTTTTCTTTTCTTTATTCATCAATAACTAAATCAGAACGGCAGCTTGGACAACGCGCCCTGAAGAGCGGTGTTAACCGGGCTGAGTATGTTCAAAGCGGGAGCGATGGTCTCGAGCAGTTTCTTGAGATTGATATCAGGATAAAATTTCACCCATCCCTCTTCCATAATCTCACTTACGGCCTCAACCATCTTTATGCCCATTAGAAGGATTTTCGCGCCGTTGTCCGATTCCTCATAAGCTCTTTTGAAAGCGCCGAAGAACTGTATGTTGGCGACCTTCAAAATCCCAAGCTCTATGTGAGACATGCCGCTCTGTTCTTTAACCCAAGAACTGAAATGGTCGAAAGCGCCTTCCATGTCGCCATTGTAAATCATTTCAGCGCCTTTTTTATCCCAATCCTGTCCGAGCTTGTCGGCCAGCGGATGAAATTCCGTGTATGCGCCGTCCTCTTCCAACTCTATGGCGGCCCAGATGATTTCGTCTCCCACCGTGTTGGTGATTATTGTGAGCATGCTTCCGTTGTCGCCGAGGATAGCCTTTTTTCCGCCCGCCTTCATGATTTTGAAAAGAACCCGCGCGTCGATGTCAAAAGGCAAAAAATACGGATCGATTTTCACTTCTTCTTTTGTAAGCTCTTCTCCGTTGTGCAGTCTCGAAAACACTTCGCAAAGGTCAAGCCACGGCCCTTTGAAAGACTCCGCTCCCCATGCCTTCATTTCTCTTTCTTCCGCTGTCAAAGCCATTTCATTCCCTCCTTCTCGCCTTCAAGTTATTTTTTTCACAAATATGCCTGCTTCTATAATAAATCGCTTTTTTGAGGATGTCAAATCATTGTGCGCGCTTCATTCAGACTAAAAAGCATTGCATAATAAATGATTTAACATATGAAGCTAACTGATTATATAATTGCGTTTGAGGCTCATCATTTATGCTGGATCGAATCGAAGCCAAAAGAATAAGAATGCTTCTGCGCAATGTGCGCGTGTTGGATGTGAAGATGGGAAATCTGTCATCCCCAACGTGCGCGCTTGTCTCAAAAGGCGTAATTGAAAATATCGACGCGCCGGACAACGCGGCCGACTGCGATGTGATAGATTGCAACGGGCTTACTCTTTCGCCCGGATTCATTGATTGCCACTGTCATATTCTCAGCCCGTTCATCGCGGAACAAAAAGGAGTCCCCGGAGCATGGACGCTGCGTCAGATTCGCCGGAACCTCGCGGCAACTCTGGAGTGCGGAGTTGTCTGCGTCAGGGATATGTTGTCGCCCATAAAACTCATGAACCGGTACAGGCAGGGCATCGCGTCGGGAAAGATAATCGGTCCGCGCATACTCGCATCCGGCGCAATACTCAGTTGCCGTGGCGGATATCCCGATTACATCGAACCACTATCGTCAGTGGTCGCGGCATTCATAGGCCAGCCCAAGATAAATCTTCAAGCGCCCTCGGAGGCGGAGGCAGCCGTAAAACACCTGAGCGGACAGGGAATAGATGTCATAAAAGTTGGATATACCTCAGTCAATGCGGAAATGAGCGCGAATAGACCTCTGCCGACTATATCGGAAGACGTGTTCGAAGCGATTTGCATCGCGGCGCGCTCGCTCGGCCTCAAAGTAGCAGTGCATCATTTCTGCGCGGACGACCTTCAGGGCATCCTGCGGCACGATGTGGATTCAATCGAACATCTTCCAATCGACAGAGAAATGAGCGCTGAGGAAATCGAGCATGTAAGGCAGAGCGGAGCCACAGTTGTTCCCACTTTGACAATGACGGACAGCGTGCTTCGGTTTGAAGATAAGTCGGAATTTCTATCGAGCGCGCGGGCTGTGGATATGTTTGAGCCGCAGGCTTTAGGGTTTCTGAAAACCCTTGCGGATACATGGATGGATTTCTCCGATCCAGGCTACCTGAAAAGTTTCGGAGCATCGCGCGGCCTGAAAGGAAATTTGAAATATATTCTTCGGAACGCCGAACTGTTGAACAAAGCTGGCGTTCCGTTTTGCGCGGGAACGGACATGGGCGCGGTGACATCATTTCCCGGTGAAACCGTGGATGAAATCAGACGTCTGCATTACATAGGAATGTCGAAGCTCGGAGCGATTAAGGCGGCCACGATAGACGCGGCGCGACTTCTGGGCATCGACGACAGGATAGGCTCTGTTGAGCCCGGAATGGAATCGGACGTGGTTCTGCTCGAAGGCAACCCGCTCGAAGATATTGATGCCGTGCGGCGAGTGCGAATTATTGGAAAGGGCGGTAGATGGTTTCGCGCGAGACACCCGGAACTGCCGGAATTCTGGCCGGACAACGATATGTTTTTCGATCCGAAACCCGAAGACCGATGTCTTTATCGGTCGAACATTTGAGACCATTGAGGATATGTCAGATGTCGCTGATGTCGTATGGCGCGCGTTAATTTCGTTTTTTGAGACAAGGATTTGAAACCGGGGCTGTGTTATCGCCGAAAACAGGAAACTGCGAATGATAGACGAAGGTTTTATACCGATAAAATGGCGCGGTCGAGGGTCGGCAGCGTTACTCCGCAGGAAACAATGGTGGTCGTTCGAGGGTATGGACGAAGATCGTGGCGTCTATTTCGTATTTCTGGCCATGCAAAGTTTTCCATCGGGATACGTTTCGCTGACTGTGATAAATCTGAAAAACGGGCGGCGGTTTGTATTAGAACGACTGACCGGGGTGGAAGCGCGACCCGGCGACTCTGTAGATGTGTCCGCGCAAGGCAAATGGGGCAGCCTTCGTTTTTCCGGTTGCGCTGAAGATAAATGGGTAATCGAAATCGAGTCCGACGCGATACGCGCGAAAGTTGAGCATCGCCAAGTGTCTGCCATGCGCCGCGACAGGCTTCTGACGAAAAAGATAGACTACTCGATATTGCAATCGGCGCTCAATCGAATGGAGGGCAGAGTGTCGTTCGGCGGGCGGGACTGCGATCTGAGCGGCTACGGATACTGCGAACACGCGTGGGGCGTGCAGCCGCGCCGCTCGCAGGCGAATTGGCTGCATTTCTGGTCTCCCGCCGCATCGGGAGTCGTGATGGACTGCCTGTACGACGTCGCCGTGCCACATAACTATTCTTATGTGTGGCTAGGATCGGAGAACAGAAATATTCACTCGCCAGCTCAATTCTCGTTCAATGCCGCCTCGCCTCTCGCCACTTGGAAAATCACGTCGCCGGATCTCGAACTAGATGTGTCGCCGATACTCGCGCACAGAACAATTAAAAGAATCCCTTTCGTATTGCCTTACATTGACATCGATTACCATGAACTGCTGGTTAAGGCGCAAGGCTCCGTCAATATAGATGGCGCGCGCATTCCCATCGATGGAATAGGGAAATATGACTATAATGATAACAAATGGTAACATCAAGAAATGCGCTATCGATAAATCCGTGTTTATCAAATTCTTATAAATGGAGATTGCAACATGCCAGTCGAGCAATTTGACTTTAAAGTTCCTGACATCAGGCTTGCCGCCGTCTGCGGATTATTCTGTCCGGCATGTTCAATTTATATAGGAAACCGTGAAGAGCCGGAACGGATTAAGCGGCTTGCCGCGCGTTTCAATATGCCTGAGGAAGAATTCGAATGCTTAGGCTGCCGCTCTGACAAACGTTCTTTTTTTTGCAGAAATATATGCAAGATGTGTCGTTGCGCAGAAGAAAAGAACGTGGATTTCTGCGGAGAATGCGATGAGTATCCCTGCGAGGATTTGAAAACATTTCAGAAGCAGTATCCACACCGTATCGAACTGTGGAAAAATCTGGAGCGGATAAAAGAAGTTGGCTTTGAAAAATGGTATGTCGAGATGATTGAGCGCTATTCATGTTCCGAGTGCGGAACTGTGAATTCAGCATATGATATCTCGTGCCGAAAATGCGGCAACACTCCGAGTTGCGAATATGTTCGCCTTCACGAAAAAGAAATCGCCGAATCTTCGACGTTGCTATTGCCCTGATAATAGCGGGAAACATCGCGGCATTGATCGAAATGCGGGCATCTACAAATAAATGACATCAAAGCGGTTCTGGTTCAACATCAGAGCAAGAACTTGCTATTTCTGTTCTAATCCGTTTTCGTCGGCGGATGACTGTTTTAATATTTTTGGCCGCATGTCATCTGAACCGAATCTTGCGAACTTGTTTTTGGAGACTATGAAATATGAGAGCGCCGTCGCGACGACAGCCGCAAGCGCGGATTGCCATTCGTTCAGTTTGAACGCTTCCAAACAAACAAATAGAGAGACGAAGAACGCTATTGCGGGAAATCCATAAGCGGCGAAGGAAACTTTGACGAACATATAATCCGGGAATTCCAGAGAGACGCTGTCGCCGGGGGAAACGCCTACTGCGTCGGTCGCTTCAAGTTCCATCGTTTCAGGCCCTGTCTGAATGCAGCATCCGCAACGCGAACACATCGCGCTTCTGTTAATTTCGACGCGCGCAATGCCGTTTTCGACCGATCTTACGACGCCTATCTCTTCCACAATCAGACGCCGGCCGCGACAGTTTTTCTGTTCTTGTCGAGAATGGAATTCTGCGGACACACTTCCGCGCATGTGCCGCAAGACGTGCATTTGGCATAGTCGATAACCGGAAGATTTCTCTCCATGGTTATGGCTGTTTCCGGGCATTTCTTGGCGCACAGCCCGCAGGCAATGCAACCGACAGCGCATAAGTCTTTGACAGGCTTCCCTTTGTCTAGAGAACTGCACATCACAATAATCTGCCTGTCGACAGGCATTAGAGTTATCAGCGCTTTCGGACAAGCTGAGACACATTTCCCACAGGCAACGCATTTTTCAGGGTCTACAATGGGCGGAAGGTCAGGCCTTAGTGTCATAGCCCCGAACGGACACGCTTTCACGCAGCTTCCCATGCCGAGGCATCCGTAGCGGCATGGGTTCGGCCCTCCGGCCAACAGCACGGCGGTCGCGCAGTCAGGCTCGCCCATATAATCATATTTAAAATTCTCAGGGGATACCTTGCCGGCGCAACGAATGACAGCCATCATGGGCGCTCTTTCTTCCACGACTACGCCAAGAACTTCACCGACTTTTTTCTGTTCAGGAGCCTTAATTGCCGGGCACAGCGAGGGGGACGCGCCCGCGAGAACCATAGCCTCGGCATATCCGCTGCATCCCGGAAAACCGCAACCGCCGCAATTCGCGCCGGGCAAAAGCTTTTCGATGGCTTCAACGCGCGGATCGACCTCGACCGCAAACACTTTCGCGGCTATTGCAAGTCCGATCCCTAGAGCCAAGCCGAAACCGGCGAGCATTGCTATCGGATAAATCAGTTCTGTCGGCATATTTCCTCTAAAGAAAACAAAATTTCCGCGTCATAGCCTTCGCGACTGTTCACACCATTCCTATAAAGCCCATAAAAGCGATTGCAAGAAGACCCGATGTTATGAAAGTTATCGGAGCGCCTTTCAACGAGGGTGGGATGTCCGCCCTTTCTAATCGCTCTCTGATGCCCGCAAGAAGCACAAGAGCCATCGTAAAACCGACAGACGCTCCGACCGCGTGTAAAACCGTCTGTGTCAGGGTGTAGCCGTTCTGCACATTGAGCAACGCAATCCCCAGAACCGCGCAGTTGGTGGTTATCAGCGGCAGATATATTCCAAGGGATTTGTATAATGCAGGAGCCATCTTCTTAATAACGTTTTCGACGAACTGAACCAGCGACGCGATTATTAATATAAACGCGATTGTGGTCATGTATTCTATTTTTAAAGGAGTTAGGACGTAAAAAAAAGTAAGCCAACTGGCGACGGAGGCGAGTATCATTACGAAAATTACCGCCATCCCCATCCCTACCGCGTCCCCTACCCTCTTGGAAACGCCGACGAACGGGCATATCCCGAGGAAGCGCGCCAACACGAAGTTGTTTACGAAAATCGCGCCTATGACAAGAACAACGATATCGTTCATCATGCTTTTCTCTTCTCCATCCAGTTCATAACGCCCATAGTCAATCCCAAAGTCAGGAATGCGCCGGCAGGCAGAACAAACATCAGGAACGGCTGATAAGACGGTCCGAACAAGGAAGCCCCCATCAATGTGCCGGCTCCGAGAATCTCCCTTATAGAGCCTATCAAGCTCAAGGCCATAGTAAAGCCGATGCCCATGCCTAGGCCGTCAAGCAATGACGGGACAATCCCGTTCTTTGAAGCGAAAGCTTCCGCGCGGCCCAAAATAATGCAGTTGACGACTATAAGAGGTATGAACAATCCCAGATTCTTATGCAAATCAGGCACATAAGCCGACATGCTAAGGTCGGTTATTGTGACGAATGTGGCTATTATGACTATGAAAACAGGAATCCTGACTTTTGAAGGAACTATCCCTTTAAGAAGCGAAATCATCGCGTTCGAGCATAGAAGCACGAAGGTTGTCGCGGCCCCCATCCCGAAGCCATTTTCAAGAGAAGATGTAACGGCGAGAGACGGGCATGTCCCGAGAAGAAGCCTTAAAAGCGGGTTCTCCCTGAAAATGCCTTTTGTCAATTCATTCAGCATTTTTCATCGCCTCCACCGCTTCGCGCACTCCGTCGGTAACCGCTTTCGACGTTATTGTGGAAGCGGTTATAGCGTCAATCTCGCCCTTTTTGACGTCTTTGTCTGAAAGATAGAGTTGCTCGCCTGTTTTACCTTTGAACTGGCCCGAAAAAGCCGGATCGCCGGCTTTGGCTCCAAGCCCCGGCGTTTCCTGCATGTTGAGAATCTTTATCCCCGTCACTTTGAAATCGACGTCCATTCCGACCATCGTCTCAATGACCCCGCCGTATCCTTTCGGACTGACGATGGTTGCCATTCCAATTGTTTCGCCAGAGGAATTCTTTCCATTGAACGCCAGTCTGCCGTCGGACAATTCGATGTCTTCGAATTCAACCGCTCCCGGCAGCACCTCTTTCATGGCCATCTCTCTTGCAATTCTTTTCTGTTCGGAAATAAGCGGAGCCGTCGCTCTGTTCGTCAACGCAAGACCAAAAGAGGCGAGCGCGCATACCGCCATTAAAAACGCTCCGATTTTCATTATCTCAAACGCGCTTTTCATTTGTTCTTACCCCGCACTCTGCCGAATTCGCGAGGAACAGTGAACCTGTCTATAAGCGGAGTCACCGCGTTCATCACCAGTATTGAATAACACACGCCTTCCGGATATCCGCCGAAACCGCGAATTACGCAGGTTATGACGCCGCATCCGATTGCAAAAATAAGCTGGCCTTTTCGGGTCAGCGGAGAAGTCACCATGTCTGTGGCCATGAAGAAAGCGCCGAGGAAAACGCCTCCGGCCAGTATCTCAAAAATCGGGTCGCGCGATAAAAGCCCCGACATAACCGCCACTGTTCCAATGAAAGCGACCGGGATGTGCCATGTGATAACTTTTCGATATAGAAGATAGATACCGCCTAAGAGAAGCAACAATGCGGATGTTTCGCCTAGGCTTCCGGGCACGTTGCCTATGAACAAATCCCAATATCCGGGCAAGGGAACATCTTTCAAGCCCTGTTTAACGATCGCCAAAGGCGAAGCGGAAGTGACGCCGTCAATCGGCGTGGTCCATGTCGTCATCGCCACAGGCCAAGACATCAGAAGGATTGCGCGCCCCACGAGGGCGGGGTTGAATATGTTTTGTCCCAGCCCGCCGAAGACCATCTTCCCGAAGAATATCGCGCACATCCCGCCGACGGCTGACGCCCAGACTGGAGTCGTCGGAGGCAGACAGAATGCCAAGAGCAACCCGCAAAGCACGGCGCTCCAGTCGTCTATCATGACTCTTTTTCTAAACAGCCATTTGGAGCAAACGTATTCGGTGGCGACCGAAGATATGACGCAAGCAGCCACGACCTTCACTGCTCCGAGTCTGAAAAAATACACTGCGCCTATGAGCGCCGGAGCCAACGCTATCAGAACATCGAACATCACGCGCGGTATCTCTATCCCTGCGCGCAAATGCGGCGAGGCCGAAACTGTCAGCCTCAACTGGTATCTTTCCGGGGTTTCTACCGTCTTCTTTGCCATGTCAGCCGTTTTCTCAATTTTTCCCGGCCTGTTCGGCCTTGCTCTTTTCGGCTTCTTCTCTATTTCTTTTAAACTTCGCCGTTTCCGCCTTGCCGTATTTCAGCAACTGTATAATCGGCCGTCTGCCGATACATGAGAATGAACAGGAACCGCATTCAATGCAACTGAGAACATTGAGTTTTTCCGCAAGTTCCCAATCTTTATTATCTATGGCTTTGACAAGCTCATTCGGCATAAGCCCCATCGGACAAGCGTTTACGCATTTGCCGCATCTGATACATGCTCTGGGCGCGTTTTCATCCACATCTCTTTTCGTGAAGGCCAGTATGCCGCTTGTGCTTTTAATTACCGGGACATTCAGAGTGTACTGAGCAATACCCATCATCGGGCCGCCCATGATTACCTTCGCTGTGTCCTCGCTTAGCCCGCCGCAGTATTCAATGACCTCAAAGAAAGGCGTTCCGAGTCTTACAAGAACATTCTTCGGATTCTTCATAGCAGGGCCGGACACGGTGACAATCCTGTCCATTATCGGTTTGCCCAACGCCACAGCGTCGTACACCGCGGCCGCCGTGCCCACGTTCTGCACCACGCACCCGACATCCATAGGAAGCCCGCCGGGCGGAACCTCGCGGTTAACCAACGTCTTAATCAACTGCTTCTCCGCGCCTTGCGGATAATGCACTTTCAGCCCTGCCACTTCAATGTTTTTGTGTTTTTTCGCCAAATCCTGCAAGCTTGCAATAGCGTCAGGTTTGTTGTTCTCAATACCGACAAAGCCACGCTCTACTCCCAACGCGCGCATGATGATAAGCAATCCGGAAAGAATCCTGTCGCCCTGCTCAAGCATCAAACGGTGATCCGCTGTCAGGAACGGCTCGCATTCAGCCCCGTTCAATATCACGGTGTCTATTTTCTTTTCTTTAGGAGGAGAAAGTTTTACATGAGTCGGGAATGTTGCTCCGCCGAGTCCGACCACGCCTCCCGCAAGAATGCGCTTCTTGATAGCATCCGCGTCTAGGCCTGACGGATCCATCTCCTCATATCCGATTTCTTCGTCCAGTCCGTCGTTTTCAACCACGATGGCAGTCATTGTGAGTCCGAGAGGATGAGGAAAATCGCCTATCGCGACGACTTCGCCTGAAATCGACGAATGAATAGGAACCGAGACAAAACCGCCGGGTTCGGCGATGATTTGACCGCGCAGAACCCTGTCGCCTATCTTGACCACAGGTTTCGCGGGAGCTCCTAGATGTTGTGAAACAGGAAATACCGCCATCTTCGGCGCGGTCATCTGTTCGACCGGCATCCCGGCGGTTATTTTATTCTCTGCGGGGTGTATCCCACCCTTAAAAGCAGTCAGCTTCATCTCTACCCTTTTCAAATCGGCTCTCCGGATTTGCCGCCACAATATTCTTCTTAAGTTCGGCGCGCTTCCGGTTATATAGCTTTAATAGTAATTGGACGCGAACCTTGTATCAAAACCAACGCATCCGGCAAAGTGAATTATTTCACAATGTTTCCGCAAAAATCAATACATTATTTTAAATTTTTCTTCCATCAAGTTTGAACCCGAATCCGTCATTAGGATTCGAAAGCGATTGTTCAGAGCGGATGAAATGCGAGGCGCAAGGCGCATTTTTGCAGTGAATAGAACATAGGGTTCATGAACAAAAAATGCGGCGGCAACGAAGCAGTTCGCCGCTATGAAAATCGCCCCGGTTCGTCGGCTCTATCGACGAATCCGGGTTGAATTGATTCTCTCAATTCCGACCGATGACAGACCTCTGTCGCTTTCGTCCTGCGCGCGCTTATGAACGCGGCGCTTAATGTTAATGAATTTACTCGGACAGCGAACTGGCGGACAAGTTTGACGCGGATGCCGATTAGATAGATAATCACAAGCGAAAAAATGATAGTTCGCGCTAAGGGAGGACAAATCAATGAGCGAAGGAACACAGGGTAAGTTTTGTCCCTTGATAAAAAGAGAATGCTTAAAAACAAGATGCGAATGGTGGCGCGGAGGCGGCGAGCAATACGCCAAATGCGTAGTTATGGATATTGACGGTATCGGATTCAAATTGTTCAAAATCCAGCAACTACTAGAAGGCGGAGCGTCTGGCGGCTCTGGGCGGGCCCCAGCCGCTCGTCAGAGAAACCCCGACAAATTCAATGACGATTATGATGATCTTGAGAATCCCTTATAATTTTGTCGTTGTCCGTATTGTCGGTTTTGTTTTTATCGTTGCGAATTTGTCAATTATCTGGCATTCAGGAGTCGTTTTAACAAACAAGCTTTAAATAAAATTGTCTGTTTCGGTTTATAGATAAGGCAAAAATATTGATATTATATATAAGTGGGATTAATTCATTAATCCTGTACGCCGCAATCCTCGGCGAACTCTATGAAGGATTGCTTGTGAAATTGACGCGAGATTCGCGCAAGGCATTGAAAGGTGAGACATGAAGATTGCAACAGGATTGATACTGTCGGCAATATCGGGCATGTTGCTTTTTCTCAGTTTTCCGCCGCATAAGATTTCTTGGCTGATTTGGTTTGCGCTTGCTCCGATGTTTGTGGCAATGATGAAGCTTGCGCCTTCCAGATTTTCATTCGGGTTGTTTTTTTCCACTGGCATCTCTGTGTTTTTGCTCGGTTTGATTTGGGGGGTTCCAAGCGGATATGAAATAATGTACGCGATTCCCGCTATCGCTTTTTTCGTCGTATTCGGAATTATTTTCTGGCAGAGAGAGATAGCGTTAAAGAATAACTTCCGTTATTTCACGGCTCTGTCGGCGACTGGTTTCATCGGTATAGAGTTTGCCCGTCAGTATTCGCCGATAGCGTTGTACGGAGCGCTCGGCGTGTCGCAGTTCACAAATCCAGCGGTCATACAAATAGCGAGCCTCTTCGGAGTTTACGGAATAACGTTTATGATAGTGTTGTCCAACTGCGCGATAGCGCTATTGGCGGCCAATATCAGGAATCTAAAAACTGTTCAGTTTCATATAGCCCTGAATGTCGCTATTGTGGCGGCGCTCATGGCGGTTAACATGTATCTTTACGCCCGTCAGGACAAAATCACCGGGATAATGAAGGTTGCGTCTGTTCAGTTCGGTTTTAAAAGGGAAATGAGCGACAATCCCGGCCTTGAGAAATGGATAGAGCAACAAAAGAACAACGACCGTTTGGGAGCGTCTCACACTGCGTTGGACATATTGGAACCGATGACTGATCGAGCCGCGCAGGAAGGCGCAAAACTGGTTGTATGGCCTGAGACCATCATCGATGTCGACCCTGAAGATTACCCGGATATCGCTCTGAGAATCGGCAAGATCGCAAAAAGAAACAAAATATATCTAGTGGCCACTTATGTTTCTCTCCTGCCCGGACAAGAGAAAGAAAAGGTTCCGGCATACAAAAATATGGCGGTTGTGATATCCCCTAACGGCCGGGTGGCTTCAAGGTATGTCAAGCGTCATAGAGTCACCACTTTAGACATCGAAAAAGGCCCGACGGGCACGGATATTGAGTTAGTATCGACGATGGCGGGCTTGGTCGGGATAATGATTTGCTATGATGCGGATTTCCCAGATGTATCGAGAGAGTACGCCGCATTGGGCGCCGAGATGTTCGTCATAGCCTCCGACGATCTGGCTCAATGGCTCACTCGACATCACACCGCCATGCAGATGTTCCGCTCGGTGGAGCATAGGCGAAGTCTAGTTAAAGCAGATGTCATTAATGGAGCGATAATTGTTGATCACAAAGGTAGAATACTCGACGATCCACCCGACGGACGCGCAATCGCTATCGCTGACGCAACCTTTGTAAACTCATCTACCCCGCATCCATGGCTGTCGATATTGACTGGAGCGAGCGCGCTTGGACTTTTTCCAATGTTCATTTTCTTCGCCATGAGAGAAAAAGACCGTTCAAAAGCCTAAATGACTAGCAAATGAATAAGATAAATATCAGGGCGCACAAAAGAAACGCGCGAGGGATTTGCCGTTTATTTGCGCATTCAAGAGTCTATATGCTAATATATTGATTATTCACAACGGAAGGAGTCTTGATCTATGAACGATCGCAAATCCGACTATGGCGCTTTCACGCGCCCGATGATGTACGATCTGCTTAAGACATTGAGGCTGGATATAGAGTACAATCGAGGCGCGGGCGATTATCTTTATTACAAGAATGAATCCGGCGAGGATGTGTCCGTTCTTGATCTTGCCGGCGGATTCGGCGCGACCATCCTCGGCCACAATCACCCTGAGATTAAAAAAGTAATAAAGAAATGCGTCGACAGGGAAATCCCGATGCACGCGCAAGGCTCGGTAAGAGAATCCGCCGGGAAACTTGCCTCTCGCCTCAGTTCGCTTTATCCCGGCAAAGAGAAAAGAATTGTAATGTTCTCCAATTCAGGAACGGAGGCGGTGGAGGCTCTTCTTAAACACGCCGAAATGAACCGCATGAACCGTTTCATGGAGATCGGCAAGTCGCTGTTCCGCAATTATAACAAGATGCGGGACTATTACAGGATGCACAGCGCGCTGCGTCTGCCAAAGGAATACAGGGAAAAAGGCGTGGACGCTTTGTTGGGCGACATAATAATGCAGACGCGAACTCTCGAATCAATGCCTCCCGTGGTGATATGCGCAGAGCGCTCGTTCCACGGCAAGACTGCCGGAGCGGTTCAGATTACAGGCAACCCGATGTATCGAGAGGCTTTCGCGCGTCTGAGCGCTATTGATGCCCGATTCGTCGAATTCGGAAATCTCGATGAAATCTCGAAAGTTCTGGACGATTCATACTTCACGATCCGAAAGCTTGTGGTCGAGGGCAACGACCTCAAAATCGTCGAAGAAAAACATCTAAATGTTTCTTTGCTCATAGTCGAGCCTGTTCAAGGCGAAGGCGGGATCGTCGTGGCTTCCCAGCAATATATGAGAGGCATTCAGAAACTTAAGCAGAAACACGGCTTCGAGTGGGGCTTGGACGAAATTCAATGCGGGATGGGACGCACAGGAAAGCTTTTTGCTATCGAAAAATACAGGGTCGATTATGACGCGGTGGATTATATAGTTTTGTCAAAATCGCTCGGGGGCGGCACGCACAAAATAGGCGCCCTGATGATTAGGGATTCGATTCACGACCCGCGTTTCGGACTTCTTCACACTTCGACTTTCGCTGAGGACTCGGTTTCAAGCGAAGTGGGGCTGAAAACGCTCGAACTTCTGACTGCCGACAATAATCGCCTTATCAAGTCCATCGAAACGAAAGGGAAATATTTCCTCGAAGAGTTGATGAAACTAAAGAGCGAGTTTCCCGGCGTTGTTAAGGACGTACGAGGCCAAGGACTAATGATAGGCATTGAGTTTCACACGCTGGCTGACAGCAGCGCCCTCACCTTCAGCCGAATGGGACAGCAAGGCGTCCTTGGCTCGGTCATGACGGGTTACATGTTGCACGAGCACCATATCCGCACCGCTCCGCCTCTAAATTCGCTGGTGTCGAAAAAGCCCTCCAACATTATTCGCATCGAACCGTCCGCTTACATATCGCGGCAGGATATCGACAGAGTGGTGTCCGCATTGCGCCGCGCGTGCGAGATTATAAAAAAATCAAACGGGTACGAATTCACAAAATTTGTTGTCGGCAAGGAAACTCCCGGCTCGGACCATGATATTCAGGATTTCACCTATATCGACACAAGAGCGCAGAAGCATGACCCGGAGTTCGACGAATCGCGCCGCATGGCGTTCCTCATCCATCCGCTCGACATCCGCCAAATAGTCGAAGACTTCGATCCGTCTCTGCAAAGTTTCTCAAACGAGATTGTGCCGGGAACCAACCGCACCGAACGCGAACTGTACTGGGACACTCTTGTTCCTCTGATGGATTGCTTCATCTACCGCATTGTCAATGTAAAATCGCCGAGGACCGGGGACAAGGTGCGCGCGCATTTCATCGGTTTTCTCTACACGACCAAACAGATGGTGGAACTGAGGCGCGAGAATCCTCAGCAACTTATCGACGGCGTGCAGAAAGGGGTCGACATGGGCGTCACCCTCGGCGCTCAGATATGCGGGTTGGGAGCTTTCACATCGATTGTCACTCACAACGGAACGGACATGGACGACACGTTCATAAGGATAACCAGCGGAAATTCATACACATCCGCGTTGGTGTGGCAGAGCGTTCTCAAGGCGGCGGACTATATGGGAATAAACATGAACAAAAGCGTGTGCGCCGTCGTAGGAGCCGCAGGCAATATCGGAAGCGTCACGGCCAGCCTTCTGAGCGAGGACTGCCCTAAACTTATACTTATCGGCAGGGAACGGAAAGACGCCGTTGAATCTCTTCGAAACGTCGCCTACACGATATATTCAGACGCGGTCGATATCCTCAGAGGAACAAGGCCTGAAAAGCTCAAAGGGCTTCCGGCTGCTATCGCTCAGGATATCATATTGCCTTACGCCGCTCTCATGTCGCGCGATTTCAAGTTTAACGAACAGAAAATCGCGGACTTTATCAACAAAACCTACACTGGACGCGACCGAGAAATCGCTAATCTCGTCAAGTCGATATTCCATCAGCGCCCCGACTCGGACATCGGGAAAAAAGTGTTTCAAGCGATACAACTCAAACACGGAAAAGACCCGCACATTATCCTGACTACGAACGCGAAAAAATATCTTCGCAACGCCGACATCGTCGTTTCCGCAGTCAGCGCGGATCAGTCTTTCATAGACCCGTCGTGGATAAAACCGGGCGCGATAGTCAACGACGCTAGCCTGCCGCCGGCAATATCCAATGAGATATATAAGAAACGCCCGGATGTCCTCGCTATTCAGGGAGGCGTCGGGCATCTGCCCGAATATATTGACCTCGGCATCCCCGGCCTTGCCGCAGGCGCGACTTTAGGTTGCATGGCCGAAACTTTCATACTGACGATGATGAATATGATAGACAACTACAGCTACGGCGCGATAAGCAAGCAGCAGGTGGTCAAAATCTGGGAAGCAGGCAACATATTAGGATTCGGCATCGCGGCCATAAAGTATCGCGATAACCAGAAGTTGACGAGAGAACTGGCGCAAGAAATAAAGAGGAAAGCCGAATCGAAATAATTTCGTTGTGAGCTTTTTATTTTGCTTTGCCGTGCTCTATTGTTTCTTGGCTAGCGGCTGATTTCATTCATCGGATTTCTATTTTTTGCCGATGGATTCATCCAGAGCTTTGAAGAACTCGCGGACTTCAGCGGATTTCCCGCAGGAGTATTCCTTCTCTGGACAGGGACCGCGCAAACATCCCGGCCCTGCCCCTTCGAATATCAGCGGAGCCACTTTTTTCGCTTCTTGCAACATATCAACAGCCGCCGCGCGGATTTCCCATTGAGCGCGATTGCAGCACCTTAACGAAAAGAAATGAAATAACTCTCGGGCGTTCATCGTCGCCATTATGCGGGTCTCAGCCCCTTCGGGCAGGACGTATCTGGCGTCCTCTTTTTTTACTCCCATATCTAGCAGCTCGAAGTAAAGCTTTAGAGCCACGCGATAATGAGCCGAGACTTTCTCTTTCGCTTCGGCATTTCCTTCGATTTCAGGAGGAACCACGAATTTCTCGTCCTCGCCGGCTTTCACATATCTTTGGCTCTGCTGTGAGTAGGAGGCGATTCTATGCCTTACGAATTGATGCGTGGCCGTTCGCGAGACGCCCTCAACGCAGAATGTGAATGAAGCATGTTCGAAAGGAGACTCATGTCCCATTCTCCTCAACATTGCCACAAGCTCGGCTGCGGCCTTATCGGTTATCTTTTCATTCAAATCATCGAATTCCATCCCTGAATAACAGATTCGGGCGGCCAGCGCTACCACTCTGTCAGGGTCGGCAGTATGTCTCACAAGTTGCACTTTCCGCATACGCTCTAGCCTCCATTTTATAAAACATCGCTGGATAATATTAACATAATCCAACTAGTTATTGAGAGGCGCAAGAAAGAATGCTCATGCGCAATGAATTCAATTAAAAATGGCGGCGCGAGTAGTTTGTTCCGCTCCCTGTGGCAATTGGATTTTATGAAAAAAGTTGAGCGACGCTTATATTCTGGATATAATGCCGAATCAGCGGTTTCAAAAAGGCGACTCTGAAAGGAAAATTGATGAGCTATTGGCGAATGCCTTTAGACGCAGTAAGGCGGGAGATTGTTCTTGGCAAGGTGAACATTATCTCCCATCGTTGCAAAGGATGCCGCTATTGTATTGAATTCTGTCCAAGCAACACGCTCGCTGAATCAGAAGACTTCAACGAAAAAGGATATCATCCCCCTTACGTTAAATCCGACGCGAAATGCGTCAACTGCAACTATTGCGAAACGATATGTCCGGAGTTCGCAATATTCGTGACTGAACTTGAGCCTAGAAACTTGCTGCCTGAAGACGTGGTAAAAACACAGTCGCGCTCAAGGAGAAGAACTCGCCGTGAGTAGCAAAGCTGTCAGAACCGGCGCTCATTTTATGAGCGGAGACGAAGCATGCGCCGAAGGAGGCATGGCGGCCGGATGCTCGTTTTTTGCCGGATATCCCATTACTCCCGCGACAGAGGTGGCGGAAAGAATGTCGATTCGGCTGCCTCAAGTAGGGGGCGTATATATTCAGATGGAAGACGAAATCGCGTCAATGGCCGCGATTATCGGAGCCTCATGCGCGGGCGCGAAAGCAATGACGTCCACATCCGGCCCCGGTTTCTCTCTTATGATGGAAAATATCGGCTTGGCCGCGATGCTGGAAGTTCCATGCGTCGTGGTGAACATCCAACGAGGCGGGCCGTCCACCGGCCTTCCCACGCTTGTGGGACAACAGGACGTTATGCAATGCAGGTGGGGATCTCACGGCGATTATGAAGTGATAGCTCTCTCTCCGGATTCGCCACAAGAAGCTTTTGAACTGACTATCGAGGCTTTTAACCTGTCTGAAAAATACAGAACGCCCGTTGTCCTATTGAGCGACGAAGTTGTGGGCCACATGACGGAAAAGGTGATTATCCCTGATTCGAAGAAAATCAAAACGGTGTCGCGCAAGCTTCCGAAGAAGAAGCCTGAGAACTTCATCCCCTACGCTCACGAAGAGGACGACGTGCCGCCGATGGCGATAGCCGGAGAAGGATATCACGTTCACGCCACCGGCCTCACTCACGACGAGCTAGGATATCCGGCGATTAATGCCGACGCTCAGGAACGGCTCGTTCAAAGACTAATCCGAAAAATCCGCAATCATGTCGAAGAGATTATCAGGACAGAAGACGCGTTTTTAGACGACGCGGAAATCATATTGGTTTCATACGGATGTTCTGCTCGCGCTGCGAGAGAGGTGGTTGAAACTGCGCGAGCCGACGGAATGAAGATCGGAATGATCAGGCTGATTACGGTGTGGCCGTTCTGCGAGAGAAAAATTTCTGAACTGGCCGCACTCGAAAGGGTTAAAAAGTTCGTGGTCTGCGAAATCAACGCGGGACAGATCGCGTACGAAGTCGAGCGATGCGCGGGCGGGAAAGCCGAGACTATTCTTGCTGGCTTCATGGGCGGCAGGATTTTCACGCCTGAAGAATTGTATCGCGTTGTCAGGGAGGCTGCGGAATGAAGATTCGTTTCATAGACGCCGAAGCTCCTCCCGCCTCGCGGATTTTTGAGAACCTCGCGGCCGGGCACGGAGACCACCCTCTCGACAGATATCTTAAAAAAGGCCGAATCCCGCATATCTGGTGTTCGGGCTGCGGAAACGGCATCCTTCTTGCCGCTTTCGTAAAGGCTATGGAGAAGGGAAACTTCGACACTAAGAAAACAGTCGTCGTGTCAGGAATCGGCTGCATAGGAAGGGCCGCCGGATATTTGGACCTCGACACTTACCACACCACGCACGGCAGGGCCATTCCTTTCGCCACAGGACTGAAACTCGCGAATCCTAAACTGAACGTGGTTGTTATCAGCGGAGACGGCGATCTATTCGCGATAGGCGGCAATCACTTCATCCACGCCGCTCGCAGAAACGTTGACATCACGGTAATCTGTTCAAACAACTTCAACTACGGAATGACCGGCGGACAGGGCGGGCCGACGACTCCTCTCGAATCAAAAACCACAACGACCCCATACGGTTGCAGCGAGCATCCTTTCAACCTTGTTTATCTTGCGAAAGCGTCGGGAGCGGTTTATGTGGCAAGGTGGACCGCGCTGCACACGCATGAACTAAGGGACTCTATTATTCATTCCGTGAACAAACCCGGCTTCTGCTTTGTGGAGGCGATCACGCCCTGCCCCACCGCGCATGGCCGCAGAAACAAACTCGGCGACGGCTTGTCTATGATGAAGAGCTACCGTGACAACTCTGTCCTGACCACTGAACTTGATCCGGAAGAGACCGCTATAGGATTGAAAGGAAAAATCGCCGTGGGAGAATTCGTGGATATCGACAAACCGACATTCATGGACATGTACGACGAATGCGCTATCTGCCGCGCGAACGCTCCAAAGAAATCAAAGAAAAGCTAGACTATGAAGACGACAAAAGAAACGACGAAAATCGTCGGCAAAAAACAGGTCAGGCTTGCCGGTTTCGGAGGGCAAGGCATCGTGTTGGCCGGAATGATACTGGGAAAGGCGGCGGCCCTGCACGAGAATGTCAATGCTGTTATGACGCAGAGTTTCGGGCCTGAAGCAAGGGGCGGAGCTTGCAGCGCGGACGTGGTGATTTCCGACGCTCGAATCAACTACCCCAGAGTGACACTTCCTGACGTTCTCGTCATCATGTCCGAAGAGGCCGCCCGAACTTATGGAAATTCAGCGGCGGAAAATGCGATTGTTTTAATAAATGAAAACCTCGTTAAAACTCTGCCGGACAGAGAAGACCTCAAGTTGTTCTATATTCCCGCGACTTCCATTGCTGAAAAACTCGGGCGCGTAATGGTGGCCAACATCGTCATGCTTGGTTTCATCGCGTCAAAAGCAGGAGTCGTCGGATATGAATCAATGAAACAAGCGGTTCTTGCGAGCATTCCTGCCGGAACCGAGGAATTGAATACGGCTGCGTTCGAAGCCGGATACGCGCACGGCAGATAAGCTTTGCGCGTTATTAGGGAGTTTGATTTGGCTGATGAAGATAAAATAACGGCGGGCGGCGAAGTCGAGGAACCGCGCATAGGCGTATATGTCTGTCACTGTGGACTTAACATCGGCGGGTCCGTCGATTGCGAGGCGCTTGCTTTAGAAGCGTCAAAACTGGAAGACGTCGTCGTTTCCGAGGCCCAGCTTTACACGTGCTCTGAACCCGGTCAGGAACGAATAAAGAGCGATATCGAGAAGCATAATCTCAACCGGATTGTAGTGGCCGCGTGTTCTCCGAGGATGCATGAGCCTACGTTCAGGCAATGCGTTCAGGACGCCGGACTGAATCCTTATCTGCTTGAAATGGCGAATATCCGCGAACATTGCTCATGGGTTCATTTGCATGACCGGGCGTCGGCCACGGAGAAATCCAAAGACCTCGTCAGAATGGCGGTTTCGCGGGCGAGACTACTAGAGCCGCAGGAAGAGATTGACATCCCCGTCAAACAGAAGGCGCTGGTCATAGGCGGAGGCGTGGCCGGAATTCAGGCGGCGCTCGACCTAGCCGACTCCGGATATGAAGTGGTTCTTGTGGAAAAAGAGCCTAGCATCGGCGGCCGTATGGCCCAGATCGACAAAACTTTCCCAACAATGGATTGTTCGATCTGCATACTCGCCCCCAAAATGTCTGAAGCAGGCAGACACCCGAACATAGAACTTATGACTCTCACCGAGGTTGTGAACATCTCAGGCTACGTGGGAAATTTCAACGTGACGGTCAAGCGCAAAGCCAGATATGTCACCGAAGACTGCTCGGCGTGTTCAGAGTGTTCAAAGGCATGCCCGCAACTCTCCCCGAACGAGTTTGACATCGGGCTTGCGACGCGCGGCGCTATTTATATACCGTTCGCTCAAGCCGTTCCTTCAAAGTATCTGATAGACATGGAATCGTGCCTCAATAGGAACGGAGTGAGAGTTTGCGAGAAATGCGTTGAAGCGTGCGAAAGGAAATGCATAGATTTCAACGCGGTTGACCGCGAGGAGTGTTTCGATGTCGGAACGATAGTCGTGTGCACAGGAGTGGACGTCTTTGACGCCAGAGAAATCCCGCAATATCTTTATGGAAAAGCGCCGAATGTGATAACAAGCCTCGAATTCGAGAGACTAATCAACGCGGGAGGCCCGACGGGGGGCAATCTGATAAGGCCGTCCGACGGGAATATTCCAAAGACTGTGGCATTTATTCAGTGCATCGGCTCGCGTTCGGAGAAAACCAATCCGTATTGCAGCAACGTATGCTGCATGAATACGATAAAAGACGCGCTTCTCATAAAGGAACACTGGCCCGAGACGGAGATTAAGGTTTTTTATATAGATATCAGGGCGTTCGGAAAAGGCTTCGAGGATTTGTTCCAGCGGGCAAAAAAAGAAGGCGTGCAGTTTATTCGCGGCTTGCCGGGAGAAGTCATTGAACTTAAAAACGGGAATCTTCGATTGCTGGGAGAAATGACGCTCCTTAACAAATTGTACGAAATTGAAGCCGAGATGGTTGTGCTTTCGATAGGGCTTAAACCGAGCATCGGCAGCGAGGTTATAAGGAAATTTCTCACGTTGTCGATCACTAGCGGCGGGTTCTTCATGGTGGCTCATCCGAAACTGCGGCCTGTGGACACAGCAACCAGAGGAGTCTTCCTCGCCGGATGTTCCGAAGGGCCGAAAGACATAAAAGAAGCAGTAACGCAGGCGAGCGCGGCTGCGGCGCGCGCTAACATAATCATGAGAAGAGGAAAAGTCACGGTCGAGGCCATTACTCCCCGAGTTAATCGCGAACTGTGCGCAGGGTGCGGAGCATGCGTGAAGGTTTGTCCTTATCAGGCGATTCATCTGGACGGCGATAAAAAAGCCGTCGTCGTCGAGGCTGCTTGCTCCGGATGCGGAACTTGCGGCGCTGAATGTTCTTTCGCGGCCATCGAGATGCGGCATTTCACAGACGACCAAATTCTCGCGCAGATCGACGCGTTCACCGAACACGAAGCAGAAAAGAAAATTCTCGCTTTCTGCTGCAACTGGTGTTCTTATGCCGGAGCGGATTTCGCAGGCATAGGAAGAATGCAGTATTCCTCTGAAGTCAGAATAATAAGGACTATGTGTTCGGGCAGAGTGTCCACCGCGTTCATCGAACACGCGTTCGCAAGAGGCATCGGAATGGTTCTTCTTTCCGGCTGCCATATTGGGGATTGCCACTATATCGACGCTAACACCCACGCTGAAAAGAGATTCAACAAAACGCGTAGAATCATGCGACAAGCGGAGCTTGACCCGAGCCGCCTAGAACTTGTGTGGGTAAGCGCGGCGGAAGGCCAGCGGTTTCAGGAAAAAATCAATTCGATGTCCAAGAAATTGAAAACCATTCCTTCCGAGGAAATAAAAAGTGCGATGAAGTATTTTGGAGACCGGGAAAGAAAACGGCTTGAAAAACTCCGGCGGGGAGCGTCCGACGTTAACGCGTGATAAGACGCGCGGCGGACTGAGATATGGGAAAAGCGCTCGATCTTTTTGAAAAAGAAGAGTTCTATAAATGCCTTCAGTGCGCCATATGCACAGGCAGTTGTCCTGTTGCCCGCGTCGTGGAAGGATTCAATCCGCGCGAAATCATTCTCAGATACATCCTTTACGGCGAAGAGGACGAAGTTCTGGGCATGAAGGAGATTTGGAACTGCGCGACATGCCACGCCTGCCAAGAAAGATGTCCGCACAACATAACGATAAGCGGACTTCTGACGCACATACAGAATCTTGCGGCAAAAAAGGGAAATCTGCCCGACACTATGAAGGCAGCGATGACATTGATGGCGGAAACCGGATGGTCGATTCAAGCCACGCCGCGATCAGACAGAGTAAGAACTGAACTCGGCCTTGCTCCCTTAAAACGTCCCGACACGGCGGAAATCAGGAAGATTTTCAAAGAAGCCGGACTGGACGAAATTCTGGATTTGAAATGAAAATATCGCTATTCACAGGTTGCGTGATTCCTATTAAATATCCCGGCATGGAAGCGGCTATGCGGGAACTGGCGCGAGCGTTGGACATAGAGCTTGAGGATGTCAAATTCGGCTGCTGCCCGGCCCCCACCGGACTGAAAACCGTTCACTTCGACGCATGGCTCGCGCTTGCCGCGCGCAACCTTTGTCTGGCTGAAGAAAAGAATCTGGATATCGCGACACTGTGTTCAGGTTGCGCCAACACTTTGCGGGAGACGAACCATATACTTTCGATGGATGAAAAGAAAAGGCTTTTCGTTCACGACATACTCGCAAGCCACGGAAAAGAGTTCAAAGGCTCCATGAAGATTTTGCAGCTTCCCGAACTGCTGGCGAGAAATGACATCTTAGACCTCATTCAAAAACGACTTAAAAGACCTCTCACCGGAATGAAAATAGCGACTCATTACGGTTGTCACTATTTCCGCCCTTCCGACATCATGCTGGATGAGAAACTTGATCTCGGGTATTCCTTGCCATACTCTATGGAACTTATTATCGAGGCTTTGGGAGCGGAGCCGGTTGAATACAACCGACAGGACCTTTGTTGCGGGGCCGCGCTCGGCATCAATAACGGATTGACCGAAGAGTCGCTTGAAATCGCCGCTGAAAAAATCAATTGGATGAACGAGGCTGAAATTGACGCGTTGGCTGTATGCTGCCCCACATGCTTTTCTCAATTCGACTCCGGTCAAGCTCTCATAAAAAGAAAGAAAACGGGTCTTAGGACGTTCCCTGTTTTTCACATTGCCGAATTAGTGGCTTTCGCTCTCGGAGCCGAGGTGGAAAAGCTCAATCTTAAGTCGCACAAAATCCCCGCCGGCGCGCTGATAAACGCCTAATAATATTCACAGTCGCATAATTTTTTGTATCGTTTCGCATTGTTCGGGAACTCGCTTGCGCGCGTCTCTTTGAAGTCTTATAATCAGTTTGCTTTGACACATTGAAATGAGGTTTCCACCATGGAATTAAGCAGAAAATTAGTATTGTTTTCATGCCGAAGCGGAAGGCCTTTGGCGGAAAAAATCGCCAAGATACTCGATACGAATCTCGCGTCCACCGAAATAAAAATGTTCTCCAACAACGAATTCACCACAATTATCGGAGACAGCGTTCGAGGCGCGGACACTTATGTCGTGCAACTGATAGACGACCCATTGTCCGACAGATCCCCCGCCGACAACTTCTGGGAACTTGCCGAAACGGTAGACGCGATACGCAGAAGCAACGGGTTCAACGGATATGTCACTGTAATAATGCCGAATTTTTTCAGGGCGAGACAGCATAAGAGAAAAGACAGGGAGCCTCTTTCCATCCGTCTGGTGGCCGACACTCTCGGCGTGGCCGGAGCGAATCTTGTAATGACTCTAGATGTTCATTCCGACGCGACTCACGGTTGTTTCAGCGGCGTCAAATTCGAGAGCCTGTACTTTTCCAGACATTTAATAAGAGCTTTATATGACTTGTATCCTGAAACGATGAAGAACACCGACAATCTTGCATTTGCATCCGTCGATCTTGGCGGATTGCAAAGAGCAAAGTTTTACGCTCAAAAATGCGGGTGTGAATTGATAGCCGCCGAGAAATTCAAGGATTACTCTGTGGCCGGAAACAGGAAAATTGAAGAAACTGTGATTCTGGGCAAAGCAGAGGGAAGAAACATTATTATAGTCGATGACATGATAGACACCGCAGGCACTGTATACAGCGGAGTCAGAGAACTCAAAGAAACTCACAAAGCCGGAGACATTCTGCTTGTTTGCACACACCCGATACTTTCAGGTTCCGGCCCTGAACGGCTTGCGAAAATGTATGAGCAGGGATGGATCAAAGGTTTGATATGTTCAGACACAGTAACGCATGACACATCAA
Organism: bacterium; assembly: GCA_029564595.1. Lineage (GTDB taxonomy): Bacteria > UBP15 > UBA6099 > UBA6099 > UBA6099 > UBA6099. The sequence goes on along the minus strand of JAKQPS010000082.1, from coordinate 127,870 downwards.
AATTTGGATTTCCGATGCATGTTGTAACATCCGCTGGGCTGTACGCCGAAGCGATAAAAATTTGCCATCAGAATCTATCGATAAAAGTTTTGCTTGAGTGAAATATTTTCAGCTTATGATATCACGCCGGCATCTTTCAGGCTTTTGAAGCAGTTGCGCGCGATAATGATGTGGTCCAACACATTTATTCCTAAGGTTCTTCCGGCTTCTACAAGTTGTCTCGTCACTTTTATGTCTTCCCCGCTCGGTTCCGGGTCGCCGCTTGGATGATTGTGCAGAAGTATGACGCTGTAACAACCTTCGACGATGGCGGAGCGGAATGTCTCACGCGGATGCACAAGAGACCCCGAAAGAGTTCCTTCGGATACCGTTACGACTCTAAGCAGTTCATTCTTGGAATTGAGCATAGCCACTCTGAATATCTCATGATTCAGAGACCCCATCTCCGCTTGCACTATTTCAACCAGAGCTTCGGGACTGTTTATCGCCGGTCTTCGACCATCTCTGTGAGACGCCACCCTTCTGCCCAACTCGAAAGCGGCCGCGATCTGACATGCTTTCGCGTGACCCACGCCCTTTCTGCTCATAAGTTCGCCCACGCTCGCGGTGGCGACTTTTTCCAACGAGCCGTGTTCAGCTAGAAGAGCGGCAGCCAACTCCACTGCTGTCTCTTCTCTGGTCCCGCTCGTCAGCACAATCGCTAAAAGCTCGGCGTTAGACAGCCCGCCCGGCCCGTTGGCCACCATTCTTTCTCTCGGCCGTTCATGGTCGGGCAGATCCTTCATTTTATAAGTGGACATCTTTGACGATCCTCTCGATTGCGTCTTGTTTCCTCAATATATCTCTTCTTGACAAACGGTATTATATACTCGATTCCTCAGACACAACATACGGCGACTGTTTAGCGCAAAATGTGGCGGGATGAAGTTGATTAATGTTATATTGATGTCGCACACAAAAGACCGCGCTCTTTTGCGAGGTCAGAGCGGAGGGACAATCCTGATGGAACAAAAACCGCAGATCGTCATGGAATATTACGATCAGGAGGAACGAGTAATCGAAGGGTATATGTTGACGACGGAAAACAAGAAGAAAAAGTTCCGCGAAACCGGATTGAACATTGAGGAATTCAAGAAGAGCGTCCGCAAAAAATACGGAGACGCTGTCGATATTGTGAATAAAATCAGGCGAAACAGAGAAGCCCCGCGATCCGATTTTAATCCGGACGACCCTCAAGGAGCGAAACAAAAAGACGAAAGGTTCAGCTCTCAGGATATCAGGGACGCCATGAAGAACAAATTCTCAGATTGACACAAGGCTGTTGACCGCGATGCTTTCGTTATAGTCTTATTTCATGCATGTCCGAACCGCTAATCCGCATCTAACGCAAGAAAAATCCGGCTTAATCATCCTCCATAGAAATGCCCATTCAAATCCGAGCTTGTCAACGGGCCGCCTTCAGAAATAGTTTTCATGCGCGTCACTTCGCCTACAAAAAGCGTGTGGTCTCCGGCGTCAAACGCGTGAACCTTCTCCAATTCGATGTATCCGAGACAATCGGCCAGCGCCGGGGCTCCGTTCTCAGCCGAGATCACAGGAACTCCGCCAATGGTTGTTTCAGTGACTTCTTTCTCGCCTTTGAATCTTTCGAGGATGTCCGCCTGATCTCTTCTCAACACGCTTATCGTGAAAGCGCCCGCCGAATCCAGAAGGCTGTGAGTGAATCGCGTTTTTTTAACCGCCACCATAGCGCGTTTAGGCTCGAATGAAACCTGAGCCGCCCATGAAGCGGCCATTCCGTTTCTGACATCCCCAGCCCTGACTCCGACGACGTACATACCGTATGTGAATTTGGTCAAAACATTGCCCATAGTCCGCCCTCCGTTTTTTTACCTAAAAAAAACACCAATGCCGTTCGCGACCGGCCTGCTTGAGCCGTCGCTCGGTCTATTCTTAATTTCGCCGTCAATCACCATGACGCTTGAGCCGCCCCCATCCATGCCGATCGCGTTGACGGCTCCAATTGACCTCATAAAATCAGCCATTTCAGAATAGGTGACACCGACGCTGTATTTCTTCTGTCTGCCGTCAACAACCACAAGAAGAAGATAGCCGTCCGCCGTGCTGCCGACTGCTGTAATAGGAATCCGGCTCGATGTGCCTTGTCGGAGTTTTTCATCAGTAGATTCGTCTACAACCGGCCGCCCGCCGCGTACGAGCAAAGGCCCTCCCGTCAACGCGTTATTCACTTTTAACCAAGAAGGCTCCACCAGAAAAAACAGCGAAACGCGATCCCCCACTTGGAATTTTGGGGCTAGACGCTTGCTGTCTCCATGCAGCGAAACCACGAAACCGTCCGAAGGAATCTGTGAATTCCCGTTGTTTATGGCGACCACCTTTGAGCCTGAAACAACCGTTTCGACGCCGAATTCGTTTGTTCCGGTAGTCGTTCCGAATTCCGGAGTGTACGCAAGCGCTTCGTTTTCTCTTCTCCTTCGGTTCATCCCCCAAAGATAAAAATATTCTCCGGTCTTCTCGACATACACAATCCCTTGAGTCTTCGGATATCCGAACAAAGGAATATTCTTGTCCGTCAAGCCGAAAGCGCTCCTGTGCAAATGAGAAAAATACAACGTTCTTCCGTCTATCATAATGAAACCTACGGGGAAAGGGTCTTTGGAGCTCCTGTTGAAGAAAGAACCGTTGATTGCCGCCCGCGCTCCCTCTCGCCTCGCCATTGAAGGCACCGTTTCAAGCGAGTCCAATCGGTTGTTGGCGAGCATCGGTCTGACATAAACGTCAGGATGCGCCAGAGAGACGGACAACACGTGCGCTCTGAGAGGCAAACCGTTTATCGTCATTCTATACTGAGTGTATGATACGCCTGTTGATAGACTTCTATCCCACTTTTCGAGGGTTCTGAACTCCGCCGCCGATGCAGCGCCGGCGGCAGAACATAAAAGACACAATGTTAAGGCGCACACCGCCACACAGTTGAAATTGCCAATTCGCCGCGTCATAATTCAATCCTGACTTATTATAATAGACAATGTGGAAGGCGAAAGAGATATGAAACCAAAAAGCCCGTCTTTGACCGCAGACGTCGTAATTATCAAAGAAGGAAAAATCGTGTTGATCAAAAGGGGCCGCGAACCTTACAAAGGAATGTGGGCTTTGCCCGGCGGTTTTGTCGAAATCGGGGAAAAAGTCGAGGACGCGGCGCGAAGAGAAGCTCTTGAAGAAACCGGCCTAGAGGTTGACCTTGCCGCTCTGCTCGGCGTCTATTCAGACCCTAACAGAGACCCCAGAGGCCATACCGTAACCGTCGTCTATCTTGCGATCCCAACCGGCGGGGAAATGAAAGCTGCCGACGACGCCGACGATGTGCGAATTCTGGGGCCTGAAGACGACCCCGAACTTGCTTTTGACCACGCCTTTATCCTTAACGACGCAATAGACGCGGCGAAAAAAATCGGGATGCTTTGATCCGGTTTTGACATTCTTGTGTTGGGAACCCCGCATGAAAAAAAGAACTGAGAAACAAATCAAGTTATTCCCTGACGGCGCTTTCGGCCATTGGTTTAATGACGAAAACGGGTTGCCAGCATACGAATATGATTGCGATCAGGATTCCGATCCGAGCGCCTCATATTTCACAACCAAAGGGCCGTCAAGATTGCACTGGCATCAATTCGGCAACGACCGTTTTAATGTAATCGCAACTAACTACGGTTATGTCGAAGCGATAGAATCTTCCAGAGGTTTGCAGTGGCTGAATCATCGGAATCAGTCCCGCCTTTGCCCCGGCGGCGGGATAACGCTAGTCAATGATTCGACGGGAATGCATAGCGACTTATATGAAAAAGGGGAAGTTGACAGGGGTTACAGAAGAATATTCGGGACGGGCTATTTCAGAAAAATCTCCCGCTTGTCGCAGTTTTCAATCGATTGTCGCATAATAGCCCCGTTCGGAGACGACCCGGTTCTGCTTGCCGAAATCATCGTCACCAACGCCGGGGACGCTCCTGCGGATTCTTCGATTCTCTCCTTTTTCGGCATAAACTTAAAATACATGATTTTTACTCCTTTGTGTGTCTCTGCCGACAGGAAGCATTACGCCCACAATGCAATTGGAAAGATTCTCATGTCCGCAGTTTCTGCTTTCGGACTGACAAAGGCTTTTGATATAGAAGAACGCAGGGCGCGATTCTCAAGTCTTTTTAATTTCGACTCGGTTTTTTTCGATTCCAACATTGCGGCTGTGATTCCTTCATATTCAAGGTTCAGCCGCCCTTCAATATCCGCCGTTTCTTCAAGAAACTATTATCCTGAACCGCTATTCATATCAGTCGTTCACGGGGAGCCTGACTTTTTCATAACCGACGCCAAACAACTGCTTGATTCTGAATGCAATTTCAGAGACAAACTGAAAAGAGGCTCGTCTGACTCTTCAAAGCATCCATGTCTTTGCGCCGGGCAAAACGTATCCCTTGATCCCGGCGAATCCGAAAGATTAGTCGTTCTTTTCGGATACGGAAAACGGGACGCGGCGCTTGAGCTTTGTGAACAATATTCAAATATTTCGGATTCATCAGGCGATCTACTCTCGTATAACGCCGATCTCTGGTCGCCTCGGCTGCCGGCGTTTTCAATCCCCGATATTCCAGACGAAGAGAAATGGGCTTCGCGAGAATTGTCTTGGCATTCATGTCAAACTCGCGGCTCTCTCTTGTATGATGATTACTATGAGAATCATTATCTCCCTCAAGGCGGAGCTTACGAATACGTTCACGGGCTTCGCGGCGCGGTAAGAGATTTAGTTCTTTTCAATCAGGCCCTCATATATCTTTCTCCGCGGAGAGCCTCTGAACTCTTGGAGTATTGCCTGAGAATGGTGTCTTCCGAAGGAGAAATCAAATATGCGGCGCACGGCTATGGTTGTAACGCCGGAGCAGTCGTACATTCATCGCCGAGCGACTTGCAGCTTTTTCTTCTGTGGGCGATAACGGATTATGTGTTTTTTACGCGCGACTTCGACTTCCTTGACAGAGTCGTCCCTTTTTATCCTCGCAAGTCAGGCGAATCATCCGCGCTCGACCGCGTCAAACTCTCTGTCGATTACATTCATAATAAAATCGGGATAGGCGAACATGGTCTGATAAGAGTCGGAGACGGCGATTGGAGCGACGGCATTTCTTTCTTTGTGAAAGACAGGGCGAAATTCGTCAAAAACGGGGAAAGCTCTTTCAACACCGCAATGGCTCTTTATGTTTTGCCGAGAGTCGCCGATCTGCTCGATCATTTCGATCCCGCAAGAGCGAAAATACTTCGCGAGACGGCCGCCTCTCTGAAGATTGCGATGCTCGATTGTTACAACGGAAAGTGGTTCTTTCGGGGTTTCGATGGAAAAGGAGCGCCGATAGGCGACAGCGAACTTTTTCTAGAGCATCACGTATGGCTTCTCATCAGCGGCGTCCTTCCCGACGACATATCCGCCAGCGTTGTCAAAAACATATTCGACATACTTGACGCGCCTGCCGCTTTCGGGCAATTCGTTCTCTACCCTCCGAAAAACGCTCTTTTCAACACCTTCGCCAAAGGGTGGGATGTGAACGGAGGCGTGTGGTTCGCCATAAACTATCTCCTTGCATGGGGAATTGGACGAAAAGACCCGGAAAAAGCGTGGCGCGTTTTCAGGAAGAACTCTATGGCTATGAAAGCAACGGTCGATCCCGATATCTGGTACGGAATTTGGAGCGGGCCGGATTCATACAATGCCGACTACGCGGAAAGACCTAGAGAAACATATTTCCACATTCCCACGCCCACCACCGATTTTCCGGTTATGAACCTGAATCTTCACGCCGGATATGTGGCGTCCCTGATAAGGCTCTGCGGAGTCGAGCCTTCGCTCTCCCCCGCTGAACCGAAACCGCTGTTGCCGTTCAGTTTCGAGATTGACGCGCCGACATTCAAGCTTGCTTCGAATAAAAGCGGCGTGCGATATGAAGAGAAGCTGCATGTCGACGAGTGATTAAGCCCCCGCGCGGTGCATATTGTTTAGCGATAACAGACGCGATGCGTTATAATCTTTAACGTCTGACAAAGGCTTTTTGCGGAGCGCTCGCGCGATGAAGGTTTCTTCTCCCGGCAGAATATGCCTCTTCGGGGAACATCAGGACTATCTCGGTTTGCCTGTCGTAGCGGCGGCTGTTGATGTTCGCGCCCGTTTCGAGGCGGTCGAAAACGGAGACTCGGTTTTTCGCGTCGGCCTGCCCGATATCGACTCTGAAATTTCTTTTGAACCTATAACGCAGTTGAAATATTCATCAAACCGGGACTACCTGCTCAGCGGGGTCAACATCCTTCTAAGAGAAGGATACAAATTTAAAAAAGGGCGCGACATAGTTTTCAGAAGCGACATCCCAATCGGAAAAGGATGCTCAAGCTCGTCGGCGATGCTTGTGGCATGGATAGGGCTGCTGAGCCGAATCGCCACTGTAGGCCCCGCGCTTGCCTCTGCCGACTGCGCCCGGCTCGCTCACAGAGCGGAAGTTCTGGAGTTCGGCGAACCCGGCGGCATGATGGATCATTACGCGTCCGCCATAGGCGGGCTGCTGATTATCGAGACATCGGGAAACGCGCGCGCTTTTCAACTAAAAACGCCTCTCGAAGGCTTGTTTGTTCTAGGCGACTCGCTTCAACCTAAAAACACCACAGGAATTCTGGGAGCGGCAAAAAAGAACGCGTCGCTCGCTATGGATTTGATTAGAAAAAGCATGCCGTCCGCCGAATGGAATATAATATCAGCCGAGACCGCCCGCGAGGCGCTTCGGGACGCTCCGATAGAAGCAGTAAACTCGGCGCTCGGGAATATTGACAACAGAGACATAGCAAAAGAAGCCATCGAAATGCTGCGCAAAAACAATGTTGCGCCGGATTCGCTCGGAGCTTTGATGACGAAGCAGCATCGGAATTTAAGCGGGTTGATAGGAGTGTCGACGGAGAAAATTGACAGAATGGTAGATTCCGCTGTTTTCGCCGGAGCATGGGGAGCCAAAATAAACGGCTCTGGCGGAGGAGGTTGCATGTTCGCATACACTAGCGCTGATTGCGCCGACAATGTGGAACAGGCAATCTCAGAAGCGGGAGGAAAACCTAGACGCGTTTTTATCGACAACGGTTTCAGGGAGGACATTTAATGAAAGGCATTATACTTGCCGCTGGGAGAGGAACCCGCCTGCGCCCGTGGACGGACGACAAGCCGAAACCTTTGCTGAATATGGCCGGACAGCCGATCCTTAATTACATTCTCGACGGATTCGCCGCTGCCGGCGTGAACGATCTGTTCATTGTGGTCGGGTATCTCGGAGACGCTATGCGGAACCACTACGGCTCGGAATATTCCGGGATGCGCCTTGCTTGGCTTGAACAGAAAGAGCTTCTCGGGACCGGCCACGCTCTGATGCTCGCCGAAAAAGAACTAAACGGCGGCGACTTCATGCTCGGTTTCGGCGACGTTCTGGTTGACCATGAAAACTACTCTGCTCTAGCCGATTTTCATAGTCGAGGCGGATTCGACGCTTCCATAACGTTGAACGAAGTGGACGACCCGTACGCGGGCGCGGCGGTTTACGTTGACGGCGACATCGTGACAAAATTAATCGAGAAACCTCCGCAAGGAGAATCGACAACAAAATGGAACAATCGCGGCCTGTTCATATTCACTCCTGTCATTTTCGATGAAGTGCGAAGACTTGAAAAAAGTCCAAGAGGCGAATACGAACTTCCCACAGCCGTCAACATGCTTGTTGAAAGCGGCAAGCGCGTGGGAGCGATGCCTGTGACGGGGTTTACGTCCGACGTGGGAACCAAAGAAGAATTCGAGGAATATGAGAGCTATATTATAAAAAAGCGCGGCTCTGGTTGATTGAGAATTGACGCCGCCGCATCGGGGGACTTATGCGTTTTATTAAATCATTGTTAATTGCTCTTGCGGCAATCGTCGCGTTGTCGGTTCAGTCGCAGGCGTTCGCCTCTCTGGAGTTGGAACGCGCCTTTTCCACCGGCATGTTCTCAGGCTCTAAAGAAAGACCGCGAGAGGTGATATCATTCAAATTCAAAAACAACTCAAGCGAGCCGGTAAAAGATATTGCCATATCCATTTCCAGCTCTTTAATGGACGAACCGCGGAATGAAACCATCTCTTCTTTAGAACCGGGAGCTTCAGCTTTCGCCCGCGCATTAATTGCTGCTCTTCCCGCAGGCGGCTCCGGAACGGCTGACTTCTCGATAAATGCTTCTATCGAAGATGAGTCCTATGATTGGAAGGTCTCCATCGATAGGATTCCTCCGGACTGGCGGCGCATTCACCTTGCCACTCATTTTCATTACGACACTGTCTGGATTCACAAGGACGGACAACGCGGCTATGCTCTTGTCGCTCTCGATCTTATAAAACAATATATCAACGCGGCCCGCGTAGATATCACCTATTCGTTCGTATTAGAACAAATACCTTATCTGAAACCATTTTGGGACACATATCCCGAAGACAGGGCCACTTTGCGCGACCTGATTTCCCGCAAACAGCTTGAACTTGTCGGAGGCTCATACATTCAACCCGACGAGAGCAGCGTGTTCGGCGAGGGTCTGATACGCAACTTATATTACGGCAAACTATATATGGACTCTGTTATCAAAGGGGGAGGCGCGACCGCAGCATGGCAGATAGACAACTTCGGGCATACTCCCCAGTTCGCGCAGATTCTTCGCAAGAGCGGATTCGATTCTTTCACATTTCTGCGCGGCGGCCCCATTGGATTCCCGCGCCAGTTCTTCTGGATGGCTCCCGATGGCTCTGAAATTATTTCTTTCGACCTAGACATGAAAGAAGACCTCGGCAAAGTATTTTCAGGCCGCGTCAAGCTTGATAAACGCGAAGACGCGACTATGGAATTGTTCGAATTGATGGAGCGCGAAGTTCTTCCCGACACATTCGCCGCTCTTCGCGACATCCACAGCGCGAAATCTTTTTTTCTTCCTATCGGCGACGATTTCATGCCTCCTGTCCCAATGCTTGGCATGCTGACAAGGTATTGGAATTCAAAATATATTTATCCAGCGCTTCGATTCTCATTGCCCAGCGCGTACTTCAACGATGTGGCTCTTCAGTTAAAGGATGACAAGCTGAATCAGAGATTCACAACTAAAGACTTGAACCCTGTTTTTACCGGTTGCTACTCTTCCAGAACGGACTTGAAGATCGCCAACCGCGAAGCTGAGACGACGTTCCTAGACGCTGAATATCTTTCAACAGTCGCAAACCTCCTTGGAGCGAAACATCCCGCACGCGCGCTCGATAAAGCCATCCGAGAGCTTATGTACAACGAGCATCATGACTCTATTCCGGGAACCACTAACGAACTTTCATACCTTGATATTCTTTACGGGTGGCGCGAATCTTTATCTCTTTCAAAGGAAGTCCGAGACGACGCGTTGGAATATATCGCGTCTTCGATCAATGTCTCTGCGTCCGACAACGAAGACATCGCGGTTGTGTTCAATACTCTCTCTTTCCCTAGAACTGACATTGTCGAGATGACTGTTTCCTCTCCTGTAAATTCGATTAAAACCATTGATGGCGCGGATGTTCCCTTTGACGTTTTTCCATCGAGCGGCGCTTATAAGCTGAGATTCACTGCAAAAGACATACCGGCTTTCGGATATTCCGTCTTCCGCGCGTCGCGCGGCGGAGCCGAATCCACTTTGTCCGTTGCCCAAAGCGCAACCTCAATCGAAAACGAATTCTATTCGGTCGAGGTCGATCCTAAACGCGGCGGAGGAATCGTGAAGCTTGTGGATAAGGCCACAGGAACAAACCGCGCGTCAGAGTCCTCCGGCGCGCTTATGAATTCAATAGCCGTTTACGAGGACAAAGGAGACTTGTGGAGAATCAATATCCCTGAAAACTCCACAAAACTTCTCACAACCGACTCTCCCGCTGTCGTCAGCGTGACTAGTGGAAATGCTTTTACAAGAATTGAATCAAGAAGCGGCCATGACGGCTTTTCTCTCGTGCAGCGCATCGATATGCAAAAAGGCGTTCCCAGAATTGATTTTACCACTTATGTGCATGACTTCAATGGAGAGAACAAGCTCTTCAAATTGCTTTTCCCGGTTTCAGGCCACGAAGGGCTTACTCCGGTCTACGGCGAGAGATTCGCTCCTTTGTCCAGAAAACGCGGCGAAGAGTTCCCCGCCGACATGTGGGCCGGATGGTCAACCTCGTTCAATCTAAGAGCCTCCGGAAAATCTGTCCCTCTGGGAGTTCCCGCGATTGTAGTTAATAGAGACGAGCCTGAAGCTCAAAAGTTTCTCAAAAACCTTGCTTCCGCTCTTATAAAAAGAGGAACGCCAAGCGTTACCTTCTTTGAAAGTCAGCAAGAAGACCTTACAACAGACTCGGTTATTTATATCGGCGACCCTGAAGCTTTCGAGCCTTTAGTCGATAAGCTCGGTTCTAATCTCAACTCCGCTCTTCACACAGTGAACAGAAGAGGCATGGCGGTTCTGTTCGACGGAGATAGGCCTATTTGGCTTATCGGGAAGAGAATATTTTCCGACCCGGAAGCGTCTGAGAACCTTCTCAATAGCGTCATGTCTGAAAACAGCGCCGATTTTTCAGACGATATGCTGTTGTCGCCGGTACCGGATATCGCGTTGAAACCAGCCACTTTTGCTCTTATCAACAACGGCTCCAACGGATATCGTTTTGAGCACGACGGGTCAATCGCTCTCCAACTCCTCAGAAGCGCCACAGGAAGACCCGGAGGAGAGGCTTTCAGCAGGACTTTCTCAAAAGAAGACTGGAACCACAGATTCAGATACGCTGTCGCGACCGGCGAAGGCGATTTCGAAACTAAAAACATTGAGCAAACCGCGCTTGGATTTAATCGTCCTCTATTGGCGGTCTTGAAGCCTGCGGCATCCTCTCCACAAGCCGTTCTGCCTGCTTCGGGCGCGTCGTTCTTCAGCGTTGAACCGGAATCGGTCATCGTTTCCGCCGTAAAAGCATCCGACAACTCGATTCCTGTTTACTCCCGAATCGGGAAACAACCCTCGTTGGCTGTAAGGGCGTATAACAACTCTCATTCGGATGCTCCTTTCAAACTTTCCTCTCGATTCTCTTTCAAAGCCGCCCATCTCGCTGATATGAGAGAAAACAAGACCGGCAAGCTTTCCATTGAGAACAACATTGTCTCGTCCATCATCAAACCCAGAGCGATAGAAACTTTTGTTATGGACATTGATTTGCCTTCAGGCAAGAACGCCGGAATCGGAAGAGAAACCGAACCGGTTCAACCAGTATATTCCGCATATTGGAGACACAATGACAACGTGGCTCCGCTCGGATACCAACCTCTCACTGTGAGCTTTGATCCTGTTAGCGTTGAGTCGGCCTCGACCATCTCCGCCAAACTCAAAGTGGCAAGCTCATACACGGATTCATCGGCTAAGGGAAATATCGAGTTGCTGGCTCCGGAAGGCTGGAGCGTTGAACCATCAGCGATTAGTTACGATTTGGAACCCGGAGCTTTTTTAATTAAAGATATTATCGTGACGCCCGCTGAAAACTCAAAAGGTGGAATTATCAGAGCTATCTACACGGATGAAGAACAGCGATTCTATGCCTCCCTTCATGTGGGTGAAATTGATAAACCGACTATTTCAGCGCCCGAATCCATCGTCGTCAGCCCCGGCGAAGAGAAAAACATCGACATTAAAATTTCCAATCCTTCGTCTCAAAAGATAACCGGCGAAGCAATCGTCGTTTCTCCAATAGGCACATGGAGCGAATCGCCTTCCACATTACAGTTGAGTTTATCCCCTTTCAGAGCGTCCTATGAAGTCGCCGCGTCTGACGAATCCGTATTCCCTGTCAACGTCAAGGCTGATGAAAAAGCTTTAAGCGGCAGCTTCTGGTTCGTGCTGAAACTCATGAGCGATGGCGATTACACATATTCCGATCCGGTGAATATAACGATATTGAAATGATACTCTTTATTGTGGAGACTTTCTTTACGACAATAGTATTTGAGCAGTAGCAAGTTATTGCTTGGAAATATCATTTGTAGAAGAGCCGCTTTTTTTTTATTATCATCATGTGCGCAGCGTTGAATGCTAACTTGGGAGCAAAATAATGGAGTTCATAACGAGAAGAGAGTTTATAAAATCAACAGGGATTGCCGCGGCAAGCGCCGTTTCAATCGCATTTCTGCCGGGCATAGCTTTTTCCGCCTCATCCGGCGAAGCTGCTTTTGCCGCTTCCGCGGTGATTCAACCTTCTTTCGCGGCTCCGGCCATCGCGCTTTCCGGGCAGTCGTTTCCGTTCAGGCTTTCTCCTTCTGGCGCGAGAGCCTCGATTGACAGCGCATGGATTGCGTCTCCCGGCGGAAAACCGTTTGTTCTCTCTGTTGAAAACGGTCATTTTATCCCAACAGTCCCCCCTCCCCCCGGAATGTATGATTTGTATCTCGAAGTCTCCATGGGATCCAATAAAAGGTTCGAAAAGCAACCTCTCGCTGTGAAAATCGTTGAGCGATTCAAAACCGACTATTGTTTCGGGGCCATCTCCGACGTGCATTTCGGAGACCCGCGAATATCGTCTATGATTAAGGACTTCAGCGTAGAGGAAACATTCAAGAAAGAAATACAGATTCTAAATGAAAATCAGATTGAATTTTGCGTATGTTGCGGTGATCTCAGTTTTCTTCCGCCACGCTCAAAGAAAGAAATAATTGACTATGCGGACGCGCTGACATCCGCCGCGAAATTCCCCACATTTACAGTGCCGGGCAATCATGACGGCTATACGTCTGGAGCTGGGGGCAAAATCAATTTTGACACTCTGGCTCAATGGACGCGCTCTTTTGGCGTACTTGATTATTCGGCCTCATACGGAGATACCGCAATCTTGGGAGTGAACACTTATAATGCTTCCCCTGATAAGAGGAATATTTTCGGAGGCTTGGGAGAAGTTGTCGATTCCGGATATGTGACTGACGAGCAGCTTCTCTCTTTGGACGCGATGTTTGCCGAAGTGAAGCAAACATCCAAACTAAAAATCGCTTTAGGCCATCACAATCCGACCAACACCGTCAAAGACGTCAACGGCCCGTTCGAAATCGTGCCTTTCACTGAAACAGGACGCTTGGAGCTTCTATCGCTTTTTGAAAAGCAATCTATAGATTATTTCTTCTGCGGGCATGTTCACGGCATTTACAGGGAACGATACGCAAACACCGAAATAGTGACCGTGCCCACAGCGGCCAGCCGTCCTGCCGACGGACATCCGGTGGCAATTTATTTGGTCAAAGTTTCAGATGGCAAAATTACTGACATCGAGACAGTGAAAATCGCTGAGTTGTGACAATTAAATCTTCGATTTGAAGCATCTGCGACATTGTTAACAATTCTCGATCGCTCGGGATACCGCCTCTACAGTCCTTATTGCGTTAAACAACTCGTGCGCTCGTTTTTTTCCCGCTTCGCCCATGCTCCTTGATTTCTCCGGATTATCATTTAGCTCTATTGCGCGCTTAGCCAACATTCTCGCATCTCCCGCCGTAACAAGAAACCCTGTATTGCCATCCAAAACAATCTCCGCCGCCCCTCCGGCGTCAGAAACCACCACTGCCTTGCCCAGCATCATCGCTTCCACTATACCCCTCCCGAACGGCTCAGGCGTCTCGGACGGATGCACGTATACATCCATTGCATTTACAATATCATAGATATCCTGCCTGAATCCGGTAAATACTACTTTCTCGCCTATGCCCAGATCTCGAGCCGCCGCCATCATTTCAGAAAGATATGATTCATCTCCGTATATCGGAGATCCCGCCACAATAAATCTCGCCTTCGGCGACCCTTTCGCTATGATCCCAGCCGCGTCTAAGAAGACATGAACTCCTTTCCATCTTTGTAGCCTTCCGGCCATTCCAATGATTCTCGCGTCTTCATTCAATCCTAGCTCATTCCTGACATCCACCATTCCTCTAATCGCCTTGACCTTCTCCACCGGCAATCCGTTGTAAACGACCCTGCAATCTTTGTGCGATTCAAATTGAGCGGATGTCGCCCGAGAATTACATATCACCGTTTCAGCCAGCATATTTGCGGATGTTGCAAAAAACTTTTTTAATATCGCTTGAGGAAATATATCTCTGAAATGCCATACGACACGCGCGCTCGCCATCCTTCCAGCTACGCCTCCCAACACATGAGCTTTGCTGGAGTTCGTATAAACCACGTCAACTCTTCTCTCTTTCACAAATTTCGCCAATTCTAAAGCCGCTGGAATAGCTGCCATAGCTTTAAAAATAGCAGAACCATTTGATAACACTTCCGCCATTTCTGCTCGCTTCGCCTTCACAAACGAGTCCGCGCCATTAATTACTCTGACGTCAATGCCTGATTCCTTCACGGCCTCCACAAGAGGGCCGTCTGAAAAACTCGCAAGAACCGGCTCGATTCTATCTCGGTCCAACCGTTCAAGAATCTCAAGTAGCGAAAGCTCCGCGCCGCCGAATTCAGCGGCGTGTGTTACGAAAAGTGTCCTGACCGGCTTGCCCATATAAATACTATACACCTTTGGAAAATACCGTCATATATTTTATAATGCGATTTACGAAACAACAACGCTTCGGCCTCATAGCGGCCTCGCGTTATTAGAATACGGCGATGAATCGATGTGTGGAATCGCGGGAATATATAATTTCTCAGGCGCTCCGATAGAACCAAATAGACTTGCGCGCATGGGTGAGAGCATTCGCCACCGCGGCCCCGACGACGACGGGACTCTTATTGACGGCTCTTTCGGCATGACTATGCGGCGCCTCTCCATAATCGACTTGGAAACAGGCGCGCAGCCCGTTTCTTCCGAAGACGGCTCTGTTTCAGTGATTTTCAATGGCGAAATCTACAACTATGTAGAACTCCGCGCGTCGCTTGAATCTAAAGGCCACTCATTCTCAACCAAGTCCGACACAGAAGTAATCGTTCATCTTTATGAAGAACACGGAGCCGCGCTCGCTAATGAACTTATTGGAATGTTCGCTATAGCAGTTTGGGACGCAAAACGCAGAAAACTCACTCTCATCAGAGACAGAATGGGCGTCAAGCCTCTTTACTGGACGCGGCGCGGAGACGAATTCCTTTTCGGCTCTGAAATAAAGTGTTTGCGCGCCGCCACCGATATCCCGCCTGAAATTGACATGCCGGCTCTGGACGCATATTTGAGTTGCCAGTATTTTCCGTTCGATACGACAATATATTCATCCGTTCGAAAGCTCAGCGCCGGCCATTTAATGACTATAGAGAACAAAAGTCATAGCATCGAACGTTATTGGGAAATCAAATTTCCTGACGCTCCCATAGACATCGGCGAAAAAGAAGCGGTGGAAAGGTTCAAAGAATTCTTTTATAAATCCGTCCAAAGAAGATTGATAAGCGATGTTCCGTTAGGGGCGTTCCTCAGCGGGGGCATCGACTCCGCGTCCGTATTGGCGGCGATGCGCGAAATTTCCGGTTCGACAGTTAAAACATTCACATTGGGATTCGGCTCGGAAGCGCCCGGATACAGCGAAATAGATTCCTCTAGGGTTTCCGCGTCTTTTCTGGGCGCGAAAGTAAATGAGCGCATCGCATCGGCCTTCGACATATCGGAGAATATCGACCGGATACTTCATCATTTCGATGAACCTTTCGGCGGAGGCCTTCACACTTGGTTTTTATCGGAATTCTCCTCGCCTCACATAAAAGTCGCTCTGACAGGCATCGGAGCCGACGAATTATTAGGCGGTTATCAGAGACAAAAGAGATTGAACATAGTGCGCGCTTTCAAGATGCTGCCGCCCTTTGCCCGTAAAGCGGCGGTTGCTATTGCTTCTACTGCCGGATTAAGAAACAACATCACAAAACTGAATAGATTAGCTTCCGCCTCAAAAAACGACATTTATTATGAATGGATTTCTGTTGCTGACGAATCCATGAAGAATAAACTATATAAACATTCTTTTTATTCAGCGCGCTCAAGCAATTCTCTAGGCAATTTGGCCGCAAGCGTATTCGGCTGCGATTTGCCTTCAAATACTGACGATTTGATAAGTTTCCTTGAACTCAAAACAACCCTCCCTGACGATTTCCTCAATTATACAGACCGGATGACTATGGCATGGGGACTGGAAGCGCGAGAACCGTTTCTGGACCACCAACTCGTGGAATTCGCCGTCTCTCTTCCTATGAACATGAAGATAAATAACGGCGTAACCAAATATATTCTTAAAAAAGCAATGTCTGACAAGCTTCCTTTAGAAACCGTCCGCAGGAAAAAACAGCCTTTTCATCTGCCTATCGGAATATGGTTAAGAAACGAGCTTCGCCCGTTGCTTGAGAAGACGCTTTGCGCTTCTGAGCTTGCAAGCGAGAAATATTTTGAACCTATGGCTTTGCGCAGGCTGGTCGACAATCACATTAGCGGTTCATCTGATAACGGATGGCTGATATGGTCGCTCTTGCTTGTTGAGCGCTGGATGAAAAAATATACATGAACCTAATATCCAGCATTTCTGGATATGGGACTAAAAATCTCCCGACAATATTTTTTTTCTCTGGTTTTTGGGGAATTTTTCGATAGCATATCGCAGCATTGTCCTCGGCATCGTTTTGCAATGTTTCTTCAGAAACAACTCCTCGGATTCTATGTCGCGCTTTCCAGCCTCTCTCAGCATCCAGCCTGTGGCTTTGTGAATAAGGTCTTCGGAATCATGCAACAGAATTTCGGCAATTGCGTATGTGTCTGAAAGGTCGGATCGTCTGATGAAAGCAAAAGTTGAAACTATGGAAACGCGGCGCTCCCATAAATCCTTTGATTTCGCAAGTTTGAACAACGGTTTTCGATCCTTATCTATCAGGAAATCTCCCACAATGTTCGGCGCGGAAACATCTACTAGATCCCAATTGTTTATATGTTTCATATTCTCAAGATAGGCTGTATAAATTTGTTTTTTTATCTTCTCATCTGATTTTTTATAGATATCTATGAGGATACAAAGAGCCGCAAACCTGTCTTCATGATATTCCGAGCTAAGCAGTTCCGTTGCTTGATTTAAGGAGATGAAATTGAATTTTTTTGCGATTGCGCGAATACGAGGAACGCGAATGCCTCTAAAAAGGTCTCCTTCGCCATATTCGCCGGGGCCGGTTTTGAAGAAAGATTGAGAATGCGCCGCCATAGCCGGGTCGCCGAGCGATTCCAATTCTTTTTTAATATGGTTAATAGTCATAGACCAATGCAGAAATAGTATTATAATTGATATTCATCAGAGCATCGCTAAAAGCTGAGAGCGAACAAAAAGCCGTTACTTCAATCCGAGAAGTTTTTTGAATACCGAGATTGCTTTGTCCTCGTCGAAAGGTTTTGAAACGACGCTTAGCGCGCCCGCTTCCAACGCTTCGAGCAATTTATCCTGAGCGCCGCCGAGAGAGCTGACGACAACGATTTTTGCGTCGGGATGCTTTTCGATAATGCGTCTTACGGCCTCCATGCCGCCGATGCCAGGCATGGACAAGTCCATCGTGACTAGATCAGGCATATATTTATCATAATACTCGATAGCCTGCTCGCCGGATGTGGCATTATCGACGATTTCGCAGCCTTCTATGCTTTCAATTATCTCGCCAAGCAAGTGAGCGGCGACGCGACTGTCGTCCGCAATAAGAATCTTTCTTGTATCGCTCATTGTGTTCGGCTCCTCCCGGCAGTTAGGGCGCGCCCTCCGGCGCGATTATATCCTTGTCACCACAGCCAGTTCGTAGTTGCCTATCTGGGTATATCCCGGTATCACGGTCGCGTATTCGTTGTTGTTCACCGCCAACGAGTCGCTTGTCTTGTCCGTTATAGTGACTGGCGGCTGGAACTCGAGCTTCTTTCCCGTCTCCAGCACTTTCGACCTGATGTTGCCGCAGACAATGTTGACATATTCTGAAACGGTGTCTTTGATAAGTTCCTCGTCATAGGGCAGATCGTCTTTTTTGAAGGTCCGTTTTGCGATCTGAAAACCGATATCCCATGACACGTTCAGGACATAGCGCGCATTGATGTCGCCTTTGAACTCCATGTATGAGATCACGCCGAGATTTTTAATACATTCCTTTTCTCTTTTGATTTGCCCGGATTTGGAGATCATGTCGCCAAGCCTGCGCATCATCTTTTCTGTCATGTCCACCGAAATCTCAACCAGTTCCTTAACCGGAATGTCTTCCTTGATCATGACTTCGATGGGAGGAACGGCCTTTTGCTCTTCCTTAAAATTATTCAGCTCGCGATCCAGCGTTTCCTCGTCCATGTGGCCGCAGGCGCAGATCGCTTCGCCGAGATAAATATGGTTGTTTTTCTGAATCGTGATAATCTCTTCGAGTTGGGCGGCGGTGAGCAATCCCATTTGAACGGCAAGGTCGCCGAAGCGCATGTCGGTTCGTTTCTGCTCGTTGTGGATTTTGGCGATTTGTTTGTCGCTGAGATATTCATACTGAAGGGCAATCTCGCCGAGTTTGAGTATTTTTGACTTCTGGTAGTTAATGGAATCTATGAGCTGGTCTTTGGTAAGAAGGTCCTTTTCGAGCAGGTACTGGCCGAAAAATTTCGGGATAATGCCGGACATAAGCGTCTCCTTTTCAGCTATAAAATGCTTTGGCCGCGAGACGGCCTTAAATTGCTGACTTTATATATTACTTTATTATCTGATGATGTCAACTGATTAAATCGGCAGTGTTGGAATAATAAGCTTGGCGAGCGTGAGATAAGTCACTATTGAAAATATGTCTGAAACGCTTGCGAGGAGCGGCCCTGACATGAGAGCGGGGTCCAAGTTCATTTTCTTGAACAGCACGGGAAGCAAGCCGCCAAGGCTTTTTGCGAAACTCACCACCAGAATCATCGACGCCAACACTGTCGCGGCAAGATGCGAATCCTTAGTGATGATAAACACGAACAATGCGGCCAGAATCCCCATGCCTGATCCTACGAGCATGCCGACGCGGACCTCTTTGAAAAGAATGTTCATAGCCATGGGGATGGTCAATTCCCCGGTGGCAAGCCCGCGAACTATTACTGTGGCGGCCTGAGTGCCCGCGTTGCCGGCGGAACCGTTAAGAAGCGGGATGAAGAAAGCCAATTGAACGTGCAGAGAAAGCTCTTTCTGGTAGAGTTTCAACAAAGTGCCTGTGACGAAGCCAGTGCATACGAGGGCCAGCAACCAAGTAAGACGTTGGCGCGCGATGCGAAGAACGCTTGATCCGACATAATCAATAGGGGCGCCGGCGGCGCCCAACGCGTATATGTCCTCGGTCGCCTCTCGGCTGACGATATCTATGACGTCATCGACTGTGATAATGCCCTTCATCTGCTTGACGCCGTTTACCACCGGAACCGCGAACAAGTCGTATTTTGCGATTTTCTGCGCCACCATCTCGACATCTTCGTCCACGACAGCCGAAATCACGTTCGGATTCATTAACCTGCCTATCGGCGCGTCGGAATTAGCCAGCACTAGGTCTTTAAGGGATACCACGCCTACGAGATGGTCTTCCGAATCAGTGACATATATAGAGTAAATCGTCTCAGCCTCTTCATGTTTCTTCTTGATTTCGGTTAGAGCCTGACCTGCGCTTACGTCCGGACGCATCGAAAAGAAATTCGTCGTCATGTGCGCGCCGGCTGTGTCTTCTTCGTACTTCACAAGGCCCATCAAATCTTCGCGGTCGGATTTTTCCAGCAGCGAAAGGAGCTTTGTTTTCAGGTCTGGAGAGAGCAGTTTTAAGAGATCCGCCTGTTCGTCGGTCGAAAGAGCGTCAAAAAAAGTTATGACTCTTTCCGGCGCGGCGTATTCCAAGCAAGCCTTCTGGGTGTCTTTCTCGAGATTCTCAAATATCTCAAGGCTCTTGTGGTTTCCTATCGTTTCTATCACGTTTAGAATATCTTCGGGTCTTAAAGGAGTAATGGCGGCAGCGATGTCAACCGGATGGTGAGATGAAACAAACTGTTTTAGGTGGGTTTTGTTACCGGTGGCAAGAATATAGGAAATTCTCTTTGTAATTGTCAGCAAGGCACACCTCCGGCGCGGCCGGTTCCGGTCAAACAAGTATGTTCATGCGGAAGAGGATAGAGGCGAACCGAGGAAAATCACAGAGCCGCTATGCGGCGGGGCGACAGCTTACCGAGCCTTCACCCCCTTCCACACGATTGTATTCAGTTGTGTCAGAGCCGAAGCGACGAATCTCCTACGGGGAGGAGGGTGGTCTTCGCCGCCGCTGCGACTACTGTTTCCGATATCTTCCATTTCCTTTTTCGCTCATTTATTTTGGCGTATGAGCCTAGCGTTGCATTATAAGTCAGAGGCCAGCAAGGGTCAATTTTTGAAAAAAAATACCTTTTGTCGCCGTGACCGACCATGCAGGCTTGTTGAACGCCGGCTTTTTTATGATAATTTGTTCTGGAGGAATAATGATTTCAAACGGCGATGAAAGAATGCTCCGGGCGCTCAGGAATCTAGGAGCATGCGTATGTATCGCCATGAGGGAGAAAACTCTTCGAAAGCCCATCGAAGATCTCTCGGCTGTCTCGCGGGAGTCATCTGATGATACCATCTATGAGATAGACACGTCGATTGAGGAGATTATTCTTGATTATTTTTGCGGGCAAGCCAAGGAAACGCCTCCTTTCGCGCTGATAATGGAAGGGAAGCCTGATGAAGACCTTGTTTTTTCTACTTCGGGCCGGAGAAACGACTGCGAGTATACAGTCATCATGGATCCGCTGGACGGCACGCGCGGACTGATGTATGGGAAACGCAGCGCATGGCTGTTGTCGGCGGCGGCGCGCGGAACCTCTGCCGCTCTTTCTATGAAAAACATTTGTATAGCGGTTCAAACCGAGATACCTCCCATAAAACAGAATGTATCAGACATCATGTGGGCCGTGAAGGGACAAGGGGCGCACGGAGAAAGGTTCAACATCGATTCCGGAAAAGTGACGAATTTAAAACTGACACCGTCGCGCGCGGAAGACTTGCACTACGGATACGCCACATTCAACAGATTTTTCCCGGGCGCAAAGAGAGAGATAACGGCGATTGAGAACGAGTTGCAATCAAGATTGGAAGCGACGGGACGACCGTCGTTTCATTTTGAAGACCAGCATATCTGCAACGGAGGCCAACTTGCGGCGCTCGCCACGGGACAGGACAGATTCGTCTGCGATATCCGCGCGGCTTTATCTCCGATTCTTGCCGCTAAGGGGCGTCCCGCCCTGCTTTGCGCTCATCCGTATGATCTCTGCTGCGAACTAATCGCCCGCGAAGCCGGGGCAGTCGTGACAGGTTGCGACGGCTTGCCGCTTGATTGCCCCCTCGACACCACCACTGATGTTTCATGGATAGGGTACGCAAATGAAAAAATCAGATCGTTAGTAGAACCGCATTTGCTCGACATTCTTTCTTCGCCGGAAAAATATTTGATTTGAAACAATCAATATCTAAGAGTTAATAATCAACCACTCTGCCTTTAAGCTTTCTTCCCGACTTGTTGGAAACCATAGGTTTGAACTCTACCATCGGAGATATCAATTCGATCATAAATTGTTTCAGCCCGACAGCTTGCGCCAGTTCGTCGATTGACAAGAAACCGCCGCGCGCTTCTCTTTCAGACACAATGTTTTTCGCTATAATGGCGTTAAGCGCGGGAAGAGCCGCGATTTCGGACTCCGACGCGCTGTTAATATCAACTTTTTTGCGCGCGGAAACAGGAGTTGGACGTTCTTCTTTACGCGATGTCTTAGAAGACTTTTTTCTCGCCTCTTCCCTTTTAGTCATCTCAGACCATTCATCAGCTTGAGAAGGAGCGGCTGTCTTCTCGCATTCGCTCGGTATCTCGACACCGACAGGCAGGCATACGGCGCTTTTTCCAAATTCGATTTTCTCATTTGAATCAAGATTCAGAAATGACATAACTTCGGAAAGATTCATAAAGCCCGATCTGTTCATTCTTTCTCTGACTAAAGCGACCGCTCTTTCCCGTGAAATGCCGGGCAACCTCTCAATTCGTTCAAGCGAATCGTTATTGATATCCACCCTCAAATCTTTCGATTCATCGCAACCGGAGCGCTTGCCTCGGAGAAATGCCCCGCAGGCGGGGCAAAACCTGTCGGTCAGTTTTGTGTTGGCTTCGCAAATCGGACACTTCATGCTTCTATTCCTTAATCCTCTGGTTCTGAGCGTTGTTCAAAACGGCTTGATCGATGGCGTCGAATTCGGGTTTTCGCCATTCCTTGACGATTTTGCCTTCAACGATGTCTTCTATAAGTTTCATATAGTCGACGCATTTCGGGCCGTTTACGCCGTCGGTTTCAGCGAGCACCCTTCCGTCCGGCATAATTTTTATCGTGATTTTCTCCTCCATCGTCAATCCCTCCTGACAACGAAAGTCAATGTTATTGAATTGTCAGCGGCGACTCTTTCGCTTTCGAGCGAAAGACCGTTTTCAGAAGCGCGCGACATCACATTGTCGTAAACCTTTTGCTGGACTTTCTGTTTGTACAATTCGGAAACATTCTCCACCAGCGATGCCACCGCCGTTGCGTCTCCGCCTTCGAAGTCAGCGGAGTAAGCTCCCGACATGTCCTTTGCAAAAGCGACATCAACGTTATTGATTGAAATTTTTATGCTGCCGCCATCGTTGATAAAGTCGAGTCCGAGGTCTTCAAGAGCCGCCAGTAAAAGGCCCTCGTCATTCATAATGGTGTCGATGGAAGTCTTGTTGTTTGCCTTATTCATCTCTGGTTGAACTGATTGTTCTGTTTTTGCGCCTATTCTATTCTTAGGCTTATTCATATCCCATTTCCAAATTCCGCTGTGGTCCATGCCGTTGACCATAGTCTTGCCCGTCGCCGCCGCAAAAAGAGACATGACTATGAAGAAAGGTATGATTTCTACTCCTGTGCTCATAATGCCGCCTCCAAAACGCAATAAACTGCGGTCAATGCGCCGCGATTGTTAAAAGTCAATTGTCCTGCCGCCGCGAGTTGAAAACAGCGATTTTTTTGTTTTGTCCGAATCTCCGGCGGTGTCTCCCGGCGGTTCCTCTCCGGGTTCCGGGCTGGAATATTCGACCCTCTCGTCTGCCGGCGTGGCGGCTACCGCGCGGACATTCGCCCACTGCCTTATTGCTAGTATCTCTTCTGCCTGCGTCACGGACAACGGAACGGTATTGCGAGCCGCCCTTAAAATGTCGTCGAAAGAAAGACTTCTGTTTTCGGCAAAAGCCTCAAACAGACCGGAGATGACAGCCTGCTCGATTTCGGCTCCGGAGAAACCCTCGGTCTCATCGGCCATCTTTTCAATCAACTGAGCGTCCAGCTTGAATCCTGTAAGAATTTCCTTGTGTTTCAGTCTTTTTCTGAGATGGACTTCGAGAATGGCTTTGCGTTCGCTTTTCGTGGGCAGGTCCACAAAGAATATTTCATCGAAACGACCTTTGCGCATAAATTCGGGCGGAAGCATGTGAATGTTGTTCGCGGTGGCCACGACGAATACGGGCTTGGTTTTTTCCTGCATCCAAGTCAGAAAAGTGGCGAACACTCTGGAAGTCGTCCCGCTGTCTCCCGAAGAGGTGTAACCGCCGAATCCTTTTTCAATCTCGTCGATCCAGAGGATGGAAGGAGCGACCGCTTCTGCGGTTTTCAGAGCGCGGCGAATGTTTTCCTCGCTGCTTCCCACAAGTCCGCTGAATATCTTTCCCACATCGAGGCGAAGAATTGGGAGTTGCCACGCGGCGGAGACCGCTTTTGCGGTCAGACTTTTTCCGCATCCGGGCACGCCTGTTATGAGTATTCCTTTGGGGGAAGGAAGACAATACTTGCGGGCCTCCTCAAGCCAAGACCTGTCGCGTTTTTCAAGCCAGCGTTTAAGGTTCTCCAGCCCGCCGACATCTTTCATCGTGACGTCGGTGGTGATGTATTCCAGAATCTGGCTCTTGAGAATTATCTGTTTTTTCTCCTGCAACACGGTCTCGACATCGTCCGCGTCAAGACGTCCGTCGTCAACCATAGCTCGCGCGTAGGCGTTTTCCGCCTCCTGCATGGTAAGTCCGAGGGCGGCGTTCACTAGGCGTTCCTCGTCCTCCGCGACAAGCTCGACTTCTATTCTTCCCGTCTGTCTATTTGCCGCAATCATATCCCGAAGCAGTTCGAGAAGCTCTTCCTTTGACGG
The DNA here is from genome assembly GCA_029564595.1 of bacterium. Lineage (GTDB taxonomy): Bacteria > UBP15 > UBA6099 > UBA6099 > UBA6099 > UBA6099. The sequence continues at coordinate 103,544 of JAKQPS010000082.1, read as the reverse complement.
AAGGTCGAAATCCATTATCGTCACGTCTTTCTGAAGCTCCAGAGGCAGTTCGGACACAGGAGAAATCAAGACGACGTTCTGAGGATTCGGATTCTGCTTGAGATTGAAGACAATGTCTCTTAGTTTTCTTACGATCTGATGGTCGGAAGCTCTGCCGCAACCGCCGAAATATACATGGAAATCCAGCAACACGAAGAGAGCGGCTTCTTTGTTGTTTTCAATGAATTCAAGAGCGCGGAGAGGCTGTTTGGTGTCGCCCTTGTCGGCGGGCCGGTCATCCTTGACCATTCCGCGCGTCGCAGTCCACTTATATACGACGCGAGGCGTCCTGACCAGTTCCTCGTTTTCCGCCACATCGTAAATCATGTCCAGAGCGCGCTGCTCCTCCGGCGTGGGTATAAGAATATAGGGGAAACGCGCTTTTAGCAGCCTTGCCAACTCTCTTTTATATCTTTCCATTCGTATGCCGCCTCATTTGCGCGCGGCGCGCGCATGTCTATCAAACAATCGATAGCAACAAGTTAAAGTATATTTAATGTCATTGGCGCCGGTCAATTGTCCGCGATGTCCGGCGCAGGCCTGACAGCGTAAATCCGCGAAACGGAATTTGCGAACAGCATTCTAAAATCATCAGGCATAGAATCCGCCCACGCGACCTCGACCGGAAACCCTGCGTCGTCATGCTCCATAAAAGACCGCGATATCGGGTCTAAAACAGATGCAAAAACAATATCGATCTTTTTTTCTTGAAGATTATTCAGCCAGAGGCTCGGAGCGCCGGCTTCTCTGTGCCATTGAGGTCTCTCTCCGGCAGTCTTAGGGTCGGCTTTGCCGTCGATGCGAGCCTGTTTCCAATAGTCGTGAAACTGCCAGTCAAGGTGTTCGTCAATGTTAACAGTCATCACATTATGCCGCATATCCGCGCCGAAAAGGCCGTATGCCCTTTCGCCGCCCGCCGAAGCTATCCTCAGGCTTCTGCCTTTGGTCATCTGCTCAAGTTGCGCCCACGCCCTCCCCTCCGGGAAGAAAACGTGCCAATCGTATTTGTGCTCTTTGTGGCAATCGAGAGCGGCGGTCATTGCTGAAACGAGCAAAACCAACGCGGCGAAACATGACGCAAAAGCAATAAATCTTTTTCGCCGCATGATGAGGGCTAGAGCCGCCGCGGCCACCGCCCCTAATAAAAGCGCAATAGCTACAGAAGCGGGAATTAGAAGGCCGCCGCCGATACCGACCGCCGCTGAGCCGACATCCCTCAACAGCCTCGGCAAGTGATCGCAATCTTTGATGAAGCTGGTGGCGACGACAGCCGCCGGGGCTAACCATGCCATTGCTTTGCCAACAATTCCTTTGGCGTCGTTGATTGCGACTGCGACACAGAATCCGAGCATCAGAACGGCTGGAAAAATGAACCTGCCGTTAGTCAGATTATTGTGCGGGTTAACAAACCAGAAAAGCGCAAGAGTCGCCCATGGAGTCAATAGCAGATAGGCGAGCTTCTTGCGAGATAGACGGTTTTTTAACAGGACCGCAAAACCAGCGACTACCGCGCCCAGCAATAGATATTGTTGCAACCAGAATCCAATAAAAAGGCCTCCGATTTTAGCGAGTTCGGCTGTGTCCGAAGTGTGGAAAGCCCTCATCGCGCTTCCTTCGTATGCGCCCGGAAAGATATTGATTCCGAATAATGACACGTTCAAAGGGAAAAAAGGATTGCCAGTCGCGAGCCAGTTTCTCAGGTGCCAGAAACCGCCGAAAACGACGGCAAGAATAGATACTCTGACTAAATCGGAAAAGATTCTCGATGCGCCTCCTTTTAGCTGAGATATAAAAAGCGCGCCGGGAATAATCGCATAAACCGCTCCGAGGGATTTTGTTCCGATGAGCAGTCCCAATGAGACGCCGAAAAGAGCCAGATGACGATTCGAGCGGCTAGAACCCCAAATATAAGCGAAATAAATTGCTGTCACAAACCAAGCCGCGAAAGCGACATCGACTCTGGCGACGGTTGCCTGCTGAACAAGACCCGGCGAAAGCATAGCCGATGCCGCGCCTATCAGCGCGCCGGGTTTCGCGACTCCGGCCGCTCTGGCGATTCCCGCGACGCCAAGCCCGCACAGGAGCAGAGTGGGAAGCTGGGCCAGATTGGCGGCCATATCTCCTCCGGCCCCTGCCAGTAGCCACATGTTGAACAGTTCCATATTAAGCGGATAGTAAGTTGCGGCTTGCGCGCCGTACGGCAACGCCACATATTCAATTCGACCGGCCTTCAGCCATGTCGCCGGGAAAGTGAGATTGTAAATAAAAGGGTCGCCCCCGGCGGGAGGCGGAGTCACAACGTCCCAAACAAAAATGCCCGCTATCGCGAGGATGGAAATAGCGCACATTATTGAGACAGGCAATACTTTTATGGGGATACTAGGGAATTTCACAGAAACAGGTTTGACAGCAAACAAGACAACAGCCCATACAACCGCCGCGCCAGTCGCGAAAGGCCATTTTCCCGCCGCGCCCACAAATCCTAGAACCGCTGTCAACGTCACGATGAGCGCGAAAAAAAATACGCCTGTCCCAATCGCGGCTTCCAACCATCCGCGCGCGCCGGCTTTGCCGAGCCGCCATGCCGCCGAGAACGCCAACGCGTTCATCGCTAAGAATGTTATTATTGTCACTAATGATTCCATGTCTGAGAATATTAGCACAATGAAGCGACTGGGGCGATATGACACATGAGAATAATATGTATATAATAGTTCAGCGTGATAGTGGCTCAAGAGGAGGTTCGAGCAATGTCGCTTAACCGGCGCGGGAGCGTCGTCAGAGGTCTTTTTTATCCTTATGGCCATGAAGAATGCGCGGAGAAGATAGATTACTGCGCGGTATCAGATATTGATGTTAAAGACGTTGTTTTCCGTGCAGGAATAGTTCCACACGCAGGCTGGGATTACTCCGGCCCGACAGCGGGCAAGGTGTTCGCTGCAATAAAAAAACATGTAAATCCCAAAACATTCATCCTATTCGGCGCTTCTCACGGTTATTTCGGCCCCCCTGCCCTGATGGCGGAAGGATTCTGGGAAACGCCCTTCGGCGACATAGAAATCGACTCCGCTCTTTCGTCTCGTCTTCTGGAACAAGTGGACGGACTTAAAGAAAACGCCTCGGCGCACGACGGCGAGCATTCAATCGAAGTGCAGGTCCCATTTATCAAAAGGCTTTTTCCGGAAGCGCGTATCGCGCCGATACTGGTTCCCGCGCATGAAAACGCATTCGCGCTCGGCGCGGCGGTGGCGGATGTCGCCCGCAATGACGATTCCGTCGTAGCCATCGGCAGCGCCGATTTAAGCCATTACGGGCCTAGATTCGGTTTCGCGCCTAAAGGGACAGGACGGCAAGCGTTGGAATGGGTGCGAAACGTTAACGACAAACGTGTGATTGAACTGGCTGTCGGAATGAACGCGGAGGCGATTGTCTCAGAAGCGAGGGACAGACATAACACGTGCGGAGCGGGAGCAATTTCTGCGCTTGTCGCTTTTGCCGAAAAGATCGGAGCGCGGCGTGGAGTTCTGCTTGAATACACCACCAGCCACGATGTAAGGCCTTACGGCGAGCCTGTCGATTTCGTGGGTTACGCCGGTATCGTATACTAGATTCAGTTTCATCGCGGCGTTTACGGAAATTAGCGTCGCGACACATCAATGGATTGCGCGGTTCAGACAATGTTCGTAGACAGACAAGACCTTTTGGAGATGGAAAGAAAATACGGCCCCACACTGAGACTTGCGCTTGATCCTATCGCGATGAAGGATTTCGAGCACAAGATGCTCGTCGGAAGCATGGAAGGCGGAAGAGCGCACGATGTGACGATGTTCATCGCGCGGGACGGCGGTTACATCGGCATACAAAAACCTATGTACAAGGACTCAGGCATCTTTCGCGCGCCCAGCGGCGGTCTTAACCCCGGCGAGACGATTGAACAGGGAGTAAAGCGGGAAATGCTCGAAGAAACCGGGCTTGAAGTTTCAATAGATTGTTTCCCTCTCATTGTGAACGTTGTGTTTACAGGGCCTGAAGGAGACGAGCGCGGCTGGACATCTTACGTAATGTTCGGACACGACCACGGGGGTGAACCGGCTCCGAGAGACACAAAGGAAATCTGCTGCGTGAAACTGATAACGAGGGATGAAATGATGGGAGAGTTATGCCACAAGATGATGATGACAAGATGGGGTGGATTCATCTACAGGGCGATGCTTACCCGCGCAGCGTTCGACGCGCTGGACAATTACAAAGCGATTAAAGGCAAATAAAAATGCAGAATTATTATTATAAGCAGGTGCAATTCGGCCCCGGCGGCATAACTCCGGCTGTTCGAACGATTCTGGCGGCCAATGTCGCTGTTTTTATTCTGACAAGCATAGCAGGGCTAGTTGACAGGTTTTACGGTTCGGACATCCTTAGCTTCATAATTCTTCGTCTCGGAATCTCCCCCAAGTTATGTCTCGGCGGGTTGCATATATGGCAGCCGCTGACATACATGTTCCTTCATTCGGGATTGTTCCACATATTCTTCAACATGCTGATGCTCTGGATGTTCGGGGTCGAAGTGGAAAGACGGATGGGAACTCGCGTTTTCGTCATATTTTATTTCTTCTGCGGGTTGGGAGCCGGACTGTTTTCGCTGGCGTTCAATTCAGGAATGTTTGCGATCGGACAATCGCTTTCCATGACGGTTCCAGCGTCGCTTTGGAGCGCGCCGACTATAGGAGCGTCAGGCGCGATTTTCGGCGTTATGCTAGCTTTCGGCCTTCTTTTTCCGGACAGGATGATTCTTCTGTTCTTCGTATTCCCCGTTCCGGCGCTCTACTTCGTGATAGGATTATGTTTCTTTGAACTATATTACCTGATATTCATGCAAGGAGGCGGAATATCATATGCCGCTCACGTGGGAGGCATGTTGTTCGGATTTCTTTTTCTCAGGAATCCGGCCACGATAACAAGAGCGGTCGGAGGGGCCGCAGGGAAACTAGTCAAACCGGCCGAGCGAGACGACTATTATGACGCGGCATCGGCGCAGAAAAAAGTTGACGCGATCTTGGATAAGATTAACAGGGAAGGAATTCACCGGCTGACACGCGCCGAGCGCGCTTTTCTACGAGAGCACATCAGAAGACAGAAACATTGATTTCTCCCGAATCGTAATGACTGATTCGGTTTAATAGATTATTTCTTCTCATCGATTAATTTTATGCGCGACGAAGGCGCTCCAGCCTTTTTTCCGTCGTAATTCGCATTTTCAAGAACTATGTCGCCTATGGTCATCGTCTCGTCTCCGGCAGGCTTGGAATCCTTGAAAGATTTCAATCCGCCGCCGCCGCTGCTTATAAACTCCGTCGTGGCGACCGTGTATTCTTTGTTCGGTTCGAGAGCGGACGCGCCAATTTTCACTGCTGACACTCGTTTGCCCGGTTCTTTGTTAACATCGCATGTGAAAGCGAGGCCGGAAACCTGAAGGAATGTGGAAGACCTGCGTGGAAGTCTGGAGCAGCTTTGTTCCAGCGCGCTCAATATGGCATCGCCTTTCATTTTCACCATCACAACCGCGTCTGAAGTGAATGGGACTACTTTGCTGAGATTTTCCTTGCCGAGTTTCTCCGGGAGAGCTTCATATCCGAGAGAAGCTCCGTTGATAAAAGCCATGTCGGCCCCAAGCGCGGAGCGCATGGCGTCCGCGACGACATCGCCTATATAGGTCGCGCCTGTTTCAGACGGATTTATTCTTTTATCGGCTTCGTCAGAGGCAAACGCGACCGCCATCGTCAATGTCAGGATTGCCGCTACGGCTAATCTTTTCATTGTTTTCACACTCCCTCGTTACTGCCTTTCTTATATTATATTCCAACTTTTCAATATTAAATGAACACGGGGCTTGAAAACTTACATGCAGAACGCCGGATGAGCGTTCCGCGCCCGGTTATGCCGTTCAATTGTGAATAAAATCACGCATTGACTGTCCGCGCCGGAGCGTTATACAATGCGTTGTCGAATACGCATAAGGATTTCATCAGGTTTAGCAGCGCGTAACGGCATATATTGAAAATACACCCTGAAAGGAGTGTTACTGTATGATTGGCATCACATCATACGGGGCGTACATACCGTGGAACAGGCTGCAACGCCAGTCTATTTTTCAAGCCATGGGATGGTATTCGCCCTTCACGTACGGCATCGCCAAGGGCGAAAAAGCCGTAAGCAATCACGACGAAGACAGTTTGTCGATGGCGGTGAACGCTGGAGCGAACTGCGTGTCGGGACTTGACCGTGGAAAGATAGGAGGGCTCTTCCTTGCGTCTACAACGCTGCCTTACGACGAAAGGATGAACGCTTCGATAGCGGCTACCGCCCTCGATCTGAAGTCGCAAGTGAGCGCCGCTGACATCACGGGAGGACTGAAAGCCGGGACAACCGCAATGATTTCAGCGTTGGACGCGCTTCAGGCCGGAAGAATGAACCAAGCGCTTGTGCTTGCCGCAGACAGCAGGCTGGGCAAACCCGGGGGAGCTTACGAGCACATGTTCGGAGACGCCGCCGCCGCCGTGCTGTTCGGGACAGAAAACGTCATCGCCGAGTTCAAAGGCTCTTTTTCTCTCTCTTATGATTTTGCGGACCAGCGCAGAGCGTCTGGAGAGAAGTTCAACCGCAACTGGGAGGAGAGATGGATACGCGACGCCGGCATCTCGAAGATTCTTCCGGAAGCCATAATGGGAGCCGCGACGAAGCACGGGGTAAACCCGGCGAACATCTCGAAAATCTGCATCGCCCTGCCCGCCGACATGAGCGGAATGGGCAAGAAGATGATGCTCACCCCTGAGAAATTCCAAGAATCAATGGTGAACACGGTCGGCGACTGCGGAGCGGCTCTGTCCGTTCTTATGCTCGCCGCCGCTCTGGAAGACGCCAAACCGGGCGATCAGATTGTGGTCGTCGGATTCGGAAGCGGAGCGGACGTTCTTCTTTTCCAAGCGACGGAAGAGATAACGAAGCTTCCCGCGCGCCGCGCTGTCAAGGCGTGTCTGGCAAACCGGAAAGAGCTTACGAGCTATGAGAAATACAAGGTTTTCAGCGGAATAGAAGACATCGAGACAGGGATACGCGGCGAGGCGCCCGCGGCTTCCGCGCTGAGCGTTCTTTGGAAAGACCGCCGAGCGATTATGGCGTATGTCGGAACGCGCTGCAAGGAATGCAAGACTCCGCAGTTCCCGCCACAGAGGATTTGCGCCAATCCGGCCTGCAACGCCAAGGACAAAATGGAGCCTTATTCTTTCGCGGATAAAAAAGGCAAGCTTTTCACATTTACCGCGGACATGCTGGCGTTCACGTTCGACCCGCCGGCCATATACGGTCTGGTGGACATGGATGGCGGAGGCAGGTTGTGGATGGATTTCACGGACGTCGAAGTCAAAGATATGAAAGTCAACATGCCTGTCGAGCTTAGCTTCCGGCGCAAATATGTGGACAAAGGACGCGGCATTTCAGGCTACTCATGGAAAGCCGTGCCCGCTGGAAAGGAGGCGAACTGAGATGGCTGAAGGAATACGAGACAAAGTCGCAATCATAGGCATGGGTTGCACCAAGTTCGGCGAACAGTGGGACAAAAGCGCTGAAGACCTGATGGTGGACTCATTTAGCGAAGCGACGAAAGACGCTGGAATATCAACGAAAGACATTGAAATGGCATGGATGGGCGTGTGTTTTGACGAAGTAAACGTCGGAAAGTCCGCCATACCTTGTTCGCTCGCTCTAAAGCTCCCGTTCATTCCCTGCACGCGCGTGGAGAACTTCTGCGCCAGCGGAACAGAATCATTCAGGGGAGCCGCTTACGCTGTGGCATCCGGCGCGTGCGACATCGCGCTTGCTATGGGCGTGGAAAAACTTAAAGACACCGGATACGGCGGCCTGCCGGATTTCGGTCAAGCGATGGGCACGAGAAACCGAATGCTTCTGCCGAACATCACGGCTCCCGGAGCTTTCGCGATGATGGCCACGCGTTACTTCGAAAAATACGGCCTGACCCGCGACGAAGGCAAAGAAGCGCTCGCTAAAATCTCCGTTAAGAGCCATGCCAACGGAGCGAAGAACCCCAAAGCGCACCTTCGCCGGGAAGTCACTGTCGAACAAGTCATGCGCTCGCCGATAATCGCCGAGCCGCTCGGACTTTTCGACTGTTGCGGAGTCTCCGACGGATCGGCCTGCGCTATAGTCGCCACTCCTGAAATCGCTAAGAAACTTAAAGGCGACGACTTCATAACGGTGAAAGCGCTTCAGATCGCCGCCACATCCGGAGAAGAGCTTCTTTACACGGACTGGGACGGCACTTATGTAAAAACCACCCGCGAAGCTTCAAGAAGAGCTTACGCTGAAGCCGGGATCAAGAATCCTCGCGAAGAAATCTCGATGCTTGAGCTTCACGACTGCTTCTCAATAACGGAAATGGTGACTTTCGAAGACCTTCAGATTTCGCCAATCGGCAAAGCTAAAGAAGATATCGACGCCGGCTTTTTCAATCTGGATGGAAAGATGCCAAGTCAGCCTGACGGAGGTCTCAAATGCTTCGGGCATCCGATCGGCGCGTCAGGACTGCGCATGATTTATGAATGCTACCTCCAGTTGCTTAGCCGCGCGGGAGACAGGCAGATCAAGGACCCGAAATTCGCTCTCACTCACAACCTCGGCGGGTTCCCGGCTATGAGCGTTTGCAGCGTCGGCATTTTCGGAAGAAAATAAGCTCGCTCAATTAGTAAATGCTAAATCAAAGCTCCGGATAAACCATCCGGAGCTTTTTTTGCTATTTCGGCGGTTCTTTTTTTGTTAGAGCCATCATTTTGTCTCTTCTTTGACATTTTCAAGCAATTTTGAGACAATGGATATATATATGTTTTGTATTATCATTAATTGAGTTGATAAAAATTAGAACAAAACTAAACCTGAAGATTATCAAAGCGGCTTTCGTCGCGATACTGTTAGCATTTTCTGAATCGGCGTTTTGCTCCGCTCCCCCTGCTCCCGGCGAACTCGCAGATTACAAGAATGACGGCTCTCTTTCAACGCGCGTCGAATTCATGAAAGAAATCTCAAATCATAAGATATCCCCTGAACTTTTAAAGCGCGCTATGTACAAAATGGATCAACTGATGGCTGCCGAGGGGATTGTTGAGAAATCAGCGATGGCTCCGCCTCCTGCTTGGAAAGGATTGCCTACGACAGGCGTCGTTAAGATTCCCGTCATAGGATTGGAATTCAGCGACTATCCGGCGACATACTCGCCTGCGGAAATTGACGATGTGGTTTTCGGCGACGGCGATGTTCTCATAGGCGATTTTTTTCCTTACGAGAGCCTCGCGAATTATTATGACCGTTCTTCATACGGACAATTAACCATAACCGGCAATGTCCTCGGATGGTATGACGCGGGAGTTCCCCGCGCTTCCATCCCGGAGACAAATGCTGACCGCAGAGAACTCATCAAAGACGCGTTGGACTATTTCGACTCGCTCGGCCATGACTTTTCTCAATACGACAACGATGGAGACGGGAAGATTGATTATATAATTTTTCTCTGGGCCGGGCCGAATAGCGGCTGGGGCGGATTCTGGTGGTCTTATAAATCGACCTTTACCGACTATGCTTATACGATTGACGGAAAAATGCTGGACGTTTTTTCGTGGAACTGGGAGACTTATTATGAGCTTCCAGATCCGCCGGCAAAACTGAACCCTAAAACCTTGATTCACGAAACCGGACACGCGCTCGGCTTGCCGGACTATTACGACTATGACGACAGCGTAGGCCCCGACGGCGGCGTAGGCGGCCTCGACATGATGGACTCAAGCCAAGGCGACCACAACGCCTTCAGCAAGTTTCTGCTCGGTTGGATAACTCCCGACGTCTATTTTTCCGGAACAAACAGCATATCCCTTGCCGCCTCGCACGATTCATCCGACGCGGCTATCGTCATGCCTGAAGCGTCGTTAGGGAAGGATTATTATGAATATTTTATCGTCCAGAATCGCGCTCAGGACGGAAACGATTCAAACTTCCCGGGAGAAGGCCTAACGATATGGCATGTGGATTCGACATTAAACGAACAAGGCTCGAATTTTCTTTATGACAACTCATACACGGACAGGAAGCTTCTGAGACTGATGGAAGCCGACGGGTTGGAAGAGATTGAAGCAGGAGGAACGGCGGACGCCGGCGACTACTACACAGACGGAGATGAGTTGTCGCCCGCCTCGACGCCGAATTCCGACAGATACAACGGGATTGCTACAGGAATAACTATCGATAACATTTCCGTTCCCGGCGCTTCGATGACTCTTGACGTATCTTTTTCGGACGCGTTTTTCACTGTCGTTTCAGCCACTGTGTCGGGGCCGACTTCAATTGATATCCTGTACAACCTCGACATAAGCGCAAGCCTAACAGCAGCCGACCCCGCAAATTACAACGTCAATAACGGAATCGGAGAGCCTTCGGCGGCGACTGCCATGCCGGACGGAATGACGATAAGACTAACAACTTCCGCGCTAAGCGAATGTGTGACTTATGAGGTCGCTATTACAGGAGTCTTAAGCGGAGCGGGAGACCCGCTATATCCTGAGGCTTCGCCTGCGACGGTGTCAGGAAACGGCATAATTCTTGTGAATGACATCGAACACGACACCGTCTGGTCGCCTGCCAACAACCCGTATTGTCCATCGACAGACATTTTCGTAACCGACGGAGCCACTCTCACAATCGAGCCCGGAGTCATCGTCAAATTCTTTCCTCATGTCGCCGATGCTGATTACGGGTGGTCGGATTTGGCCGACATCATCGTCTCCAACGGGGGCGGAATAATCGCCAGCGGAACCGAAGCCGATCCAATAGTATTCACATCTCTTGCTGAATCGCCTGCGCAGGGAGACTGGGGAGCGCTCCTTATATTCGGCACGGCTCTTGATGTCCTCGAAATCGCCTATATTAATTTCTCTTACGCAAAATACGGGCTGATGATAACCGGAAAAAGCCCCGTTGTTGAATTCTGCGAGTTCAGAGAAACCAGTTCTTTCGGGATATTCACTGATTCTTACAGCGAAGCTCTTATACGCAATAATCTTTTTGCCGACTCTTACGGCGGCATTTACACGAAATCCAATATCACCGCTGTCGCCAACAGTTTCGAAGGCATTGAAATCGTCGGGTTTTTCTTCGAGCCTGCTGGAAAAAACGCCACGCTCAAGGAGAACAACTTCATCGACAGCGACGCTTATGCCCTCTATTCGCAAACGGCGGGAGATATCACAAACGCGACACACAACTATTTTTCCGGCAATGCTAATGATACAGGGACAAACTGCGAGCCCGCATGCCCGATAAACACTCAATACAAGCTGACTGCGGGAGTTGACAGACTGATGTCGCCTTCTTCGTTAAAGCTGAAGTCGGACTCGTCGTATTTGGCCGACCTCGGCGGCGATACCGGGCCGGGCGCGACATTGTTCATACAACTCGTCGGGAACAACGGAGACCCGGCGATTATCAACCAGACCGTCATACACGCGCGCAGCAGTTCCACTTCTCCATCAGGGATATACGTAACGCTGACCGAAACCGCTGCCGGTTCAGGTATTTACAGAGGGACCGCCACGCTGCACGACACTTCATCGGATCAGTCCCTCAATCAACTCGGAGCCGCGATAGGAGAAACCATATATATCGCTTCAGTCAGGACGCCTGAAATCGGCGACTCCGCGGTAATTCAGCCCGATTTGTCCCCCCCGGACGACATCGCCGATGTTTACGACGGTGAAGGCGCGGACATTGACTGGACAACTTCCGCCTCAGCTCTCAAGGCCAACTGGACGGAGTCATCGGACCCTGAAAGCGGAATTGCCCGTTATTGGCACGCAATCGGAACAACGCCCGGCGGAACCGAGATTTCGACATGGACTGACACCGGGACGGACACTTCCGTAACGCGCTCCGGACTAACTTTGACTGACGGCCAGACCTATTTCTTTTCCGCGAGAGCGGAGAACGGAGCCGGGTTGCTGTCCGGCATTACATCTTCCGACGGTCAAACTGTGGACTCCTCCCCGCCCACAAGCGTCGCCCCCGTCAACGACGGCTCAGGCGCGGACATCGACTATTCAAGTTCCACCGATGAATTGTCCGCCAACTGGAGCGCAGCTACTGACCTTCACTCCGGTCTGGCAAGATATCTTTTCGCCATAGGCGCAACCCCCGGAGGGACGGATATCGTCGATTGGACCGACAACGCTTTGAGCGCGTCCATGACACAAACAGGCTTATCGCTTTCATCCGGTCAAACGTATTATGTCTCCGTCAGAGCGGAAAATGGCGTGGGTCTCTTCTCAACAGAAGTTTCCGACGGGATAACAATAGACACATCAGCGCCATCGGCGCCGGGACCTGTCAATGACGGCCCCGATTCGGACATGGAATTCGCCGGTTCGACTACTGAGTTGACTGCGAACTGGACCGCATCGTCGGACTCCGAAAGCGGAATATCTCGATATTGGTATGCCATAGGCTCCGCCCCCGGCGACACGGATATCGCCGGCTGGACGGATAACGGCGCATCGCTCACAGTCACTCATTCAGGCCTTGTTCTCGTTGAAGGCCAAACGTATTATTTCACCGTAAGAGCCGAAAACGGGGCCGGGCTTCTCTCGACCGCCACGAATTCAGACGGCCAAACCGTGGACACATCCTCGCCAACCGACGTCGCCACCGTTAATGACGGCCCCGGCGTGGATATCGACTGGACTACTTCGTCATCGTCTCTTGTTGCCAACTGGACAACTTCTTCCGACCCGCATTCAGGCATCCTCGGCTACTGGTTTGCCATAGGAACCGCGCCCGGAGCCTCCGACGTCGTCGCATGGACAGACAATGGAGATTCGACTTCGGCGACTGTTTCCAGTCTCGTTCTTGCCGACGGCCAAACATATTATTTTTCGGTTCAAGCAGAGAACGGCGCCGGGCTGTTTTCCACTCCGACATCTTCAAACGGCCAGACTGTGGACTCATCTCCCCCGGCGACTGTTTCATACGTTTACGACGGCGCGGGCGCGGACATCGATTATTCAACCGACTCCGACGAACTTTCAGCAAACTGGAGCGCTTCGTCGGACGCGCATTCGGGAGTTTCCAGCTACCGTTTCGCTGTTGGAACCACCTCAGGCAACGACAACATCGTGCCATGGACCGACAATGGGAATTCCACATCCGCAACAGTTTCCAGTCTCTCATTGACCGACGGACAGATGTATTATTTCTCAGTTAAAGCCGTAAACGGAGTCGGACTGCTTTCGACCGCCGCGACATCGGACGGAGTCAGAATAGACGCATCGCCGCCATCAGCCCCGACTGACGTAAATGACGGTCTTTCCAGCGACATTGATTACACCAGTTCAACAACATCTATGTCAGCAAACTGGACTGCATCGTCAGATCCGCACACTGGCATAACCGCCTATCGGCGAGCTGTCGGAACATCTCCCGGCTCAGACGATATATCCGCATGGGCAGCGAATGGTTCCGGCATATCGAGCGTCGTGTCTGGGTTGTCCCTATCTCACGGCCAAACATATTATTTTTCAATAAAAGCGGAAAACGGGGCCGGGCTGTTGTCTGCTGCGTCAAGTTCTGACGGCATTGTTGTGGACACTACGCCGCCGAACCCTGTTGCCGCAGTTAACGACGGGTTGGGCGCAGATATTGAATGGACTACTTCTTTAACCTCGCTATCCGCCAACTGGAACGCCGCTTCGGACCCGGAAAGCGGAGTGTCAGGTTACTGGCGCGCGGTCGGAACTTCTCCCGGTTACGACGACATCGTCTCTTGGTCTTATCTGGGAAACGACACCGCGGTCTCCCTTTCAGGATTGTCTCTTTCTCACGCGCAGACTTATTATTTGTCAATTAGAACCGAAAATAGAGCCGGATTGCTATCCACAACGACAAGTTCAGACGGCATTACCGTCGATGTCATGCCACCCGAAAAATACGGTTTCGTCCCTTCAGACGGCGCGAAGATTGGGACCATCGCTCCACTCATCGCTTTTACAACGGATGAAAGCGCGGAATGCCGGTGGGCGGCGACCGATCTCTCATATCTCAACATGATTCACAGTTGCGCGAGCGGCGACGATGTGTCTCATGAGTGTTCAGTCTTCGGGCTTGCGGAAGGCCCGTCGGAGATTTACATCGCTTGCGAAGACGCTCTCGGCAACAATGACACGGTGGCATCCAACACGCTCCTGTCATACACTGTCGACTTGACGCCTCCGGTTGCCTCCTCCTTCTCCCCTCCAGATGGCGGCTACCTTACGTCGGCTGCTCCGCCTATCACTTTCACTACCAATGAGACATCTATCTGCCGGTGGTTTTTTAGCGACCTGTCATACAACGCCATGCCGCCTGAAAACCAGTGCTCGGCAGCTTTGACCACGACTCACACCTGCACGGCATCAACATCCGCGCCGGGACCTCTCTCCTTGTTTTTCGCTTGCGTGGACTCTGTCGAAAACTCTCACTCCGACTCGCAAAATTACCGTTTGGATTACTTTGTGGACACCACGCCGCCGGAGCCTCTCGAATATGTCTATGACGGGCTGGGCGCGGATATTGATATCTTTACGGATCCGACTCAAATCTCCGCAAACTGGGCTACAGGTTCCGACCCGGAGTCCGGATTCAATAGATATACTTATTCAGTCGGAACCTCTCCGGGCTCCGCGAACATCGTGCCGTGGGTCTCCATCGGCTCTGCCACAAGCGTCACCCGATATTCTCTTCCACTCATTATCAGCCACACCTATTATTTCTGCGCGCGCGCAGTGAATAACGCCGGGCTTGCTTCCACAATGACATGCTCGAACGGCCAGACGCTTTATACGGAGGATTTCACTCCCCCCTCCGCCGTTCCTTACGTTTACGACGGCGAAGGCGCGGATATGGATTGGAGTCAGTCGATCTCCACATTATCGGCAAATTGGGGCGAATCCTCAGACCCGGAAAGCGGAATAGCAAGCTACAAATTCGCAGTGGGAACTTCCGCCGGAGCAACAAATATCGTCGGATGGACTGACAACGGACTTGACGTTTCCGTTTTGCTGGAAGACCTATCCCTGACTGACGGAGCCATTTATTATTTCTCCGTTAAAGCCGTTAACGGTTGGGGTTTGGAATCATCCGCGACAGTCTCGGACGGCATTAGAATCGACGCGACTCCTCCGGCGGCGCCAGCGACAGTGACCGACGGCGCGAGCGGAGACGATATCGACTGGTCTTCCGTTTCCACATCCCTGTCCGCTCGGTGGAGCGCTTCGTCAGACCCTCAATCCGGTGTTGTGAGATACTGGAGGGCCGTAGGCTCTTCGCCGGGCGATGATGATATTTCCGCATGGACAAGCAACGCTCTGTCGCTATCAGCCACTCTCACCGGCCTATCTCTACAAGAAGGACAGAAATACTATTTCTCGGTCAAGGCGGAGAATAATTCCGGCCTGATGTCTTCGGTCGCGTCTTCTGACGGTTTTACGGTCGATCTTACCCCGCCCTCCCCTGTTCCTTTCGTATATGACGGCTTGGCGACCGACATCACTTTCTGCGGCTCCCTGACTCAGCTTTCCGCGAACTGGGGACAATCAGCAGATTCAGCGTCGGGCATCGCTTCATACAAATACGCAATCGGCAGATCCCCCGGAGCATCCGATGTGGTCTCATGGACATCCGCCGGAGCTTCAACATCAGTGACAAAATCCGGTCTGACTCTTTCTCTTGGGCAAATGTACTATTTCTCGGTCAAAGCAGTGGACGTCGCGGGACTTGAGTCCACTGTCGTTTCCTCTAATGGCCAGACCCCGGATGTGGAACCTCCTGACGATGTGTCTTCCCTCTCGGCACAACCCGGAAATTCTTTGATTGCACTCTCTTGGACCAATCCGGGCGACGCCGATTTTGAAGGGGTGAAGATTCTCCGAAAACAAGGCAACTACCCTCTGAATATCCTCGACGGCGATTTAATTTATGAAGGAACAGCAGAATCATACACAGATTCTTCAGTTTCCGAAGGGCCGGTCTATTACTACACCGCGTTCGCTTTCGATGGGGCGCTTAATTACTCTGCGGGACTAACCAGCGGCGCGCGCGCTTCTGCCGCGCTGACTCCTCCCGGACTTTTCATAAGAGAAGGCTGGAACCTTGTCGGAGCCTCAAAACAAAATATGGCGTTCGCCATTATCGCTACCGCGCCCGGCGCTTCCACGCAAATTTCAAGAGTAAGCTCCACAGGCGTTTGGTTTCACACTTCCGGCGGTTACATGGACATCGGCTCCGCTTACTGGGTTCATTCAGCAACTGAACTCGGAACAATATCAACGTCCGGCGGAACAACGTATTCCGGCTCATCCCGCTCCGCTCCGCTTACGCCCGGATGGAACATGATAGCTTCTCCATTCACTCAATCGACGCTTTGGATAAACGCGAACGCTTCAATTTCCTGCGGCGGCTCTCCCATCTCTCTTCCTCCAGTATATTACTATGTCGCCGGATCGGGATATGTGAAGATTGAGCCTAACACCGGCGGGTCTATATCTCCGTGGCGCGGCTACATGTTAAACGCAGGCGCTTTGTCCAATTGCGTTCTCACTCTTACCAAATAATTACGCCGCGCGAGGATTGAGACGGCTTCCAAGCCATGTTATCATATTTATGAATTTGTTTGAGATTCTAACATCGACCTAATATGAGGTGACGCGGATGTTCAAACTTACGCTTATCCGGCACGGCGAAAGCCAGTGGAACAGAGAGAATAGATTCACAGGGTGGACGGATGTGGACCTGACCGAAAAGGGCATGGCGGAAGCCCATGAGGCGGCAAGGCTGCTATCTGAACAGGGGTTGTCGTTCGATATCGCTTTCACATCCACTCTGAAACGCGCGATAAGAACGCTGTGGACAATGATGGACGATATGGATCTGATGTGGATACCCGTCTACAGGTCGTGGAGGCTGAATGAAAGACACTATGGAGGGCTGCAAGGCCTGAACAAGGCGGAAACCGCTGCGAAACACGGCGATGAACAAGTCCTTGTCTGGAGAAGAAGCTACGACATCCCGCCGCCGCCGCTGGAAAACTCCGACCCCCGCCATCCCGCCAATGACCGCAAATATAAAGACATCGACCCTGCGCTGTTGCCTGCGACAGAATGCCTTAAAGACACTGTCGCGAGATTCATGCCTCTTTGGCTGGACGAAATTGCTCCCGCTGTAAAGAGCGGAAAACGCGTAATTATCGCGGCTCACGGCAACAGCCTTCGCGCTCTGGTCAAATACTTAGACAACGTATCGGAAACCGACATACTGAAATTGAATATTCCGACCGGAATTCCGCTGATTTACGAGCTTGACGACAACCTTAAGCCGATCAGAAATTACTATCTCGGAGACCCTGAAAAGCTCAAAGCCGCGCAGGACGCGGTGGCGAATCAGGGAAAAGCAAAATAGCCCTGTTCTTTTTCGCTTCTATCCCGGTTGTTGTCCCTTTCGATCTGGGTAGTGACGGCGCCGCTTTTCATTTTTATAATAAGCCTGTAAGCATCGCGACTTTTTTATCCATATAAGTAATGTCGCGCGTTCAAAAAGTTTTCTGGAGGAATTCGGCGATGAAAAAAAACTTGAAAACAGCTTTGGCGGTTCTTGTCGTATGCGTTGTTATAGGAGCCGCATGGTCGAAAACATCATACGGGCTTAAACTCGGCGGCAAAGTCCAAGACGTGCTGAAGGGCGCGGCGCTGGTTCTATTGACCAACGCTCTCTCCGACGAACTGGACAAGTTTATCAACACAGTGACTTTGAACAACGGCGTTCCGGCGCATGCCGACACCAAAGTGGTTCCGATAATAGCTTTCGGCAGCGGGACTCGCGTCGGAGCCGGACAGGTCGTCGGCCCGAAGGAGCTTGTGGACAAAGTCAAAGTTCTAGTTCAGATTG
Source organism: bacterium (assembly GCA_029564595.1). Taxonomy (GTDB): domain Bacteria; phylum UBP15; class UBA6099; order UBA6099; family UBA6099; genus UBA6099. The sequence goes on along the minus strand of JAKQPS010000082.1, from coordinate 85,484 downwards.
AAACGAAATTCGGCCAGAAGAATCTAGACATAGAGGTGTTCGTTCCCAGCGACAGCATGAATCCGTTGAAGTTCAACAGAGTGGAAGGCGTCGGAGTCAGCGCGCTGATCGACTTGCGCCTGAGCGGAATCTGACACGCTTCGGAATCATTCTACACATGTCTGTCCAGCGTCATTGCCGAATACACCATCCGGCACAAACCCGCCCGTCTGCCCAAGATTAGCAACCGAGCAAACACGGCAAAAAGAATTATCCCGACAATCCATCCCGTAGCGCGTATCAAAAGACTGCAAATAATCGCCGAACCTAGCGAACATACGAACACAGAAACGAGAAAGAGCGCCATAATTCGAGTTCTGCCAATCTCGCCCGCTTCCTCCTCGTCGATTTTTGACTCCCTTTCACAACCATTTTTTATCCAACCTGAAACCGCGACAAGCAGGGCCGGTATCAAAAATATTCCCATGATATACAGTGTCAATGCCACATCGGATGAAAACCATTCAGCAACATTCGCCGATTGCCACGATTGATATTCTTCCGGCGTGGCCGAAAAGAACCGGCGGTATCCTGATCCGTCCCATCCATGGACTAAGATGAAAAACATCAGAAAATACGCCCCGGTCATGTGTATATACGCTCTGAATCCGCTTCCCGCTTTTATGCAGCGGCACGCCATCCAGAAACCGAGTATGCTCTGCGTGACGTTGGTTACCGCAAATACCGCCACCAGCAACGGATTGATATTGCTGTTCCAAACATGCATGGTTTCCCAGCTTGTGAATCGCCATAACAGATACACCCCGGAGGGAGCGAAGAAAACGGCGGCGTAGAAAAGCGAGAATACGAAATATTTGTTTATGAAAGGAGCCCCCGCCCTTCCTGAATCGCCGCCCGCATTCTTTGTTTCTTCCATCGTTTTGAGTTGTCTTGCGGCGGCAACCGCATATCCGGCTCCAAGCGCGTATGACCAGAAGATATCCACCTGTACCATGAATCCGCCTCCGATTTTTCGAATGACGCATTTATTCTATACTAAACTCGATTTATCAGCCACACAGAAAGTCAGTTCAAATATTTAGACTATTTGTGGATTTTGAAATGTAGCTTTATCAAAATCAAAAACTCTTTTTTTGCGCGCCATCGGGATTGTATGATAAAATTATTCAGCTAGTCTTATTCGAGGAGAGTCAATATGGGCAAAATCAGGGCGCGGGTAGTGTCATCAGCTCCACTTGAAACCCTTTACGCCCTCGGAAGGCAGCCTCATCTTTTTCCCGAATTATTTCCGAATCTAAAAAATATCAAGATTCTTGAAACATCCGAAGACGGCAATTATATAAAAGCCGAATGGACCGCCGAAGCGCGGCCTGTGCGAAAAAAGCGCTCTATGACATGGATCCAAGAAGACCGCTGGGACGACAACTGCAAATGTTGCCGCTTTCAATGCGCCCGCGAAGGCCGGGGCCACTTCAAACAAATGTGCGGCGTTTGGTCGTTCAAGCCCGTAGGAGACTCCACTGAAATGACTATCGACATGGACTATGAGATGGACCACCCGCTTTTGAGGCTTCATCCTTTTGCGGTAAAAATAATTGATAATATCTTTAGAGAAAACAACGAGGCGCTGCTTAATGGGATTAAACAGAGAGCGGAAAGCGGAGCGTCGGGGAGTTGCTGACATGACGCGCAGAATCTACTCTATTCTGGCAGCGGCGCTGTTCGTGTTTGTTTCGTGCGCGGGATGCGCCAAAGCCGAGAACCCCCAAAAAGCGACGTCAAATGAGACTTCAAAAAAAACAGCCGCCGCGCAATCGCCCGGCCCGGTTTTTACATGCACAAGCGCCGGACGCTGGTTCACGGGAAACCCTGCGGAACTGAGAGACATGGTCGATAGAATGCTCGCCGACGCGTCTCCGATTGAAATCAAAGGCCGGATAGTATCTCTCATCTCTCCTCATGCCGGTTTCATTTACTCGGGGCCTGTCGCGGCTCACGGTTACAAAGCTATTGCGGGCAAAGAATACGACACTGTCATAGTGGTAGGATTTTCTCATGGTGTGTACGATCCCGGAATCGCAGTGTTTGAAAGCGGCGCGTTTCGCACTCCGCTTGGCGACATTCCTATCGACGCTGAAACGACTTCCGCATTGGTCGCTGCCGGAAAAGGGGTCATCCGCCACAATCCAACGCTTTTCAAAGACGAGCACTCTGTGGACAATCAATTGCCTTTTCTCCAAGCGGCTCTTGGGGAGTTTTCCTTAGTCCCAGTGATAATGGGCAATCAGTCCAAAGCGAACATCGATATTTTAGCGGACGCCCTTGCCAAGGCCCTTGAAGGCAGAAACGCTCTTATGGTGGCAAGCTCTGATATGTCTCACTTCTGGCCTCAGAACGAAGCAAAAAGGCTTGACCGCGAGCTTCTTGAAAAAGTTCAAGAAATGGACGAAAAAGGCATCGCGGAAATCATGAAAGAAGATCCCACGGGGCGTCGTATGTGCGGGCACGGCGCGGCTCAAGCAGTCATAAGAGCTTCAAGAAAACTCGGCTCCCACAAAGCCGCCGTATTGAAATACGCCACTTCGCAGGACACCTTCGGAGCCACCGGCCAAGGCGTTGTGGGATATATGTCCGCTGCTCTTTTCAACGAAAACCCCGCCATTCCTTCTCCGAAGAAATCAGACGGCAACCCCGGCTCGGCAACCAATACGACAAAGGAGGACGTCATGCCGGAAATGGATAATGCGAGCGAACTTGACGAAAAATCACAAAATGAACTGTTAGCGATAACAAGGAAATCCCTTGAATCCACTATTCGCAAAGGAGTAGGATACGAGCCTGAAGACGCCAACCCTGCGTTGCGGGTCAAACGCGGCATGTTCGTCACGCTGAATAAAAACGAACAGCTTCGCGGATGTATGGGACATTTTGAGCCTGACACGCCGATATTCAAACTTGCCGCCTCTCAAGTTATCGTTTCCGCCACGCGGGATCCGAGATTCCCGCCTGTCCGCCCCGAGGAACTTGACTCAATCCACATCGAAATCTCTGTTTTGTCTCAGCCCGCTCCGGCGTCTTCTTATAAGGATATAGAGATAGGCAAGCACGGCGTGATTCTGGAATGCGGATGGAACGCTTCCACATTCCTTCCGCAGGTCGCTCCCGAACAAGGCTGGAACCGAGATGAAATGCTCTCTCATCTAGCGATGAAAGCCGGGCTGCCTCCCGACGGCTGGAAACGAGACAACTGCAAGTTTTTGCTTTATACGGCTCAGGTTTTTGGAGAATGACGCTCATTTTTGCGTTCGTCTTTAAAGTTCTTATCAAAGAATGTAAACTGTTCATGTTAAATGGGGCGTTATGAGAAGAATTCTTTGCGGACATATTTTTTCTGCGGTCTTAATTCTAATTGCCCTATCATTTGTTCCCAGAATAGCTGACGCTGAATCGCTAGCGGCGATATCGGCATTGGGAAAAGACTCGGTTTGCGTTGCTATCGGGGATTTTTCCAAAGATTATACCGTCGGCGAACCGGTTGAAATTCTTAGTTATGGAAAAGTCGCCGCAACCGGAAAAGTAGTTAAAATGGAATCTTCGTACATGGCTGTCCTGATCGAGAAACGAAGCGACGATTTTTTTGTTAGAGAGGGAGATGTTATTAGGAAAACCGTCCGGGAAAAAGAGAAGATAAGAAGTTTAAGCGCGATTATCACATCTGAAACCCCGACTGGCATCGTGCAGGCAACCGTCGAAAAATCTTCTCTCTCTGAAGTCGAAGATATGAAATCAGACTCGAAACCCAAGAGACAGTCAAAAGACGCGCCCGGCGACAGCGAAACCGTTTCGGAAACTAAAAAAAGTCCTTTAGAAGCTTTCGACACAAGAGAGAAACCCATTTTTGATTGGTATGCGGGAGTTCCCATGACGACCGGTTCTGCGGCGCGCTCAAAAAAAACCGCCGAACCCGCGTCTGAATAAGCGAAAGACTTCTTACTGTGATTGGGTTTTCTGCAACCATCGAAACACAACGAGAGCGGCAGTTTGATTCTGAGAGATGGATGATAATTGAGATTTAACTAATCGATAGCATTTCGCGTCTGAACTGTTAAGGAAGAAAAGACTTATCAACGAAACGCCCGCGCGCCACTGTGTCGTATCGTTGAACAATACAGAGCGGCATAAATGAAAGAAACAGATAAAACCACAATATCTGATAATAAAACGATTCTGGTAGTGGAAGATGATACGGACATGAACGTGATGTCCAGAGACATCTTGAAAAGCGCCGGATATGAAACTGTCGCCGCTTACAACGGGACTGAAGCGTTGAATTATCTCGAAAAAGCCACCCCTGACTTGATCCTGTTGGATTTTATGCTCCCCGACATTCCCGGAGACGAAGTATGCCGCCGGATAAGCGAAAATGAAGAAAAAAAACATATTCCGATCATCATCGTGTCGGCGCGCAGGGATCTGCCCACAAGACTGTCCTCATTCCTATTCGGCGCAAAAAGATATATCTCCAAGCCGTTTTCGTCTAAAGACCTTTTAGAGTTCATCCGAATTGAACTCAAGAGGAGCGAAGTGAAAACGGATAGAGAACGAAAAAACTAAAACCATTGAAGCGCCCTTCCGCGAATATCTATCGGTTCATCCCGATTGAAAATTCTCCATGATGCTTATGAACGCCGGCCCTAATAGAATTATGAACAGCGTGGGGAATATGAAAAACACAAGGGGAAACAGCAGTTTGAGAGGAGCTTTCATAGCCGCTTCCTCGGCGCGCTGGCGGCGTTTCTGTCTCATCGCGTCTGACTGCACGCGAAGGACGTCGGCGACGCTGACGCCCAGTTGGTCTGCCTGAATCATAGCCGCGGCAAACGATGTAAGGTCGGGTATCTCCACTCTGTCCGACATGTCTCTAAGAGCTTCGCTCCTCTTTTTCCCTACGCGCATTTCCTGAAGCATTCGTTTCACTTCATCAGAAATCTTACCTTTCATTTTTTCTGAAGAGTGTTTCAGAGCCTGTTCAAACCCAAGACCGGCCTCCACGCTTACGGTTAATAAATCAAGCAGATCGGGAAGGCTGTCATTTATCTCCGTTTTGCGCGCTCTACCCACCGAACTCAGCCAGATGTCAGGAAGAACAAATGAAATTGCCGGCAATGCCAGCAGGTTCATCGCAAACGCGCCGGGTTCTATGTTCATTATGCTCCCGACAATCAACGCTGCTATTAGAACGCAGACAGAAATGATTCCTTTCAATCCCAGAAATGCCAGCGGGTCGGTCTTTTTCATACCGGCGGAAAGCAACTTCTTCTCGATGCGTTCCAAAAAACCGCTAGGGGTGTAATTGCCAAGAGCGCCGCCGATTTTTGTAAACACAGGCACCAGAACTCTTTCAGAGAAAGATTTCGACATCTCTATCTCTTCCAGCGAGATTCCGTCCTGCGTCGTATCCAGAGCCTTTACGCGCTCGTCCATTGATTTCTTCTTTGACCTCGAATCCAGAGCGCTCGCCACAAACGTGGCTATCGAACCGAATATCATCAGAGCAAGAATCGTTTTCATGTCGTTCACACCTTAATATTTATAATTTTCTTTATGAGGAATATGCCGATTAGTTGCGTCGTCACGGCGGCCACTATAAGAGTTCTGCCAACCTGCCTTGTGAACAACATCGAGATGTATTCGGGATTGATCGCGTACAGGAAAAAGCCAAGCCCGACAGGCATAAGGCTCAAAATCATGCCGGACAACCTGCCCTGCGCGGTCAGAGTTTGAATCTGCCCTTTGATTCTTACCCGCTCTCTTATAGTGTGCGCTATCTTGTCTAGTATTTCCGAAAGGTTCCCGCCGACTTCGCGTTGTATATTTACGCATGTCATCACAAGATCAAGGTCTTCGTTCTCAACGCGCGACACAAGCCGTTCAACTGTCTCCTCAAACGACATCCCAAGCTTGATTTCTTGAATCATCTTTTGAAACTCTTCGGAAACCGGAGCCGGAAGCTCCCGCGACACAAGGTCTATCGATTGAAGGAAACTGTATCCTGACTTCAAGGAGTTTGATATCAGAGTCACCGCGTCGAGCAATTGCCCCGCAAACATTTTTTTTCTGGCCGCCTGCCTGCGTTTGAGCATTATGATGGGAAAAACCGCTCCCGCCGCCATCACAATCACAGCCAATGAAGCGTTGTCGTACGCAAGTAGAACAAGCATAGCCGGAAGCGCGGCGAACATCGCAACCATCACCAAAAACTCGGACGCTTTCAAAGACCAGTTGGCTTTTGCCAACTCTCTTTTCACCGCGCTTGTCAAACTCATTCCGCGAATGGCTCCGTCCATCGCCGCGAAAAGGCTCTTCATTTCTTTCTTTTTTTCAGGCGTTGCGGCTTCGGCATAGGCGGCGCGAAGCCTGTCCTTGAGCATTTTACGCCTGCCCGCCGCGACAAGAGCGATCGCCGTCTGCGCGCTCAGCGCGCCTATCGCCAGCACGAGTATTGCGGTTAGCGCCGCGCTCATATTCCTTCCTCATTTCTGGTGAAATACCGATAGTGGCAGCTTTATTCCGTTCACTTTGAACTTCTCCACGAATTTCGGCACTATTCCCAACGCCTTGAACTCTCCGACTATGCCTCCGTTTTCATCCACGCCCTTCTGCTGGAACTTAAAAATATCCTGCAACGTGATTATTTCATTTTCCATGCCCGCGACCTCGGTGATATGAGTGATTCTTCTCTTTCCGTCTCTCATCCGCTCCTGATGAATAATCAAATCTATCGCCGAGGATATCTGTTCCCTGATAGCCCGCAACGGAAGTTCCATTCCGGCCATCAGAACCATCGTCTCCAATCTGGCAAGCATGTCTCTCGGCGAGTTCGAGTGGCCGGTCGTAAGCGAACCGTCGTGGCCGGTATTCATAGCCTGCAACATGTCCAAAGCCTCTCCGCCCCGGACTTCGCCCACGATTATCCGGTCCGGCCTCATTCGGAGACAGTTCCTCACGAGGTCTCTGATGCTTATTGTTCCCTTGCCCTCAATGTTCGGGGGCCTGCTCTCCAGAGTGACGACATGCTCCTGCCTTAATTGAATTTCGGCGGCGTCCTCGATTGTAACAATGCGCTCGTCCGAAGGTATGAACGAGGAAAGCACGTTCAGCGTGGTGGTTTTTCCGGAGCCGGTTCCTCCCGATACGATTATGTTCATACGCGCTTCGACACATGCTTTTAAGAGCGCGGCGGTCTCGGCCGTCAATGTCCCGAAGCGTATCAAATCCTCAACCTGCAACGGGTCTTTAGAGAACTTTCGAATAGTCAGACACGGCCCTACCAGAGACAGCGGAGCTATAACCGCGTTCACTCGCGACCCGTCTTTGAGCCGCGCGTCCACCATCGGAGACGATTCGTCTATTCTTCTGCCAATCGGGGAAACAATCTTTTCTATGATTCTGAGCACATGCGCGTTGTCTCTGAACACCATATCGGATCGAATGATTCTGCCTTTTCTTTCCACATACACATTCTTGGGGCCGTTGACCATTATTTCCGATATTTCCGGGTCTCTCACCAAAGGCTCTATCGGCCCCAACCCCATAACTTCGTTGCAAAGTTCGTCCAACAGTCCGTCTCTGTCGGCGTTAGTCATCAGGCAGTCGGATTCGCCCAACGCGTTCTCCAGCGCGTTGAATATCGCCTTTCTCGCTCTTTCTTCAGGCACGTCTCCATAAAGTATCTCTTCTCCAAGCTCTTCAATTAGACACTCCAACGCTTTTTTTCTTATGTCAGTCATCGCCGCAGACTTCTTTTTTGCGCCGAGTTGAGCCGATGCGGCCGCCTGTTGTTGTGACGGCCCGCTTTTTTCAGTTGTCGTCTTCACTCTGTCAAGAAGTCCCATAACCGCCTCCCTCGCCGCATGTCATCTTAACTAGTTTCACGATTCGAGATTTTTGATAAGAGTCTTCTTGTTTTTAGCGTTTCCGATTTTCAAAAAGCTAAAGATTGAAGTTTTGGCGACGGCCACAGGCGCGGTTTCTCCGGCGTCTTCCGCCATCTTTCTGACCGCCTTTGAGAATTTGCTTCGCGGATATGAAATCACTGCTGGAATCCCGGTGTTTATGGACGGAACCACCACGTTTCCGTCGCTGGGGATGCTGTAGTCCATCTTTCTTTTGCACAGTTTCTCAATGTCATTCCCGCTTATGCCCGACTGGCTGTCGGACCTGTTGAGGATTACCTTGATTTTCTCCGGCGGATATTCCAGAGAGCGCGTCATCACATCCAACATGCCTTTCAAATCTTTGACAGCAAGTATTATCGGCGTGAGAACTATATGAATGACGTCGCTTTTGTCCAAAGCGGCGAGAGACACGTCGTGAAACGAAGCGGCCGTGTCGATAATGATATATTTGAACCTGTCAGTTAACGCTTCTACTATTGCTTTCACGTGTTCGCCTGTGACCAACTCGCTCTCTTCTGGCTTTTGAGGCGACGCCAGCAGAAACACATTCTCGTCTCTTTTGAGCAGATAAGAGTCTATTTCATCTTCGATTTTCGAGCCTGAAGCAATAAGGTCTGAAATTGAAGCGCGAGGCTTCAGATTCATAATCAAAGCCAAATCTCCGAATTGAAGGTCGAGATCAAGAAGGCATACGCGGCAGTTTTCACGCTGCGCCAATGAAATGGCGTAATTTACAGCCAACGCGCTTTTGCCGGCGCCCCCTTTCGTGCTGAAAAAAGTGACTACTTTCCCCGGAGCTCCGCCTGTTTCAGGTTCTTCACTCTTTTTTCCATGCGAATCGACTTCGATTTTTCTGCCCTCGTTAGCTCTATTCAACAAATCTCCAATTTCTTCTTTGCCGACCTGTCCGGCAATGAAGTCCCTGCCGCCGGCTCTCATCGCGGCTTTCATGAGAATCGGATCATTCTGTCGGGAGATAAAAACAGCGTAGAGGCCCAGTTTGTCGAAATTCACGCCGTTTCCGTTAAGAGAGGGATTGAATTCCTCAATGTCGATAAAGACAATATCGAGCAAAGACCGCGACGCGGCTTTTTTCAAGTCCTCCATATTCTGAAGAGGAGACAGAAGCTCGACATTGTCGAAAGCGGCCACAGATTCGTTTAAATCCGTCCACGCTCTGGAACTGACCACCGCCGCCATTAGTTTCCTGTCCATTGCGCCAGCTCCTTTCAGTAGATTTCGGCTTCCGCTTCGCCGCTCGATTCGACTTTTTGAAGCGTCGTTTCTTCTGTCGGAACCGCGAACGCCGCGTCGTCAGGCCCGTCCAAAATTCTGGGCGTGATGACTATCACCAGTTCGCTGGTGGTTTTCGAAGTTCTTTTCTTTTTGAAAGCTTTGCCGATGAGCGGGATGTCTCCGAGCAGCGGAACGCTGCTTTTGTATTCTATGCTGTCGTCTCTGTTGAGACCGCCGATTATTACGGTTTCGCCGTCCGCCACTCTGACCTCTGACATCACTTCCCGCGAATTGATAATCGGGGCCGCGTTGCTGCTGGACGATTCGGGATCGCCGACCCATCCCGACACGTTGCTGACTTCTGGCTTAATCCACAGAGTGATAGTTCTGTCATGTCCAACCCTCGGAGTCACGGCCAGTATGATCCCTGTATTGACGTATGTGAAAGAAACAAGCCCTTTGTCGTTGTCTCTGGAGGCCACCGGGAGTTTTTCTCCCGCGAGTATCCATGCGGTCTTTCCGTCCAGCGTAGCGATTTTAGGATTAACCAACGTTCTTCCGACGTTTTCGGATCTCAGCGCGTCGATTGTTATAGAGAACCTTTTAGCAAGATCCGTAAACGTGTCGAAAGATAGATTGAAAGAGTCGTCGCTTCCGGAAAGGGCGGAGTTCAGAGCGCCGTCGCCCTGTTGCGCCAGCAGCGACGCGCCTAGCCTCTTCAGGTCGTCTTTGGTGACTTCTATCACTTTAGCTTCGATTAGCACCTGCCTCAGCGGCCTGTCGATTTCGTCAAGCATCATCCGCGCGGCGTTCAAGTCGCTCTTGTTCCCCTGCATCAGCACTCTGTTTCTCGGAACATCGATATGGAATCTTTTCTCTCCAAGTATCGGAGAAAGCATCGCCTTGAGACTCGCCAAGCTTTCTTCGTCCGTTTCGATTTTTAGTCTGCTTACCGACTCGTTGTACTGAGTTCGGGCAAGAGTGTAATGCTTCAGCGGATACACCATCTGTTCAAGTTCCGATGATTCGCTAGACACCCTCACTTCATACTCTTCAGGCAAGGCGTTGCCTCGGCTCCATATCGTGAGAGTGGTGATCCCGGCTTTCTTTGCGTTCAACAATAAGCTGTCGGGCCTTCCGCTGAATATTTGAACGTCCGCCACTTCTGGATTGCCGACAGCGACATGCTCGATGCCTTCAACTTTCACAATTTGCGTCTCTCCCGTGTACAATTCCAGCGTTATTGCCGCGGCCTGCGCAAAGCAAGCCGACATCCACGAGAACGCTAACGCGAATCCGATGGCAAGATATCGTCTGTTCATTTTTGTTCGCCTCTCTTTGCGGCATATTTGAAGCCGGATTCATCCGAAACATTCACGACTGTCGATTCGACGCCGCGAGTAATCTGAATTTTTCTTTCGTCGGTTGCTACAAGAGCCGGGGAAACCGTTTCCTTCGGCTCAGCTTTCTTTGAGACAGCGCTTGTGCCTGACGAAGCGCTTCCCGTCGCCTTTGCGTCGGCGTTATTCTTCTTAGCCTTGAAACCAGCCTCTTTAGCGATGTCGTCGAAAACCACATGCTTCATATCCGTCCGCATCTCCGTTTCTCTCGGAGAATGGAGAGCGAGTTTCAGCCTTCCCGCTGATTCGGCATATATCAGTTTCGCGCAATCGTCAGGAGCGGCCGCCAGAGTGACGGACTGGTAGCCTTTAATATTGTCGGTCGCGCCGCTTACCTTGCCGAGCGGCCCTTCCGCCGGCTCCTCCTGCTCTATCATCGTGTCCGTCGCTAACACCAGCGTTTTCGGCAATAGAGTAAACGACACTCCTTCGCCTGCGGTCTGATCGTCAAAAAACACCATCACGTCCACATAATCCCCCGGTCGCAGCATATTCCCCACAGCGGTAGTGACCGAAGCGCTGATAGTTATCGCTCTCATGCCTTCGGCCAGAACAAAACTCAGTTCGGACGACGTTTTTATGTCGCTGATATTGGGCTGAAGGATATATTGGCCTTTGACAAGTCTGTCGCGGGCGATACGGCCGACTACAGTTTCCATCGATTCCACGCACAACGGATGCGCCACGTCGGATGGAACGCTGGTTTCCAAGAGCATTTCCTCAGTCAACGGAGAACGTATTCCAATGTCCGTCGCGGCGACGACGCATTTTTTCATCGCGTTGCTCGACGTTCCTTCAAGTTCCTCAGTGGCAGGCTTTTTGAACCAGTTGTTAGAATAGGCCAAGAATATGCCTGCCGCCGCCAACCCTATAACCAGAGATATTAACAATGTTTTTTTGTCTCTTAACATGGTCTGTTCCTCTTTTCAGTTGACGAGCCTGACAAATCCGGGCTGCCCTTCCACCACTCCTTCAATCCACATTCTCCACACGGAGGTGTCCTGAAGGCCCGCCGTGTATGTCGCGGTCCAGTTGCCTCCCGCATAAGCTGACGGTATGTCTATCGAGTCGAACGACCATTTCCCGTCGCTGGATAGACTTCCCGGCCATTCGCCCTGAAGAGTGTCGCATCTATATATGATTGATTTTGAGCCGACATCAGTGTCGAAGTTGCCGATGTGCATTTTCGCTCCCGCCGCCTCAGGCTTCACATATCCCAGCCTAATCGTCACGACTCCCTTGTCGTTGAAGTTTATCGGCAACGCCCCCACGGCGTTTATGCTTGTCCCATTGCCGGGATTGAAAGTCGCTCCCGAAGGGCCTGCGCGCAGATTGAAGCCGTTTTCGCTAGAACCGTTCGCGCTTGTAACGTTCAGCCGGTAGTTTCCTGTTCCATAATCATTTATGTTCACAGAGAAACCGCTAGGGGAAACCCATTTCATGTCCGTCCAACTTACATCCGGCCCGTACTCTGCGCTGGCGATAAGAACGTCGTCCGAATAGTCGTTAGGCGTGTCGTCCGGAGCATAAAGAGAATATACGGTGGTGTTCCTGCGGTTGCTCGGCTGCGGATGAGGATTAGGCGGCGCGCTTCTGATTTCATCTACTCTTACTCCCGGATACGCGTCGTCTCCTCCGTTGTTATACGTGTCAGGATCGAATATCTCAACCTTAACGGTGTTCGTCCCGTTTCTTGAATAGTAGTCGCTTGGGACGTTTATCGAGAAATTGTATCCGCCTGATTTGTATTCGGGATTCGCAGAGCCGTTGTTCAACCATTTCGCGCTGTAAGGGTCTCCGTATGTGTAGTATGCGTAAGGCCCGAAAACTGACAGCGTCATAATTCCGTTCGCGCCGTACTCGCCGCCTCCGTTTATGTCCATCGGCACGAAGGTGTTGTATTCAGCGGTGGAGGAAACCATTACCGTTGCTCTCCTCTTTCCGATTATTGGAGCTAGAAAATGAACTGTCTGATTGGTGATTTCCACGACATACCAGTTAGAAACCGTCGGATGGACGAATGAATTCACGGCAACATCTCCGACGCCGTGAGCGAAACCGTTTCTCGCCGCGTAATCTTGGGCCACCGCGCCGGCGAGTTGTTCAAAAGGAAGCTCCCAAGCGGCCGCCAGCGCCGCCGCGTCCGCCGCGTGCTGCATACGCGCTTTGAGAGAGTATGCGCGGCTCAGATCGAACGCCAAAGCTGCCGCGCCGAGTATCACTCCCAGCATCGCCAGATATAGCGTGAGGCTCTGTCCTTTTTCTTGCGCGTTTTTCATATCAGCGGCCTCAGTTGGCTCTTTCATATCTGAATTCGGATGACACCGTCAGAGTTTCAGGAATCCCGAATCTCGAAAACCCGACCATCGATCTATACGGCTGATTCGAAATCGCGACTCTTATCGAACGAGCGTTCGCTAAGCTCGGCGCAAAAACAATCGTTATTCTTCCGGCGATGTCTTCTTTCTGCGCGGCCGGAAGACTCGCCATTCTGTTTATAACTATGTTCTTGACCTCGTTTTCTCTGGTTGAATAGTTAGCGCTCCAATCGTTTATAACCACCGCTTCGCGCGCTCCCTCTCTGACCGCGTTTGAAAACGTCGTCTGCGTCCACATAAGAAAACCCCATTCAAGCATTCCGAGAAGAAGGATCAGTATTACCGGCAGCACAATCGCGAACTCAACGATCGCCTGTCCTTTTTGATTTTTTCTTCTCATAAGTATCACGCCCGATCAAAACAACGATATTGGCGCGACAAGAATCGCCACAGCCGTTCCTGCGGCTATCGCCACTGCGTATGGAATGGCATTTGACGAATCCTGCGTGTCTATTCGCGCAACGCTCGCGCTCCCTTGCCCAAACGTAAGACACATGTTTTTGATTTGATTTATGGAAGCTTTTCTTTTTGCTCGTGTATTCAGCGACAATGCGGCGATTATTCCTCCCATTATGCCTCCTGCCACAAAAACGACGAATACGAATTCAGGGCCTTTCAACGCTCCTATCGCGGCAAGCATCTTCAGATCGCCGCCTCCGATTCCTTTCATAATGAACGGCAACGCCATCATGCCCGTTGCCAATAGTATTCCGTATAATGAAAACATCGCTCCGCTCGCGCCATCGTTGAGAGCGTTCAATATCAACCCCGACAGGATTGCCGGCATTGTCACGGCATTATGAATTTTCCTCAGTTTGATATCGGTTGCCACCGAGGCGGCGACTAATACCGCAAGCGCGATGTTTATTGTCAGAGGCCACATAACAAGGACTCCTGTTCTAAAACGAGCAGGGCCGCCGGTTTTAGCCGGCGGCCCTTTTTCCACCCGTTAGTGCGGGTTTGACAGCTCGTTGCCTGCGCTCGTGAACACCGCTTCGATCTGACCGCGGAAGATTACCAGCACCGCGATGATCACCACGGACACGAACGCTATGATGAGCGCATACTCCGTAAGACCCTGACCACGCTCATCACTCCACAGGCTCTTCAGCAAGGCGAGCATTCTGATCACCCCTTTCTGATGAGCCGAAGTCCTTGGTTTCCGCCCCTTTCGTCGGAGCGCCTGCAATCATTCCCGGCGCTCCGCAGGCGAAACCCCCCGTTCCGGTTTCGCCTTCTCGGAAACTTCGGCAGCTCGGCGGGCTTGACCTTGTCCTTCTCTTCTTCCGGCTTTAGCCCCGTAGCTTTGCGTCGCCGTCTTTCGACGGGTTTGCCTTTTCGGCTTCGACTATGTTATTCCCGTTTATCGCGCGCTTAAACATGACGGTTGTCACTTATTTGAAAAAGTCCATGCGCGCGCTTAACTCAAGTTCAGCCATTGACTGCCGCCTTGCTTAGCCGCGATTGTCGTTGTTGCTTATTTTTGCTGAAAAGACACTAGCGCCGCCAGCGCCCGTTCTCCGGCTCGGGGATTGTCGCCCTCTATAACGTCTACGATGGTTCCTTGCTTATCGATTATGAATACAGTCGGTATCGTTTTAACTTTGTATGAAGCGCCGGTCTTCACGACATCGTCTTCCAAAATTATCATCGACTCGCCCTGTTCTTCTCTTATAGCTTTTAACTCGTCCTTCTGACTCGGACCGTATATCGAAGATATTCCAATTGCCACGACTTCTCCGCCGGATTCTTTGAAGCTTTCCACGGCGCTTGTCAAATTCTTCAGCGTCCTCTCAGCGGTGGTTTGATAAGGATGCCAGAATAGCAGCGCTATCGCAGCCTTCCCCTTATATTGCCCTATCGCAACCTTCACCGGCGAAGAATCCGACAGGCTAAGCTCGGGAGCCGGAGCGTTTATCATGCTTCTCAACTCTTCGTTTTCGATATAAGGATACTTCTGAATCTGCGGAATCCTCTTTCCTTTCCTGATCGTATCCAAAGCCTGAACAAGGCTGATATCCCGCGTCGGCTTTATCGCGTCATACATCACATGAGAAGCCAATCGCCCTTCCTTGTCGATGATCGCGAACGATGGGACATAATACGCGCCGAATCTTCGCGATATCGTCATCTCCGCGTCGAACATAACTTGTATGGAAAGCTTATGCTTCGCCATCGCAAGCTTTACCACGTTGGCATTCTCAACGCCCATCGGAACGACTGTTATAAATGCGGTGTCTTTTTCTCGTTTTTCATCTTTCATGGACTTTATCACATAATGAAACTGCTCCGCGCACAAATCGCACGTCGGCATCCAGAAGCCGATTACCACATTCTTCTTCCCTCTGAAAGCGGCGATATCGATGTTCTTTTTCTCAAGCGATGGAAAAGGCTCAAGCTCCACCAGTTCGCCCTCGTTGAACTGGCTTATCTGGGTCATTGCCTTTGACGGCGACGATACTGCCGCTACGGCCAATATCGATATTGCGATTAATAACAGTTTGCGTTTCAAAACGTCTACCGTAATGAGCCGTTTTCCGACTGTCGCTCAGTCTCTCTCTTCATATTCGTTAAAGGCCTTTAACAA
Source organism: bacterium (assembly GCA_029564595.1). Lineage (GTDB taxonomy): Bacteria > UBP15 > UBA6099 > UBA6099 > UBA6099 > UBA6099. Next base: position 69,925 of record JAKQPS010000082.1, on the reverse strand, counting down.
CTCTTCATCCGCAAGTATCTCGCCGCAATAAGAAAGCGCGGGCGAATCGTAACAATTGCGAACAAGAAGCACTTTGAAATTCTCCACTCTCTCTCTAGTCACCGGGTGCGTGCCGAAATATTTCGATATCGACGCGTTCCCCTGCTCGTATTGATTTTCAAGAGACTGCCAGAATTTCCATGCGGCTCTAGGATCGTATCCAGCCTGCCACATATACAACAGGCCTCGCCTGTCCGCCTCTCTCTCATGCTTCCTGCTTTGTTTGGAGTACAGCGCCGTTCCGGCGACATCGCCGGCAAACCCTCCTATTGCGTCTGCAGCCACAGAAGAAACTATCCGCGTGAAAAGACTCCTGCTGATATGTTTTGCGGCCAGATGCGCCAACTCGTGTCCGCACACAACCGCCAGTTCGTTTTCGTCCCTGACGAAATCAACCATTCCCATCAGAAAAGTCACATTGTTGTCGCTGTCGGCGTACGCGTTTATTTCCGGAGATTTATCAAGTTTTACGCTCTTCAAATTGTCCGGCCTTTCCATATACTGCTGCATCGAAAGGCATATCCGTTCCACTTGCTGCCTTGCTCTTTCTTCTTCCGCGCTAAGTTTATCCTTCGCCAATGAATTGACGGAGACGCAAAACAGGCTCAATATCATCGCCATATAAGCCGCAAGTCTTTTCATAGCCATCACATCCGTTCAGCTTTATTCTATTATATTATAAAGACTTCGTCGCATCGACAATCTCTTCAACATAATGACATCATCCGGGCGCAACTTGCATAAATGGTTAAAAACAATATATTTTACTCTTATCAGCATGGTCTCGCTCAGCGCTCCTAGGCGCTTTTTAAGACATATGAATGAGGCGATTTGAAATATATCGTAAGGAAATCAAAGCTTTCAGGGTCGGCGGACATACCCGGCTCAAAGTCTCACACCATAAGAGCTTTATTTTTCGCCGCTCTTGCCGCCGGCGAGAGCCAGATAAGACAGCCTCTCGATTCCGCTGACACTTCGGCTGCCACATCAGTGTGCAAATCCTTGGGCGCCGGAATATCCTTCTCCGGCGGAGACATTAAAGTCAACGGTCTTGACGGCGCTATCAAAGGCGTTCGGGCTGAAATAGACACTTTGAATTCCGGCACTTCTATGAGCATCGGCATCGGGGCAGCGGCAATCGCCAAAAACAGCGACATCACTCTTACCGGCGACGCTCAAGTAAGGAAAAGACCCGTCGGGGAACTGGTTTCGGCCTTAAATAATCTAGGCTCGGACGCAGCCTGCGTCACGGGAAACAACTGTCCGCCTGTTAGAATAACTAGTCCCATAAAAGGCGGAAAAACCGCTTTGCGCGCTTTCTCCTCTCAGTATCTCACCAGCCTTTTAATGTGCGCTCCCTTCGCGGACGGAGACACCGAAATCGAGGTCGTTGAGCTTCTTGAAAAACCATACGTGGATATGACACTTTGGTGGATGAACAAGCTGGGGCTTTCTTTCGATCGCGACGGGTACGCCTATTTCAGAATCCACGGAGGACAGCGCGTTAAGGGTTTCACGCAGAGAATTCCCGGCGATTTTTCTTCAGCCACATTTTTTGCGGCAGGAGCCGCCATGACTCAGTCAGAAATCGTTCTCGGCGGGCTTGATCTCAGCGACGTTCAAGGCGACAAAGCCGTTCTTTCCATCCTCAGCGCTATGGGAGCGGAAACCCTTCAAGTCGAAGGCGGCGTTTCAATCCAAGGAAAAGGCTTGAAAGGAGCCGAGTTCGACCTGAACGACACTCCCGACGCCCTTCCCGCTTTAGCGGCCGCCGCCTGCGCCGCTGACGGAACGACCCGTCTTGTCAACGTCCCACAAGCGCGCATTAAAGAAACCGACCGCATCGCCGTAATGAAGTCGGAACTGTCAAAGATGGGCGCGGATATTCAGGAACTTCCGGACGGTCTGGTTATTCGCGGGAGCGCCCTTAAAGGCGCGACTGTTGACGGCCATAGCGACCACAGAGTCGTGATGGCCCTCGCTCTTGCAGGGCTTGTCGCCGAAGGAGAGACCATTATCTCCACCGCTGAATCAGTCGCCGTGACTTTTCCTAATTTCGCGGATTTGATGATCAAGTGCGGCGCAGACATTACTATCGAACAATAGCGCCGCGGTTCTGTTCCGATATTTTTAAACTATTATGCAAAATACAGTCGAACAAACAGACATCGCGCAAAAACCCGTTTCAGAACGCATCGCCGTTTTGGCTCTCTCTTTGATTATCATATTTGCCGGGACGGCCTTGTACCACAGAACCTTCGACGTCCCATTCCTATATGACGATAACGACATAATCCTCCGCCCGCAGACATTTGAAAGCTTTAGCTACGCTAAAGATGTTTTTTCGAGAGAATACTTTGACCGATTCGGCGAACGAACGTACAGGCCCGTGCCCACCCTTACTTTCTTTTTTGATCGGGCTTTGTGGGGAATCAATCCCGCCGGATATCACGCTTTCAACACGGCATTGCATATATTCGCTTCGCTTGCCTTGTTTTCGGTCTTGCTGGCGATGCGGATGGGCCGCGCCCCTTCATTTCTCGGTTCGCTTCTTTTCCTAGCCCATCCGCTTCATACGGAGGCAGTCATTCTCGCCTCCAATAGAGAGGAACTGCTTTTTGCGCTCTTCTATCTCCTCGCCTTCGCTTGTCACATACGAGGCGGCAAGAAATCTCTGTCAATTTCTCTGCTTTTCTTCTTATTGTCGATGTTTTCAAAAGAAATGGCGGCTTCATTCCCCGTCGCCATCATCGCATACGATTGGTATCTCGCATCGCCGCAGGAGAAATTGTTTTCTCTTTTAAAGCGGCGCGCCGGTTACTACTTGCCATTTTTTGCCGTCGTCGTTTTTTTCTTGGCTCTGCGTTATACCTTTATGAACAATTCAGAAGGCGCGGCTGAATATATCGGAGGAAGTCCTTATTCGACATTCCTTACAATGTCCAGCGTTTTTTGCCGGTATTTGGGGCTTCTTGCCGCTCCCGTTAGACAATGCGCCGACTACGTTGTGGAACCATTGACTTCGCTTCGCTCTCTCTATGCGTTTTTGTCAGTTGCGGGACTCATCGTTTTTGTGTCTATGTCTTTCGCTTTAAGAAAAAAGCAAAGCGTCATCGCATTTTCAATGATCTTTTTTGTCGTTTCGTTGCTCCCGGTTTCAAACATCATACCATTCGGAGCGGCAATGGCTGAAAGATACATGTACGCTCCCGCTATTTCATTGAGCATTGCGGCAGCCGCCATAATTTCAACAAAAAAAATAAAGATATTAAAATATATCTTGGTTTCATCTGCTATAGTCGTTTTCTTCTCTATGACCGTGTCGCGAGCCTCGGTGTGGCAGAACGATTTTTCGCTCTGGGGAGACACGATAGAATGCGCGCCCCGCAGCGCCACCGCTCACATGAACTTGGGCAACGCGTTCCTGAAATCGGGACACCCAGATAAAGCGCTTGAACTATATGAAAATGCGCGATTATTCGGTGAAAAACGCAATCTTTCAAAACTGCATTACAACATCGGTCTGGCATCAAAGGCTGTCGGACGCGACGCCGAAGCCGAATCTTCTTTCAAAGAATCTATAAACCAGAAACCTGACTTTGCGGAACCGTCATACCATCTCGCAAAAATGGCGGCAGCATCGGGACGTTTCGACGAGGGCTTGCAGATTCTTGAAAACGCAATATCAGCAGACCCGACAAACGCTTTGTCCAGATATGTGACGGCAAGATATTTGGCGGAGAATTTCCCTGACAGGCGCGAGGAATACGCCGCTCATCTTGAAAAAGCTTTCGACCTGAATCCCGGTTCGGCCCTTTACGCCGCCGCGCTTGGAGACGCATATTTCAAAAACAGCGATTATGACAAAGCTGAAAAGGCGCTTCTCAAAAGCGTAGACATTGACCCTGACATTGAGATTTCCTATCATATTCTCTTGCAGTTATACATAAAAACCGGAAGAGACGGCGATGCTGCCCGCGCCGCCGCGGAACTGAGACGACTTCTTGACAAACAATGAAGGCACAAGCGACGGCCCTTCTGTTCAGAACGGCGTTCCGGTTCGACTCGCCGGCTCTATTAAATCGGAGCGAATATCGATAACGCTGATTTCATGTTTTATCTTCGTCGCGTTTGCAATGATCAGCCACAGGTCGTTTCTTGACAATGAAAGCGCTCGGCTGGATCTGGCTTATTCAATTGTGTTAAGCGGCAATTTGAATATTGATGAATACCACGAAAACACAATCGACAAGGCTTTCAAAGACGGACATTATTATTGCGACAAAGCGCCCGGACTCTCTCTCGCCGCGACCCCGCTTTTATTCGCCGGAAAAACGCTTTTCCCGAATCGCATTTGGCATCCGGGCGACCCTGCGGCAAATTATTTGCTCATCCTTATTCTGATTTCTCTGCCGTCCGCCATTGTTATTCCGCTTATGGCAGCCGCTGTGAAAAAAATCGCCGGCGGCTCAGCCGTGTTTCCGCTGTTCGCATACGCTCTCGGCTCCCTCGCTTTCCCCTACTCCACCCTCTTCTACGACCACCAGTTCAGCGCCGTACTCCTGACCGCAGCTTTTTGTGTCTGGCTTTTAAGAGCGGACAACCACAATAACGAAAAACCTTTCATCTGCGCTCTCGGCGGATTTCTTATCGGATACGCGGCAATATCCGAATACCCTAGCGCTGCACCCGGAGCCATCCTTTTTTTGACATGGCTTTGGACGTCAAAATCTTGGAAATCGCGGGCGTTTTTGTTCGCAGGCTTAGCGATTCCGTTAATTGTGCTTGCCGCATACAATAACGCCGCGTTCGGACATCCGCTAAAGATAGGTTACTTTTTTGAAGCGCATCCTTACTTCAGCAAAGGCATGGGGCAAGGTCTCGGCGGAGTGACTTATCCAAATCTTGCCTCGCTGGCGAAACTAGTGGCGGCTCCTCAGAGGGGTTTGCTCTGGGGACAACCCCTGATTCTTTTGGCCGTACCCGGAGCCGTCGCCTTATTCCGAGTCAAAGGACTGCCCCGACTCGCGTGCGCTTTGATGGTTTCTTTTTTCCTCGCAAGACTGTTGATCAATGCCTCATATTATGAGCCTTACGGCGGTTTTTCTCCCGGACCTCGTTTTCTTGTCGGCTCTTTGCCTTTTCTCGCCATTCTCGCCAGCGTCGGATGGCTTCGTCTGCCCGAAATAACTCTCGGCGTCGCCGGAGGAGCCGGGCTGTTCTCGATAGCGCATCATTTCACGACTTCCGCTATCGACCCGCATGTCCCTCAATTGTTTCAGGCTCCCATTTTTCATTACATAATTCCTTTGATGATAAGAGGTTTCGAGCCGAACACGCTGCTTCACGGACTGTATGCGGGATTAGTCGCGCCTCTGACAATCATTATCGCGGCGGGTTTGTGGCTTATTCTGCGAGACATCCCTCGCGGTTTTCGCTCGGATGAAACAGTCGGCATCGTCGTCGGTTTTCTGGCAATGTCGGCCATCTTCATGTCCAGCGCGATTATCCTTGAGCCTTCCGCCTCGGAATCATCTTACTATCTTGGAGCCGCCTTCAATAGAAACAAACAATATCGGCAGGCGTCCGAGCAGTTTATGATGGCCGTGTCCGAGCGACCCGATTATGAGAAAGCATGGCACGGACTCGGAATTGCGGAAATAAAACGCCGAAACTATAATGAAGCCATTGAGAGCTTCGGGAGGGCTGTGGAGCTTAATCCTTCAAGCGTACAGAATAGAATCAGCTTGAGCGCCGCGCTTCTCATGTCAGGAAGAATTGAAGCCGCCTCAAACGCGCTTCAACCGGCGCTCGACGCTTTCCCGGACCATCCCGAAGTCCGTTCTCTACACTTAACCATCGAGAGCCTGTCTCGCGTCAAACAAAATGGACAATGATTACAATAAACAATCAACACCGTTCAACAGATTGCTGACAACCCTGTTTCTTTTTGTCGGCATAGCCGCGGTTTATAACGGCGCTTTGGACAACCCTTTCCTATGGGACGATGTCCATCTTATCGAACAGAATCTTTTCATTCAGAATCCGGACAATTTTGCAAAGATATTCACTCGCGAGTATTTCTCTCAAACAGCGGAAATCAGCTTTCGCCCCGTCGCGACGATGTCTCACATGCTTAATTATGCTCTCTGGGGCAGCCAACCCGCCGGATGGCATTATTTCAATCTCGCAGTCCATCTATTCAATGCCATGCTGGTTTTTCACTTGGCATGCGTCGCGCTTGGAAGGCCTTGGCTTGCCACTGCGGTTTCTCTTTTGTTCGCTTTGCATCCCATACAAACCGAAGCCTTGAATTGCGTCACATTCATAGAAGACCCCTTGTGCCTGTTGTTTGTTATGCTCTCTCTCTCCTTCCTCATATCCACTTTTAATTCGACAAACATCGCCCGCCGTTCGACCTGTCTGGCCCTTTCTGTCATATCTTTTATTGTCGCTGTTTTTACAAAAGAAACAGCCGTTGCGGCTCCGGCGATTTTCTTCGCTTACGTATATTTCGTTAAAAATGCAAAAGGCATAATCTCTGCCATCAAACTTTGTCTTCCTTACATCATCGTTGCCGCCGTTTATCTGGTAATACGCTTCGGCCCCATGAAGGGGCCGGCAGAATCGTATGTTTTTCACGGCGGAGGCGCGGCGCAGACTTTCATTGTCATGATACAAGCATGGGCAGGCTATATCTCTATTATTCTGTGGCCTGCCAAACAATGCGTCGAACACGCTTTTTCTGAAACTCCCGGAATCTTCGACGCGTCTACTCTGTCGGCCTTGTTGTCAATAGTTGCATTCGCCACGTGCTGCGCCGTCATAATGAGAAAAGAAAAGGCCGCCGGATTCGCGGTCGCATGGTTTGTTTTTGCCCTTCTGCCTGTCAGCAATATTATCCCAATCGGAGTGGTTATGGCTGAGAGGTATCTTTACATCGCGGTTCCGGGATTTCTTTTAGCCATCGCCTTTGCGTTAAAAACATTTCTCTTATCCGGAGACAACCCTTATCCTTCTTTGTCGCGTTTGTTCGTGTCTTTTATTCTTGTGATCTCAATCGTCGCGTCCGGATTCGCCACAAAAAACCGCAACAAGGCATGGGACAACGAAGTCGTTTTCTGGGAGACCGCCCAATCATGCGCTCCGATCTCCGCAAAAGCGCTGGTCAATCTGGGCGTGGCGTACATGAATTCAGACAGGCTGGACGACGCAAAACGCGCCTTGACCCTCGCTGTTAGAATCGCGTCAGACGGCTCGCTCTCCGACCAAAGATACGGAAGCTTGTACAGGGCAATAACCAACCTCGGCATCGTGTCCGCCAGAGAAGGCAATCTTGAAACGGCAATTAAGCTTTTATCCGCTTCGGCTCAGCTCAACCCGAATTCCGAGTATTCATACTTCAATCTCGGTGTCGTGTATCTCCGCGCGGGCATGCCGGAACAGGCGGAAGAAGCTTTCAAACACGGATTGACCATCCAACCATACAATTTGGCTGCTAGATTCTATTTGATAGGTTTGTATCATTACACTGATAGAATCGAAGAGGCGATTATCGAATGCGACAACATTCTGAAGCTGTCTCCAGACAACCCTCGCGCTTCAATGCTTAAAGAGTCGTTGAGAATGGAGGCTTCAAAAATGAAAGGCGCATACAAAAACTGAGTTTTTTGTTCAGCCGAACGCGTGTTTCACGCCGTATCAAAATGAATGCTCTCTCGTTGTTATTATAAAAGCTTCGGCAATTATAATTTGTTTAGTATTAAGATATCCTCAGTTTGATATAATTATATTGATGAAAGATAAAAGTGAATTGCCTAACGCCCAAGAGCAAATTAGAAAATTCGCGGCAAGTTTGTGTTTATTGACAGCTCTCGCCGCCGCCGCAGCTTTTTCTTATGTCAAAATTTGGAATCCTGACTTCTGGTTTCATCTAAAAGTCGGCGAGTTGATATACTCCAACGCGGCGGATTCATCGGTATCATCTAAACTACCTTCAGAAAACTTGTTTTACACTCCGGGTTCATCGGAAACCCCAAGATATGATCAATGGATGGGCAATTTGTATCTTTATGCTGCTTATGAAAAATCGGGCGTCTCCGGCGTTCAAAAACTTGCTGTCGCTATTTCACTGTTTATCTGTTTCGCACTGTTTTTCACCGCTCGCAACGGCGGCGCAGACCCGATATTGGCCGCCCCCTTAATTGTTGCGTCCATACTGGCGGCTCGACCCAAACTTGCCGGTCATACCCCGGATATGTTCTTCTACCTCTTCCTCGTTTTGGTTTTTTATTTGCTAAATCAATTACTGAAGAATGAAGAAACCGGAGCGAAATCCACAAAATCCATCAAGCGCGCTTTTCAGGCCGCTTTCATAATCCCTGTAGCTCAAATAATTTGGGTGAATTTTCATCCGACAGCAGCAATATCAATATTCCTTGTCTTCGCAGCATTATTCAGCAGTATTTTCGCATTCGTTTTAAACGAAAAAAGATCGACGTCGCTCCAACCTTCAATATCTTCTTTATCGCTAAAGATGCTAGGAGTCACGCTTCTCATTACAATCGCCGCAACCATTCTAAATCCACACTGGTTTCACGGATACTCTATCCCTTTCATTTCTAGTGTCGAATATTTGACGATTTCAAGTCCGCTGGGTATCGCATACGTAGTCTGCGTTGCGTTGGGGATTGCAGGTTTCTACCTTTCGCGCAACAATCTCAATTTGTTTCATTTAACTGTTTTTACAGTTTCTGCGTTTTTTGCTTACATTGCGCGAGACAGCGCTCCTGTTTTTTTTCTGCTCTCCGCTCCGATTATTTCAATTAGCATATCCGTCGGTTTCAAAAGGCTTTTCAAAACAGGCGGGGCTTATTTTGCATCCTCTTTAGTTTCCATCATTGTGATCGCCTTGTCAGCTTATTTCATCGTATCTAAAAACGATTCTCTCGTTTGGGGCGAAGGCATAGACGACGCTGTTTATCCGGAATCAGCAATCGATTTTATTAACTCAAACGAATTTCAAGGCGCTATGTATAACTCTTCAATCTTTTCAGGGCCTTTGTCTTGGGGCGTTTATCCTAAACATAAGCCTTTTCGTTGCGTTGAGCATTCAAAGGTCTGCCATGGCTTTAATTCTTTTGAAAATAATCCACTCACGGCGCAATGGTTGAAACTAAGCGACGGTCACAATATTCAGTTTGCCATAATAAAAGCCGCACGTTCTGATTTTGCGCTAAAACTCGCTGAATCAAATGTCGATTGGAACATTGTTTTCTGGGATTCCAGCGCCATTGTCATGGCAAAAGACATCCCGGCCCACAACAAACTGATATCTTCCTATTCGTATAAAACAGCTTTGACTCCCGGCGCGGCCGTTGAACTCTCAAAGAGTTGGAAAAATCTGAGACCTGAAACAAGGATGCTTTTTCTTATTGAACTCGAACGAGCTTTCAATTCCAGCAAACGGAATTTCGCGGCTTCAACCGCGCTCGCGAATGTCATGAAACATGAGAACAACTGGGACAAAGTTATTGCGTTTTCTGATATCGCTCTGTCACAGAACAACAATGACGCGGCGCTGCACGCTCTTAAAGGCGAAGCCTATCTCGCAAAAGGAAATGCCGATGAAGCTCTGAGTTCTTTTAAGTCTGCCTCTGAAATTGATTCTTCTTATGAGCGTCTTTTAAATTCTATTGGCGCGGGGAATACCGGGAATGAATAATGCTCTAAGGAATAAGGACCGCGCAATATCATGCGTGATTCCGGCTTTTAATGAAGAGGAATGCGTTGAAACGGCTATCACGGAGTCGCTAAGCGCGTTGCGGAATCATTGTTCCCGTTATGAAGTAATTGTCGTGGATGACGGCAGTTCCGACGCGACAGCAGATATCGTTCGCAAGATAACTTCGAGTCAGCCGGAAGTCAAACTTATATCGCATAGCGCGAATATCGGCTACGGAGCGGCTTTAAGAACGGGATTCGAAGCGTCATCAATGAATCTGATCTTTTATACTGATTGCGATCTTCAGTTCGATGCCGAAGAGATATCTTTGCTGTTGCCGTTATTGGAAGAGCGCGACATTGTCGCTGGATATCGAATGCATCGCGCTGACAATTTACTGCGAATAATCGTTTCAAAATGTTTTAATATCATTTTCAGATTTGTCTTCGGCTTGCGCGTCAGAGATGTTAATTGCGCTTTCAAAATCTTTAAAAAAGAGGTTTTCGACTCAATCATAATTGAATCGGACAACTTTTTTGTGGACGCGGAAATACTCGCAAAAGCAAATGCCTGCGGAATGAGAATCGCGGAGGTAGGCGTGACGCACTTTGCGCGGCGCGGCGGCAAAGCCACCGTCAAACCAAGCAATGTGTTATCAACCTTGAAACAAATGATTAGAATCAAAATATCGCTTCGACAACTCGAGAATCATAACCGATGAAACTCAAAAACATTATTCTCTCAATTCATTCGGTCAACGCTGTTTTTGTCATAGGAGCTATGGGCGTCGCCGACCTCTTGTTGCGAACCGCCGCTAGACCAAGTGGAGAGTCAATTTCCGGCAGATGGATTTGCGACAATTTCATTACCCCATCCGACGCGGCGGCAGGGTTAGTCGTAACAATACTTTGCGCCACAATAATATCGCTCGCTCTTCTGAAGAAAATCAGACCCGCTTTTGTGCCGCCTCTGCCCGGTATATTTCTTTTCCTTTGGGTTGTTTCTCTAGCGGCCAGTTCCGTCTTTAACGGAAATCCTGCATATTCTCTGAGCGAACTCAGAATGCCTTTGATACTGTCGGTTTTATATCTCATTTTTATGTGGAGCAACATCGACCATGAAGGCGGTGTAATCTCCGTCTTTACGACGATTGCGGGTATCGGAGCGCTTTTTTCCATTCACGGCATCTTTCAATATTACGGACTGGATTTCCTGCCCGGAGGGGCAAGAGGAGCAAACTCGCCTGTCCAATCTCTTAGAGTTTACTCCATCTTCGGCAACTCTAATCTGTTGGCGTTATGGTTGAGCATCGCGCTGCCCGCCGCGACTTGCGCGCCTTTTGTTTTCAAGCTTTCAAAATCAAAGAAATATCAATTTCTAGTTTCCGCAGCTTTAATGCTTGTTGCGATGTTCCTTACCGGCTCGCGAGGCGCGATTATTGCGGCGTCTGCGGGATTCATTGCGGCGCTGCTATTTTCAAAATCAAACACAAAAGTATTTGTCCGCGCGATTGCCGCCACTTTAATAGCGGTTGCAGCCATTATCGCGGCTCTATCATTCTCCGCCGCTACTTCTCAAAAAAGCGAATCAGCCGCGCTTAGAACAATCTATATCAAGAGCGCGTGGTCGATGTTTCTAGAGAAACCGGTTCTCGGCGGCGGACCGGGACATTTCAAGATGCATTATATGGATTTTCAAAAACAATATTTGAAGAAAGTCGATGATGTAGAACTCAACAAGCTTGTATCAGTAGAAAAGCCGAATCACCCTCACAACGAATACATGAATTATCTCGCGGACTCAGGAATCGTCGGGACACTGTTTCTAGTTCTCGCTATCATCTTCGGGTTTACAGCAGGTGCGAAGGCCTTGCGAGCAGGCAAACACGAGGCCATATTGTGGGTTTCAATTCTGGCATCGCTGTCAACCGCGGCGCTATTCGGGTTTCCATTCCGCGTTTTTGCCACAGGCTCTTTCCTCCCGCTCTCGCTCGCCGCTATGAGCAAGATGTCTCGAGGTCGACAAGATACGACTTCATTTATTCCATTGCCTCGCTCATTGTCAGAAAGCGCGATAGCAGTTCCGGCAATGATTGCCATAACACTGCTGGCGACTTTTTTTGTTTCGGAACGCCAGATGAGACTTTTAGAAGCAAGGATGTATTTTACTAACGCGCGCATCGCCCTCCTCGAACAGAAGCCCGGCAGCGCCTCCGCTTTCGCGGATTCGGCTCTGGCTATTTACCATGACAACGGCGAATTCAATTTTATTGCCGGCGCGGCGCTTCATCAATCCGGCAAACCCGATCAAGCGCTGCCTTTCTATGTTAATGCGATGAAGACATCTTCCGACCCGGCTCTTTTATTCAACATCGGATTAGCCAAACACGAAACAGGCGACATTGATGGAGCAATAGATGCGCTTTCACTCGCTATCGGTTATGTTCCATCATACACTCGCGCCGGGAAAACGCTGGCGCAGTATTACTATGAAATCGGACGTTTGGACTTGGCGATTAATCAACTTGAAGCCGTCCTAGTTTACGCGCCGGATGATAATGAAGCAATTGCGGCCCTGAATATGTTAAAATACATGAAAGACAACTAGGGGTTGCGGTAAATGAATATTGATTCGATAGAACTATTAAAATGCTCCATCGGATTGATTTTCACTATCGTCACAGTTTTCGGGGGAGCTTTTTTTATTCAGAAAAAGCTCGACCCCTGCGCTAATGCGGCAGATGCGATAGCGCAGATGGTTTTAATCGCTTCGGCATGGTTTGTTGCCTCATCGGTAGCCTTTTCCATCGCCGACAGCTTGAACCGTCTCAACCTTTTTACAGCCGACTTTATTTTCTTAGCCGTTGCGTTCGCGTTCAGGCGTGACGCTTCATTATCCGATACGAACGCGCCCGAGTTAAAACAAACGCATTTCTCTCCCGCGCTCGGATTTATCGCCGCGATTGCCGCCTTATTCGCGACGGCGTCTTTAGTATGGGCAGTGTCATCCCCTCCTCCCCCATGGGACGCTTTCGTGTATCATTTAAGCTTTTCGGCGTCATGGATTTCGAATCATGAAATATCTCCTGTCACAGTGCCTTTCGGCGACCAAGGCGGCACATATTTTCCGATTAACGTCAGTTTGATATATATGCGTTTGATGATGGCGACCGGGCAGGATTTTGCGACTAACACGGTCCAATGGCTGTTTTTGATTGTGGCGGTATTAGTAGTTTACAGGATGTCGCGCTCTCTCGGCGCTCCTACATCCTCCTCCGCCGCTGCGGCTTCTTTTCTCTTTTTCATCCCCATCATTCTGCATCAGGCCGTGTCTTCTGAGTCTGATATTGTTTTTTCCGCTCTGTTCATTTGCGCGATTCATTTTCTTCTCGAATGGGCGGACAAACCGAATAACCGCGCAAAACTATTTTTCTCTTTTCTGTCTCTGGGCCTTTTCATCGGAACAAAAACAATCGCGCTGGTTTTCACTCTATTAATAGCTCTGCCTTTGTTCATATATTTTATAGCGACTCGCCGTGAATGGTTTTCTCTTTTGTGGGGAGCCGCTGTCGCAGCTCCGCTGGGCGGATTTGTTTATATTAGGAACTGGCTTATCGCCGAAAATCCCGTCTTTCCCCTTTCAGTATCTTTGCTCGGCAAAGAGATATTTCCCGGAGCATACTCCAGATGGACTATGAATCAATCTGTTTTTCATACGGATTCCATCCAAGAATGGCTGTCATTGCTCTCATCCGGATACGGCTTGACCGCATTGACGTTTATTGCCGTATGCGTCGCGATCGCATTGGTTAAATCGAGGGGGCATCTGCGGGTTAAGGCGATTGCTGTTATTCCAATTATTGCTTTTGTCATTTGTTATTGTGTGATCCCTTACAACAAGGAAGTCAGATTTGCTTTTAGCGCGATAATGTTTTCTTGTGTCAGCGTCGCTTGGATTGGGGGACAACTCGGCGGAAAGGCACAACGAATATTCTATTTCATTGTTTTAGCGGCAGGGTTTATCAATATATTCGCAAGCGCTCTCAGCGGAGGAAACAGTTTCCACGCGCAACTGGCCGCGCATATTGCGGGACTCGCGACCAAATCAAACGACATTTATGCCGCCATGTCGCCCGGAGCCGTGATCCTGTTTATTGCATCCATCGGAATTTCGTCTGTAATAGTCATTTCAATATGTGTTGGGAACATATTCAGGCACGGCAAGATTGTTTTGGCGTTTTTTACATGCCTTGCCGCAGTTTCGTTGCTAATAACTTCATCAGCGTATCCATCCTATCAATATAAATATTACACGGGATTCGCTCTTGGCCGCTCATGGTATGCGCTTCACGAATCCACGCCCGGACGTTCTTTTCGCTTGGCATATACCGGAACAGACATCAATTACGGACTAAGCGGACCGATGTTGAAGAACACATTCCTTCATGTTCCCATCACGGAATGGGACGCTCCTCTTTTCCATGATTGCCTGAGAATAGTAAAGGAAGAAGGCCGATATTCCGTTCCGGCAACCGACAGGATAGACTTCTGCCGCAGAAAACCGAATTACAACACATGGCTTGAAAGGCTTAAAAGAGAGCGGATCGACATACTTCATGTGAGCGCGCTTCATCCCAACGATTTACCACACGTCAAACACGACGAAGCGGGTTTCCCGATAGAGCGCGAATGGGCCGACGCGAATCCCGAAATATTCAAGTTGGCATATATGAATTCTCAAGCGAGAATCTATCTGTTAGCGCTCGGGAATTGAAATCGCAAACCGAATTATCACAACTGGTTCCACAACTCGTCAACGGCTTCCTTAATTGAGTTTTTGCTATGAAACAGATAGTTGCCTGCCACAACGTAATCAGCGCCTGAATCGCAAATAATCCTAATATTTTCGCTGGAAACGCCGCCGTCGACACCTATAACAGTCTCGAAACCTCTGCCGTCTATAATCTTGCGCAAATCCGCAATTTTTGGCAGCATTTCAGGCATAAACCGTTGTCCGCCGAATCCGGGATTGACCGTCATGATGATGACCATATCGATTTTTTCAAGCTCCCATTCAATTGCGCTCAAAGGAGTGGAAGGGTTAAGGGCGACGCAGGTTTCCTTCTTCATGTCCTTAATAATCTGCAGTGCGCGGTCTAGATGAGGAGTTGATTCTGGATGGACGCCCAAGCTTTTGACGTTGTCGAAATCGTACTCGCGCAGATATCTCTCCGGGGCTTCTATCATCAAATGAACGTCCATCTGCAGAGGCGTTTTCTCATTGATGGATTTTACAACAACTTGACCGAGCGATATATTCGGAACGAACATGCCGTCCATGACATCGACGTGAAGAGTGTCCGCTCCCGCTTCGGATAGCTCCCTAAGCTGGGCGTCCAAACACATAAAGTCTGCGCTTAGAAGCGAGGCTGACAGTGTCGGTCTATTCATGCTAATTCCTCCGATGAATCTTTAGAAGCGATTCCTACAAGGTCTGCTCGGTGATCAGAATGCCGTTTATGTAAACCAGCACGTGCAATTTTCCGTAACCTGAGACTGGAACCTGCGCCACATCGCCGGGTCCGTGAAAAGCTCTGTATGCTTCCCGCGCGTTGCTCCTGTCGTAAACCATTACGACAACTTCCTGACTCTCATTTTCCGAAGATATTTTGATATTGACAACGCCCTTGGTAGGGTCGTCGAGAACCGAATTCAGCGAAGACCTTTCAGGCTGCCGGGCATAGTATAAAGTCACTTTCTGGTTTGCGGGGATTTTTGTCCCTTCAAGAACGCTCTGTGCCGCAACCCTGCCGTCTCCGGCGTACGATGTGTCTATGTGTTTTGTTTCGATGTTCCTGATGTCGTTCATTTCCAGCAAAGCGCGCGCGTCTTCGATTGCCATGTTAGTGACGGGCGGCATGCCGTAAAGCTTGCCCATGCGGCCGCTGCTCAATCTGATATTCACCGCAGAGCCTGCGTATCGCTCTTCTCCGGCCTCAGGCGTCTGACCGGTCACGAAACCTTCGCCATATTGTTCGC
The DNA here is from genome assembly GCA_029564595.1 of bacterium. Classification (GTDB taxonomy): domain Bacteria; phylum UBP15; class UBA6099; order UBA6099; family UBA6099; genus UBA6099. Next base: position 54,124 of record JAKQPS010000082.1, on the reverse strand, counting down.
TGTACTCGGATACGATATCGCCGACGGTCAATTGAGCCTTTTCGAGAATCAAACGCGCGTCTTCGATGGTGAGACCTTCCAATTTCGGAACCACCGCCCTGTGTTGACCTGAACTCACAATAAGTTCTATTTCCCTGTCTTTCCTAACCCTAGCGCCGCTTTCGGGGGTTTGCTTCATGATATAACCGCGAGGAATTTCTTCGCTGTTCTGTTTGCCTGAGATAACCGCGACAAGCCCTTTTGCGCCAAGAACAGATTTCGCTTCCAACACGCTTTTCCCTATGACATTAGGAATTACGACAGAGCTTGCCGCCGGGTTGCCGCCAAAAAAGTTGGAGGCGACTTTGGCCAGAATGATCACGATAGCAAGCAAAACGCCAAGGGACACCGCAAAAGCGGTGAAGCCCTTCGGGAGTTGTCTCTTCGTTCCCATCGCCTGACCTCCAACCGAAGTTTCACTCTCGCCGGATTCTGAGGCTTTGGTGGAAATATCTGACGAATCTGAAGCGGCGCGGCTTTGGCCTGTTGATTGATCGTTTAACGCCGCGCTAGCATCCGGCGCGCCGCCTGCTTTCGCCATATTGCTTTGAGCCACCCGGCCAAGCGTTGCTTCTCCTTGTGACGTGGCAGACGCCGCAGGCGCGCCGTCTACATCCTGCGCCGCGTTTTTCTCGGCGTTGGCCTCGCGAACAATTGCGGTCCTGCACAAATACAACTCGTTTAGCAGATCCGTGGCGTTTTTATATCTAGCTTCAGGGTCTCTTTTAATGCACTTTATGACAACCGCTTCAAGAAGCTTCGGCACTTCGGGATTGCAGGCGCGAGGGCTTTTCAACTCGCAACTCACCTTGTCGAGCGCGATAGAAAGCGCGTTCTCAGTGTCAAACGGCTGTTTTCCTGTCAACAACTCATACAGAGTCGCGCCTACGGAATATACGTCCGACCTGAAATCAGGTTTCCCACCAGAGATCACTTCGGGCGCGCAGTACCTTATGTCCCTGCCTTGGAACTCGGCTGATGTTTTAAGTTCGGATGACAATCTATGCAGGATGAAGAAATCCACCACTTTAGGATTCAAATCTCCGGCGACTATCACAGACCTCGGAGAAAACTGTCCGTGAACAACGCCTTTCAGATGAGCGGCGCTCATTCCCTCGACAATCTTTATGCCGAGATTCAACGCTCGCAACGCGTTTATTCCATTGCCTTTCGTCTTGCCGAGCACATCCGCAAGTGGAGCTCCGTCGTAAAAATCTTCCGTGATATATATCGATTCATCCTCGCCGAAATCTCTCAGCGGAGCCACGCGGGGATGATTCATCTTTGAAATGTCGTCCATCCACGACTTGATTCTTTCAAATGTCTTTCCACGCTCTATCAACTCGCTCCTGTACCATTTTAAAATCACTCGGGTTTCAGAGCCTGCCACCCTTGCTATGTACACATCGTAGTAAGTTTCGCGTCTCAGCAACTCAGTTATCTGATATTTGCCTGCTATTGTCCTGCCGGTTATCATAGACGTTCTTCCGTAAATCGATCAATTTTCACAGCCAGTGAAAAGATTTTAAGATATTTTGACGGATTAGTACACCGGAGACCCAAATTTCCGCTTTAATATCCAGCGCATTTCGCGATAAAACCGGCTTTCATCCTGAATGAAGCTGGTTGTCGAAGATATGAGCTATTATCTCTTTTTTCTGAGCGCACAGACGTATGTTCCACAGCCGTTTGTCGTGTTCGGGTAAAACGTCGCGCCATATTTGTCTGAATGAGAGCGAGGAGAAACAAAACGGAGCGAAGATTCAATTTCACTTGTGGCCGATTCAAATTCAGGATGTCGATATAGGAAACCCTCAATTCGGCAATCATTCTCGATAGGCAGAATCGAGCAGGTTGAATATACTAGCAGCCCGCCGGGAAGCGTGTATGCCGAAGCGGCATCCAATAGCTTGTCCTGAACAGCAGTCAACTCTGAGATATCCGCTTCTCTCAATCGGTATTTTATCTCTGGCCTTCGCCTGACCGTTCCTGAGTTCGAGCAAGGGGCGTCCAATAGAATTTTGTTGAATTCTCCTAGATCCGGCCTGTCCGTAATATCCGCTTCCACAGTCGCAATCCGAGGAAGTCCGAGACGATCTAGTTCGTTTTCCAACGACGCCAATTTGTGAGAAAAACGATCGACGGCCGTGACTTCGACTCCTTCAGGCGCGATTTCGACTATCTGCGCGGTCTTGATCCCTGAACCGCAGCACAAATCAAGAACACGGTCGCCTTTTTCCAGAGCCAGATAATAGGGAATAAACTGAGTCGATCTGTCCTGCGGAGTGAGCCAGCCTGACTCATATTCCCGCGCCGGAAATCCGCCGCGTCCATGTTGAAACATGACGCAAGCGCGCGGGCTTTCCGTTTTCTCGAATCCCCTGTGGTTGTATTCAGACGCCGCCATGAAATCATCCACCGACATACGCTTAACATTGACTCTGAAGTAGCTAGGCTGAGGATTGTTGTTTGCGCGAAGAATCTGCTTCGTTTTTTCAATCGAGTAGGCGTCCGACAAAGCGCGAGCCATCCATACCGGATGAGAGTAAAGCTTGGCTGTTCGCTCCACCGGATCGGTTATCCCGGTGATGACGCTGTTCCAATCGTTGCGACGGGTTTTCCGCAAACAGGCATTGAGAAAACCGGCCTCTGCGGCTCCTGCTTCGCGGCGCGCCATAGTCACATATTCGGAAACTGAAGCATACTGAGGAACATTGACCATGAACATTATCTCATATATCGCCATCCTGCCGATGTTTAAAAGAGCCGGGGACATGTCGAGCGCGCCGCGAGCGGTCTTGGCTCTGAAGACCTCGTCAATGAGCGTCAGGTTTCTCAATACGCCGTAAACAAGATTCGTGGCCGACCTTTTATCGTTTTCGGTAAGCCTTTCCCGGTTCAAATTTGAAGCTAGAAGAATGTTTGAAAACCCGCCGCCTTGAATCACTCTGTTCAGCGTCTCGAAAGCGACCCGTCTGCCCCAGTATTCAGGAGATTTCTTTCTTTTGACTATTTTCTTAGGTTCTTTGTCTTCAGGCATTCTGTAAAAACCTGTCTCCCGTTTTTATCGAATAGCCTCGTAGAAACGATTCCACAGGTTGACGTTTTTTTCCTTCTCGTTGAATCTCTCTGATAGAAACCGCGCCCGAACCGGCGGCGACTATCAGGGAACCCCCAGCAGCCTCGATTATCTCGCCGGGAGCCGCGTTTGTTGGAGCTGAATCTATAGCGTCCACATGTAGAATTTTTAAAGCAGCCCCATTGTGCCATGTCGAGGCGGCAGGCCAAGGGTCGCAACCGCGCACCAGATTCCTTATCTCAACCGCAGCGGAGCTCCACTTAATCATTCCGTCTTCCCGCGTCAGCTTAGGGGCGTATGTCGCTTCTGATTCGTTCTGTGGCGCCGGAGTTATAGAGTCAAAATTATTCAGGGTCTCCACTATGAGCCGCGAGCCGATCTCCGCCAGCCTGTCATGAAGCGCGGACGCGGTGTCGTCCTGCAATATGGGCGTTTTCTCTTTCAGCAACATGTTTCCGGTGTCCATGCCCTCGTCAAGCAACATCGTCGTCACGCCAGTTTCTTTGTCTCCGTTTATTATCGCCCTGTTAATAGGAGAAGCCCCTCTGAGCTTCGGCAAAAGAGAAGCGTGAACATTAACGGTTGCTTTTCTAGGGATATCAAGAACAACGCGTCGCAGAATCTGCCCGAAAGCCACTACAACGATGAAATCCGGAGCGATTTCTCTTAGAATTTCCGCTGATTCTTCTGCGCGCGCCGGCTGCAAAATCCTAATTCCGGCTTCTAACGCTAGAGATTTAACAGGAGATGGAATCAATAGATTGCCCCTGCCTTTGGGTCTGTCAGGCTGCGTGACGACCGCTTGCACATCCATTCCGGCCTTGATAATCGCGCGCAAGCTGTCCGCCGCAAATTCCGGAGTGCCCATGAAAATAATTCTCATCTCCGCCACCTCTATGGAAACTATTATGATTTATAATCATGATGATATAAATACGCGACCGCATTTATTATCCTGCGGCGCAGCAACGATTGAAAAGGCGGGAACGGCAGTTATGGAATTTCTGGAGAATCTTCTCAAAGCCTTCATTCCGATGTTTGTGGCGGTCGATGTTGTCGGCGTAACGCCTTTTTTTATCAATGTTACGCGCGGAATCAAAGGGAAAGCGAAGAAAAAACTTATAGTTCAAAGCGTTATTACTGCCACATTAGTAACCGTAGTTTTTCTCTTCGTCGGTCAAGCTCTGTTCGATTTTTTAGGAATTGAAATACCTGACTTCATGATAGCGGGCGGAATTATAATTTTCATCATCGCTTCTCACGATCTTATTTCGAGGGAAAAAGCGAGAGTAACCGCCGATCCGACAATAGGCGTTGTCCCTCTCGGAACGCCGTTGCTTGCCGGGCCTGCCGTTCTAGCCACCGCGATAATCATCAACAAGCCTTACGGCCTGCCCGCCACGCTGATATCGATTCTCTTGAATTTCTTTGTTGCCGGAGTCGTATTTTACTTCTCCGACACAGTTTTGAAACTGCTGGGAGAAAACGGCTCCCGCGCCCTGTCGAAGATCATGGCCCTCGTGCTTTGCGCGTTCGGCGTGATGATGATACGAAAAGGAATAATGACTATCGCTGGATTGATCTAGTTCAGCGAATCGCAGTATCGCGAGTTTATCAATCATCCCGTACCGCTCAATTTTAAAACCAACGGAAGCCGGCAGTCGCCCAAGTCTTCTTTTGAAAGTTCCACAATAATAGCGCCTTTATCATGCTTCCACTTCAATTCTCTGCCGCCGTTCAGCATGACGATTCTTGTCTCTTTCGACGCAACCGGTTCTACAAGCCTTACAATATTTCCCCTGTTCAAATTTCGGATTATCGCGAACAGATTTCCGTTTTTTTCCGTATAACGGATATCTGAGCCTTCGGAACTTTTCCTCCAAGGTTTAGCGCCGTATATACAATCGCCGTTCTTCTTGAGCCATGCTCCAATTTCATTAAGCCTTGTCACGCTCTGTGTCGGTATTCTGCCATTTCCATCCGGGCCGATGTTTAATAGCAGATTACCGCCTCCAGACGCGGCCCCGACTAATGTTGAGACCAACTCGCCTGCCGACTTCCAATAGTTGTCAAAGCTTTTATATCCCCAAGAAGTGTTCATGGTCATGCATGTTTCCCAATCTCCTTCTGGAGGACTGCCCGGCACATATTGCTCGGGAGTCACATAATCGCCAAGTCGTTTGCGCGTCCGTATCTTTAAAAAAGGCATGTGGGCGGCGAGCGGTTTTCCTGCCACGAAAGAATCCATTATCGTCCTTTTTCCAACACGGTCGTTGATGATGATACCCGGTTGGAGTTCCCGGCACATGCGCTCAACGTCGCGTCCGTCTTTCATCGACCATTGAGCCATCCAATCGCCGTCAAAGAAGAGCGCGGATATTTCCCCGTAACCTGTGAGCAATTCCCTTAACTGCCCTTTTAGGAAATCCAAATATTTCGGATAGTTCGAAATAAATCCCAACGGCGCGGGCAGATTTCCCCAGTTCCAATCCAATTGCGAATAGTAAATGCCGAATCGCAGTCCGACATCGCTGCAGGCTTCCGCCAACTCGGCAAGCGGGTCTCTTTTAAACGACGTGGCGTCATATATGTTGTAATCGGACAGTTTAGTGCGGTACATACTGAAACCATCATGGTGTTTAGCGGTTATGACCAAATATTTCATGCCCGCCGAAACAGCAAGTTCAGCCCATGCCCGCGCGTCAAATTCAACCGGATTGAAATCGCGCGCTATTTTTCTATATTGATTTTTCGGGATCAGACGCGACGCCATTATCCATTCGGAAGGAGAACTGTTCGCCCTTATGTTTTTCCAAGTTCCTCCTAGAAGCGAATAAAGCCCCCAGTGTATAAACATTCCGAATCGCGCCTCCCGCCACCACTTCATCCGGTCTTCGGATTCGATTTCGTTCATCCTCATCTTCCCTTCATTTGTTCTCGTTTAGACAATATTACCACCAAATAGCATGCCGCGGACTGCCACAATCTGAATTGATCGAAGATATCCGCCAACCTCAATTTCAAAACATAAAAAACCGCCCCGTTTTTCAATATCTCCGGGGCGGTCGTTGATTTCTAAGCCTATGTGTGATGTGACTAATTACTTGGCATAGTCTATCGCTCGTGTCTCTCGAAGCACGTTAATCTTTATCTGACCGGGATAAGAAAGGTCGGATTCGATTTTTTTGGCGATATTTCGCGCAAGAAGTATTGCCTCGTCATCGTCAATCCGGTCGGGTTTGACCATGACTCGGATTTCGCGTCCCGCCTGAATGGCGAAAGCCCTGTCAACGCCCTCGAATTCGAGCGCAAGGTCTTCAAGCTTGGTGAGCCTAGTAATGTAAGATTCCAAGTCCTCTCTGCGGGCGCCGGGTCTAGACCCTGAAATGCCGTCCGCAACCTGAACCAGAATCGCTTCTATCGTCTGTTGCTCAATATCCATGTGGTGGCTGGCGATAATGTGGATTATGCCTTTTGTTTCTCGATAGCGTTTTGCCAAATCGGCTCCGATTAGGGCGTGAGGACCCTCAACTTCGAAGTCGACAGCTTTGCCGATGTCGTGCAAAAGCCCGCCGCGTCTGGCCAAAGGCACGGACACATCAAGGTCGGCTGCCATTGATGCCGCAAGATGCGCCACTTCGATGGAATGATTTAGAACGTTCTGCCCGTAACTCGTCCTGAATTTCAGCCTTCCGAGCAGCTTTATCAGTTCAGGATGAAGGTCGGTCATCTTGGTTTCGAAAGCGACCCTTTCGCCTTCCTGAACGATGTCTGACTCAAGGTCGGCGCGAGTTTTTTCAATGACTTCTTCGATGCGCGCCGGATGAATGCGGCCATCCGCAACAAGCTTTTCCAGAGAGCGTCGGGCGATCTCTCGCCTGATCGGGTCAAACGAGGAAATAACCACCGCCTCCGGAGTGTCGTCCACAACCAGATCGACTCCCGTCAGCGTTTCGAAAGACCTGATGTTTCTTCCTTCCCTGCCTATGATCCTGCCTTTCATGTCGTCGCTTGAGAGAGGAACCACTGATACGGTGCTCTCGGCGACATGATCCACAGCGCACCGCTGTATCGCCATTGAAATAATCTGCTGGCTGCGGCGTTTCGCCTCGATTTTCAGCTTGTCGCCGTAATCTTTAATGGCATTCGCGTATTCCTTCTTCAAATCCTTATCCAGAATGCCTAGCAGATGCGCCCTTGCTTCCTCCGCGCTCAACCCGGATATCTGTTGCAATTTCTCCCTTTGTTCCTGAAGTTTCTTCTCAATTTCTTGCTCGGACGCGGAAATCTTCTTCTCACGGTCCTTGATGTCCTCTTCTTTCTTCTCGATTTGCTCAAGCTTCTTGTCCAGAGATTCTTCTTTCTGATTCAGTCTGTTCTGGAGTTTGTCGAAATCGCTCTGTTTCTTGCGATTCTCTTTGTCGGCGTTCTTTACGAGTTGCTGAGCTTCATCCCTTGCCTCGATAATGATTTCTTTGGCTTTAGTTTCAGCTTCTTTGCGAGCTTCGGCCACGATTTTCTCCGTGTCCACCTTAATCTCGCCGAGCTTGGACTCCGCTTCTCCCCGCGCTTTCGCCGCGCCCATAGACTGCCCGACGACAAACAAAGCGGCTGCAAGAATAATCAGAGCTATTGCTATTACGATAGTGATTGTAGTGATAGCTGTTCACCTCCCTGACGATGTTTAACCGGTTGAAGCCGGTGAATTTAAAACGCAAACAGCGAAACAATCGTTGCAGATGTTAAGAGGAGGCTGAAAAATTGCTCTACCGGGTCAGGAATCTTCTTTTTTAGGCTTTTTCGATTCCTTGGCTTGCGCGGGTTCAGGCAATAGCGGCTTCATTCCAAGCTTCACTCTTGCCTTGTCCCTGATTTCCTCGAACATATCCCGGTTTTCCTTGAGAACTTCGCGCGCGCGTTCGCGTCCTTGGCCTATGCGATCCTCGCCATAAAGGAACCACGAGCCTTTCTGTTGAACAATGTCCTCGCCCAACGCGATGTCGAGCAGGTCTCCATAAGGACATATTCCTTGGCCGAATATTATGTCGAATTCGGCTTTTCTGAACGGCGGCGCGAATTTGTTTTTAACAACTTTGACACGAGTTCTGCAGCCTATGACGTCGGTTCCTTTTTTCAGGTTCTCTATTCTGGCCACCTCAAGCCTAACGGAAGACGCAAATTTCAACGCGCGCCCTCCGGGGGTCGTATTGGGGTTGCCGAACATGACGCCGATTTTTTCCCGGATCTGGTTGATGAAAACTGCGCATGTCTTCGAACGGCTGATATTTCCTGAAAGCTTGCGCATGGCTTGACTCATAAGCCTTGCCTGCAGGCCCATGTGCGTGTCGCCCATGTCGCCTTCCAATTCCGCTTTCGGAACCAATGCAGCCACCGAATCCACAACTACGGTTTCAACCGCCCCGCTTTTCACCAGCATATCCACAATCTCAAGAGCCTGCTCTCCCGTGTCCGGTTGTGAGATGAGAAGGTTGTCGATATCAACTCCGAGCCTTTTTGCGTAAACCGGGTCAAGCGCGTTTTCAGCGTCCACATACGCGCAAACCCCTCCCCGCGCCTGACTTGACGCCACCACATGCAATGCCAGCGTCGTCTTGCCTGAGGCCTCGGCTCCGTATATCTCCGTTATCCTGCCTCGGGGCAGTCCTCCCACCCCTAACGCGCAGTCAAGCGACAGCGAACCTGTGGATATAGCTTCTGTCTCAGTTACGGGCGAATCGCCGAATCTCATTATCGTGCCTTCGCCGTACTGCTTGGCTATCTGTCTTAAGACTGCCTCTAACGCCTTCTCATCAGCCAATTTTCGGTCTCCTCTTATTCATTAACTTATGGTCTCGTCCTATCCTCCAAAATATATATAAACAAAACTTTTACTCATTATATGCTTTAGTGTGAACGCTATCAAGATGGTGATATTAAAAAAAAGGCGTTCGCTCTCCATCCCGCAACCCCTTTCCGAACCGCTGAAATCGCCCTCAGTCTTTCACAATCGGATCCGCGCAACACCTGAAATACTTCTTTGCCCCGCGACATCCCTCATACACACATCTCGAGCAAACAGGCATCCGCGCCGAGCATGAACATGAATTCGCCCATAGATCTCCTGAAATTGCCCCCGACGGGTTTTCCGCATCTGCTGTCCATTCCTGATTCCTTCCCGGGCCTATCACCGTGTCCGGCTGCTCACATTCTTTTCTTCTCAACATCTCTTCAGAACACGGTTTCGGCTTTTCCCATATCGCGCATATCTTCTTAAGTTCATCCATCGAACAAAGCCTTTTCCCTTGAGATTCACAGACTTTTCCAGCCTCGCGCCATGCTATATGCTTGTCGCCGATGTTCTTGTCCACACAAAAATGTTTTGTCTCGGCAGTGGTCTCAGGAGGTTGTTTAGAGTTAATAGAAACCGCGCCGGGGCGATATTTAAACTGCCCCCCGCCGTCATAAAACATCCCTTCGGGACATTCCGCCGGCTTTTCAACAGTTTCCTGTTTCGTTTTCACAAGAACGGAGTATCTGGCAAAAAAACCCCTTTCAACATCTGAGGGCGCGTTCAGTTCGCCGATGGATAATGCGGGCCTAACCTCCACAATCGTCATCTTGCCCGCGAATATCTCTTCCTCGTCGATCACGTTGTTCTTCAGGTCTTTTATCGGTTCCGTTTGAAAAAGTTCCATTTCCATTCCGATAAAAACGCCTTCCGCCTCTCCGGCGTCCACATAAACGCGTGTCCCCTCGACTTTCACTACAGCGCATTTTCTAACTTCCAGAACCACTTGCGGAGTCGCGGTAATCTCAACCGGCGGTAAAGCTTCTATCTGCGATTGGGCATTCGGGCTTTCGCCTGACACGGCTTGCGCATCAACAACAACATAAACTGATAGCAATAAAATGCTTATTATTTGAATTACTTGCTTCATACTCTGCCGCCAATCAACATTTTGCGCATATTCCTACGCTAAATCAAACCTGTTTTCTTGAGATGACAGACACAATTCATTCCGGCCACAACCCAGAATCCTGATTCGTCTCGATGCAATTCGCTTATCGAACAGTTGTCTATCCTGAACGGAGCGCGGGTGTCGAACGGAAGCCCAAGAGCGCGCCGCAGGAAAAGCGCTGAAAGTCCGCCGTGAGACACCGCTACCACAGTCTGTCCTTCCCTCGTATCAGCTAACTCTTGAATAAATCTATCCACCCTTTGCAAAGCTGTTGTCTTAGATTCGCCTCCCGGCGGCGCGTAATCGGGAGAATTGCTCTTCATCTGTTTCACGTCTTCCGGAAACTTTTCCGTGAGTTGTTCCCACGTGTGCCCCTCCAAAGCGCCCCAGTCCCTTTCCCGTAACAATGAAGTTTTGATAAACTCGGCCTTAGGGAATTTTTCAGCTATTGCCTGCGCTGTTTTTAACGCTCTCGAAAGATCGCTGCTGTATATTGCTGAAATCTCCATTCCTTCAAGATGCCCGGCTAGCGCACCTGCCTGCGCCTCGCCTTTTTCGTTCAACTCTATGTCCGCATGCCCCTGAATCCTGTGCGCCGCATTCCACTCTGTCTCGCCATGCCTTGTCAGGATTAATTTCAACTTCGCCATTTGCTATGACAATCTCCTTATACACAATATCGTTCTATCGTCGATTCCGGGGCCGCCCGCGCCGAACGCAATCACGTACTTCAGCAACTTAACTGCAGATTCAAACGGCCCTTCTCCTGCGTTCTTCTTGAATGATTCCTCGATTCTGGATAATCCGAACTCTTCTTTCTCCGCGTTTCTCGATTCGCTTATTCCGTCGGTGTACATCAACAACATATCGCCGATAAAAAAGTCGATCGAAACAAGCGGAAAAGACTGATTCTTATCAAACCCCAGCGGCATCGCTTTAGCTGACAACCATTCAATAGAGCCGTCAGATTCCCTCCACAACAACCCCGGCGGATGCCCTGCTCCGCTGTACAAAAGCGTGTTTGAGTTCCTGTTCACTATTGCCACCGATACCGTAAAAAACCTGCTCACGGACGCAAGCGTGTTATGCAGTTTCTTGTTCATACCGTGCAAAAACAAATTGGGATGCGTCAATGCATCCTGATTCTCTTCTATATATTTCACGGCCTCCGTAGCTTTCATAGATGAAGAAAAATCATGTCCCGCCACATCGCCGACAATGAATGCGGATAGGCCGTCCTCAATCCCCGCTATCCTGTAGAAGTCGCCGCCCTGCGAACCGACCGGAACTGAACTTGCCGCAACTTCAAATCCCGGAATCGAACAATCCTTTATTCCAGTTTTTTCCGTGTTCATACCGTCGCCGGTTTTCAACACTTCAAAAACCCTTATCTCTTCTTGTTTTTTTCTGTCGGCGGCCATCTAACGCTCCAAAATGCGACGCAAATGATATGTGAATCGTAACATATCTCAGATTGCCGCACAATCTGAGCGATTCAATCCCATTACGAATAGTGGGGTTTTCGAAAAAACATCTTGACGACAATCGAAGCGCTTTTATAATTAGAGCAGTCTAACAAAGCGGCTCGGAGAGGCTTTATGAGCGATAAAAACAACGTGACACCGGCTCTGGAAAACTACCTAGAAGCGATTTATCTTCTTCAGAAAGACAAAGACACTGTAAAGGTTAATGACATTGCCCAGAGGCTCAAGGTCAAGATGCCCAGCGTCACGTACAACATGAACAAGCTGGCGGACAGAAAGCTAATAAAATATAAAAAACGATCTCATGTCGAGCTTACCGAAGAAGGCGAAACGCTTGCTAAATCAGTGCTGTCCGCGCATGAAGGCTTGTTCAAATTTTTACATGAAGTTCTCGGAGTCGAAGAAGCGCTTGCAGAGGAAGAAGCATGCAAGGTTGAACATGAATTGAGCCGAGACACTATGGAAAGGCTGACAAGATTTACGGAGTGGGTAGGCAATGTGCCGGGCGAACTGGCGATGCGTCCTTCGGCAGAGGAAGTGTGCGGGCCTCGAATAGACGGATATCCCCTGTCGGATGTGCCGCTCGGACGCCGGGTTTCGGTCAAAAAAATTCATTGCGCCGGAGAACTCAGAAAAAGGCTTGTCGAGATGGGGTTCAACACAGGAGCGGAAGTAGAGGTTGTCAGGGTCGCCCCTCTTGGAGACCCGATAGAAATCAAGATAAAAGGCTTTCATCTTTCGCTTCGTTTGTGCGAGGCTGCTCAGATTGAGGTTGGAGCGAGCGCGCCTCAACGCGAATTATCAGACGCGAATAATCAGCAAGACAAGAAAACGCTGTAAATTGGTAGACATAGCTAACAAACCTAAAAGGATTAACTAAGATATATGAAAGCAAAGGCAACAGACAACAAAGAATTCACAATCGCTCTGGCAGGGAACCCTAATTCAGGCAAAACCTCGCTTTTCAACGCACTAACCGGCTCCAGACAGCATGTCGGCAATTGGCCGGGGGTTACGGTCGAAAAAAAGGAAGGCAGTCTTATTCATAACGGCGCTTCCATAAAGATAGTGGACCTTCCCGGAACATATAGCCTTACCGCTTTTTCAATGGAAGAAATCATTTCAAGAAACTATATCGTCGATTGCAAGCCGGAAGTAGTGGTTGATGTCATTGACGCTTCCAATCTCGAACGGAACCTGTATCTTGCGCTTCAAATCATCGAGCTTGGAACGACGAAAACCGTCATCGCCCTGAACATGATAGATGTCGCAAAATACATGGGGCATAAAATCAATGTTGATTTGCTAAGCGAATTGCTGGGAGTTCCGGTTGTTCCGACCATAGCCCGAACAGAAAAAGGAATGAAAGAACTGTTGGATACCGCATTGGCCGTGGCCGACGGAGAAAGCAATAAAAAAGAAATAAAGATAAGTTACGGAAAGGAAATTGAAGATGAAATAGCCAGATTGGAAGCAGAGATAGAACGCGCGGCTGTCAAGTGCGAAGGTTTCTCTCCCAGATGGCTTGCGGTAAAACTACTTGAAAACGACCTAAAGATTAGAAAACATACAGGCTCGATGGACAATGGCGCTCAACTGCTCGCGGAATCGGACAGGTCTCGCGCTCATATATCTTCGCTTTTCAGGCAGGACGCCGAACTTGTCATTGCCGACATGCGGTATGGATTTATTTCCGGTCTCATTCGGGAAGTCCTTGTGAAGCCTGTCGAGAATGTCCGAACCGCAACCGACAGGATAGATGGCATACTTATGAACAGGATACTTGGAGCGCCCCTTTTCGCTCTTTTTATGTACATAGCATTCACATTGACCTTCACTCTCGGCGATCCTCCCATGCAATGGCTGGAGGCGGCATTTGAGCGTTTGGGGGCATTCGTCTCAGTCTCAATGCCCGGAGAAAGCCTCTTGGAATCCCTAATAGTCGACGGAGTCATCGGAGGGGTCGGCGGCGTGGTGATGTTCCTGCCTAATATTATCCTTCTTTTTCTCGCCATTTCGATTCTGGAAGACACCGGATATATGGCCCGCGTCGCCTTTATAATGGATCGCGCGATGCATTTCATGGGGCTTCACGGAAAATCTTTCATTCCCATGCTGGTCGGAATGGGATGCAGCGTGCCGGCCGTGATGGCGACGAGAACTCTTGAAAACTGGAAAGACAGGATAGCGACCATATTAATAGTTCCGCTGGCAAGTTGCGGCGCGCGCCTTCCCGTTTACATCTTGTTGGCCGGAGCTTTTTTTCCGGGAAAAACATCTTGGGGACTAAGTTCGGCCGGGATTGTCGTGTTCGCAATGTACCTTATAGGGATATTGCTCGCCGCTGTGATGGCGCGCTTGTTTCGCTCGACTATCCTTCGCGGGCCTGACGCGCCGTTTGTGATGGAACTGCCTCCATACAGGCTTCCAACAGCGAAAAGCATTGTGATTCACATCTGGGAGCGCGCTTGGATGTACGTAAAGAAGGCCGGAACGATAATTCTCGCTTTGACAGCCATAATATGGTTCTCTATGACATTCCCCACTTCATATCCCGGTATGAAAAACGACGAAGCTAGACTATCGGCGGCTGTTGAAGCGGCAGCCGAGAAGTGGGCGGAAATCGAGAGCGTTGGCGTTTCAGAGACCGGCAGCGATGATTATGACGCGGTGTATTCGCAAGCGCGCGAGATTGAGGGAACAATAGCGGCAGCGAAGCTAGAGAATAGTTTCGCGGGGAAATTCGGCAAGTTTTTCGAGCCGGTGTTTCGACCGATAGGCTTCGATTGGAAGATTTCCATAGCTCTCATATCTGGTTTGGCTGCAAAGGAAGTGGTTGTTTCCACCCTCGGAACGATCTACAGCATAGTAGACGCTGATGAAGGCGGAGAGACATCGTTGCGGCAAGCCATGATAAACGACCAGCAGATGAATCCTCTTAAAGCGGTTGTTTTGATGCTGTTTGTTCTAATAAGCGTGCCGTGCGTGGCGACTCTTGCTATAATTAAGAAAGAAACAAACTCATGGAAATGGCCGATATTTTCGGCGGCATATCACATGGCTCTTGCTTGGGGGATATGCTTTCTGGTTTACAGAATCGGCATGGCGTTAGGCATAGGAGTAGGATAATCGACATCTCGGTCCGCTCTTGCTCTGCCGAACCCGCATTTTCGCCAATGCGGGTTGAAATCGAAGAAAGGGATGAGATACGAGACGAATCGAGCGAGAACAAGGGAGCATATTGTTTTATATGTGACCGAGTTCGAGTCGATGATTCAACGACGTAGATCGCCCTTTATTCTATTTTTCGGTTTTTTCTCACGAAAAATCCGGGCTAACGGCAACGGAGATAGTTCGAAAGGAGCAACACACATGTGGTACGACTGGATAGCCCTTCCGATAATCTTCGTCGTGGCGTTAATGTTCGCTGTCAAACATTTTGTAAACGAAGCCCGTTTGAAAAAAGAGTGCAGCAAATGCGATTCATGCCCGATGGCGGAACCTTGCGAAGAGAAAAATCACAAAAAATAAACCTGTATCCGCAGTATCGCTCCAGTCAATTGCTCGTCGCATCAAGGCAATGTCATGTCGCAGAGAACGCCCCTGTGATCCATGAAAGGCTTTCTCTTCTTTCCATCCTTTGTTCTGTCTACATCAAGCCGCGTCTGGTCTGAACTGAGAACCTTGCACTTCTTGGATTTCAGGTTCGTTATCACATGATCAAGAGAATTGGTCAACTGTTTGTCAAAAACCAGAAGGCTTACTTTCTTGGTGAACCAAGTCGGCTCGTTCGGACTGACGATTTTCAAATCTGACGCGTCAGGAGCAGAAAACATATCCCCCCAACACACGTTTAAGTTGAAAAGAGGATCGCTTCTGTCGTTCTTCTTGTTGTACTGTTTGCTCTCGTAAACCGGGTCGAAATTAAAATCGCCGCCTGTGATAATAATGAATCCCGCTTTTTGGAATTTCTTCATCATATCGAGAATTCCGCAAATCTGTCCGCTTCGTTTTGAAAAGCCCTTGTCGTCGGCGGGACTCGCTCCGTGAACGTTGAAAAGCTTCACGACCTCGTTCGAAGCCAATGTCCTTTTTGACACGCAAACGTATCCTGATTTCTCTTCGGAACATTTTTCTTCTATCTTCTTGCTATTTAACACTCTGGCCGCGCAAAGCATATATCCCTTTCCCTCCCCTTCGCATTCGCCGATGAACTCAAGGACATCCCCGTTAATTGCCGTGCACATGTCTTCGCTGCATCTGGTCTGGTATTTCTTGCCGAAGATGCGCTTTTCCTGTTGTTTTCCCTTTCCGTCTATCTCCTGTAGAAAAACCACATCGGGATTTATCGCGGCGATATTGTCTTTGAGCACAGGAAGATCGTATTCGGATATCTTGAACTGCCGGTCATGGCTCGCTGAAGATATAGTCATATTTCCCACGTTGGCCGTGAGAAATTTCAGCGGCTTGCCGATGGCAGGCGCTGAAACAAGGATAGCTATCGCCACAATTATCTGAACCTTATTCATTATTCCCATTTACAAGGACTCCTTCGCTCTTAAGAGCGGCTCATTTTCGTTAAATCATACACTCTGAAATTTTATAATACCCTTCAATTCATATATCAAGAAAAACATACGAACCGTTAGCTTTTGCAAATGCTTAACTATCAGCGATGCGCGGCATGCCAGACCCTCAAGGGCAAAAAAAACTCACTCGGACATCAACATAATGGTATTCACTGTTCTTGCCGCGATATCGTCTTCGTTGAACAACATGGGATGTGTTTTCCCTTGAATCCAAGGGAGAAACTGATCCGCATAATTTGGACTATTGCGGTTTCCGGACTGTCCGCCTGCTATTATGTTAGCCGCGCGCGGTCCGCCGGGCGACATTTCGACCGTGAACCTCATATTAGGGCCATGTCCGAAGTTGAAGTCTTTGCCCAGAAGCCCGAAATCGGCGACATTTACGGTGTCTGAACCGCCCGGCGCCGGTTCGGGGCCGACGCTGAACTCACCGCCCAATTGGTGGCCTAATCGTATCTGATGCAGTTTTCCCCAGACCCACTGAGCTTTATCCGGACCGAAGCGGCTCTCAAGTTCGATGACGGCGTCGTTCAAGCTCTGCGCCAGCATCATATTTTTCGTTTCTCTGATGTTCGGCGTTTTGACATTGTCATATACGTCGATAATCGGGTTCTTCTTTCTTAAAATAATCGGATACATCACTTCCGTGCGACCAAGGTTGGAAAATACTTCCTCCGGGATGTTGTCTTTAAAAATGTTGATCGTGCAATATTTGAGCCATTGGTAGAAAATCGAAGGAGCCGTTGCGTCGGGGATTTCCTGAAGGTCCCATGCTTTGAGAATTTCAAGAGCTTCTGCCGCGGAGAGAGAAAGCATATCCGGGTTCTCCGCGACGGCGGAGTATAAAACGGGCAGAAGGTTCTGTCCGGCAAGCGAGTACACATCGTACTGAATGGCCTGCATGTCTTCGAAAGTGATTTTATCGAAAGATTGAATCAGGTCGGATATGCGGCGCGCCCGGTATCCTTTGTCGAATATAGCTCCAATATAATACGGATAGTCGTCTCCCGCCTGACGGTTGTTGGCGGTCGCGACGAAACCCGCCGCCGGGTTCTCTGCGCTCGGCAGTCTGTCATAGGGAACATATCCGCGCCATTCATAGTTGCCTGAAGAGCCGTCGAGAGGCAGATAAGGTTTCCCTTTTCTGAGTGGTATTTTTCCTTGGCTTCTATAGTAGATATTGCCTTCCACGTCCGCGTATACGAAATTCTGGGCGCCGACTTCGAATAGGTCGAGAGCCGACTTGAATTCATCGAGTCCGTTTGACACCATGAAGCCGAAGAAAGCGGCTCCCTCGTGTGTAGGCTCATGGCCTGTCCAGCGAAAAGAAGTTACTGTCTTCGGCCTGTCCGCCTCATAAACAACCGGGCCGTGAACTGTGCGAAGGATTCTTCGTTGTTCGGTTTCAAACCCGGTCTCTGTTTTATACTTAATCGACACTTCTTCGATGTCGAAGGGAATACTCTCGTCTTTGTGCAGATAATGAGTGTCAGGGCGAGCCGGATCGAGTTTTTCGACATAGGCGTCGCTTACGTCGAACCGCGCCTGAGTGACGCCCCAAGCGACTTTCTCATTGTGTCCGATTAGAATTCCGGGAGCGCCGGGAACCGACAATCCGGCCACATGCAACCCCGGAGCTTTCAGATGAACCTCGTACCAGTCGCAAGGCTGAGAAAGCCCCATGTGAGTGTCGCTGGACAGCAACGGAGCGCCGTTGGCCGCCCTTGTTCCGCTTACGACCCAGTTGTTGCTGCCGAAACCGGGGCCGAAATTCATTCGGCCAGTTGTGAATATGGGTTGATCCAGCGTCGCGAGGATATTCTCGTCGAAATCCTCGGCCGGAAAGCTCGAAAGAGAGCCGTCGCCGACGATTGTGATCGGGTCCACGCCGTCCAGAGGCAACAAGTCCATCAGCAGCGCGTTCCCTATGGTTTTTGCCAAAACGCCTAGCATAATCTCAAGACCCAAATCGCTCGAAAGCCCCCATGACATGCCGCGCCCGATAGCCACGGAATCCACAGGCGACCACGCTTCAGGAAACGCGCCTATGCGCGAATACTCTTCAGGAGGCTCGGACATATTCGCGATGTACGCGTTGACGCCGTCTGAGTAAGCTTGATAACTGTCGCATTCTGCGGGAAGACACTCGGCCCATATTTTTTCCGACACCTGAGGAAGTCCGGCAAGATAGGTGTTATAGTCCCCGTTCACAGAGCCTTTTCCGAACAACTCGGCCATGCGGCCCGAGCTTCTGCGGCGGTTAATGTCCATCTGCCACAGACGGTCTTTTGCGTGGACCCAGCCTTGCGCGAAAACCACGTCATGTATTGAGTCCGCTTCTATGCTGGGAATTCCGTTTTCGTCGAATCGTATAATCGCGTTTCCATCAAGTCCTTTGAGTTTGACAACCTCTTCCGCCATCAAGGTTGTGGAGCATACAGCCATCAAACCGATAAGCGCCAAGATAATGTTTTTTTTCATTGTGTCTCTCTCATTTGCGTAATTGCGCGACTCGCGTCATTCACGTTCGGCGACTGCCGACTATTTTAATGCCGGCGATTAAGATAATAAATGAGAATGGAAAGAAAACATGCTCCCGAAACAACTCAACCACGAACTGAAGCTTCTATAGTTATGTTAAACTTATCGATTTTCGCCATTAGAGTCGGCCTTGTAAGACCCAGCAATCTGGCGGCTCGCGTTCTGTTGCCCCCTGTTATCATAAGAGCCTCGGATATCACAATCGATCCGAATTTATCCATAAGGGACTCGTATAAGTCTTCGCCCTTCCCGCGTTTGAGGATCTCCTTGACCCATTGTCTCGCCACGCTCACAGCCTGTTCCTCGTCAGGAATATCCTCTTGATCGGCTTCAACCGCGTGGCTGATGTCTTCGCGACGGACAGGCAATCCGCGACTGAAAATAATCGCCTTCTTCATGGCGTTTGCCAGTTCACGGACATTTCCGTGCCACGGGTGGGAACGCGCGAACAATCTGGCGTCTTCAGTCAGGCCCGGATTGTCTATGCCCATCTCTGCGGAGTATCTGGCGAGATAGTAATCGCATAGGAGAGGAGCGTCGTCTGAACGCTCGCGTAGCGGGGGCACCCGGATAGTGACGACGTTTAATCTGTAGTACAGGTCCTCTCTGAACCGGCCCTCCGCGAGCGCTGTTTCGAGGTCTCTGTTGGTCGCGGCGATAATCCTGACATTGACGGGAATCGGCTCTCTTCCGCCGAGCCGTTCGATGCTTCTCTCTTGAAGGAGGCGGAGAATTTTTGATTGAATGTTGAGAGGCATATCGCCGATTTCATCGAGGAAGACAGTGCCGCCGTCAGCCATTTCGATTTTTCCGGTGCGCCTGCCTGCTGCGCCTGTGAACGCCCCTTTTTCATAACCGAACAGCTCGCTTTCGAGAAGCGTTTCGGGGATGGCCACGCAGTTTATCACAAGGAAAGGCCTGTCGGCGCGACGGCTGTAGTTGTATAGCGCGCGCGCGACAAGTTCCTTGCCTGTTCCTGACTCGCCGCGAACGAGCACTGTCGCGTCTGTCGGGGCGACGCGGCCGATTGCTTTATACACTTCCTGCATGGCTTCGCTGCGTCCGATTATCGCGTCATGGTTGGCTTTCTCCGGGGAGTCGTCCATCTCGACTCTGGATTTCATAACCCGCGAAGCCTCTAAAGCCTGTCTGATAAGCTCAAGAGCGTCCGGGATGTCGAAAGGTTTTAGAATATAATCGAAAGCGCCCATGCGGGTCGCCTCAATCGCTGTCTCGGTAGTTCCGAAAGCCGTCATCACAATCACTGTTTGTTTGGGATCGCGATCTCGAATCATTTTGAAGGCTTCAAGTCCGCTCATGCCGGGCATTCTGACATCCATGATAACCAGATCCGGCGGGTCTTTCTTGACAGCTTCGACGCCTTCCTCGCCTGTGGCCGCGGTCCTTACTTCGTAGCCCTCATTGGCTAGCAGTTTTTCAAAGCTGTTTCTAAGCTGTATGTCGTCGTCCACAATCAGAATAGTATTCATGAGATATCCTCCTTGATCGGGATGCTGACAATGAACGCGGCCCCTTCGCCCTCGACAGAGAGGACGTCCAGCCTGCCGCCGTGTTCATTGATTATCCGGGTTGCTATCGAAAGCCCCAGTCCCGTTCCGGTTTCTTTCGTCGTAAAGAAAGGCTCTGAGATGCTCTCAAGAAGACGCTCCGGAA
Source organism: bacterium (assembly GCA_029564595.1). Classification (GTDB taxonomy): domain Bacteria; phylum UBP15; class UBA6099; order UBA6099; family UBA6099; genus UBA6099. Next base: position 33,759 of record JAKQPS010000082.1, on the reverse strand, counting down.
TGCCGGGGCCGTCGTCGCTGACCGCCACTCTGGCGACTCTGCCGAGTTCCTCGTCGTCCGCTGTTTCCTCGACAATTAATATATGACCGCCGTCCGGCATCGCCTCGCAGGCGTTCACCATCAAGTTGACCAACATTTCTTTTAAGAGTTCAGGATCCGCCTCTATCTGTGGCAGCGGGTCTTTCCTGTTCACTCTAATCATAATTCTGTCGTGTTCGAAGCGTTTTTCCAACAGAATCAGTGTGGTGTCGAGAACATCAGAGAGAGCGATTCTCTGCTTGCGCAACTGAGGCGGACGGGAAAATTCGAGAAAATTGATCACAATATTATCCAAACGGCGCATTTCTTCCGCTATAACCTCTAAGTCTTCTTGGCGCGCGTCGTCAAGATTGGCTCCGCGAGCTAGCGAAAAGAGACGCATTTTTATTGAAGTCATCGGGTTTCGTATGCTGTGAGCGACCTCCGCCGCCAACTTTCCGACAACAGCCATTTTTTCGGAAAGTTGAAGCAGTTCCCTGCTCCGCTCAAGCTCGACGCTTGCATGCCCGATTCTGTCGAGCAGTTTGTCCACCCCGTAATCCAGAGCCGCCACTTCATCTTGAGAGTCTTCCTTCAACCTCTCAGGAGGGACTTTCTCGGCGATTCGTCTTATAGGGTCCAGCACGCGCGTTATGATGACAAACGCAAGCGCTATGCAAATAAGAATAGAAAACAAAGCGCCGGCCGCTGAAAGACCCGCCAGCCGCCCGGCTTCTCTCGCTCTTTCGTTCCACATTCGCGTTGTTTTTTCGTTGGCCGCTCCTGAATACTCATTGCACAAGCTTCGGATATCCTCAAACTTGTTTCTCGCGTCGCTATGGAGGGCCGCGCCTTCTTCGATTCTGCCTTCTTGATACATAGCAATAATGCGCTGTCTTTCGGCGTCATATTCTCCGTATAGAACCGCGATCTTGCTAAGTATGGCTAATGATTCCGCGTCGGCCTTCTCCCTAGCCGTTTTCAACCTCTGTTCGAATTCATTTCTGTGGGCGTCAAGATTATCGAGCCATTCGGTGTCGCCGCTCAACAAGAAATATGAGACGACGCCTTTTTGATTCAGCAAAGATTTTTCAAGTTCATAACCTAGAAGGAAAGACTCCATCCCGAATCCAGCGAAATCGCTCATAGCAGAGCGTGCGCGATATGAATGCCATATTGTAACCGCGCCACCGGCCACAAGCATGGCAATCAATGCCCCGATGAGCGCGTACAGCCTTGTTCTCAAATCCGTATGAAGCATACAACCATCACATATCAAGAAGTTTCGCTTCAAAACGCGTCGATATCGGCACGCGCATTTGCTTTAACAAAGTATAACCGCAAAGGCAATCAGGTAAAATCGTCGAGGCGTCTTGTTTTGTCAGATTCAGTTTTCAGGTCCGGCGTCCGCTTGAAAGAAACACATCAAGAGCGGCTGGAAACGGCCGCAGCGCTCGCTCCAAAATACCAAGACTATGAGCGATAACAAGCCCGTAGTTCGATATGGGGACCCCCGCCCTTTCGCACTGCAATATCCTGTTTAGCATCTCCCGTCTGTTCCACATGCAGGCCCCGCAGTGAATGACGAGTTTGTATTCGGCGAGATTGGCCGGAAAATCGTGTCCTTGTATTGTGTCGATGTTAAGTTTGCCTCCGACATACTGTGTAAGCCAGCGGGGTATTTTGACGCGCCCTATGTCGTCGGCGATCGGGTGATGGGAGCATGATTCGGCGATTAGAACGCTGTCGCCGGGCTTGAGGTCGTCAATGGCGAGCGCTCCTCTCGCCTGCTCGGCAAGGTCGCCTTTGAATCTTGCGAACAATATCGAAAAGCTTGTCATGGGTATGTCGTCAGGAGTGTCCGCGGCAACTTTTAGAAACGCCTGAGAGTCGGTAACGACGATAGCCGGCGGTCTGTTAAGCCGGGCCAGCGCGTCTCTAAGTTCTCGTTCTTTCACAACCATGCAGTAAGAGTCTCCGTCAAGAAGGTCTCTTATAGATTGAACCTGAGGAAGAATGAGGCGGCCCTTCGGAGCCTCCTTGTCTATCGGTACAACCAGAACCGCCATGTCTCCCGGAGGAACAAGGTCGGAGATTATTGCGGGAGAATTGATAAAATCTTCCGGAGCCGCGTCAAGAAGAGCGCGGCGGAAATCTTCTATTCCAGTCGATCTCGCGGCATCGGTCTCAACAGTTTTTATTTTGTCTTTCGCGAGTTTTTCAACCAAGTCGGCGTCGGGCCGGGCCAAATCTATTTTATTAAACACCACCACGACAGGAGCGGATCTCGAAACAAGCTCTTTCAGAATAAGCTCTTCGAATTCGCCCCACACGCCGGATTCTGAAACGATCACTCCTAAATCGACGCGCTCGAAAATTGAGCGTGTTTTGCCAACGCGCAACTCCCCAAGCGCGCCTTCGTCGTCAATCCCTGCTGTGTCTATGAAAAGAACCGGGCCGAGAGGAAGCAGTTCCATCGGTTTTTCGACGGGGTCCGTAGTCGTCCCGGCGAACTCGGAAACAATGGAAACATGCTGTCTTGTTATGGCATTCAGAAGGCTGGACTTGCCGACGTTTCGCCTTCCGAATAACCCGATGTGCAGTCTGAATCCTTTCGGCGTTTTTTCCATTTCAGCAGCCATCCCTTTTGTCGTCCCGTCTGTTATTGGCGTGTCCGAGCCTGCAAACCGCTTCGGGGGATATCAATTCGTCGAATTTCTCGACGCTCATAAAACCCATTTCAACAACAGTGTCTCTTATGCTCTTCCCAGACAGCCTAGCAGTCGCAACTGCTTTGCAGACCGCGTCATATCCGATTTCAGCCACAAGGGCTGTCGCCGTCGCGGTGGATGATGAAACAGTCTCGGCGCATCTTGTCTCGTCCGCCTTCATTCCTGATACGCACAAATTGTTGAGAGAATCGCAAGCTTTTGACAGCATGCCGCAGCTTTCCAAGAGGCAGTGGGCCACGAGAGGCAAAAAAGGATTCAATTCGAGATTGCCTGAAGCGCAGGCAAACGCGATGACGGAGTCGTATCCCATAGCGAGGAGAGCGGCTTGACTGGCCGCTTCGGGGATAACCGGATTGATTTTTCCGGGCATAATTGATGAGCCTGACTGCCTAGGTGGAAGAATCAACTCTCCTATGCCGGCGTCCGGCCCGGAGGACAGCAACCGCAAGTCGGAACTGATTTTGAATAATGTCGCCGCCAAAGCTTTGAGGATTCCGGACACTTCTACGAACACATCGGCGTTCTGAGTGGCGTCCACAAGATTCTCAGCGCGAGCGAATCCTATGCCGGTGACTTCTCTCAACTTGTCGACAACGGAGAATATGTACCTGCGCGGAGCGGCAAGGCCTGTTCCGACCGCCGTGCCGCCGAGATTAACAACTCGAAGCCGCTCTTCGCATTTATAGATTCGCCATCTGTCGCGGGACAGAGCCTCGGCATAAGCCGACATTTCTCTTCCGAGAGTGATGAGAGCGGCGTCCCTCAACTCAGTTCTGCCCACTTTGACTATGTGCGCGAATTCTTTCTCTTTCGCTTGAAAAGCCTCCTGAAGTCCCACAACGCTCGCCTCTAGCGTTCGGAGCATCCTCACCGCCGCAACCTTCATCGCGGTCGGAAATGTGTCGTTTGTCGACTGATGGAGATTTATATCGTCTGTCGGAGAGATTCGACCGTAACTGCCCGGCGGAAGTCCTAAAAGCTGCAACGCCCTGTTGCAGATAACTTCGTTTACGTTCATGTTGGCGCTTGTTCCAGCCCCGCCCTGAAGCGCGTCCACAAGCACATGGTCGTTCAGCGCGCCTTGAGCCATCTCGACGCAAGCCCGCTCTATCGCCGATGCCTTGTCCTCGTCATCGCTCCAAAATCCAAGCGATTTGTTTGCGAGAAAACAGGCCAGTTTTACAGAGCCGAAAGCCTTGGATAGCTCGCTGTTAATAGGGCGGCCTGCTATATTAAAATTCTCCAGCGCCCTTGCCGTGTGAACGCCGCAAAGCGAGTCCGCCGCCAAACGGACTTCGCCGATCATATCTTTTTCTATCCTGCGCTCTTCCGCCATCTGCCTGAAGCGAAAACAAGCAACGGCCATCGCGCTCTCAGCGCTCTTACCCGTTGAAAACCATCTTTTTGACTTCCAGTCCCTCTATGGCCTTAAGCTTGTCCTCGAACTCCTTGATTGTTTTTGCGTCGCCGAACATCTCCATCATAAGCAATCCGGTGGGCGAGCAGAAATTCCCCGACACATCGTGGAGACCGATGCGTGTTTTAATATTGCATCCGTATTCGGTCAATAGTTTCTGAACATCTTTCGCTTTTTTAATCCGGTTGCTCACGTTCACTCCGATAATGACTTTCTTGCTCATTTTTTCCTCCTAGTATTTTGTAGGTTTTAACGACCTTAACACAGACGATACAGCTATTGTAACTTAAACAAAACCTATTCATTCCTTGTTCCGAAGATAATCGGGGAATGCCCGTATCCTTCGGAAACAATCCTTCCTTCGGAAAGAATCATATCCCGCGCAGACTTGAAGGGGTCTTCTGAATATGGTTCGTCCCTGTCCTTATTCGGATATATTTTATACAACTCTCTAAAACTGTCGGGCGTCGCATTCACCATAATAACATTCGCCCCGAACTGAAGCGCGCGCGCGCGCCCTCCGTGTCTCAGAACTCCGGTCGCCGTAGTGGCCGGAATAAGGAGATGGGGCATTGTCAATCGAGCGACGGCGAGAGTCCGCATGGCTAAATCGAAGTCGCCGGCGGCGGCATTACCCAGAGGCGTGTCAGGATCGGGAATGAACGGGCCTATGCCGGCCATGTGTACTCCAAAAGATTTCAAGTAAAGAATGTCATTGGCGATGCTGTCAATTGTTTGACCGGGCAGGCCGATCATCATCCCGGCCCCAGTTTGAAGACCTGCATCCTTAATCCATTCAAGACATTTCAGGCGGTTGGCGAGCGACGAGTCCGGATGGAGCGCGGCATAAAGGTTTTCGTCCGAAGTCTCATGTCTCAACAAATACCTATCCGCCCCCGCTGAACGCATGGAAGCGTAATCTTCGCGCGAATATTCGCCGAGAGAAAGTGTGACCGCTATGTCGAATGATGACTTTATTCTTTCAACTAAACGGCAAACGCGCACAATGTTAAGGGCCGGGTCTTCGCCGGACTGAATGACAGCGGTCTTAATTCCGCTGTCGGCCAAGCGCGCGGCGACATCAATTATTTCTTCGTCGCTCATTCTGTATCGCGGGACTTTTTTATTGCCGCGTCGCAAACCGCAATACATACAGTCGCGCCTGCAATGGTTGGATATTTCCAATAGTCCGCGGATGTGAACTTCATCTCCGACGCAAGTCTTTCTGGCGTCGTCTGCGGCGCGCCTAAGCCGTTCGCAACTCTCAGCGTCTGAGGAAACCAACATGTCGCGAACTTGGTCAAATGACAGCATCCGGTCTCCGGAGTTCGTCGGGCGGCTAGAAATAAAAATCTCGCTCTCCGTTCTCAATCAGTTCAAGCCTGTCAGAGGTCTCTTTTCTTCTAGTGTGGTTTGCGACATCCTGAATCTGATCCGAGATAGTGGCCGCGCCCGAAGCTTTGGTGGCGTCCGACGCGTAGTCGACAAGGTATTCCTTGAACGTCATCAATGCGTTCGGCAGACAGAACTCCTTAATGAGGCCGGGTTTTGCGATGGACATGAAATCGCCCCCGGTTCTGCCAAGCCTGTAACAAGCCGTGCAGAAGCTGGGCACATAACCCATGCGGGCGATATCATTGATAACTTCGTCCAACGGGCGGGTGTCGCCTAAAGTGAACTGCTCTGACTCCGGAGCATGTTCACGGGCATCATAATATCCGCCGGGATTCGTTCGCGAACCGGCGCTCAACTGGGAGACTCCCATATCAAACAGTTCCTTGCGCATTTCGGGAGATTCCCTAGTCGTGAGTATCAATCCGGTGTACGGGACCGCCAGCCTGAGTATGGCGACAACTCTCTTCATGTCGAAATCGCTAACAGGATACGGCGGAGAGCAGGCAACGTCGGAATTCAAAGCCGGCTCCATTCTCGGGAACGAAATGGTATGCGGGCCGACGCCGAATTCGGACTCTAAAGCCTGCGCGTGCATCAGCAACGCCAGCGTGTCAAACTTCCAATCGAAGAGGCCGTAAAGAACGCCTAATGCCACATCGTCGATGCCGGCCTGTTGCGCTCTGTGAAGCGCGTAAAGCCGCCACTCGTAATTCGATTTATTGCCGGATGGATGCATCTTGGCGAATGTTTCACTGTGATATGTTTCCTGAAAACATTGATATGTGCCGATTCCAGTCGCTTTCAAAGTCTTAAAATCATCGACGCTCATCGGAGCCGCGTTGACATTCGCTCTGCGAATCTCTCCATTGCCGGACTTAACCGAATATACGGCTTCTACGGTTTCGGCAATGAGTTTTATGCCGTGCGCTTCTCCATATACGAGAAGTATTCTTTTGTGGCCCATGTCCTCAAGAATCTGCGTTTCACGCTTCAATTCATCTATGGTAAGAGTTTTTCTTACAAGGTCTTTGTTGTCGCGCCTGAACGCGCAATAAAGACAGTTGTTGCCGCATTCATTTGTGACGTAAAGCGGGGCAAACAATACAAGTCTTTTTCCATATATGCCGAATTTCACTTCGCGGGCGGCATGAAAAATTTCTTCCGCCCGGTCTTCGCCTTCAGCCTGCATAAGAACAGCGGTTTCCTCAAGGGAAAGACCTTTCATCTCTTTCGCTTTGCAGATTACCTCAGAAACTCTTACAGCGGAAGGATTCTTCGCTTTTTCAATCAAATCAAACAAAAGCCGTTCATCGATGAAGCCGGCCATGGCTGCGCCTCCAAGACGGTTCCGCGCGGGAGCGCTCTAAATATCCTAACGCTCCCGCGCGTTTAGCGTCATTTGTTGAGCTGTTCCTTGATCTCTCTGAGGAGAGTCGGGGGATCCAGCGGTTTTGTCAAATATACATCCGAGGGCAATGATCCCTTCGTGTCTTCGTCGCCGAACCGCATATCGTAAAGTTCGGTGAAAGACGAAAGCGCGATTACGGGAATGCCCTTGTACTTGTCCTGCTGTTTGAGTTGCTTGCACACCTCAAACCCGTCAACGCCGGGCATGAGAAGATCGAGAATGATCAAATCCGGCTTGAATGAGTCCACTTTCTCAAGGCCCTCGGCGCCATTCTTCGCCGAATCGATCTCGTATTCTCCCTTCAGCAGAATAGTAAGGGAACTGACGATCGTCGGATCGTCCTCGATAATCAGAATCTTGCTTTTCGCCATGTTTTTCTCCTTTCGTTATTTCACGGGAATTGAAACAGTAAACGACGTTCCGTTAGTCTCGTCGCTTTTCACATCAATCGACCCGCCCATCGTGTCCACTATGCTCTTGACGATAGGCAAGCCGAGACCGGTGCCTCTGTAAACTCTCTGCATGGCCTCCGGCGACCTCCAGAACTCCCTAAAAATATGCTCCATCTCGTCCGGTTTAATTACAACGCCCCAGTTCGTGACTCTGATTTTTACGTCGTCTTCGATCCTGTACACGTGTATCATCACCGGCTTGTTAGGGTCGGAATATTGAAATGCGTTGCTGATCAGGTTAAGCATGATGTGGTCGAACATCTTGCGGTCCGCTCGCAAAAAACCCGGAGCGGTTCCGACCGCGACGCGGATATCAACATTGCGCTCCGCCGCCCTGACTGAAAAGAACTGCGCTATCTTTCTGACGGCTTTCTCGACATCAATCTCGTCAATCCGTCTGGCTGAATCGACACGCGCCTCGGCGAGTTTCAACATGTCGTTGACCATGTCCATCATGTCCTCGCCGCGTTCGTATGCGTCGTTCATCAGTTTCATACAGTCCTCAGGCTCCTTGACCGCGCCGGACAGCAACACTCGCAGACAACTCTGCACCGCCGCGAGCGGCGCCCTCATCTGGTGGGAAGCCATGTTCATCATCGTCTTCTTGGTCACATCGATCTGCCTGAGTTGGCGGATCATGTTTTCTTGGACTTCGGTGTACTTTCCCCATAGCTCGGAGATTTCCCTGAGTCTGGACACTGTTGATCTGACTTTGACGTACCATGCCAGCAGCCCAGACAGTCCGGCAACGAGCAGTACCGGCAGGGCAAGTCTCGGCGCAAGGAGATGTGGCGCCGATAGAACCGCCGCAGCCGGAAGTATAGAGAAGACGAGTAAACAGACTGATGCCCACCCAAGTCGCTCAATTCTCTTCAGCCTCTTTCCGCCGACAAGCGCGGTTCTTCGCCCTATCTCGGCAGACAGAGATCTCAAATCGCTCGCCTGCTTCGAGTTATCGCCGGGTTGACTCATAAACTACGTCCTCCGCCTTCACGGCGCGCGCTGAACCGCTGCTTTTATCGGTTATATTATATCAGCATCCACTCCTGTCTTTGTAATGCGTGTGCAAAAGATGATGGGACTTCTCTCCAAGCGGCTCCTTCAGGAATTCCTTGTAAAGATCCGAGACGCATTCGTTCTCGTGGGATTTTCTGGACGAAAGCCGTTTGTCTTCATCATATATCGCCTTGGCTCTTAACTTGCGAGTCTCCCATGTGGTCGGTATCGGCTGTCCGCCGCCGGCTATGCATCCGCCGGGACAGCACATTATCTCTATGAAGTGATAATCCGCCTCTCCGGCGCGTATTTTGTCCATCAGTTCTCTCGCGTTGGACAAACCATGTCCGACGGCCACCTTCACATCAAGGTCTCCAACCTTGACTGTCGCCTCTTTAATCCCTTCCATTCCTCGGACCGCCTCGAAATCTATGGAAGGCAGCTTGTCTTTCGTGACAACTTCGTATACCGTGCGCAACGCCGCTTCCATGACGCCGCCCGTCGCCGCGAATATCGTCGCCGCTCCTGTTGACTCGCCCAACGGATTGTCGAATTCCTCTTCATCTAGTTCAAGAAGATTCACGCCTGCCTGTTTGATCATTCTTGCGGCTTCGCGCGTGGTCAATACGATATCGACATCCCTCACTCCTTCTGCTTCCATTTCAGGCCTTTCACATTCGTACTTCTTGGCGGTGCACGGCATTATGGACACCACAACCATGTTCTTCGGATCTATATTCAGTTTCTGCGCTAGATACGACTTGGCGACCGCGCCGAACATCTGCTGAGGCGATTTACAGGATGAGACATGGTCGAGCAAATCCGGATAGAAGTGCTCAATGAATTTGATCCATCCCGGACTGCAAGAGGTTATCATCGGCAGCTTGCCGCCTGTAGTGACCCTCTTAAGCAATTCATTGCCCTCTTCCATGATGGTAAGGTCGGCACTGAACTGAGTGTCGAATACTTTGTCGAATCCCATCCTGCGCAAAGCCGCCACCATCTTGCCGGTCACTGCGGTTCCGGGTTCTTGGCCAAACTCTTCGCCAATCGCGGCGCGAATCGCCGGGGCTGTTTGAACGACAACGAATTTCTTCGGATCCTCTATCGCCGCCCAGACCTTATGCACATCGTCCCTTTCCACAATCGCTCCCACGGGACAAACCGCCGCGCACTGACCGCAGTTGACGCATTCGACGTCCGCTATCGGCGAGTCGAACGCCGTGCCGATAGTCGTCTTGAAGCCTCTGTGCGACGGGAAAAGCACGCCGACTTTCTGTATCTGCTGGCATACCGACACGCATCTTCTGCACAGAACGCATTTGCTGGAATCTCTCATCAGCGCGGGAGAAGATTCGTCGATTATCACTTTCGCTTTTTCTCCGCAATAAGGGATGTCCCTTATGCCGAGGTCCTGCGAGAGTTTCTGCAACTCGCAGTTAAGGTTGCGCGAGCATGTCGGACACTCCATGCGATGGTCGGACAACAGCAGTTCCACGACCATTTTTCTGCCCGCGCGCGCAAGAGGCGAGTTGGTCTTCACGACCATGCCCTGCGCGACAGGGAACACACAAGACGCCTGCAGCGTCCTCTGTCCCATCACTTCCACCACACACACCCGGCAGGCTCCTATCGCCTGCACATCCTTGAGATAACAAAGCGTGGGTATGTGTATTCCGACGGTTTTCGCGGCTTCCAAAACAGAAGTCCCCTGCGGAACCGTCACTGTCTTTCCATCGATGCTTAACGTGACATTAGCCATTATGCTTTCACCTCGTCAATTGATATGCCGCCGCCACCGGCGGCGAGTTCCGCGCCTATCGGGCGGCGGTAAATCTTTCGTCCTCTCCATCCATTGCTATCCGCACATCCATCCCGAGCGTGGGATTGGCCCCTATGATCGCCATCAGCGTGGCGTTCAAGTCTCCCACCGGCGGCCGGTCTATGTGATCCTTAATCATAATTGCTCTAACCACAGTCCCTCCGCCCGGACTTGACTCTATCTCAAGCCTTCCTCCGCTCTGTTCGGCTGTCTGCCGCATGAGCGACAATCCCAGCCCGACACTCCCGACAGTCTTGGTTGTAACAAACGGTTTGGCGGCATTTTTCGCCTGTTCTTCGGTCATTCCCCGTCCGTCGTCCGCCACCTCAAGAGTCAGTGTTCCGGCCGCTTCGTCCTCGACAAGCCCGATCCTGAGATTCTTGGCTCCGGCGCGGATTGAATTCTCCGCCAAGTCGAGTATGTGGTCGGCCAGTTCTCTCATTCAACCAGATATTCCCTTCCGCATTCGCCACGCAACGCCGACCGTATTTCCGCAGTGGTCGGCCGGGCCAGCAGAAACAGCGTAAAAGCATCTCCCACCTGTTCAGGCGCGTGCGCGTCAGAAGACCTTATCAGAGGATATCTTTCCGCTCCCGGAAATCTTTCCGCGGCTTCTTCTTTGGTCGTGTTAGCTGTTATTTCAAGAGCGTCGAACCGCGCGCTCTCAGGAATAAAGCCGAGGTTGGAAACCACGCTGTTTGCGGATCTGTCGATATGCGCCGCCACGACCAACCCGCCCAATTCGCGCGCAAGTTCAGCCAAACTCTCCACGCTTATGTCAGAAGCCATTAGCAACATCCGCTCGATTTCACCTGTTTCTTCGCCAAGGTCATTCATCAGAACTTGGCGGCCGAACAGGGCGGCGTCGTTCGGTATCGCGGGCGACGCCGCCGAGATCGCATCCTCTAATTTCAAAGCAGACTCCACATCGTCGAACAGGCAGACCACATGGGCTTCCTCGCGGGTCGTAACTTCAATTCCCGGAAGAACTTTCAGCCCCGCAAGCTCTCCGCAACGAACAACCGCCGCCGCGTTGCCTGCGGTGTTGTGGTCTGTCACTGCTATCAAGCCCAGTCCCCTTTCGAGCGCGGCTTTCACTATCGCGGGAGGCGTCGCGCTCCTCTCGGCGCACGGCGAGAGCGCCGTGTGCGTGTGCAGATCGGCGGCTATCCTTTCAAGCTCTTCCGTCATATATCGGAGCCGCCGTTCCGGATGTCATAAAGCAAGCCTCCCGCCGCCCTCAATATCACTTGCCTTTCGCGATCTCAAGCTCTTGTTTCTGGAAAGGCAGATCTTCTTTTCCGTAGTCGCATCTCAAGCAACGCGACGCTTCCTTGGCGGCCATTGCCGCGTCAAAGCCAAGTTCGGTCTCAACAAAAGAGCCTTTACGGTCGCCGACCGGCAGACAATTCTGTTTCACGCGCGGCTCTTCGACGATTTCCTCTTCGCCCTGTCTCGGAATCGCCCCGATGTTAAACTTCGCGCGCACTGCCTCCGGCAATCTCCCGCTTCCGCCGAGATGCCTGTCTATCTCGGCCGCGGCGCGCTGTCCGTTCCTCATCGCCCACACCACTGTGGCTTCCTGCCCGATAACGTCGCCGCCGGAGAACACGCCTTCGCGGTCGGTCGCCATCGTGTACTTATCCACCATGATGTAACCGCCGTCCACGCGGATTTTGTCTCCGACCAGTCCGTCGAGTTCCGTCTGCTGGCCGATAGCGGGGATTACCATGTCCACTTCAATCTCAAATTCGGTTCCCGCGACCGGAACAGGTCTGCGCCTGCCGCTCTTGTCGAAATCGCCGAGCGTCATTCTCGTGCAAACGAGTTTGGCCACTTTGCCCTTCGCTCCCTCGACTTTAATCGGGTCGGTGAGGAAGTACGGCCTTACTCCTTCGCGCATCGCTTCTTCGATTTCCTCGTCGGCTGCGGGCATCTCTTCGCGAGTCCTTCTGTATATCAGGTTGACCTCTTCCGCGCCAAGTCTAAGCGCCGTTCTGGCTGCGTCTATCGCGGTGTTTCCTCCGCCGATGACCGCCACTTTCTTTCCGACTTTCACTTTCTTGCCCACTCTGAAGTCCCTTAAGAAATCCAATCCCGGATATACTCCGCTGAGGTCCATGCCGGGAGTTTTTACTTGATAGCTTCCCTGAGTTCCAACTGAGATGTATACCGCTTTAAAACCTTTGTCATACAACTCGTCCACAGTGACATCGCGTCCGACATCGACGCCGTTTTTGATCTCGACGCCGAAGCTCTTGATCGTGTCGATCTCATATTTAAGGATATCTTCAGGAAGCCTGTATTTCGGGATGCCCACCGCGAGCATTCCGCCGGCCACATCCAGTTTCTCAAATATAGTCACCGGATGTCCCATCCTCGCCAAGAAGTAAGCGGCCGTCAAACCGGAAGGCCCGGACCCGATCACCGCCACGGGTTCGCCGGTCAGAGCCGTTCTTTCAATCTTAGCCGCCGAATCGCTCTTAATCGCGTTGTCAGCAATGAACCTCTTGAGCGTTCTAATGTCTATCGACTCATCAAGCTGTCCGCGCCTGCACTTGGATTCGCAGGGATGCGTGCATACTCGCCCGCAGACGCCCGGCAGCGGATTCCTTTCCATTATCAACTCATACGCGTCGTCAAGCTTGCCTTCGGAGATCAACGTGATATAACCTGACACGTCAAGCCCTACCGGGCAGGTGTGCTCGCAAGGAGCGCGGAAGAGCGATCCACAGACCGCCGCCTTGCACCTTTTCTCGACAATATGAGATTCATATTCTTCACGGAAATGCCTTATTGTGCTCAACACGGGGTTCGGGGCCGTCTGGCCAAGTCCGCATAGCGCGGTCTGTTTGATCAACTCGCCCAGCCTTTCCAGTTCCTCTATGTCTCCGTTTTCTCCCTTGCCTTCGCATATTCTGTCGAGTATCTCAAGCATCCTCTTGGTCCCTATCCTGCAGGGGGGACACTTGCCGCAGCTCTCGTCCTGAACGAAATCGAGGAAGTATCTTGCGGTGTCGACCATGCAGGTGTCCTCGTCCATAACCACCAGACCGCCTGAACCCATGATGGCGCCCAGTTCGGCTATGGCGTCATAGTCGATAGGAACATTCAGATGCTGAGCGGGAATGCAGCCGCCTGAAGGCCCGCCGCACTGCACCGCTTTGAACTTTTTGCCTTTGGGAATCCCGCCGCCGATGTCGTATATGATCGTCCCCATCGACGTTCCCATATCGACTTCGACGAGACCGTTGTTGTTGACGGCTCCGGTGAGCGAGAATATCTTCGTGCCCTTGCTCTTCTCAGTGCCCATAGAGGCGTACCAGTCTCCGCCCTTTCGCAGAATGACTGGTATAGTGCCTAGAGTCTCGACGTTGTTAAGAACAGTAGGTTTCTCCCACAGACCGGCGATGGCCGGGAACGGCGGTCTCGGCCTCGGTTCGCCGCGTTTGCCTTCGACCGACCTCATCAGCGCGGTCTCTTCTCCGCATACGAACGCGCCTGCGCCCATCATAATCTCGATGTCGAAATCGAAACCTTTTCCCAGAATGTCCTTGCCGAGCAATCCGTACTCGCGGGCCTGATCGATCGCCGTGCCTAGCATCTCTATCGCCAGCGGGTATTCAGCGCGACAATATACGTAGCCCATGTTCGAGCCAATCGCGTACGCGCCTATCGCCATTCCTTCCAACACGCTGTGCGGGTCGCCTTCGAGCTGGCTGCGGTCCATAAACGCGCCGGGGTCTCCCTCGTCCGCGTTGCACATGATGTACTTCTGATCCCCCGCCGCCTGTCGGCAGAACTGCCATTTGAGAGCAGTCGGAAATCCCGCTCCGCCCCTGCCTCTGATCCCGGATTTCTTCACTTCCGCGATAACCTCGTCCGGGGTCATCTCATTGAGCGCCTTTGCCAGCGCGCTGTATCCGTCCATCGTTATGTATTCGTCGATAGACCTCGGATCAATAACGCCGCAGTTCGCCCTCGTCACCTTGTGCTGCATTCGGAAGAAGTCGATTTCGCCGAAAACCGGCGGCTGACCCTCGCCCTTCGAGCGGTCATACGACAACTCCTTCACTATTCTTCCCTTGAGAAGATGCTCCTCGACGATTCTTGATATCGAGGCCGGATCAACTCTGTTGTAGAAAGTCCCTTCGGGGTATATCACAAGCACCGGCCCTTGGTCGCAAATGCCGTTGCATCCCGTAAGAACAAGGTTGACTTCCTCTTCAAGTCTGTATTTTCTCAATTCCCTGAAAATCTGCTCGTAAATGTTTAACGAGCCGGCGGCCACGCAACCAGTGCCGCCGCATACAAGCGCTGTTGACCTGTATCGCTTCATCTAACCGTCCTCCCCGGCTGTTTCTCCGTTGTGTAGTGTTATTTCTTCTCCGATGTTTCGATCATCAAATACTTCTCAGCCACAGCGCCGCCAATGATGTGCGACTCGACTATTTCCTCCATCGCGGCGGGCGTGACTTTGCCGTATCTGATCATCGGCTCATTCTTGCGAATCACGGACACTATAGGCTCTCTGTCGCAAATGCCTATGCACCCGGATTGACTAATCTCCACGTCCAGATTCTTGTCCTCGACCGCCTTGAGAAGCGCGTTCATCACTCCTCGCGCGCCGGAAGCGATTCCGCACGTGCCCATATGCACCACGACGCGGACGTCTTTGTGCTCGCTACCCCTCATTCCGGCCGCAGCTCTTCCCTTGTCCTTAATCTTCTGTAGATCTTCGATGCTGAGTTTCGCCATTTTATTCGCCCTCCGCTGAATCTGAATACTTAGCAATAATCGGCTTCAGTTTCTTCGGGGACATCTGCCTGTACACGTCGTCATCAATGCGCACGACCGGAGCCAGCGCGCATGCCCCGACGCATCTCACCGAGTCAAGCGAGAACTGTCTGTCCGCCGTCGTTCCGCCCACATCTATCCCCAACAGATTCTTCAGCTCGTCCATAACCTGTTTGCCGCCTCTCACGTAGCAGGCGGTTCCCTGACATGAACTGATTGTGTGCTTGCCTTTCGGCACGAGGCTGAAGAACGAGTAGAATGTCGCTATTCCGTATATCTCGCTCATAGGGATTCCCAGCCCCTTGGCAACTATCGACTGAACCTCTTTCGGCAGATATCCGAAAATCTCCTGCGCCTTGCTCAACGTCCTGATAGTCGAGCCTGACTTGCCTCGAAAACTCTCAATTGCGGCGTCAAGCTCCGCAAACTGCTCAGGCGTGAATTCCGAACTTTGCTCCACCTTCTTTTCAACAACTCCCTTCGGCATTTCCCTTCCTCCTTTCGATGACCATCCTCTTCGCTTCGTTTGGTTTAGACGGCATGCGCCGCCGTTGTGTTTTTGTGGCTTTCATTTCGGAGACCCCCTTATCCCCGCCTCATAGAGCCTTCCCGCCACCTCGTATGCGGGCGATTGCGCCCCCAACAGGCACACCCCTTTGGTCTTAGCCAAATCTATCGTTTCTTCATCCGGTTTCCTTCCGCTCACTATTACTACGGCGGCAAGTTCCTTTAGCGACGCCACGGCCACGATATTCACATGCGTTTGCGTCGTCACCCAAACATTCCCGCTTTCCGCCCTCGCTATCACGTCGCTCAGCAAGTCCGAGGCGTATCCGCCCTCGACTTCGATCTCGCTGTCCTTTGGCGCTGTCAACATCTCGAAACCGAATCTCGCCGCCATATCAGATATCTTCATTCTCCGCGCCCCTTTTCCATTCCGTATGCGGAAGTTTTTTCAGAAGCTCGTGAATCTCGGCAACCAATCCGCCAACCTGTTCCCGCATCTTGAACTGACAGTCCAAAGGCGTTGATAACCCCATCACCACATCCTCTGCGAACGCCCTGCATGTCGGACACCCACATGAGCCGCAGTCCGAACCCGGCAACACTCCGCAAAGCCATTCTATCGCCTTCAGCTTCTTCATCGCTTCATCAACATTCGTGTCCAATGGAGTTATTGGTCTCGGCCCTACCTTTCCATCAAGAAAAAACATTTCCTTTTTTACGCCGCCATACGCCTCGTCAAGCTGGGCGTCGTTCTTCGCGCCTATCTCTTCCGATACTATGTCAATTTTGACTTTCGCCAAAAACGGGTCCTCCGCCATTAAAACCCCGCCGACGCATCCGCCTACACATGCCTGCGCTTCGATCAAATTGATCTTCTTCAACCCCCCCTCTTCCACCTTGTCCAAAATCTTCCTGACATGGTGGATCCCATCGACGGAGAGCTTGCGCGGTATGCCTATCGACGCGACCTCTCCTCCCCTTCTTCCCCAGCTTATCCCTGAACCGCCCGCTTTCTGTATTCCATTCCTGCCTTCGATATCATCAAAATTTTTTCTTATGTAATTCACGGCGTCTTTCGCAGCTATCACGCCATCGACATACGACCTCTCCGCGCCTATCGGCTGCTTTACCACCGTCACCTTGGCCGGACACGGCGATATGAAAAACACCCCGATTTCTTTCTCGTCAAGACCTGTAGCCTCGGCGGCTCTCTCCTTCACATATCGCGCCGTGACTTCCATCGGCGACTGCATCGGAAGAATGTTTTCAACCAGCCCCGAATACCTGACTTGTATCAATCGCACAACCGCCGGACACGCAGAGGATATAACCGGACGCGGTATCTTTGACCCGGCCCCCCTCAAATATTCGGTTATCGCCCTCGAAAGCAGTCCGGCCCCGAAACCCACCTCCAACACATCGTCAAAACCCATGTGCAAAAATCCCGACAACATTCCGGTCGCCGTGTGTTTGCTTGAAAACTGTCCCGTAAGAGATGGAGCCGGAATCGCAATTTTATGCTTGAATTCCTTCAGGATCTCCAATGAGTCCGTAACAGTTATCTTCGCGCTGTTCGGACATGTCCTAATGCACTCTCCGCAGTCTATGCACCTCTCCTCGATGATTCTCGCCTTCCCGTGTCTTACCCGAATCGCTTCCGTCGGACAAGTTCGTATACAGTGAGTGCAGCCCTTGCACTCCTCCTCTATGAGGCGCACCGAGTGAAAATATTCCACTGTCTGCTTATCCATTCTCGCCGCCGCCGAACAGTATCTTGAATTCCAACTCCGTGCCCACTCCGACTTGGGATTCGATCTTCATCCAGTCGACCGCTTTTTTTATGTTCGGCAACCCCATTCCCGCGCCGAATCCCATTTCCCTCAACTCTGGCGGAGCAGTTGAAAAACCCTCCATCATCGCCATCTCCACACATTCAATCCCCGGCCCTTCATCCTTCGCCAGCACTCTAATCTCCCCAGTTGTTATATCCACCGAGAATTGCCCCTTGTTGGCGTATGCCACAATGTTGATTTCAGACTCGAAACAAGCTATCGCGACTCTCTTAATAACCGCCGGGCTTACACCCAACTGTTTCAATATGTTTTTTATCTTGCTCGACGCCTCCCCGGCTTTGCTGAAATCTCCGCCTCTAATAGGCAGTTGCATGCGTATCTTTTCTTCGCTATCGCTTCCGCCGCTCATCAATTTGATCCGCCCACGTCTTTCATTCCGCATTCAAACAGTATTCCACAGCTTCTGAACATCGTGTATTCCGTGCTCGCTAGCGATATGCCGCATCTTTCAGCCAACTCGATCGTCTCCGCCAGAGGCCTCTTTCCGTTCGCGAACACAATCAGCTTTATATCCACCATCTCCGCTGTCCTTACCACCTGCTTGTTCGTCAGCCCCGTCAATAGCGCAGACACACCGCTATCTCCACCTCCGTGATTCATCATCGACAGCAAGTCGCTCATCATGTCGCAAGCCACTATTGAGTCAAACGACACCGTATTAACTCCGGGCGCTTCTACCAGCATTTCCGCTTTCAGTTTCTCCGCCAGTTGCGCTCCTATGATGTGCATTTTCCCAACCTCTGTCATTTATTAATACACTTTAATCCCAATTATCTATTGCAACATTCATGCCAATCACTTGAACTTAAAATAGCTATAATCAAAAGCAATATTTGTCAGCCGTGCGCACATTGTGAAGATTTGGCGCTGTCAGCTATTTTTATAGGCCGCAAAGAAGACTGACGCTTTGTGGCATAATTCACAAACTGCTCTGATTGCTGTTGCTTCTTTGCTTCAATCTTTGGCTGACATACAAATATTCGGCATTTTTTTCTTCAGGATTGCTTCTAGCGTGCGTTGCCGACATAATAGTTAAGACATCTTTTCAAGGAGCTAATTATGTTTAATCGGATAGCGTCAAAAATGAACATGCGAACTGCTTTCTATGTGTTGTCAGCGATTATTCTTAGTTGTTTCATCTCGAACCAAACGCTATCACAGGAGCCACCCTGCAAAGGGATCGCCACCTCCAAAGGGCTTGTGAACGGCGTCTATCTCAAAGAAAGCAATATCTGCGCTTTCCTCGGCATCCCTTACGCCGCCCCTCCTCTGGGTGAACTGAGATTCGCTCTTCCGACTGAACACGAGCCTTGGAACGCTCCTCTTGAGACTGTCAAAATCGCCTCCCAATGCCCTCAAACTCCAAGCCCTATGACTGACACGAGCATTCCAATGAACGAGGACTGCCTTTATTTGAACATCTGGGCTCCTGTTTCAATCGGCTCCGAGAAAAAGCCCGTAATGGTTTTCATACACGGCGGCGGCTTTATCGTCGGTTCCGGCGGAAACTCTTCTTACAACGGAACCAATCTCTCGTCTATGGGCGATGTCATTGTTGTAACCGTAAACTACAGGCTTGGCGTATTGGGTTTTCTCGCGCATCCGGCTTTTGCTGACGCAACCGGAAGAACCGGCAATTGGGGGTTGTACGACCAATTGGCCGCGCTACGATGGGTCAATCAGAATATTCCCAATTTCGGAGGCGACCCCGGCAACGTCACTCTTTTCGGACAGTCCGCCGGCGGCATGAGCGTAGGTCTTCACCTTGCTTCTCCGCTCTCTGCGGGATTGTTCAGCAAAGTCGCGATTCACAGCGGACCTCCGATTCTCTTAAATATCAGCCTCGAAAAAGGAGTGGCGACAGCTCTCGATATAGCCTCTAAACTCGGATGCTCGGAGACCTCGTCTGCAGCCTCTTGTCTGCGTTCCGCAAGCATAGAGAATATCTTGGCAAAAATCCCGCTCGGCATTTTTGTTATGGACACTCTTGAAGCGCAGAATAAGAGCTTTGTCGTCCCCGTGGTCGACGGCGCATTTATCCCGGAAGCTCCGTATTCGATTTTTAAAAACGGCAGATTCAATAAGGACGTTATCGTAATGCTCGGAACCACAAAAGACGAAGCGTCATATTTCACCATGAAAAAGACTCTGAAAACCGAAAAAGATTTCAATGACAATCTAAAAATGGACATTGATAATGTCGCTGAAGCTCTCGGCGTTAGACTAAGCGGAAAACCCGGAGACCTTGAAGCCTTGTTCTCGGTCGCGAACTACCCCACAGTCGAAAAAGCCTACCAAGACTTCATCTGCGACGCGGGATTTACATGCCCGACTGAACTGCTGGCTGAAATGATACTTGCGCATCAACCGGAAGTTTACAGGTTCTATCACACGAAAGACCCTGTGAAGATGTTGAACTTGGGAGCGTTTCACGGCTCAGAACTTCCCTACGTGTTCGGCAACTTCGGCTTCATGGGACAACAATTCAGAAGCAAAGACAATCTGAAGCTGGCAAAAACGGCTATTTCTCTCTGGAGTTCATTCGCAAGAACAGGCGCGCCGTCGGCTGACAGCGTTCCGAACTGGGCAAAATACGATTTGACAGACAGAAGCTATATGATATTGGGCGACAAAATCGAAATCGGCGCTGGCCTAAAAAAAGAAAAATGCGAGCCTCTTTCAGGTTTCTTCAAGGCCAATATGGAATAGGCGTTCGAGTCGCCGCTTCATAGCCGCCGCTTCGAATTTAATTGAAGCATCGGCAGAATAAACTTATGCGATCACGAGCCTTTGACTCTTTTCGGATTCAATAGATGAACCGATTGATTCAGAAGAATGCCGCGAACAAGCATTGCCCCGCGTTGCGCGTTTAATCCCAGATCAGGGTTCTCGCCGACGCAATATTGGACTACCTGCAAAAGATGCCATACTTGCCTCTTCACAGGATAAACAGCCATCGCGGCGGACATGCTCTGCAAACATCCTGAACAGTATGCCACTATCGCCTTTGCGCCCGTGGCGACCGCTTCATTTACCACTCTCAATGAGGCCGCCGTGATATCTATCGGATTGTAGCCGCTCCCCGGCGGGAATCCGCCTCCGATTCCGCAACAGTACGCGCACTCCTTCGTATGCGGCATCTCTATTATCTTGGCCCCCGCCGCGCGAAGAATCTTTCTCGGAATCTCATAGTAATCCTCTCCGAACGTCTTTCCATAGCACGATTCCTGTATGGTCGCGGTTATTTCCAGTTTCCTCTTAAAACGAATATCCCCGCTTTCTATCCTTTCCCACAGCCAGTTGATATATGAAGAAATCTCCACATCAGTTTTCAACCCGAACTGCGGGAGAACATTCGAGAACATGTTATATCCGGCGGAGCAAAGGATCATCATTTTCTTTGCGCCCAAATTGTCGAGAAATCCGTTGAGCTTGGCGGCTGTCTCTCGCAGTTTGTCGTGCATTCCGGTCCGGTAATACATCTCGCCGCAACACAAATCCACGCTTCCCCTTATGTTAAGCCCATCCATGAATCCAGATTTCGTCAGATACGGTGTGGAGCAGACATTGCATCCGGGATACACGAACTCCTCGCAAGGCGTCATGTCTCTCCATTTTTCAAGCAGAGCCTTTTCATCCGCCGGAAGTCTGGAGATTATGTAGTTTCGAAAATTATTTTCCTCATGCGGCTGAAAATAAAACGACCACGCCGGAAACCCGCTTTCAAGATGGCTCTTGTGAAACGCCTCCAAGAAAAGCTGCGCCGGATTCGCTCCGTTCGGGCAAATAATGTTGCAGCCGAAGCAACTCTCGCAACGACGGAGAACTTTGTCGTTCCCTCCGCCGCTCCGCAGATCCGTCATCGCCTTGACCGCTGCCTTGCGATTCATCTTCAACACAGGGCATTTCACAAGGCAATCGCCGCAGACCTCGCACTTTTCCGCGTCATACTTGCTGAAATACTCCGCCGGAGCTTTATTCATTTTCTCCTCCGTTATCCCGCCGACTCATTCCTGCCTATCGGCCCGGACGGCGTCGGAATCCTGAATTCCGCGAACGATATTATATCCGAACACGCGGAAAATGACGCGCCCTCCCCAAAACTTGAGCGTCATCCGCGCTCGTTATCATTTTGCCTCTCTACTATTCCTTGCCGGAAAAAAACCGCTCTTAATTAACTCATCCAATACTATTTCGGCCATCATGGCCTGCCCGCAGGCTTTCGGATGCGTGTCGACGAAAAAGCATTCCTGCCGCTTTGATAGCGGCTGGAACAAATCGATGAAAAGAATGTTCTTTTTTTCGGCGAATCCCCTTAATCTCTCCACATGATTTTTGTTAATATCGCTTTTTGACAAAAACGGATATGACAGCAGCGCGAGCCGCGAATCGTTCTTTTGCGTCTCTAAGAGAATCTCTCCGAGAATCCTTTCAAAACTATCTCCCTCAAGATAATCCCTGTCATTCGGCCCCGACATAAGAAGAACAATGTCGGGTTTGTATTGCGCGACTTTATTTATATAACGATGCTTTATGTGAGAGAGATCGTATGATGGGACTCCGGCGTTAATAACCTGAATGGCCGCGTCATCGCTAAGCGCGTTTAACTTCGTCTCAAGTATCCTTCCGTATGATTTGCTTTCGGGAAGCAGAAAACCGTAAGTTGTGGAATCTCCTAACGCCGCTATTCGAAAAGTTCCGGGCGGAGCTTCGACTTCTATTTCAGGGCCTCGAAAACCTGAACCGTTGATTTCCGCCCTTTTCGATTGCCTTAAATCATAACCCACTTCTTTAACGAAAACGCGGTAACTGCCCAGCATCGACAACCTCTGCGCTGAAAATACTAAAGCCATCAACAGCGCCGCTAACGCGACAAACATGGATATTCGCATAACCCCCGTCCACCGCGATTTCAGATGAAGCCTCACCCTGAATACCGCTATCCGATACGCGATCAAAGCCGCTAAAAAACACGCGTTGACCAAAAGCAGAAAACGAAAAGAATAATACACATCCAGAAAAAGAATACCGGCGCTGATAATAACACAGACCGCTAGCATGTCTTTCGGAATAAACCTGCCTGTTTTCTGTCTTAAAAGCGGAATCCTTCTTATGGCCAGCCATAAGAATAAATACGCGCCTATCAACGCTTCGACATTGACCAGACCTTCGTAGGCCTGCGACACTATGAAACATAAGCTTACAGCCATCCCTATCACAAACTCAATAATCGCAAGCTCAGCAGCAAGCAATATGATCGCAAACGCAGATGCGAGCGACAATTTGCCGCCTTCCGAAGTCTTAATCTTCGCGAATTCAATTAGAAAAGCTATCGGAATATTCAGCAGTAACGGAACGTATGGAAAGAAACTGAAAAAAATAGCGGCGGCATTTATAATTGATAATGCCGCGATGACAAACAAGCTGAATGACGACGCGTCCGCCGCGAAATCATCCGGCAAGGCTCTTCTTGAATCGCTCATATTAAGTTATCGCCGAGAAAACTTCTCAATGCCTGCCTATCAGGCAAGGAAGGCTGCGCGCCGTACTTCGTCGTTGCAAGCGCGCCCACTGTTCCGGCGAGTTTTGCCGCTTCCGCCAGCGGCTTTCCCTCGGAAAGAAATACTGCCAGACTTCCGGTAAAAGCGTCCCCCGCCGCAGTCGTATCTTTGACATCAACCTTGACCGGAGGTAAAAATATCGCTTCTCCGGCGTCTAACAACAGAGTCCCGTTGCCGCCCATCGTGATAATGGCCGTGCGCAGACCTCTTGCCGCCAATTCCCTAGCGGCCGCCTCCGCTCCGGCGACATCGTTTACATCCAGTCCGCTGAGAATACGAGCTTCTGTTTCATTGGGAGTCATAATTGTCACGTCTTTGTAATATGAGTCCTCAATCGGACACGCCGGCGCTGGGTCCATAATAATTCTGACCCCGGCTTTCTTTGCGATTTTCACCGCGCGCGCGTTCACTTTCATCGGTATTTCAAGCTGCAAAAGGAGCACATCCGCGCCTCTGATTATGTCGGCGGCAGCGTCAACGTCGGACACCGAACACGCCATATTGGCTCTCGGAACCATCACTATGCTGTTGTCCCCTTCGGAATCGAGGATGACGCCAGAGCAGCCGGTCCCGGCGGAGTCCCTTATTACGCATTCAACATTGACTCCGGCGCGGCTGAGACTCTCAAGTATCGAGTCTCCAAACACATCGTTGCCTACTCTGCCAATCATGTGCGTTTCCGCTCCCATTAGAGCGGCCTGCATAGCCTGATTGGCCCCCTTGCCTCCGGGCGCCATTCCGAACGATTTCCCTATTATGCTCTCGCCCTTCAACGGACGCCTCGGCGTCTCAAATATAAAATCCATCACAAAGCTTCCCACCACCGCGACCTTGGCCATTGATGCCCCCTTTTCTCAAAATATCGCCGAACAACCCGTATGCGCATTTTTACTATTTCGTCCCTGCTTCGAGAGCAGTCCCGAAAAAAGTCAGTATCTCTTCAAAAACGACCTCTATCTCTTCCGGATTGTATGAATGATGGCGGTTTTCAAAAACTGTGACTTTGGAAAACAAACCGCGCTCTTTCAGAGAAGACTCTATGATTTTGCCGTCTGTCCATATCGCGACAGGGTCCTGCCCGCCGTACCACATCATAACGGGACACTCAATGTGATCGGCTAAAAGCGCCGGGGAGCGGCGAAGCATTTCCGCTCTCGAAGCCGGTATGCGCGAGGCGTCTTTTTCTTTCACGCCGAGGATGTGTTTCATTTTCGCCACGCCTTCTATCGGCATCAGGAGTTGAAGCATGACCTCTACGGAAGCCGGAGAAACCCGCCATTTCGCCGCCATTTCCTTCAATTTGTCATTTGTCAAATTAGTGGGAGCGGAAACGATGGCCGCCGCCTTTGGCCTCCTTGTTTGAGTCAGAGCCGAGATCGTCAGCCCTCCCCCGTGGCTCACGCCTACCATCGCGATTCTTTCGGAATCAATTTGTTCAAGACCGGCCGCGCACTCAAGAAGATTCAAGATGTCGCGGGATTCGTCGCCGATAATGTCCATGCCGCCTTCGGCCAGTCCCGCCAGTCCGCCTTCTCCTCTGTAAGTGGCCGCCGCGACCGCATATCCTCTCTCCAAAAACTGAGCTATCCTTGGGATGTCGTACTTGGTGATTCCGTTGAATCCGGCGTGATTAAGCATTATCAGCGGAGCGCGCGAAACGCCCTTCGGAAACCCCATCATGCCGGTCTGCCTCAACCCATCTGATTCGTACGCCACCTTGTTGAGAATGAAATTCGCCGTCTCAAGATACGTTTCAGTCGTCTCATACCCTTTGCAGTATGGCGAGTAAGATATTCGCTCATAAGCCACAGATAATTCCGTCGGGTCGGCGGGAGCGAAAAGCGCGTCGAGATATTCGGCTGCCAATGAGCCGACCGCGCAATATGCCGCCGCTAAAATCGAAACAACCGACGCGAAAAACGCCTTTTTCATTTCCCCTCCCAAACGCGCTGATTTCATATTCATTCTCCCTCAACCTTGCCGTCAGGCGCGATTCTTTTCACTGACATCAAACCGTCATAGGCGACAGCCGTCAGGCTTGTTGAAATGCTTTCCAGAGGCCCGATCTTCCGAGTTGTGCCTCTCGCGAGTGCGTTTGCCATTCCCCCCGGCCAACTAGTCATCGGTTCCAGAGCAAGGTTGTATGTCCGACCGTACCACGGGTATCCGAACCCGCCTCCGAATACTTCCCACAGCCACACGACGGGGAATACTTCCTTGTCCCAACTCATTCCGAAACCGATTCTTTTGCCTTGGTTGGTCGCCGCAAACCACCCTTCGCGCAGTCCCATCAGATAACACATCTCCGCAGTCGCGGCCTCTGCGGAAGGCACGGCTGATAAATCGAAAACCCTGCCTTCTTTGTCTTTAATAATCGGAAACGATTCAAAAGACGCTCCGGGTTTAAGCCTGCTCGTCACGCCCGATTCCGAATGAACTTCAACTTTCGTCGCTGGAACATCTATCCTGCACGTTTCGTCAATGAAAGGATACCCCAGCGCGGGGTGATGCCCCCACATGAAATCCATCTCTTCTCGCCCTTCATTCACAACTGTTTCGCTTATGAACAATGCGGCGACGCCGGAAACCATCCTCAGCTTTTTTTCAATATAGAACGGTGTTCGATATGTCCTCACTGTCAACACAGCCTCGATCTCGCCGGGAGAATCGGTCGCTATGCGGCAGTTCCACGGGATAGTGGACACTTCGCCATGCTGCCCTATTTCGGCCCCTTTGTAACTGTAACGAGCGCCGCAGCCGGGAAATATCTCCTGCCAGCCGCCATGATAATAATCCATGAAAGAGCCGTCCGCCCTCATGCTTGTCGGCTCGAACGCTCTGGGGTCCCTCAAAGGGTTGGGGCTTCTCCACATGAAATCAGTGTCGGTCTTTTTGTATAGGAATTCATAAATATCCGAGCCTTTATCCAGAAGAACGGTAACCCGTATCAGTTCGTTTTCCATCACCAGAGCGCGAAGCCCTCTGAAAACATGCTCGTCGGAGATTCTGCATCCCCAGTTCCTGTCGTGCGTATAATGCTCCATGTGTCCCTCCGATGCCATCTAATTATATGTCCGCCGCTTCAATCATAACAACAAGTCTGAGCGCAGATAATTAATGATATGTTTATCTTGATGCTTATATTCATATCAATTGATATCAGCAGATTAAATTGACGAGTAATCTTTATAGTTGATGTTAAAAACTATCTTTCCTGAAATTTCACAATAACAGTGGCGCGCTATAGCCTTTCAGAAAATCCGACAACTTTGCAACAGTTATAACAACGCTCTTCCGAAGCATGCGGATAGGTTTTCGCTCACAATGAGCGTATCACTCCTATAACTCTTCCTTTTATCTCAACATCCCTTACGACAATAGGCGAATGAGCGGGATTTGCCGGCTGCAACCTGATGCGGCCCCTCTCTCTAAAGAAAGTTTTCACAGTGACTTCGTCTTCAATCAGCGCGACCACTATGTCTCCGTTTTCCGCTGATGATTGCGGTCTGACTATCACAATGTCTCCGTTATGAATGCCCTCTTCTATCATGCTGTCGCCTTTCACTTTCAGGGCGAAGCACCTGCCGTCGATAGGGAATATTTTCTCTATCGTGATATAGTCCTCGACGCTCTCAGCGGCAAGGATCGGAGCGCCTGCGGCTATCCGGCCTATCAGAGGAATTCCGGAATTCCTTCTTCCGAGAAGGTCTATTCCCCTCGCCGTGTTCGGTTCGAGCTTGATTTCGCCTTTGCGCTCAAGCGCTTTCAGATGGTCCTTAACGCCGTTCGGCGATTTGATGCCGAACCTCGCTCCTATCTGTCTGATTGTAGGCGGATAGCCTTTTTCCGAGGCGTATGAGTGTATGAAGCCGAGAATTTCTCTTTGTCTTTCAGTAAGCCCGACAGGCGTCATTTTGTTCCTCCCGTAATAAGCTTCCGTGAAACTTCTATTTAATCTTCTTTAAAACAGCATAATAAGCTGTATATGATTATAGTGTACTAATGTATAAGCGTCAACTGCCAAAATTTGTGAAACCGAAATCGTGAAATATCTTTGCCAAGCAATATTGCGTTCGGTCATTTGACTGCATAAAGGCCAAAGACTAAAATAACTGCGATTTATGAATATAATTTCTTTGACACAAGCCGCAAATCTAGCAATGTCCGGAGCGCTTCTCGGGCTGACGGCGCTATACTACATTAAGACGCCGAGAAAATCGCTCGCATTCGCTTTCGGCGGCGGCATTTTTTACTCTGCGATGAATTTGGCGGCGCTTTTTCCAAGAACGCCATCTGCCGTTATCGCGACTTTAGAGGCTGCCGCTCTGCTCAGTTGGCTCATGTCCGCCGCATCCTTTGCAGGCGGCCAGCGCGCCAGATTTTCCGTTCGAGCTTCGGCAGTTTGTTTCCTCGCGATTTTAGCGTCGCTTCTATTCATGGCTCCCGCAGGTTTCTCCTCTCCAAATCACATCGTTGTGATATCCCTGTTCGAGATCGCCATCATTCTTTTCGCCGTTTACCATTTCACTACTCCATATATATCCGGTTTCCACTATGTTTTTCAGGCCTTTCTGTTCATCGGGTTGGCTGCGGGAATGACCGGAGCGTCTTTTTTCATGAACACAGAAGCAATCAGGCTGGATGTCGCCATTCAGCTTGCAAGAGGCTTCGGAGTGTTTTCGATGCTGCTGTTTTTAAGTTCTTCCGCAAGTTCCGCTGCCGCGTCGGCGGCGATTAAATCAGACCCGGCGATACGGGACGCGTACTTCACTGCGTCTCACGCCTTTCGGCAGATCGACGATATACCCGGCAGTCTGGACAGGAAGGAAATCCTGTCGCGCGGCATGAGCCTTATCGCCTCCGCTCTGAGAGAAATCCAAGGGTTCAATTTTATTTTTCATGGAAAAATCGAAGGCGACTCCGATCCTGTTCTAAAAGATTGTCTTTCCGGGACAGGCAACGGCATGGTCTCAACTCAGATTAGACTGCCCGCAAATGTGATTGACGAGATTAAGGAACGACCGGTTCCGATTCTAGTATCCGACATCGCAAAAGACGACAGGTTTCATGACAGGTCTTTTGAGAGACACGGGATGAAATCAATCGCCGTCATACCTCTCAACAATGCCGGCAACCCTGAAAGGATTCTTGTCCTCGGCTCGGCGCCCGGAACTGAACACGCGCTTTTGCCGGATATCGAAGCGGTGGAAATGATTTCGTCTTTTATTTCCATCGTTTATTCACACCTCTTGCTGAGATGCGAGATGGCAGTCATGCCTGACGTCGACGCGACCACTCTATTGAAGAATTTTTCCTCCTTCAACAAATTGCTTTCCGCTTCGCTGGACGATTCCGACAGAAACGGCGCGACTCTCGCTCTTGTATTCATTGATGTGGATCATTTTTCGGCAGTCAATGAAAAATGCGGATTCGAAAGGGGCGACCTCCTTCTGCGGGAACTCGGAGCGGAGCTTTCCGTGTTCGCAGGCGCCGACAGCATTGGACGCATAGGAGCCGATGAGTTTGCGATTATCATTCCCAACGCGCAGGAAGATGTGCGCGAATCTCTTGAGAATATGTTGAAAAGCGTAAACGCGAGGATGAAGGAGATAAGCGGGGACATCGCCGTGACGGTTTCCGCCGCCTATTCCATCTATCCATTCGATTTTTTTGACAGGACAGGCGTCTTCAGCAGGATGAGAGAAATGCTGAGCGTGGGACGCACCGCCTCTAGCTGGCTTGTTAGAGTAAAAGTCGGCTGACCCGAAGGGACAATCTCGTTATGGCGCACATTCATCTTGATTGTTTTTCAGGCATAAGCGGAGATATGTTATTGGGCGCATTTTTCGACATCGGTCTTTCATTTGACGAATGGACGCAAGAAATGCGCAAACTCAATTTGCCTGATTTTCCTGACATCAAAGTTGAAGAAGCTTTCAGACGGGGCATAAAAGCAAAGAGAGTCTTGATCGAGCCCGGCGTAGGGAGCGGTCCGGCAAGGAACCTCGGGAGCGTATCAGAGATTCTCAACGCGTCATCAATCGACGATGAAGTCAAGAATCAGTCGTTGCGCGCATTTAACCGACTTGCGGAATGCGAAGGCCGCATACACGGCAAGAGCGCCGATGAAGTCCATTTCCACGAACTCAGCGGCATAGACACCATCATAGACGTCGTCGGCGCGTTTCTGGCAAAAAAAATGCTTTGCGCGGATTCATTTTCCGCTTCGGCAGTTAACACCGGAACAGGCTCGGTGTCTACCGCTCATGGGATAATGCCTATTCCTTCTCCCGCAGCCTCTGCCCTTCTTGAAGGCGCGCCTGTCTATGGCAGAGGCGACGGCGAACTTACAACGCCCACTGGAGCCCTTCTGCTGACCGAGCTTTGCGATTCTTTCGGGGATATCCCTGAGATGATTGTCAGGCGCTCGGGATACGGCGCGGGAGCTTCAGACAAAGAGATTCCCAACGTGGTCCGCGCGATTATCGGGGACGTTCCAAAATCTTCAGCTTGCGCGTCGAACCGCCTCGACAATCTTTGCCATCTGGAAACCAACATCGACGACATGGATCCGAGGGCTTTGGGCTATCTCTTGGAAAGGCTGTTGGAGGAAGGCGCGCTGGACGTTTATATGACTCCGATAATAATGAAAAAAAACAGGCCCGGCGTTCTATTCAACGTTTTGTGCGAGGTCTCTTTAGAGCAGAAAGCGATGGAAATGATATTCCGGGAAACATCCACTCTGGGAATACGCAGGCTCACAACGCCGCGAGTGTGCGTGGAACGCCGCACCGAGCTTATCGACACTCAATACGGCCCTATGAGAGTCAAGCTGGCTGTTATGAACGGCGAGATAGTGAGAGCCAACCCGGAATACGAGGACTGCGCGAGAGCCGCCCGCCGCGCAGACGCGCCTTTGATGTCAATAATTAACGCCGTCCGCGAAGCCGCCGATCATATTTTCGCTATCGGAAAGAACGCTTAAACCGCTCCGCGAGCCTGCGGCATCATCAAAATGGAAAACGCGTCAAATACTTTCACCAGATTCGACATCGCAGCGCTGGTTATCGCCGGAGCGCTTGCCGTTCGCTGCATGTTTCGCGGCTTTGTGAAAGAGCTTTTCTCTCTAGCCGGAATCATAGGCGGCATTTTTCTGGCAAGGTGTTTACGATCAAACGCGGCAGAGTTGTTTTTTCCCGACGTCGAAGGGAAATTCCTTTCGGAAACTTTGGGATTCGCGTTGATACTCGTAGCCGTCGTGTCGGCGTCCACTATAGGCTCGTGGTTGATTTCAAGAATCATCAAAAAGTCAATTCTCGGCGCGTTCAACAGGATAGGCGGCCTTGCGATAGGAGCGCTTCAAGGAGCGATTCTGGCGGGCGTCTTCGTCGCGGTCGTGTCCGGAATTTCAGGCGGACTTGAAAACTCTTTCCTCAAAGATTCTTTTTTTGCTCCCGTATTGCTCAACATGATTCAAGCAATCTCAGGCATCATCTCTGATAACGACATGGCATCGACAGCGCTTTGATGTTTGTATTAAGAGGAATCTTGTTTATAACGACATTGACCAACCAGAAAGTTGCTATGGCTCCTGTGTCCGGCGTCAACACGCCTTCTTTCTGTTCAATTCTTAAAGACACGGGATGCGGAGTTATTTACACCGGACTCATAACCAGCCACGGATTGACGCGAAACAATAAAAGAACACTCGACTATGTGAGATTTCTTCCCGACGGGCCTGTTTACGCAGGACAAATATTCGGCGCTGACCCGGACATCATGGCGGAATCGGCAAGAATTCTCGAATCGACAGGCAGATTCGCCGCTATAGACATCAACATGGGATGTCCCGCTCCCAAAGTAGTAAAAACATGCGCCGGTTCAGCTCTCATGCGCGACCATCTATTGGCCGCAAAGATTGTCAGCGCGGTGTCTTCCGCAATCAAGATTCCTGTCACTGTAAAAATGAGATCGGGCTGGAACTTCGAGACGATAAACTGCGTCGAACTGGCAAAAAGGCTCGAAGGCGAAGGCGCTGCTGCGGCGGCCCTTCACCCGCGCCCGCAATCTCAAGGATATTCCGGCAAGGCGGACTGGTCTCTTGTTGCCAAAATGAAAGAGGCTCTCAGCATCCCCGTCATCGGTTCCGGCGACATATCGTCTCCTGAAAACGCGGCTGAGAAGATAAGAGAATACGGTTGCGACGCGATAATGATAGGAAGAGCCGCATTCGGAGACCCGGAAATGATTTCTCGAGCGCGCGAACTGATTGTCAACGGAATAACGATTCTTCCCCCGGACAACTTAAAACGAATTGAATTAGCGTTAAAACACTACAAATTGCATCTTGCGATAGAAGGCGAAAAAAGAGGAGCATATTCCATGAGAGGACAACTCTCTTGGTATCTGAAAGGAATGCCGGGCGCATCCTCGATTCGCGCGCTTTTAAATAAATGCGACAGTTCTTCTTCTGTCATTGAATTACTGTCGTCATATTCAAATCAATTAAAAACGAATAACGGTGAATAGAACATCAAACTCCAACGCCTCGAAAGAGCCGAGATTATTTTTTTTCAGAAGAGTACTTTTCCCCCAGCCATTCGACGAGATTCTCTGTGGGTTTCTGCGATCCTATCAAAGTGTAGTCTTTGTTCCATGCCGACTTTTCCAACAGCAAAAGTATGAACTCCCTGTCCTTCACTGACTCATCGCCGAACATTGTGGTCAGCGTGCCGCATCTGACCTTGATTTTTTTCTCCGCGAGTTTTCCTTTATACACTTTTTTGACGTCCACATCCAGAATCCATTTCCTAAGCTCATGTTCGGCTCGCCCGGGCTCGTCGATAGTCACTGATTTAATATGGCCTCGTATAATCACCGGGGCGCGGTCGAGATCCAACGCGACGGCAGTCTCAAAAGGCAGCGCCTCGACTCTCAGGCTGCGTTCATTTTTCTTCACAACCTCCTGCAACGCACGTCCTCTTTTCCTTACAATGTCCAGCAAAGCTCCCCGCAACTTTGTATTATCGCCCGTGTCCACATGCGCGAAAAGCGTAACCCCGAAGAACGGGAATCCCTCCTTTAGCATGGGCAAAGTGCTTGGCTGATAGTCCGATTTATTGAAATACGCCCTGAATTCAAATTTTTTAGGAGCGGGCGTTCGATACTCCACAACTGGAACGCCGGGGATTGAGTATTGAGCCGCTTTTTTCAATGAACCTTCCCCATAGCCTGAAAATTCGTTGTATTTCCCTTTCAACGCCGATACGTCCGAATGGATTGCTTTAATTACCTTCCCATACTCAGCGACAATCTCTTTTTCCGGAAGTTCGCGTGTCGCAACCAGACTTAAGGAGTTGGACTTTGCGATCCCATTCCACCAGTTTTTCGGGGCGCTCTCTGCTACTTTATATTTAGCCTCATATTCCGCTGAAATCACTTTTCTGCCTGTGTCCAACCTGAGGAACGTGAGTTTCACTACTGCTTTTCGCTCGCCGGGACCTAATTTGAGCGCGTTGGCTGGATTATCCGATTCCGGCTCTACCGACTCCCGCTTGAACACCCCTGCTCCCCACGACTCGACTCCGTCAACGTAAATCTTCAGCCATGCTCCCCCAGCGCCGCCTGCCGACCACATTCTCTTAAAATACCTCGTCTCCTTCGAATCATTTTTTATATAAATCATTATTTCCGGATATTCTCCCGGCTTATACATCGTTTTAACGCTGTCGAGATAGACGCTCAATGTTTCGTCATACACTTTTTTGAGTTCCTCTTGTGTTAGAGGGTCGGTCTCAGCAATGCCGAGTTTTTTGCGTTTCAGAACGTTTCCGGGATCGCTTTCGCTCGATGGTTGATCGACTGCAAAAGCATTGAGAGCCAGCAACGCAAATAGAGCCGAAAAAACAGCCGTTTTATAATGATGTCTTTTCATACCAATCCTTATATGTTAGTTTTCTTATATTAATTATATAGCCTCTGACCTGCTTACGCTTAAAAACAAAGTATTATTCGTGATTCGGCAGAATTCGTAAATCTATTTCCCGGCGATTCTATCGACTAGAAACTCCAGAAATTCACTTTTTTTCACATCGCGCGCCACATTTACTGAATCTCCTTCGGGGCGTCTCTTTAGAGAACCATAACCAGCGCCTCGATCCGTGTTGACCGCCAACGTCTCTCTTTTAATGCTGAACAAAGACGGCTTTATCAGATAAGCGAGCGCCAGCGGATCGTGAGGCATGAATCCGCCTCTGAGCGTTAGCGCGCTCATCAGATAGAACCAACTTTTTGCGTTCTCATAAATGAAATCCGCCATGTCTGAGTCTGCGTTTTTCAGTCTATTCATCTGTCGGCTGCCGAAGATCACTTTCCTCGTTAAGTCCAAAGGCACAAGAGTCATATCAAACGCGGACTTCAACAAAACCGACGCCGCGCGCGGATCTTTCCAGAAATTGAATTCCGCATTAATTAACAATGGAATCACGCCCGGACAATCTATCGCGCCTCCCATTGCCACCACGCTTTTAGCTTTGCTTAACGTGCCGACGCAATTCATCTCCGCAGTCGCAAGATTAGAAAGCGGGCCGAGCGCGACTATTGATATCTCTCCGGGATATTTATTTAAAGCCTCTTGGATAAACCGCGATGCTTCTGTTTGTTTAACCCGGATTCGCCAATAGAAAAATAGAAAAGGCATCTAGATGTTCCAGAAAGACCGATAGAATTTGAGTTGTTCAGAAACAAGAACTATCGGAACGGAGGAACAAAAAGATGCCCAGTAAAAAGTATGTCAAAAGCG
>JAKQPS010000054.1 GCA_029564595.1 bacterium | reverse complement strand
CGCTTTTGACATACTTTTTACTGGGCATCTTTTTGTTCCTCCGTTCCGATAGTTCTTGTTTCTGAACAACTCAAATTCTATCGGTCTTTCTGGAACATCTAGATGCCTTTTCTATTTTTCTATTGGCGAATCCGGGTTTATAGGTCAGTCGCAAAAGCAATTTGACAGCTTGACGAATAAGCTAGACGCGCAATGAATTCGCCGCTGAAACAAAAACGAATTAAAATAGTCTAAAAATCAGGCTTTCTGATTGAATCGCCGCGCGAACATGATGCTGGCCATAGCCACGCGAAGCATCTGCACAGTGCCTCCGGCCACGCGCCACGCCAGAGCGTCGCGATGCATCCTCTCGACGGGGAACTCCTTGCTGTATCCGTATCCACCGAACACCTGCATCGCTGCGTCAGTGACTTCAACGACCATCTCATTGGCGAAACATTTTGCCATGCCCGCTTCCAACATTGATGGGAAACCGCGTCCGGCTCCGGTCACTGCGCGGTAAACGAGCAGGCGCGCGGCGTCCAGCTTCATCGCCATGTTTACTATTGAGAATTGTATATCCTGAAATTCGCATATCGGACGTCCGAACGCCTTGCGTTCCATGGCATAGGCTTTCGCTTCTTCTATGGCTCCGGCTGCGGTGCCAAGACACATGGCCGCGTTCCCGCACCTTTCCACGTCGAATGTCGTCATAAGTTTCTTGAACTCGCCCATGCGAAGAACAATGTTCTCCTTCGGGACTTTAACATTCTCAAAAATCAAGTCGCACGAAGGCATTCCTCGCAAACCCATGAAATCCTCCTGCTTGCCGAATGTGAAACCGGGCGCGCCTTTTTCAACAATGACCGCTCCGATGCCCTTGTAATCCGGAGTGTCCCCGTATCTGGAATAAACGAGATAGTGGCTGGCCTCCCCGCCCCCGGTTATGAACGTCTTCCTACCGTTGAGCAGATAGCCGTCGCCGTCCTCTATGAGTTTTGTGGAAAGCGAAGTAAGGTCCGAACCCGCCTCCGGCTCCGTCATGCAGACGGACACGCTTTTCTCGCCTTTGCACACGCCGGGAATAATCGCTTTTTTCTGTTCTTCGGTTCCATACGCGTTTATGACCCGCACCGGGCCGATGTTGGACTCGAAAATCGGAGCGGCTATCATCGGGCTGAACTTTGCAAGCTCCTCTATGGCAAGGATGGCGTTGATGTTCGGCTGCCCTCCGCCTCCGTATTCCGGCGAAAGCGTCATCCCTAAAAGCCCCAGTTCTCCGTACTTTTTCATCAGAAAATCCGGGAACACGCCTGTTTTGTCGATCTCCACGGCGAGCTGTTTGAAATTCTCCCGTTTTCCCATCTTTCTAAGCATGTCCACAAGCATCTGTTGATCTTTGTCAAGATTAAAGTCCATCACTGCCTCCCGGTGGCTGTCATATTAGCGATGTCAGATCGCTTATTGATTTAACATTTTCAATGTCAAGAACAAGATCGGTTATTCGCCGCGCGCGGTCCGCGTCTAGGCCCGCTGAGAATCTTTTTAACTTTTCGGCAATATCATCGGCTGTCATGGGATTGCGCGGGTCGCCTTTCGGGATATCCGTCTGGCGGACCGCTTTCCGTCCTCCTGCCAACGTCAGCTCCACCCTGCTCGATGTCTTGTCCGGATAAGCTTTGTTGAGTTCAGGGTCGATGGACACCTTCACTTTTTTCGCCAACTCGACGATTCGAGCGTCCGATATGCTGTCGGCCTTTAGCTGCTCCGCGCTCATGTCTCCATGCGCCAGACACGCCGCCACCACATACGGCAGCGAGAACTGCGCGGACACGAAACTGTCTTCCGGCCCTATAGTCTTGCCTACGGCCACCGTTGCGATGGCGTAAGTAAAAACATCTATTCTTTCAATCTCTGCGATATCGATTCTTTCAGCCGCCTTCAGTTCCTGAGCGGCCTGCGCGGCTCCGTGGGTGTGGCGACATGACGTGTAAGGCTTGAAATAGATATCCATTATCGTGTATTTTTCGCCGAGGCCGGAAGTTATCTTGTTAATGTCGAATGAGCCTCGCGTGGTAATCTGAGTGAATCCCCCTTTGAGGCTGGAACCTTCGAGCGTGTAAGGAGGAGCGGTTATGCCTGCGGCTGCCAATCCGGCGGCGGTGATTCCCGCCGAGGCCGCCTGCCCGCCCTGCACTATTTTTGCGGAGTATCCGCCCATGAGATGCTCTGCCATGGATATCGGAAGGATGAACCCGGCGGTCCCGATGGAAGCCAGCGTGGTTTCGGCGTCATGCCCCATCATTCGAGACGCCGCCGCTGCCGCTCCGAAAGTCCCGCATGTTCCAGTCGGCAGAAATCCCGACAGAGTGTGATGAGGGTGAACCGACGCGGAGACCCGGTTGGCGGCTTCGTATCCAGCGATAACCGACTCGATAAAACGCGCTCCGCCCTGTCCCGTTTGCTCGGCGACTGCGAGAGCCGCAGGTATCACCGCCGCGCCCGGATGATTTCCGCCGAACCGCAACCCGTCCTGCGCCTCTATCGCCTCGCCTGCCACTCCGTTGATAAAGGCGGCGTTGTGAGGGCCTGTCTTGAATCCCAGCCCCAGCGCCGTCGCGTCGCC
Source organism: bacterium (assembly GCA_029564595.1). Lineage (GTDB taxonomy): Bacteria > UBP15 > UBA6099 > UBA6099 > UBA6099 > UBA6099. Next base: position 45,043 of record JAKQPS010000054.1, on the reverse strand, counting down.
TTGCCCGCCGAAAGTTTTTACATATTCGCCGATCTTCCCGACAATCTCCAGTTGCTGCGAGCCATATACGTTCGCTATGAAATCAAGGACGCACAACTTGGCCTTCTCGACTGCCTCCTTTGGAAGCGAATCGATGGACACGCGCGAACAGAACTCGGCAAGTTTTCCAGTGTGCGTTTCGTTTGCGGCTGACATAAGCTTTCCCTTTCAATCTTTAATTCATTGCGCGGCGAATTTTGAACCGATCAAACGTAGCCCCTGCTGATGTAGGCCGAAATCATGCGCTTGGGGTCCAATACTTCGCGCAGAACCCGAAGTTCGTCTTCCGTCGGCGGTTCCGTTTCGCGAACATCGGGAGAAACCTTCAAATCCCACGGAGTGCTCTTTACGACCTCTTCGACTGTGGTGTCAGGATGATAGGTGTCAAGGTACGCCTCGCCCGTCGATTTGTCGAACCGCATAACGGCTTTGTTGGTTATAATCACGTGCGGCCCTGTGCCGGGAGGAAGGCCATGCTTCTCTCTGGCGCCGGGGCCGTCTATATAGCCCGGAGTGGTAATGAAGTCCACTTTTTCAGCGAGCCGTCTAGTGTCGTGAAGGGCAATGATTAAGACTCGTTTAACGAGAGAGCCGATAGGATTGGCTCCTCCGCTGCCCGGCAGCCTGCTCTTGGGATTCTCGTAATCGCCTATGCAAGTAGTGTTGATGTTCCCAAATTTATCGACTTGGCTGCCTGAAAGAAACCCGACATCCACGTTGCCGGCCTGAAGCCCCATGCCCATTATGTCCATCAGGCCGCCGATCATCGCGGCTCCCGGATTCAAGCAGGGATCGCCCACAGATAGCGCGGGCCGCTTGGGGCGCGCGTCGTAAACGCCGGATTCCTGCATGAGCCTCGCGTTCGGCGCGTGCGTGTGCTTCGCGATGTTTGCCGCCATAGTCGGAAACCCCGTGCCGACCAGCACGATATCGTTCTCCTGAATTTCCCGCGCGCCGCAGCACGCCATCAGTTCCGGTTTTATGTATCCGTCGAGTTGTTTAGCAGCCATTGTTCCTCGTTTTCCTCCGCGCCGCGCGTCGGCTTCTGTCAGCCGCGAGCCTTTAATATGAGTAGCTGACCGGATATCCGTAATCGAATTCCGCTTCCAGTTTTTTAAACGACGCGTATCCGTAACTCTTAATGTAATGCTGAATGTACTCGTTCCTGTTTTTCACTCCGTAAACCCATTCGTCAAGGAATCGCTTGAAACCGTCTTCGGTGGATGACGCTGTCTTGTAAACATTGCCGAATTTGAAATCGGTGTCGTAGAAGCCGGGAGTGTATCCCGGATGAGCGCCGAACGGCTCTTCGACCACCGCCGCTACCTTATAATCCGGCACGATGGTTCGAGAGGGGTCCTTGCCGATTATGTCGCGGCTGACTATCCGCTCGCAGCATACGATAACCTTCTTAGCGGCGTTGGCTCCGTGCTGGCAGTCGCCGCCGATGCCCCATATTTGCGCGTTGCCTGTCTCGTCCGATTGCTGGACGTGTATTATCGCCACATCCGGGTTCAGCGCCGGCACAAGAACTGTCGGCGCTCCGTCAAACGGCGATTCGATGACTTTGTATTTGTTGTCCCCCATGAAAGATTTCACTTTCATCAGATCTGAGCCGGCCATATCCCTTACGGGCGCGAACGGCATCCCCATAGCTCCGGCCATCAGCATGGTGGGAAGCGACAGGTTTGTGTATTCTTCGACTTCTATCTTGTGCGGTATCCCTTTTTCAAGCGAGCGCCGGTAGCAGCGCCCCAGCCCGAAAAAACCTAGCGAGAGAAATGTGGCAATAAATCTTTTCACCGCTCCCGCTCCGATGAGCATGTCGAAATCGTCCGCCGCGTTGCTTCTCGTGACGGTAAGGTCTTTCTTGCCCTGCCTGATTATCTCGTGGATGGCGGCGTAAGGCGTCCTGCAGATGTACCCTCCGATAAAAAGAAAGTCGCCGTCTTTCACATGCTCCGAGATCGCTTTGTTGATTGTCGTCACTTTCGACATTCGGAAATCCCCCATCAATGTGTCTTGCCGTTTTACAACGCGTATTCGGTTCTGCTGATTATTTCGTTCTGGGCTATTTCGCTAAGTCCCGTGAAAAGAGCCGAATAGCCGCTCACCCTCACAATCAGGTCACGGTATTTTTCCGGGTCGGCCTGCGCTGCCTTCAACTCTTCCGCGCTGGTCATGTTGAATTGAAGCTGAATCCCGCCGTTCCTGAGATAAGTCTTGATAAAGGATCGGAACGCGGAGGAATTGAGCTTGGACGGATTGAAACGCATGTTCAGGTTAACGCCGTTGTGAACAAGAGAGAGCGGCAGTTTGGCGACGGAATTCGCCACCGCTGTCGGGCCGTTCAGAGCGTTGCCGTTGGTGGGAGTGACGCCGTTGCCAAGCACGTCGCCTGCCCGGCGGCCGTCCGCGCTTGCTCCCGCGAACGCCCCCATAGCTATGTGGAAACCGACTGAAAATACTCCCGGCCAAAAAGCTCCGCCGCGATAGTTCTTGTGTTTCACAACCTCGGCGCAGAAATGTTCAATGACTCTCGATGCCATCTCGTCGACTTCATCATTGTCGTTTCCGAATTTTGGATATTTATTAAGCAACCGGGAGCGAACATCCTCGCCTTCGTCCCAATCCGACGAAAGCCATGCGGCAAGCTCGCCTATCGAATACAGCTTGTCCTCATACACCGCTTTCTTAATCGCGAACAGGCTGTCCGCCACGTTTGAAAATCCTATTAATTGAACTCCGGTCGAGTTGTAAACGGCCCCGCCCCGCGTAAGGTCAACACCCTTTTCCATCGGGCCGGACACAGTCGCGGAGGCAAACGGCGACGGCAGTTTCGCGGCGATACATTCGTCCATTACCTCCATGCCTCGAACCATCTGGCCGATGAAATGCGACACCTGCGCGGCATATGCGTTCCAGACATCTTCGAATTCTTCGAAATCCGCGGGATCCCCGGTTTGGATGCCGGACTGGTATCCGAATATGTTGTCCACTCCGTCGCTCATAGCAAATTCCAGACACTTTATCCCGCTGAACTGCACTGCGAAAGTTGAGCCGAACGTCTTTCCCTGCGCGTTAGGCTCCACGCACCCGACAACCCCGTAATCCCGCGCGTCCTCTAGCGCGTGGCCTCCGCGAGTCAAAGATTCGATAACTTTTTCATCGTTGAAAAAATGCAACAGAACGCCGTCCTGCGCGTATGCCGCGGCCTTTGCGAAAAAAATATCCGGCGCTTCCGGGCCTACGCGCACCGAGAAGTTCGGCTGCACGGTTCGGACGTCGGCGTACGCGTCAAGCGCGATGTGACTCAGTTCGTTGGTGGCGTCCCGTCCATCCGCGCCGACTCCGCCCACTGTAACGTTCTGCGTCGTCTTGCCTTCAGGACCTTCCCCGCCGGGTATGAACGCCTCTTCCAGCACGTTCCATATCTCATTGGTTTTTAGGTACAACAGGGATAGCAGCTCCCTCGCGCGCTCCGGCGTAACGCGCCCTTCCTTCATGTCTTTTGCATAATATGGGTAAAGATACTGGTCTATTCTTCCCAAGGAAATCGAGTTGCCGCCCGTCTCGATCTGCGATATCAAATGCATGAAATAAACGAACTGGACGGCCTCATGAAAAGATTCGGGCGTATGTTCGGGAACCCTTCGGCAGATTCTGGAGATGTCTCTCAACTCGACGACGCGCTCGGAGTCCGTTTCAACATCAGCCAGTTTCGAGGCTGCCTCCGCGTATCTGTTTGCGAATTTCACCGCAGCGTTCACCGACCTGACCACAGCGTCGTAAAATAATCTTTTTTCTTCATCGGCAGCAGAATTACCGGAAATCGCGCTCATGCGCGCGCGGGCTTCATCCGCTATTCCGACGCATCCTTTTTTCAACAGGCGTTCATGGTCTAGCGTGAAATGACCTACGCCGTATGTTATCTCCAGAATCATCGTGAAAATGTACTTGTCCATGTCGAGAGCGATGTCTTCGGGCATCCTCTCGTTCAAGTCGTCCTCAACGGTTTTGCCGCGCCAGAACGGAAGCAAATCCTCCGCCAATTCGCGCTGTTCGTCCGCGGATATAAGCGCGTTCTGCAAAAACCTAGTAGAGAACGTATCGACGTCGCCCTCGATCCACTTAGATTTGTTTTCGGGAAACAGCGGCGCGGCGTTCAACTTGCTCGTGCGGCAGCCGACTATCAGTTCGCCCTCGCGGATTATCACGCTGATGTTGTCCAGAATATGTTCCAGCGCGAGGCTCATCCGGGTAAGCGGCGGCAAATCCCAGTTCTTCGAAAACGCCTGCGTCGCATACCTCGCCCGCTCGACGCAGACTTCCCTCGGCGCGTTTATGATTCGCTCTCGCAGTCTGCTTACTCTTCCGGCTCTTCCGGTTTTCTCGATCTTGTTTGCGGACAACATCTTTTGCCGCCTCCGCTTTCCGTCGAAAACTATTTTATATCCATATAGTTTAATAAAATTTCGTCTTTTACACGCGCCGGGAGAATTCTGTTGAGCGCCAACAGAAATGAACTTTTGGGCTCAAGTTGATTGTGAAGGGCGGGATTTCGGGCTTTGACTATTTTCACTATCTCCCTTGCGGCCATCTCCGGCGTCGGCGCAGTTTTTATCAACTCCTCGTCTTTCTCGATGAAACGCCGCGCCCGCTCCCTGTACGGCGAGCCTTCGGGCGGCAGTTTGTGTATTTTTGCCGCGAATGTCGTCGACACCTGCGCCGGTTGAATCAGCGCCACCTTGATCCCGAACGGCTCCACTTCGTACTTGAGAGATTGAGCCAGACCTTCAACGGCGAACTTGCTCGCGGAATAGATCGACTCGAACGGAAATGGAACTTGCCCGACGAGCGAGGACACCGCTATTAGCTTGCCCGCTCCCCGGCTTCGCATCGACGGCAGAAACGCCTGAAATACTGCGGCCGTCCCTATGACATTTATTTCCAGACATTTGAGGGCTTTCTCAAGGTCAACCTCTTCAAACGGGCCGAAAAAACCTATCCCTACGTTCGACAGAACGACATCCGCGCGTCCATATTTCTTCAGCGTTTCATCGCGGAATTTCAGTATCCCGTCCCTGTCAGTCACATCTATCTTCATTAAAAGAGGGTCCCTGCCCGCGCGGCGCAATTCTTCTTCCAAAGTTCCGACACTTTCGCCGTCGACGTCGAAACCCGCAATCTCGTCCCCGGATTTCGCAAGCAGTTTAGCCGTCTCGCGTCCCATGCCCTGACCAAGTCCTGTTATAACCACAACCTGTTTCATAATCGCGGCCTCCAGAGAATTTTAGTAAACGACATCAAGCCTTGCGCGCCCGCCGGTATTCTTCAACATCGACGGTTAGCGCGCGGCGGCAGAATTCCGCCTGTGCCATTCTCCCATCTGCTTCATCGATTCCTTAAAATCCGGATATATAAACTTATAACCGGTCTCTTTCAACCGGACGTTGTCTACCACATAGTCGTCGGAAAGATATTTCACCGCGTCATACTCTAGATCGGGTATTTTTCCTTTTCGTTCCGAAATGAATCCATCCGCGAGAGCGATAAGCTTCACAATCTCAAGAGGGATTTTCAAAGAAGGCGGTTTAGAGCCGAACGCTTTCGCCGCCAGTGTTAGCGCCTCGGCAAGGGGCGGATGGCTGTCGTCTGCGATATTGAAAGCTTTCCCCACCGCTGAGTCAAGATGTGAAAGATGATCGAGGGCCGCCGCGACATCTTCAGCCCTTACGTTGGATAAAAGTTGCCGTCCATCGCCGGGAATCACAGAGATCGAAGTCGGGCGTGAAAACGCCTTCCCCGCCCCGTCATTGCATCCGGGACCGTAAACAGTGCATGGGCGCGTGATTATCGCCGGAAACCCGGCATCAATCTTTTTCCACAGCACATCCTCGCCGTCCCTTTTGCTTCGTCCGTAATTGTCCTTCGGATTGCGCGGAGAATCCTCTTTAAACGGCTTGCCCGTGTAAGGCCCGTAAACGCTCGTCGAACCGCAATGCACATACCTTTTCACACCGGATTCCATTGCCAGCGTCGATATCCGCTCCACTCCCGCCACGTTGGTCGGACTGAGCTTTTCGTACGGAGTTGAAAAATTGCAGATTGCCCCGAGATGAAATATCCTGTCCACTCCGCCTTCGAACAACGCAGGCAGAGTCTCAGGCTTCGTGAGGTCGGCGCCGACAAATTCGACTCCTAACCTGTCGAAAAAAGATGTGTCCTTGCGAGGTCTGGCCGAAGCTCTTACCTTCACGCCGCGCCCCGATAGATACTCGACAAGATGCCTGCCCATAAAACCCGCAGCCCCGGTCACAAGCGTTATTCCTGTGAATTCCATTTTTGATGCTCCTTATACTCCGGCAACTCTGCGCGGACTGGTTTCGGCGGCGGCCTCCGCCTCAATTTCCTTCTTTGCCCGTCCCAGCCATTCCAGCATCGCTTCGTTGAGCCTCAACCCAAGCTCGCTCAGCAACCGTGCCTGAATATTGCCGAGCGTTCTTCTTGGGGCTTTGCCACGCCTCTGCTCAAGTTGTTCCTCATATGATTTTATCTGTTCGTCTATGCGTTCAAGCGCCATGCTCGCGTCACTGAATCCGAAGAACGCAAACCTGAGCAAAAATGGGTCGCGTATCGTCAACCCTCTCTCAGGCTCGCTTTCAAGCCATCTGCGGAACTCCGCCCGCCCTTCTTCCGTTATCGAATAAAGCTTCCTGTCAGGAGCGTTCTCCCCCTCGACCCTCGACATAGTCACAAGCCCTTCTTCTCTCATGTCCCTCAGCGCCGGATATATCTGCCCGAAATTCACGGTCCACATGTGTCCGAAGTCGCGCTGCAACAGCTCTTTTATCCTGTATCCATGCATGTCTCCGAAATGAAGAAGCCCCAGTATCGCGTGTTTCACTCCCATATCAATCCCCGTTTCAATCCTTATGCCGCAATCAGACTTTTTTCAACGCCAGTTCTCCCTGTCCCATTTCCACGAGGCAGACAGGAAACAATTCAAACGCCGGGCGCACTACCGGCAGCAGCCTCATCATTGCCGTCACATTTCCGCCCTGTTTCACCTTCCCCTTGGTTATCGCAACAATAGGGTTCTCCATGCCATGCCAGAACCTGTGCGAGTGGTCCGCTGACTGCTTCGACCAGACGTCTTCTTTCTTATCGCACGGCCCAAGATAAAAATCGCCGAAGTAGCCCGGTTTTGTGGGCGGATTCTTCAGATCAATCGTCACTTCCCCGTCGGGGTCCGTATATATAAACTTAATTATTATACCGGCGCGCGCCATCTTTGCGCCTATCTTCTCGTCCGTCAGAACCCGGCCTAGAAAGTAATTATAAATCTCGTAAAGATGCTCCGTGTCTCGATAATACTCGCTCATGAAACGCCCCCATGAACATGTTTTTATGAATCAACAAGAAAGCAATGCTTGACTATATCAAAACAATATATATCGTTTTTATGCTGTTGTCAAGAGCTTTTATTTTCTGAATGAAACATCTTCATTTCTCAACCGCCAGTTGAGCGGCGCACAAAAACACAAGTGAACAAAACACTTTTTTTTGTTGCAGTCAATCAGACTTGATTAGATAACACAATTAAACTGCTGAAAAAGCATTGGATTGTAGAGAAATGATTTTAGAGCCAACGGTCGGATTCGAACCGACGACCTGCGCATTACGAATGCGCTGCTCTGCCAGCTGAGCTACGTTGGCGAACCGGGAGGCAGAATCAAATCCGTCCTGCCCGTTTATTATCTAATCAAAGTCCCATTCAAATTGCACATTAGATTGTAATTTACTGGCTATTTATGTCAAGACTCCTTGCATTTATCTTTCACGACCATTCAACAAAATTCTCGCTAATGAGTAAATGCCATATCAATTATAAATAAACTCTAGCTTGCCGGATTTTATCCGCGAGGATCGGGGAAGTCTTCTCCGAAATGGGCTGATATGTCGCGTTGTTTTAAAGCTCTTTTTATCTCGTTTATCAAATGAGACTGTTCGAAAGGTTTTGTGATATATCGTTTCGCGCCCGCCACGAACATCGACAGTTTTGATGTCAATTCATTCTTTGCGGTCAGCGCTATCACAGGAATCGACCGCGTGCTTTCGTTTTCCATCAGCTTGCGGCAGACTTCTATTCCGTTCATCTTCGGCAGCATGAGATCGAGAATGATGGCGTCGGGATTGTCACGACCCGCTATCTCCAATCCTTCCTCTCCGTCGAATGCCGAAAGCGGCTCATATCCGGCGTCGCGCAAAATTAGAGACACCATGTCGTTCATATCCCTGTCGTCCTCTATCACTAGGACTGTTGCGCTTTTTTTATCCAATGTTATGTTTTCCATTAATTTCTTTAAATGACTCTTAAAATATTGTAATATTATATTTGAAAAAGTCAATCTGTCGCAGAGGGCCTAAAAAGGCCTAGCGGCGCATCGAGGACCGGATGAAAAGAGCTTTGAGCCATTGTCCTGTGTGCAACAACACTCTAATGATATCAAGGCTTTCATGTTCCGAGTGCAACACCGCCATCGAGGGCGAATTCGGACACGGCCTTTTTTCAGACCTGACGGACGAGGAACGGCGGTTTGTTGAGTTGTTCGTAGTTTCGAGGGGCAATATCAAAGAAATGGAAAAACGTCTGGGCGTGTCCTATCCGACCGTAAGAAACAGGTTGGACGCAATAATCGAGAAGTTAAACAGAAAGCTGAGAAAAGACGATCCTGAGACGAGGCGGTTGCGGCGGCTGGAGATTATTGAATCGATAAAAAGGGGGGATCTTACCCCGGACGAAGGCGCGGCTTTGATAGAAGAATTATAAGTATTAAGGCTGTGTGACGCTAGAGAGGCTTCAATGGAATGAGGGATATATGACCGACGGGAAAGAAAAACTTGAAGTGCTGAACATGATACGAGAGGGAAAGATAACTCCCGAACAGGGAGTAAGGCTTATAGAAGCCCTCGACAAGGCGGAAGCCGTGGAGAATCCCGGAGTCGCCCCTTCCGGCGCGGCGCGTTGGCTCAATATTGAGATAAAATCAAAATCAGCCGGGAAGTATAAAAGCCTTACCCCTATCCGCATCCCGCTTTCTCTGGTGAAACTTTTTTTCAGGTTTATCCCTAAGGACTCCGCCCTGCCCGGCTCGGATTCTTCCATCGACGAGGTCATGAAGACGCTGGAAACCGGAAAACCCATTGAGTTCCATTCGGAAGACGGAGAGGAAGGCCGTTCGATAAGAATCGTGGCGGAATAACCCGCAATAGACGGCGCGTTTCAGTTCACTGCGGTTTCCTCATCAAAAACCAAGTGAAATCCCCAAGCGGAAATATCGGATCTCTGTAATAAATGAAGCCATAGTCCACAAGCTCTACGCCCTTGTGTCTGTCCATGAATTCTCCGGCAAAGTCCCTTTTGAAGAGCCGTTCTCGGTGGCCTCGATATTCTATTTCCATCGGGGTCGGATTGTAGTATTCGCACATCAGGACATATTCACGGCTCGCCGAAAACATCCTGTCGTAAACGTCCGGCAACCTGTCGGGATTTATGTGTATCGGCACGCCCATGGTAAAACAATATCCCACTTCCTGTCCGATTTAAATTCAAGTATCGACTCGTTGAAAGTTTCCACAAATCCTAGAGACTTCACTTTTTCATACGCTACCGGATTGATCTCCACGGCGGACAGTTTTTGCTTTAGGCAGCAGAGGGCGCAAAGCGATCATGTTCAGACCTATGTTAGAACCGAATTCGATTACGGAATCAATTTTACGGCATTTTGAGATAGCGCAGGAAAGAAGTCGCATTTTCGGAGCGATATAATCTTCAGAACTATTTCTAATGATATATTCATTCCCGAAATCCATCGCCCAAAATGACTCCTGATCGGTGGAAAATTGGTTTTCTGACATTCCGCCGCCTCCCGGCTGAGGCAAAGAGAGCGTTCGGCACCCTTCTTGCCCTTTTGATTTTTTACAATTCTACTCAGTTAAGTATGACACACAAACAGCGATCTCGCGAGGGAGCGCGCTTAACGCCGAACTGCTTCCCCCATAATAACAAACAACATCGCCTTGCCCGCATAAGGAAATCCATCCTAAGTTCTGATGCAAACACGTCTCGCGCTGCTCTTTTTAAACGATGTTTCCTTCTGTTGCCGAAAAGTTAGAATAAAATAAATACTTGGGTCTCCTGAAACAAGGATACTTGATGATGCCTAGAACAGCGGCCCTGAAAATCTTGGCGTTGGCGCGAAGCGAGCTTCCGAACCTAGAATAGCCCGTTCTCGGCGCTATTGAAATTCCAATCTGTTCTATTCTCATTCCGAGTTTCGCGGCGAAAAGAATCGTTTCGCTTCCGATGGATTTATATGAGTCGAAATGGCCAAGTTTTTCGTATACTGCCATCCTATAACCTTTCATTCCACACATGGGGTCTTTGATGCCGCACAAGAAATCCGTGAGAGAGGAAAAAAGCGATTCCGCCGCGCGGGCGCGAAACGGCCTGACGCCCGACACTACATCCGCCCCCGCTTCCAGAGCCGCAGCAAAACTTTTCAGGTTCTCAGGATTGTGCTGGGAGTCGGCATCCATCGTGGCCGCAAATTCGAACCCTCTGCGCGCCGCTTCGGCAAACCCTAAACTCAGGGCCGCGTCGTAACCAAGATTCTTTTCATGGCTGACGACTATCGCGCCGGATTTGCCGGCTTCGAGCGCGGTCTCGTCGCTTGAGGCGTCGTTTGCCACAATAACAACCCCGATGACAGAAGCCGCATCGACTATTTTTCCGATGGTCGCCGCTTCATTGAAAGCGGGTATGATTATTGCCAGTCTATGTCTGTCCATGATAAATGAGCACCGGCTGGGATATCCTTTCGAGCAGAGCGGCCTAGAATATCGTCCAGCTTGCCCGGCGGCAACGCGTCTTCGGGACACGGCCTGAGAGCAACAAGATTATCGCGGGTGAAAGAGCCGCCTTTGGGGATATCGACAGCCGCGCGAAGCGCCCGTCTTTGAAGGACGAACGTCCGCGACTCGTTCTCTTCGACCTTTTTCTCGCCGGAACCCAGAGCTGCCTCCAACTCGCGCGTTCTTTCGACCATCTCGCGCCAGTCCCGCGGAGTCATTGAGAAACTGTGATCGGGGCCTATTCTTTCCCGGTCGTCCGTAAAATGTTTTTCAACCACCTTCGCTCCGAGGGCGACCGCGCCCAGAGTCGCGGCGCAACCTAGAGTATGATCGCTAAGCCCCAAAACGGCGTCCGGCCACATCTTGGCGTAAGTCTTCAACACATTGAGGTTCACGTGCTTGAACTGCTCAGGCGAAGCCACGTAATTCGTGTTGCACTGCATGATTCCGATCATTGGAGTGATTTCCAGCATGGCGTCGACCGCGGCGCTTACTTCGTCTATCGACGACGCGCCCGTCGCGAGAAGAACAGGTTTCCCTTTGCCGCAAATATGGCGGATAATCTCAAGCCATGTGATGTCTCCCGACCCGATTTTGAATATTTCCACATATTCGTTCACCGCGTCCACAAGCTCGAAAGAATAAGGGCTGGTGAAGAAAGCGATGCCCGCGTCGTCGCAAGCGCGTTTCAGAGCGGGCGTCCAGTTATCCGGGAGACTGGCGTCTTTGTACACTTCGAAAACCGACTTGCTCCATGAGGCTTGATGAGACTGCTGAGAACCGAGATTTCTGAACCCGTAATCGCTCACAATGGTCTCGGCGGCGAAATGTTGAAATTTTGCTGCGTCCGCGCCTGCCTCAGCGGCCAAACCGATGAGGTCTTCGGCTCTGGACAGGTCTCCGTCATGGTTAGCGGCAATGTCAGCTATGAAAAAAACCGGACGGCCTTCGCCTATCTCATGCCGTCCAAATCTCAATTTCCTATGTGGCGTGTGGAGCAAACTCACACCTCCGCGTTCGCAATTTCTTCCTTCAGGGTCGGGAGTTTAACGTTGAAATCTTTCTCAAAACGCGAGCAGTCCATAAGCATGTTTTTCGGTCTTCTGGCTTTGAAATTAAAATTATCCGAGACTCCGTCCTTTGCGGATGAAAGCGGCAACCCCAGCCGGTCGGCCAGAGCCACAGCGAAATCTCTCTTGCTCATGCCATCCCTGCTTCCCAAATTGTAAACGCCGGACGCTTCGGACATCGCGGCGGTCACAATCATTTCGCTGAGCGTCTTAAGCGATAGCGGAGAAAACATGATATCTGTGAATAGAGTTATTGGTTTGCCATTCTTAAAAGTGTCGATCAGCATATCGCTGAAACTGGAACGGCCCGGCGCGCGGCTTTTTCCAAAAAAGTTCACTCTTAGCGCCAACGCGCCGGGGGCCATCATGACAGCAAGTTCGGACGCTCGCTTGGTCATCGCGTACGTGTTGCGAATAACAATGTTGTCTTCCGCGTTCAGTCCGGGAGAGTCATACACCTGATCGGTGGATATATGTGCCAAGCGGGCGGAGTCGCGGTCGGAGACCCACTCGGCCAGATTTTCCGCCACGCGAGTGTTCGTGCGATATGCCAGATTGGGATCAATTTCGCATTTGTCCACATCTGCCAATGCGACAAGATTGATTATGTGCTCAGGCCGGGCGGCATCAAGCATTTCGAACGCCGCGCGCCGATCTGATAGATCCGCTGCATAATCCGCCTCTTTGGAAAACCCGTGGACGACAAATTCGATTCCTTGCGCTTTGAAACAAGCGGTCAGGCTCGCTCCGAGCAGGCCTGTGGCTCCTGTAATCAATACGCCGGGCAATTCAATATCCTTTCACGCGCATATTGTGCTTGACGGCGGGGTGAATTCTTCTTTCGAAAACTTATCATCGACGCGATTCAACCATTTTCCGACTGATTATATCACACTGAAACAGGCCGAACAAGAACGCCGGGCCGCTGTGGGAAAGATCGGACTGTTGGAAGCGCAACGCTTATCCCCTTATAATTATGTCCGGCAAACGAAGGAGAAATGAGATGTTTTCGGATACATACGATGTCGGGCCAATCAGGCCGCCCAGCGAGGCGGGCAGCCTGCTGATTCGTGTCAGCCGCAATTGTCCGTGGAACAAATGCGAATTCTGCCATGTCTATAAGGGAACAAAATTCGAGAAGAAATCCGTGGATGAGATCAAGAAAGACATCGACGCGGCTGCGCAGTTGTACGGCTCCGGCGTCTCGTCTGTTTCGACTGCGTTCCTTCAGGACGCAAACGCGATACTAATGAAGACATCCGAGTTGATTGAAGTCATCATATATCTGAAGAGCAGGTTCTCCGCAGTTTCCAGAATAACGACATACGGCCGCGCCCAAACTGTGGCGAGAAAGACCGTGTCCGAACTCAAAGAGCTTAAAGACGCGGGACTAAGCCGACTCCACATGGGACTGGAATCCGGTTACGGCCCTCTTCTAGACTCCATTAGAAAAGGTTGCTCTCCGGAAGAACTTATTGTTTCAGGACGAAAAGTGATGGACGCCGGAATATCGCTTAGCGAATACATCATGCCGGGGCTTGGCGGAAAGACTATGTCAGAAGGCCATGCGGTCGAGACGGCGCGGGTTCTCAATGCAATCGACCCTGATTTCATCCGGGTTCGCTCCTGCCGCGTTATTCCCGGAACGCCTCTGGATGAAAAAACCCGGCGCGGCGAGTTCATCCCCCTGTCAGACTTCGAAACAGTGGAAGAGCTTCGACTGCTGATATCTCATCTTGAAGGAATAACAAGCGAGATAGTCAGCGATCACATGCTCAACCTTCTTCAGGAAGTAAGAGGAACGCTTCCGAAAGACAAGGAAAGAATGCTCGCGGCTATGGACTATTTCCTCGCGATGCCGATTCACGAAAAGGAACTTTTTCAGGTGGGAGCAAGGCTGGGCTGGTTCGGAGAGCTTGAAGACATGCGGGATGACGCGAGGCGACGACGCGTTGAAAGCATTCTCTCAGGCATCAAGGCGGAGATAGCCGCGCAGGGCGGAGGATTCACCATCGACGACGTTCTGCGCGAAGCTTTGAAAGATAGAATATAGCGACAATCGCGACTGATAAGGACGGCGGAATGATCCCAATTCAAATGGCAATGTCGGAACTCGCGGGCGCGGCGGCGGCAGTAAAAACGTTATTCCGGGAGTTGAGCGCGAAAGACGCCGCTAGAACGCTGGTCCTCGTAATGATTGACAAGGCGCTTGGGCGGCCTTGGAACGAATTGCCTCCGCCTGCGGACACACAGGAAACCCTCTCGCGACGGCAGATAGGCCCAGCAGCGCTTCTGGAGCGAAGGCTCAGAGAGTCGGTCCCGCCGGAACGCGCTCGCGAACTTGTGAGAGAAATAGTAATCGTCGGCGCTGTCGATTTCCTGTCTCGAAATGTTCCCCCTATGAAAAAGAAGGATATTCTGAATATGGACGAACGCGAGCGCGAAGGATTCATGAAATCAATAAAAGAGAAGTTTTTCAACGCGGACGCCGATATGGTCGTCGAAGGCGATGAAGCGCTGAACATGCGGGTGACCCGCTGCCGCTTCGTGGAACTGCTCGACGCGATCGGCGAAAAAGAAATGGCCCCCGTCTTCTGCGAAGGCGATAGAATCTTCTTCGATGAGCGCCAGCCCGAAGTATCTTTGGAGCGACCGGAAACAATATCTCGGGGAGACGAAATCTGCGACTTCCGTTTCAAATGGCTCGGATGACCGCTTCCAGATTCCTATATTATAGTTTTCGGAATAGGCGAGAATGTGTTTGAATCGCCGACGCATTTTTAGAATTGCTTGATTTCCACCGCGCGCGATAGAGGCGAATAATACAAGAGACAATTTTTCAGAGGAGAATCAATTGTTCTCGCGTGAGGCCCGATTCTTACCCGCGCTCCGGGATGGGCTGTTCCATTAATTCTAATGAAAGCTTTTGCCGCGGATTCTTCCATGTCCGTCTTTATTTTGGCGATGGCAGCCTGAGTAATGCGTATTCTTTCGAGAAGCGTTTCGCGCGCGACTAGGAGCCTCTTCAGCTTGGCGATGTCTTCCCTTGTGGCGGTCTTTTCTTTGACTGCCGTCTCTATTCGAGCGCATTCAGCGGCGGCAAGGTTGTGGCTGTCGATTAGTTTGACTATCTCGCGCGTCAACTGCTCTTGGCGGCTTCTTGCAGCGTGAGCCGCGCCTACCATTAAAACGCATGCGGAGCCATTATCCGAGCCGAGATTGCACAGGTCCGCCGAGCCTGCGACAACGACATTGCATCCTGCAAGCGTTCCCTTGTTCGTCCCGTTGCATGACAGCGAACCGCCTGAGTAAATCTCGCAGTTGCGCAACTCGCCGGAAAAGTATACCCCGCCGCCCGCCACAAACCTCGATCTCTCAGCCGAGCCTAACACAAGGTCCCCTGCGCATTGAATCCGGTTTTTCATGCAGTCCCGCACATGTCCCGCCACTCTCAAAGTTGCCCCGGCGATAATGTCGCAGGACGCGACATCCCCTGTGATATCAACGTGCGCGCCGGACACTATTTCATGTCCGGCAGTCAGGTTGCCGACCACTTTCACAGCCTCCTCGTGTCTCGCCTGTTTGCGAACTGATCCGTTTCCCCCTTCAATCGACACGACTCTCGCGACAGAGTAGACGCCTTTTCGTTTGACAACGCATCCGTCGGCTCCGGCGAAAAGTTTCAAGCCGTCTTCAGACAGATAGGTGTTAATTCCGGCGGTAAGCTCCGTGTCCGAGCCGTCGGGAGCGTCGATGGGTTTGTCAAAAACATCTCTTCCCTTAATGCCTTTTCCGGCGGGCTTCTTCTCCGCAATAAGTTGTCCGGCTTTTACATAAAAAATTCCGGACGAAGCCGAAAGCTCAAATTTTTCATCGATTCTGGCCGCGTCTCCGGGAACAGGCCGCTCGCCTCTTGCCGTCACAATCGAATATGTCGAGTGCAGCGTGGTTGGGATAAGTTTCCATGCGTCAGTGACCGCCCCGAACTTGATATCGTTTCTACGGAGCAAATCTTCGAACCATTCCCTATCATGAGCCGGTTGTCGGGACATGCCGGGAACAATCGCAAGATGCGCCTCCATGTTTTTGTTTTTGAACGAGATATTGTATTTCCATTCGTCGTACTGCGGTTCCCGAATCTCAATTGTTCCTTTTACAAGGCCGGCCATTCCGGAAATCTCCGCAACGGCGCTTCTGCCGTCCTCCGACACTCTTAAGTTCGGCCCGACATCGAAAAAAACGTCTTTCCCCGGAGTCGCGGCTATCATCTGCCCCCGCACTGTGAATCCCGGTATTCCGGGGGAAGCGGGCGATTTCTCCAATAGGACTTGCTCCGCTTCGACAAGCTCCCCTTTATAAAAAGGCTGGCCGGGAAATTTCTCGATTATTTCTTTGGGGGTAAACTCTTTGAAATCCATCTTTGGATATATCGCGGCGTCCGCGCCCGGTTCAGGCTCAATCCCGACCGCCACGACCACATCTTCGTTAAACCGTTTCTTAACAGCCATTTCACGGACGCGCTCAAGGTTTATTCCAAGCCGCGCGCCCTCTCGATATATCCTCGCCAAGATGTCGTATTCCGTCGCGTCGCACTTGTCATCGGCCGCTACGACTCTGGCGTATGCTATCATTCCGTTTTCTTTTATCGAGCAATCTACGCGCCATTTGCGCTGTCTCGGAGGAACCGAAGGCGGATCAAGCTGAAGCGCCGCTTCCTGCATCTTTTTCAGCAATTCCACTTTCACGGCAATTTCCGTCCCCGGCGTTTCCTAACGCCTCAGATATCGTCTTTAATCCGCGTGATCCATCTGTCGCTCTCTCTCATCAAATCCACGCTGATTTCGCTTGGGAATCTCTTTCCGTTCTCGTCCATAACAAGTTTGATCTCTGGAAGAAACAGATTCTCAGGATTATTCCTGACCACCACGCCCACTTCCCCCGTGTTGAGTTGAGCGAAGGTGGTGACGGGATAGAATCCGACCACTCGGATGAAATGACTGAGCATTACGGGATGATATTTCTCGCTTTGTCTCAACAGCGCGACAATAGCCTCGTGCATGTGTATCGCTTCGCTGAGAGGTTTCTCGGATGTGAGGGATTCGAAGTCGTTGATGATTACCGCCAGATGAACCAGTTCCGGCAAATCATGAAAATCCACATTGTCGGGATATCCAGAACCGTCCGCGTAAACATGATGCCCGATAGCGACAAGCAACGCCAGCGGATCGACTCCGGGAATTGTCCGCAAAGCGTCGTATCCGCTTCTCGGGTGATTCCTGATGTCGACAAGCTCCTTTTCAGTCAGCTCCATCTTGTTCAAAGAATCGGGATTTACGGTCAGAAGCCCGGTGTCATGAAGCATCATTGCCAGCGCGAACGCAGCGATTTCTCTTATTGGATACTTTAAGGATGTCGCGACGAACGTGGCGATGACTCCGCAGTTCATGGCGTGCTGAAACAGATATGAGGAGTGTTTCTTCATCTCCAACAATTTCAGAGGCATATCCGGATTGTCTGGAGATTCCGAAACCATAGTCTGAACGGCTTCCTCAAGCGCCGCGATATCAGGAGGAGAGCCTTTTTTTCCTATTGTTGAGAAAAATTTCTCGCATCCTTTCTCTAGTTGTTTCCGGGTCCTGTCAGAAACAATCTGCTCGAACTCCAGTTTTTTGAGAATGTCCCAGCGCATTTTATGGCGCGCGCCTTTTTTTCCAGTCTTCTCCTGTTTCTCCCTCAATCGTTCCTGTTCATGGAGCCAGTTGGTCAGCCTCATCATCAAATCCTGAGTGACCATCGTGCCGGCTTTAACGAGCACCACTGAACGATCCGCTGAAACGATGTCCGCCTCAAGAGGTTGGCCCAGCACCAATTTTATCTGTTGTTCGTTCTCGCTCATCGTTATTGCTGTTCCATAAATCCCGCTGTGTTAAAAAATTTGTCGTCTTTTTTCACTCGGCATCCGGTGTCCCTGCCGGCATCGGAGCCGCGCTTGTAAATTTTCTTCGATGTCAGCGCCTCGAGAGTTCTCTTCATTCGCTGCTTTGTGGCAAAGACCTCCAAGAAAAACAAAGGCCCGAAAACCTCCATCCTGTTTGAGTTCTTCAGAGGATATCCGTCCAGAAGCGCCAGAATCCTTATCGGATGCTTAAGCCTCAATGCTCCTATCTCAATGATGAGCCGGGTTTTCATCTCTCCCGACAAACCGGCAGTGTCTATTACATACACATCGTAAGCGTCTCGCTTCACCGCGGCTATCACATGTTCGTCGCTTGGAGCATATTCGATGACATACTCTGAAGGAAGAGACGACTCCAGCATGAAGCGAGTCGCGTCCGAAGTCACTCTTGCATAAACGCTCGTCCGCTCTTCCTTGTGAATCTCATTTGCTTTGGATACGGCCAACATATTCCTTCCGCTTATCAAAACAAAAACAGCGCATGCTAATGTTTCAGTTCAGAGATATATTAACAGAGAGAACCGAAAAATCAACTTCATCAAGCTCTCCCTCTTCCGGAATGTCGATATTGTTGTTTTTTGTTGTTATTCACAGATTCGATTGTTCTTCTCATCATGTTTGCTTCGTTGATTATAACTCCCCATAATACCGGGGCGGGTCAGCGAAAAATCATACTTCACAGGGTCATTGGGAGAAATCTTTCTGAATTCTTTAGTAATCTCGATTGCTGAGGCGATATCAACCTGTTTTCTTTGAGTCAAACCATATTGATTGGCAATTCTCCACATGTGTGCGTCCAGAGGAATCACAAGCTTGGACGCGGGCAGAACGCCGCTCCAGTCGCCGGGATCGACTTCGTCTTTTCTGACCATCCAGCGCAGGAACAGGTTCATCCGTTTGCACGCGCTGCCTCCGCAGGGAGCCGGCAACAGATAACATCTTCCTCCAAGTCGCGATGTTATCTCCCCGGCGAACCCGTCTAGCGCGTCCAAAAGAGTTTCGTGATTGTTTTTATAGTGTGAAATGAAGCAATTCTTAAGAGAGCCATGGCGTTCAATCGCGTCGCGCGCCCCTGCCAGCGTCAGAGCCAACTCCTCGCCGGTCGTGAACCTATGTTTGAATCCGTGATATGTTTTTTGCAGAGTCGAATCCGAAGCCTTTGAAAGGAAGTCCGACGGCGAGCGGCCCATTTCGTCAAGCGCGCGCCCGACGCTCTTGAGTATCTGCGCCACTCTTCCATACGCGAGCGACGCGGCAACAAGCCCCGCTATCTCCCTGTCTCCGGGATTGTCGTAATGATACAGAAATTCAAGAGGGTCGGGGTGAACAAATTCCCGCCGGTTATATTTGAGGTAAATAGATTCAAGGGCGGGTTTATTAAAATCAGAGCTGACACGTCGAGCGCCGACACTGCTCTCGGAATCAATCTCTCTTTTCTTCATGTGTGTATTCCACGCAATACAGATCTAGAGCGATTTTCTTTCCCGTCTCAGTTCGGAATGTCTTCTCAATAAACGCTTTAAGCCGCTCTTTGTCCATTCCCGCCCGCTCATCCGGTATATTCACAATCATGTCAGCGTCCCAGAGAATGTTAAATTCGGGAGATTCGATGTCGCCTGCCGTGTGGTGGCTTCCTACGATGCGGACTATGTGTTCCGCCACATCGCCGGAAATATCCAGTTTCTTCAAAATAGCTCGCGCTATCGGCGGGCCTTCAAGTTCCTGATATTTTGGCGCGGAGCTTCCGTGTTTCCGTTCGGCCTCAATAATTCCAATGTCGTGCAGAATTGCCGCCGCGATTACAGTTACAGGATTTGCCTTTTCGCATTCAAGAATCCTTTCGGCATGTTGAAGAACCTTGAGAGCGTGGGCAACCCTTCGCGCGTCATCTCCGAAGACGGCTTTCATTTCGGATATCAGCCTGATTTTCATCCGCTGGCCGAGCGCGGCGTCTGCGGCTCCGGGGTCTTTTTCAGCGTGCGCTCGCGCTCCCAGACATTGCTCGGCATGCTCGCACCACTGCGCGCAACCCAGATTCAACTTAGGGTTCGGAATCTCGTATCCGCACTTCTTGCACACCCTGCGGGACTCGTCCTTGAAGAACTCTATGCGCGCGCCGCAGCCGGGACACTCCAAATCGAATATGTCTCCCGGCTTCCACAGCCGCGTGTCTTGTCCGGGACATCTATCCATAGACATTTTTCACGCCCCCTTTTTCGGCGCAAATGGAGACATCGACCTCAGCCTTTCAGCTATCGGAGGCATCTTCTTTATGACGTATTCGATTTCTTCTTGAGTGTTGTAACGAGACAGGCTGAATCTTATCGAACCGTGAGCGGCGGTGAACGGCACTCCCATAGCGCGCATCACATGAGAAGGCTCAAGCGATCCGGAGGTGCATGCCGACCCCGACGAAGCGGCTATTCCCACATTGTCGAGCATCAGCAATATAGCTTCTCCCTCGATGTATTCAAAGCTGATATTCGAAGTGTTTGGGAGTCTCAGTTCAGGATGTCCATTGAGCCTTGTATCGGGACATTTTTCAATCAACGCTGACTCCAACCTGTCGCGCAGATTCTTGGTGTGTTTGAACTCCGAGTCTATGTTCGCCGCCGCAATTTCGACGGCGCGGCCCAATCCTACTATGTAAGGGACATTTTCTGTGCCTGCGCGGCGACCGTTTTCCTGATGTCCGCCGTGCATAAAAGGCATGACCGCCGTGCCGCGCCGCGCGTAGAACACTCCAACCCCTTTAGGCGCGTGCAGCTTGTGTCCCGATATGGACAACATGTTCACCGGCGTCTTTTTTACGTCGATGGGAATTTTTCCAACCGCCTGCACGGCGTCCGTGTGAAACGGAACTCCTTTGGACTGCGCAATTTCAGCCGCTTCTTTTATCGGAAACAAAACTCCGGTTTCGTTGTTAGCCCACATCAGGCTCACTAGCGCCGTGTCATCGGATATCGAATCGCGCAACTCGTTAAGGTCAAGCAATCCCTGCCCGTCCACAGACAACTCCGTTATCCTGTATCCGAACCTTTTCATATAGCGCGCCGCCGACAGAACCGCCGGATGCTCCACCTTTGAAGTGATTATGTGACGTTTATCCGGTTCAGCCTCAAGCGCGCCTCTTATCGCCATATTATCGCTTTCCGTGCCGCAACTCGTGAATACAATCTCCGCGGGGTCTGCGTTAATCAGGGCCGCCGCTTTCTCTCTCGCTTCATCGATATGCTTCTTCACTCTCCCGCCGAAATTGTGCATGCTGGACGGGTTGCCGTATTCGGTCCCGAAAAACGGAGCCATCGCCTCGACCACTTCCGGAGCCGTTCGGGTGGTCGCGTTATTATCGAGATAAACTTCCATTATTTGCTCTCCTCTTCAACGACAATGTCTTCCGACACGAATTCGCGCAGCTTAGCCTCTACGACATCCCTAAGCGTGAACTGAGCGACACTGCATTTGGAGCAAGCGCCCCGCATCGCCACAACCACTCGCGGACCGTCTATATCCACGAGTTCTATGTCTCCGCCGTCGCGTTTAAGCTGCGGCCTTATTTCCCTCTCCACAACTTCTTCAACAAGCTTTATCCTCTGTATGTTTGTGAGTTTAGACGGCCTCTTCCGCGTCGGTCCTCCTTGCGCAAGCCCGCTCCTGACTCTTGCGATAATGCCCTCTATGTCGCTGTGACATCCGCCGCATCCTCCGCCGGCTTTCGTATAATGCGTAACCTGTTCTACAGTCCTCAAGTCGTTTTCCGCTACGGCTCTCTCGATTTCTTTTTCAGTCACGCCGAAGCATGAGCAGACTACCCGGCTGTCCGTTTTTTCCACATTGCCTGCCTCGCCGCCGGATTTGTAATTCTCGATAGCAGCCTGCAACGCTTCCATCCCCATGACGGAACAGTGCATTTTCTGCTCCGGAAGCCCGCCTAAGTAGTCCGCGATATCCTGATTGGTGATAGTGGAGGCCTCTTCAAGCGTTTTTCCCTTTATCATCTCAGTCAGCGCAGATGAAGATGCGATCGCGCTGGCGCAACCGAAAGTCTGAAATCTCGCGTCCTCGATTCGTCCTTCAGCGTCCAGCCTGAACATCAACTTCAGCGCGTCTCCGCACGCCATGGAGCCTACCTGCCCCACTCCGTGAGCGTCTTCTATCACTCCTGTGTTTCTCGGATTTAAGAAATGATCCTTAACTTTTTCGGTATAATCCCACATCAGCCGCCGCCTTTCAAACGTTTACACATATAACTCTGTTCGCGCCGCCATTGTTCCGCGACGAGCCGTCAGCCTATCTTAACCTTGTCCACTGTCGTTTGATTTAGGTAATCCATCGCGAGCTTGTTCACCTCGTGGGCAAGCCCCTGAAATGCGCACTCTTTGCATTTCATTGTTTTCTTATGCAAAAGGCAGTCAGAAATTCTGAATGGTCCTTCGACAGCCTCATACACATCGATCAGCCTGATTTTTGCGGGCGGTTTAGCCAATTCGCTTCCGCCTTTCGGTCCCCTTGTGGAGATGACCAGCCCCGACTTGGCCAGCCTCTGAATTACCTTGCTCATGTGCGCCTCGGAAACATCCAGCATCTCCGAAATTTCTTTTGTGGTGACAGGCCCTTTCTTGTAATTCGTCCCCATTATGGCCATAGCGTGAAAACCCATCGCCGCCGCGTCCGACAGTTTTAGCATGTTCGACATAAGTCGTCCTCCTGCAAATTCTTTATCAAGCGTTATAACGCCAGCAACGTAAATTGTATAAGTTTTGGTGTTACAATTCCATAATCAATCAAATAGATTTATAAGACTTAAACGGCAACCGCCGCGACCGCGCGTTTGATAATTCCACCCCCCTCTGATAGACTATGCGGCATGGACGGCATGGGAAAAGCGGCGACAAAACGCTTTCAAAGAGCGATGGTAGGACCTTTTGCAGGCCGGGTTATCGGAAAAATCAGGATATTCGGCCCCATTTCCTCCGCCGCAGCATCAGGCTCTCATTTCGGCTCAATCGGGCCCGACCGCATCTCGCAGAAAATCAAATGGGCTGTCGACCGAGGCGTAAGATGTCTTATATTTGAGATAAACAGTCCCGGCGGCGCCGTGCTTCCAAGCAAAGAAATCGCAGACGCAATCCGGGCGGCGGGCGCGCCCACAGTCGCTTGGGTTCGGGATGTCGCCGCCTCCGGCGCCTACTGGGCCGCCAGCGCATGCGACAGAATAGTGGCTGACCCTATGAGTTCCGTCGGCAGCATCGGCGTCATTTCAACTCATCTGGAATTTTCAGAACTTATGAAAAAATTCGGCGTCGGCTACGAAGGCTTTAAGTCAGGCGAATTCAAAGACATGGGCGTCCCGTTCAGAAAAATCTCCGAAAAAGAACGCCGCGCCATTAAAGAACATATCGATAAAATCCACGACAGGTTCGTGGCGTCAGTCGCGGAAAACAGAGGCCTTGAAAAAAAGCAGATTGAAAAACTGGCGGATGGACGAATTTTCCTCGGCGACGAGGCGAAAAGCCTCGGCCTTGTTGACCGGCTCGGCGGCAGAGCCGAAGCTATTCGACAATGCGAAATAATCGGAAATTTCAAACACCTCATGGTTGCCGACATCGAGGATTTTCGCGAAGAACTGCTGGTCGCAATGCGGGGATTTCTGTCGTCAGCTCCAAAGAGCGTCGGGCGCGGAGCGGCGGAAAGCGTCATAGATTGGATGCGCTCTCATTCGGGTTTCGAGGCGCGCTGAACGCAGGCTGAGATATAAAATGTTGCTGCTCAAATTGTTTAACACAAAATAAAAGGCGGTTTCATCAATGGACAAAAAGAGGATTCTCATTCCGGACACCAACATCTTCATCAACGACCCAAATTCCATATACGCTTTTCCAAACGAAATAATCAAAATACCACTTGAAGTCATCGAAGAAGTCGACGACCAGAAACGCCGCTCGGACGACGTAGGCCGCAACGCCCGCCAGACTTCCCGCATTCTTGACAACTTGAGAACCGTCAACGGAAGTTTATCCGATGGCGTCACTCTCGAAAACGGCTGCAATGTCTCCGTAGAGTTCGGAGACAAACCTATGAGTTCGCTTCCAGCCAGCCTCCGGAGCAACAAGGAAGACAATCGCATTCTTGCGACCGCCCTTTCCATCCAAGATAAGAATCCGGACAACCTATGCGTCTTCGTGACTTTAGATATAAATATGCGGATAAAAGCCGAGGCCATAGGCCTTGTGACGATAGACTATGAACCGGGCAAAATACAGTTCGAGGAACTGTACAAAGGATACGCCGAAAAGGAAGCTTCCGCGTCTCAACTGGACGAACTGGCGGCTAACGGCAAACTTGTTCTCGCCGAACCGATGCGTCCTCACGAACTTGTGTCTCTTTCCTGCGCTGAGAACGGAAAAACCGCTTACGGCCGCTTCGACGCAGAAGCGGGCGCCATAGTTCCTCTTAAACACTCTTACGAAGCCGTCGTATCAGGCATCAAACCGCTGAATATCGAACAGTTGTTCGCGTTCGAACTGTTGATAGACGACTCAATTAGTTTGGTAACTCTAAACGGTCGAGCCGGAACAGGAAAAACGTTGATCGCGCTGGCCGCCGGATGCCATGCCGTCTTAGAGCGCGGCGCATTCGAGAGGCTCCTCATATCCCGCCCCGTTGTGCCGATGGGCAAAGATTTGGGATTCCTCCCCGGCAGCATCGAAGAAAAAATGGACCCGTGGATGCAGCCGCTCTACGACAACCTAGACCTGATTTTCACTCTGGGCGCGCAGGATAAAAAACGCGAGAAAAGAAAAATCCGCGAACTTGTCGAAAGCACGGGAATGATAAACATAGAGCCTCTCACTTACATCAGAGGCCGCAGTCTTCCCAACCAGTTCATGATTGTCGACGAAGCGCAGAATCTTTCGCAGCATGAAGTGAAAACGATTATCACCCGAGCCGGAAAAAACACCAAAGTCGTTCTGACCGGCGACCCTTATCAGATAGACCATCCATATCTGGACACCAACAGCAACGGCCTTAACTATGTCGTGGAAAGATTTAAGGACAGTCCCGCCGCCGGACATGTCACGCTGGTCAAAGGGGAACGCTCAAAACTGGCCGAACTAGCCGCGGAACTGCTATGATTCTTTTCTTCGCTCTGTAACTTCCGTCGCGCCCGCGCCTTTGCGGGCGGCCCCGGTGTAGACAAAAAAGATCGCTATTATCGCTAGCGCGCTCGACGCCGCGGCTATGCCTGAAACGGCAAACAAAATATCCAACGCCGGACGCGAACGCTTCAATATCTCGAACCCTGTCACATATATCGTCTCGCAGGCCCCATTTCCCTTGTCAAGCCTAGTCGTGCTAGTGCCCCTCGTAAACCCGCCGTCGTGCGAATATTCGGATAGATACCCCGATATGTGAACCTGATCTCCCCGGCGTGTTTTTCGAACAAGCTTCTTTAGCGCCTCGTCATCCACCAGCAGATGGTTGTTTGAAAACTTGTCGCTCCTGAAAACGGCGTATGCCTCGCCGTCTCTCGTGCGGTACATGCACATCCAATCCCCGCTTTTGTACTTGAACTTTTTATAATGAGGCGTCCGCAGGTTCTGTCCCCATATAAGACACAGGTCCTTAATATTCAGATAGTCGCCCCATCGCTTGTGCGAAATGTTCAAGAATCCGCGCGCGTCGCTGTAAGAAACCACAAGCCCATAAATATCATATTCATACAACGGGTTGACGGTGTACACGATGCCTTTTCTTTCTGTCGTGAACTCTTCAATCTCCACTTCTTCCTGATACGGCTCCAGCAACAACTCCTCGACGATTCCGTCCGGGTTCGGAAGCCTGTCCTTCGTCAGTCCGCTTATGACGAAAACCGCCGCGCTGACTATGAATAAGTATTTTAAAATGTTGTTCATTAGTGCGTTCACTCAGCGCGCCGAGTCAGGCGGCTTGTTTTCACGATTTTTTTTAATGAATTGCGCTCCGGTTGGGGGCGGTATTTTCTCTCGTTCCTATAGTTCAAGAAGTATTCTCATTCTATCTTCGATTTCTTTAATTACTGTGGAAGACGCCGCGCCTGATTTTTTCACAAGCCTGTCTTTTGATATTGACCTCACGGCATCGCAGAGTATGGCGCTAGGGCTTTTAACGCCGCCATCAGGCGGCTTTATCTGAACGTGCAGAGGTATGCCGCGATATGTTCTTGTTAGCGGCAACACAACTACAAGGTCCGCCGGGCCGGAATTGTAAATATCGGCGGAAATTACTATTACAGGACGCTGTCCGCCTTGCTCATGTCCCCTTACGGGGTTAAGATCCGCCAGCCATATTTCACCTCGCGCGGGATTTATCATTGGGTTTTCTTCCTTTCTTTCCTGCTCCCTGCTTCCCGCCTTCTTCCCATGATTCCAAATCTTCGAGGCCATCCATCAGGGTGGAATCCCATTCGGCTGTCTCCCGATCATATTCTCCGGACGCCTTTCCGTCATTTTTCAGTTTCGCGTACGCGGCGTTTGTTTCCTCAAGAAATACGCGCCGCCTGTATTCTTCTATCGCTCTGTCGATTACGTTGAGCATCGGCTCGCCCGATTTTCTAGATAGTTCTTCAAGCGTCCTTTTGGTTTCATTGTTAATCCTTACTATGCTGCTGTTCGCCATGTCGCTCAACCTCCTTCCGTCTACTTATTAGTATACTGTTTTGTAAACATAATCGCAATCGAAGAATTTAAAAAGCCGGCTTTGCTGAGAATCTCGAACCTCAGTTCCGGCGGGTTTTAATAAAAAGAGAGAGCTAATGACATTTGAAGCTGTTTTTGTCCGGGAACGATTCAACCCGGGTTTAACTATCCGAAAATCCCGTTATACTATCAATGTGTTGTGAGAGTCATAATAGGAGACATTGCTTAAATGGCGAAACTGGAAATAGTCTGCGACGGACATCCTACGCTAAAAAAGCAGGCGAAAAGCATAAGAAAAATGACTGACGAAATGCGTCTGCTCGCGGATGACATGGTCGAAACCATGCTTTGCAGCAACGGCGTCGGTCTTGCCGGCAATCAGGTGAACCGCCCTGTGAGAATCATCACGGTCATGCACGCTCAAGACGACGTTCGCGTTTACATAAATCCGAGAATCTTAAAGTTTTCAAAAGAAGTCCAATACGGCGACGAAGGCTGCCTAAGCTTTCCGCTTCTGTACGGCACGGTTTGCAGGGCCGACCGCGTGACAGTTCAAGCGCAGACCTTGGATATGAAAAAAGTAAAATTGGATGCCGAAGGATATCTGGCTCGGATTTTCCAACACGAAATCGACCATCTGAACGGAATAACGTTCACCGAACGCGCGGAGCCTGACACCTTTTATACAATCACCAGAAAGGAATACGAAGAGGACATCGAAGACGGCGAAGCTCCAGAGGAAACATCGTCAAGCGAGAAAGAGGATTCTCAACCGGCGGATGCTTCTTCGCAAGCAGGTTGATTATCATCGACCATTTTTGCGAGCACAACAAAATCTCTGCGTCTCGGAAAAGCCGACCATAAGATTCAAATATTTGCAGATAATTGAACGCCTGAATTTCTAAAACAGGCATCCTCAATAATCAAATCCGCATCCTCACGGAAGCAGCGCATTAGAAGAAGCGTCCGCTACCTCAGAGTCGCCGCCGCCCCTCTTGTCGTAATAGCCCTTCCTCCAGCCTTCGACAATGTAATACGCCACAGGAATGATTACCAGAGTTAATGTCGTGGCGATGAAAAGCCCGCCGATAATCGACCAGCAAAGCGGTTTCCAGAACTGGGTCTTCGCCGCGGATGCCGCCGCCAGAGGCAATATGCCAAGTATGACTGTTATCTTTGTTAGTATGATCGGGCGCATCCTCGTCAGACACGCTTCCACGCACGCCTCTCGCCTTTTCATTCCGCGCTCCCTCAGAAGGTTCGCGTAGTCGATGTATATTATCCCGTTGTTCACCACTATTCCTACCAAGCAGAGCAAGCCTATGCCGGCGAGAATGCTGAATGAATAGCCGAGGATAAGCAGCGTGAGAATAACGCCCACCAGCGCGTATGGCACGCATACGAGGATTATCAGCGGCTGCGTGGTCGACTTGAACTCGATCAACAGTATAAGATAGATAAAAATCATGGACACGAGAAACGCCACGCTGAGGTTCTTCATCGCCTCTCCGAGCAGCATCGTCTCCCCGGCAAACTCGATATTCACATTCTTCATCTCAGGGTCGTCGGCTATCATCTGCTCGCGCAGACCCGGCATCCTCAGCTTGAGAGCGTCCACAATCCTTTTTGCCTCGAACCCTGCGGCAACGTTTGCTTCGATAGTTATCGTGCGCCTGCCCTGCTCCCGCTCAATCGAAGAAAGCCCGTCCGTCAACTGGAAAGATAAAAGATCGCTGAAATATTTCTCTTCGCCCGAAGGGAGCGTGAAAGATTGAGATTGAAGAGCCGTCACATCCTGATTCGGGTCTTTTTTAATTTTTAAGAAAATATCAGTTTTCTCATCGCCGACCATTATGTCGCCGATTTTGTGTCCGGTGAGGGCAAGGAAGATGAAACCTCCGATATCGCGGGTCGTCATCCCCGCGCCCGCAAGCTCATCCTGCCTTGTCTTGAGAACTATCTGAGGAATATTGCCGGGGGCGTCGTTCTTGAGATCGACAACTCCCCGCTGGTTTTTGAGCATTTCCTCGATAACCTCTGTCGTCTTTCTAAGGCGCGTGAAATCGTTGCCTGAAACCTGAATGTTTATCGGCGGGCCTACCGGCGGCCCAAGCACTTTTTCAATAAAGACCGCTTCCGTGCCGTCTTCGAACATGGTGGAAATCCTGTATCTGAACTCCTCTAATATTTTCTTATGCGATTTCCCGGTCTCCTTCATCGGTTTGAGGTCCACTATGAAGCGAGCGATGTTCGATCCGAAATAAACATGGTCGTCTATCTCTATGCGCGTTCCCGATGATCCCACGTTTGACACGTAATGTTTTACATACTTCGATTCGTCAAAGAACTTCTCTATCCTCGCGACGGATTCCCGAGTGTCCTCCATCGTGCTTCCCGGCGGAGTCTTCAGGTCGATATAAAACTTGGCTGTGTCCAGTTGCGGAAACAGTTGAAGTCCCACAATTTTCAAGACCACCAGCAGAACGCTCGAAACAAGTATCAGGCCCGCAGCGCTCATCACAATCATCCCATGATCCAGACACCACTCCACAATCCTGCCGTACCCCGCGCGCGCGCGCAGTCCTATTCTGCCGCTCTTCCGCTCCTCTTCTTTCTTTATCTTCTTCATGAATATCGAGCAAAGAACGGGGTTGAAAAAATTCGCCACAATCAGCGACGCGAGCAACGCGAACGTGACCACTATCGAAATGGGGCGCGTGAACTCCCCTATCGGCCCTTTTAGAAATATCCCGATCGGAAGAAACGCCGCCACCACCGCCGCCGTGGAAGAAAATATGGGCCAGCCGACTTCGTTGGTCGCCTCCAGCGCGGCGCGATCCGCGCTCTTTCCCAGCGTCATGTGACGATAAATGTTCTCGCACACCACTATCGAGTTGTCCACCATCATCCCGAGCGCCAGCAGCAACGAAAACAGCGACACCATGTCTATTGTCATTCCTTTGAAATACATCGCGGTGAACGTCATCAGGAATGACATCGGTATGGCGAAACTCACTATCGCGGCGACTCTGAACCCCAGCGAAATGAACAGCACCGCCAGAACAAGGCACACACCCCACGCCGCATGATTCCTCAACTCGCCGATCTGATGTCTGACAAATTCAGAAGCGTCGGACATCACAACAACATTGTCGTAGTCCTTGAGCTTTTCCTTTATCCTGTCAGCGACATTGATAGTTCCGTGGCCGCGTTTTTTCATTATCGCCAGCGTCACTCCGCGATGCCCGTCCACATGCGCGATAGTTTCGGATTGAGGATATGTCTCCTCGATGTCCGCCATCATCGAAAGCCTTATCGGCTCTCCCTCGTGAGTCCCTACCGCCATCCGCTTGAGATCAGCCATCTTGTCGAACTTGCCGAGCGTCCGGACAGTGTACTCCTTATTCATCACTGTCAGCTTTCCGCCGGGAAAGTTCGTGTTTATCTTTTCAAGGTTCTCAATCAAATACTTCAAGGGATCCGTTCCGTACTTTTGCAGCGAGTCTGGGCGCATTCCGATTTCGATTCTTTTCTCGGTCGCCCCGGTCATCACGATTCTCTTGACTCCCGGAATAGCTTCAAGCTCTTTCTTGATAGTGGAAGCGTACATGCTCAGCTCGTGCTGGCTCTTGTTGTCGCCTGAAAAGCCAAGAAACATCATCGGCAGGTTTTCGAAGCTTATCTCCTGCACAATCGGGTCAAGCGCCTCGGCAGGCAGCAGCGCCTTAGCCTCGCTGATCTTGTCTCTGAACTCCTTGAACTTCGTTTCCGGGTCGACCGTTTCGTTGAAATAAACAACCACTAACGACACGTTATGCCATGATGAAGAAGAAATACGCGAAACGTCTTCAATTTCTGCGATCTTCTGTTCCACAGGGATGGTGACGAGGCTTTCGACCTCCTCAGGAGCGCCTCCCACAAGAGGAATGGCCGCGTATATCACCGGCGCGTTCACTTCGGGCAGCGTCTCAACTCGGAGTTTGAGCAGCGAACCCGCCCCGAACCACACCAGCAACAGCATTATTACGATTGTGAAAATTGGTTTTTCCAGAAAAAACTTGGTCAGGTTCATTGTGGAACCTCCCGGTCGCGGCGGTCATGTCCGCGCGCGCTTATTATACACTCCGCCATGCGCGATTGAATAGAAAGGTTGTCAAAAATGAGAATGTCTTACATTCGAAGTCAAACAATGCCAGTCCGCTCTAGAGGATTGATATAGCCGCATCATTTTTGTTTTTTCATGTGAGATCGCGCGGGTAAAAATCCAACTTGTCAAAAAAGCAAAAATCACAACCCCGGCAAAGGCGCCGGCGGAGGGGCCGCTGCCACACAATGCCCTTTAAGCGTTTCTTTTACCGCAGAGATCAACTCGTCAATTTCGAAAGGCTTGGACACGAAGCGCCGCGCCCCGGTCATAAAGCTTTTCAATTTGCATTCGATACTGTTTCTTCCTGACAACACCAGCACGGCCGCGCCTGAACCGCCGTCTCGCGGATTCACCGCCCTGTCGCATATTTCCATACCATCCCCGTCCGGAAGCATAAGATCAAGAGCCACTAGATCGAACTTGTCTGTTTCCAACGCGCGGGTAGCCTCGTAATACCCTGACACGAGCTCAGTCCTGTATCCGGCGTTTTCCAAGGCCTCGCCGAGGAGTTCCCGCAGATCGTCATCATCTTCGACAACAAGTATCTTTGGTTGCTTATTCATGTCTCCCCCTTGCCGGCCTAAAATCTCATAATAATTACACTAACTGAATACTATTTACCCGCTCAGGCATGGTTTCAAACAAATTCTCACAAAAACACTCCGCATGTCCGGAATGTCAGTTCGCGGCTCGCGCCTGACATGAAATTGAGAGAATGGTATGTGTGAACGAAAAGAACGTATAAAAGCTTATATCATGCCGATGATGATTTTAACAAGCTCGTCAGCCACCGCATATTTGCTGAGCAGAGGAGTCGCCCTCACGAAAACATTCGCGTCTGTGGTCTCCTTTGACTGCCAACCTTCAGGAGGAGAACCTTTTACGCCCGGCACAACAAACATAACCCTGTTGGTGTCAGTCCCGAATCCCGCGTCCGTCGCGCGTATATCGTTCATGACAATCAGATCAAGCTTCTTCTTAACGAGTTTGCCGACAGCGTTCGAAAAATGGTCGTCCGACTCCGCGGCAAACCCAATTAAAAGCTGGCCTTCCCTCTTCGTTTCAGACAAAGAAGCGAGTATATCTTTGGTGCGTTTCAATTCGAGAGTAAGCCCGTTGCCGGTCTTTTTTATCTTAGATTCGGATACAGTTGCCGGAGTGAAATCCGCTACTGCCGCGGCTTTTATTATTATGTCGGAGCTTTCCGCGCGCGCCATCACAGCCTCATACATGTCCTGCGCCGATTCCACCCTGACCATGTTGACGTCCGCCGGAGATACTAGGCTTGAAGGCCCCGTCACCAGAGTAACGTCCGCGCCGCACATCGCCAGAGTTTCGGCTATGGCATACCCCATTTTCCCTGTGGAGCGGTTGGAGATGAATCTGACAGGATCAATGCGCTCCCGTGTGGCGGATGCGGTCACAAGAGCTTTTTTGCCGGACAACGCGTCGCGGTCGGCAAACATCAGCATCGCGCGCTCAAAAATCTGCTCCGGTTCAGCCATCCTGCCTAGCCCGGCGTCCCCGCATGCAAGAGGCCCTGAGTCCGGCTCTATCACCTTTACTCCTCGCTCCCTGAGAATTCTAAGATTTCTTGTTGTCGCTGCGTCGATGTACATAGCCGTGTTCATCGCGGGAGCCAGCAACACAGGTTTCTTGAAAGTCAGAAAAAGAGCGCTTAGAAGATCGTCCGCAATCCCATTCGCAAATTTCGCCGCGCAGTTTGCGGTCGTCGGAGCTATAACCATAACGTCCGCCCATTTTGCGAGTTCGATGTGCTCGTAAGAGTCGCCTCTAGGGCCGAACATATCCATGTAAAGCGGCTGCCCGGAAAGCGCTTCGAGGGTCACTCGCGCGACGAACTCCATAGCATGCGAAGTCGCAACCACTTTCACTTCAATATTGTTCTGCTTGAACAGTCTTATGATGTACGGACATTTGTAGGCGGCTATGCCGCCCGTTATGCCCAGCAGGAGTCTGCGCTCCATCACTCTTCCACTTCGTACCCGAATTCTTCCATGCCCGCGAAGTCGTCTTCGAAATCCAGCGGCTCAATGTCAAACGCTTCTTCGTCCTCGAAATCAAAGTCGCCGTCGAGATTGACCATCTCGTCGAAGCTGATAACGTCTTCTTCGGGTTCAAGGTCTTCAGGAGAAATATCATCCGCTCCAAGAGTAAACCCAATGAACCCTTGCGCAATCTCTTCGAGAGCGGTCTGCAACGGATGCCTGCTGTCCGATTTGACGTACACGCGCACGCCGTCGTTAATCTGGCGCGCTCTCAGGGCGGCCACATTAACGAGCATATATTTATTCCCGTTGAAGTTCTTCAGCAAGTCTTCAGTCGCAAATTGATCGAACGCCATTATCTTTCCTCCGGGGCGCGAAAGCCCTTTTTCACCGCAAAGCCGCCGTCAACCGGCACCTCTCAGCGATTATAATAGATATAACCTTTTTTACGGATTCGTCAAGTCTGTCGTTAATTACCGCATAATCATACTGTCCCATCAACTCAAGCTCCCGGCGCGCTGTGTTCATCCTGATTTCAATTTCATGAGCGAGAGCCTCCCCGGTTAGGTTCGACGGGCGATTCTGTAAACGCGCTCTAAACACATCCGGCGGAGCCGTTATAAATATCAGCGCCGAGTCGGGATACTCTTTCTTTACCCTTAACGCCCCTTGCACGTCTATCTCAAGCAGCAGGTCCTTGCCTGACGCAAACGCTCTCGCAATGTTTGCCTTGGGAGTGCCGTATCTGTGGTTATGCACCTTCGCCCATTCAAGGAATTCCCCGCCTGACGCCATATCGTCGAACTTGCCTTCCGTCAGAAAATGATAACTCTTTCCGTCTTCCTCGCCCGGCCTCGGCGGCCTAGTTGTCGCGGACACGGAATACTCCACCGACTCTTTTATTCCGGCATCCTTTAAAACTTCATGAAGCACGGTCGACTTGCCCGCGCCCGACGGGCCGGACACCACGACTACCGTTCTTTTCTCTTCCGGAAGATTCTGATTCATCAGGATTTTGCTTCGCCTGCGGATGATTCTTTATCCATAAACCTGTTGGCTATCGTCTCCGGTTGCAGCGCCGATAGCACGATATGACCGCTGTCCATGACTATTATCGCCCTAGTTCTTCTTCCACATGTGGAAGCAATCAGCGTTCCTTTTCCCTTTGCTTCTTGAATAAGCCTTTTTATCGGAGCAGATTCGGGCGACACAATGGATATTACCCTGTTTGCAGATATTATGTTGCCGAATCCCACATTAATAAGCTTGGTGTCCAAAATTCTCCTCCGCCAATAACCGATTTTCCAACTCTCATCTTTAACAACTTAAAATAACAATGAACTCAGAATATACTCATTATCAATCGCAATTTCAATGATTATTCTCGTTTAACTAATCTTTTTCCGATTGTTTATCAAGAAGAAGCTTCCAACAGACAGCTATCTCATTGATTCTATCGTTTCTTCAATCTTGCCATCATCCACTTCGTAGAAGTTCAATTCCACTCTGTGGGTTGTGGGGTCAAGAGCGTACGGCATTCCGTTATACGGACATATCGGCACTCCGTTTGGGAAATAATCCTTGTCTCTACCAATATCGCTCAGGTCGGGGTTCGGCCACACTCCGCCATGATTCACATACCATATTTCAACCATCATGTTTATCAAATTGGCGTGCTGCCTGCAAACTGTTGTCTTCGTGTATTCTATTGCCGCCTGCGGGTCCAGCATGGCTTGACGCTCTTGATCCGTAAGCGAACTATCATTCATTATGGCTTCTCTTGCTATATCGCTTTCAGAGCTTCCCGCCACGGAGAACGGCATCCCGGTAAGATTGAACATAATAAGAGCAAAGACCGCGACAACGATCCCCCAGAACATCCACCATCTGTTAGATTCTATAGGCAACAAAATCAGGCCTTCCCGCCAGCCGCCTTATCATCCTCAACATCAAGGATGAACAGAATTCCCTTTCACATGCCCTGTTACTCTATGGCCGACAGGCCATATTTCATACGCCGCTCCGGGCGACACAGGGCATTCAGGCATTTGCAGTTCGGGAAAATACTCCCCGTCAATCACTATGTCGCTCAAATCAGGCTGAGGCCATGTTCCCTCTTTGATATAGTACAATTGAACGAGAGCGTTAATGTTCGCGACATTCGTTCTACATGCCTCATATTTCGCGTCCATCGTAATGTTCTTAAACCTAGGTATCACTATCGCGGCGATTATTGAAACCAACAGCACGACGAGGACCACCTCGCCTATCGAGACTCCCCTCTGTCTTGGATGCGATACTGCCATCAATTATTCCTTTGTTTTGCAAACGCCGCGCTATTGCCATTTTATCAAAAAAGCCACGCGCTTACAAGCGACGCGGCTTCTCTGAAGTTCAGCGATTAAGTTGTTGCTCCATCGTTTATGCCGGGCGTCCGGCATAATACGTCAGACGCCGACTTAAAATACGTGCGTTCCTGCGCCTTCCCTATGTCCGGTGATTCTGTACAACGGAGACGGCCCCATCGTGTACGATGATTCGTCCACAGGACATGTGGGTATGCCGTCCGGGAAGTAACGCGCCGACAATGTGTACAACTCGGCTGCAGTGTATGTCGTAGCGGCGTTGTTCCCCTGATCATACCAGTCCGGATCATAATTGCCGCTTGCAACCATGTCAGGATTTAGCGACGACTGCTTGAAGATATTCAGGTCCGTGTCCGGCCACGTCGCTTCAACAAAATAGAATGCTTCTATCTGTTTGTTGATGATGGCGCGGTTCATTTCGCAGGACTGAACCTTCGCTTGTCTCGCCGACACCACAAATCTGGGAATCACTATCGCCGCAAGTATGCTGATCAAAATGACGACCAACATCACCTCAAGAATCGTGAACCCCGCGCTCTTGCTTTTCATGATAATACACTCCTTAATTGATTATTATTTTTCATTATCCAATGACCTATTAATATACGTGCGTTCCTGCGCCTTCCCTGTGGCCGGAAACTCTGAATATAGGCGACGGGAACAGCACATACGACGATTCATCCAAAGGACATGTTGGAATCCCATCCGGGAAGTATCTCGACGACAGCCGATACAGTTCGTTCTGCGTATAGGTTGTCGCATAGTCGCCGCGAGCGTCGTACCAGTCCGGATCGTAATTGCCGCTTGCCGCCATATCGGCGTTAAGCGATGACTGTTTAAGAATATTCAGGTCCAAGTCCGGCCACGTTGCTTCCACGAAATAGAACGATTCCACCGCTTTGTTAATAATGGCGCGGTTCATTTCGCAGGATTGAACCTTCGCGTGCTTCGTGGACACCACGAACCTCGGTATCACGATCGCGGCGAGTATGCTGATCAATATGACAACCAGCATGACCTCAAGTATTGTAAATCCTCTGTTTTTCATTTCCTTGCCCCCTTGCCCATTATATAAAGCGCTTACTCTGCTTAATTATGGCTTTCTATCATATTCCGCCCAAATGTGCGTTCCTTCACCTTCTCTGTGCCCCGATACCCGATACCACGGCGAAGGCATCATGACATATGATGTCTCATCTATCGGGCAAGTCGGTATTCCATCTGGAAAATACCTCGACGCTAGATTTCTCAGTTTCAACCTGTCAGCAGAGTCGTTCGAATGATATTTCACTCCAGACGAATCCACCCATTCCGATGTCGAACTCCATCCGCTCTCAGCGGCATGCCTGAACACATCAAGATCCAGATTCGGCCATGTGGCTTCCATAAAATAAAAATTTTCTATCTGTTTGTTAATTATGGCCCGTTGCATCTCGCACGCCTGCACTTTCGCCTGCTTCGTCGAAACCATGAATCTAGGTATAACTATCGCCGCAAGAATGCTTATCAGAACAACGACTATCAATACTTCCAATATTGTGAATCCCCGATAGCCGCTTAATCTCATGCCGGTAATTCTCCCAATAAACCACACATAATATTATGACAATTTTATAGCTCGTGCGTGTCTGAACCTTCTCTATGCCCCGATACTCTGAATATTGGCGAAGGAGCAAGAACATATGATGTCTCATCCACCGGGCATGTCGGTATTCCATCCGGAAAATACTTACCGGCCAAGTTCGATAACGCCGCTTTCTCCGCTGGCACCGCCGGGTCGAATTCGTTGTTTGATGAATCCACCCAAACGGTATCGTATGCGCCATCCGCAGCGGCATGTCTGAACACATCGAGATCAAGATTCGGCCATGTGCCTTCCATGAAATAAAATGTTTCAGTCATTGTGTTTATTATCGATCTGTTCATTTCGCAGGATTGAATCTTTGCCTGTTTGGAACCTATCGTAAACCTCGGAATCAATATCGCCGCTAAGATGCTGATCAAAACTACTATCAGCAGTGTTTCAATTACCGTGAACCCTTTTGATCTCATCGCCCACCTCTTTACGTATTATGTACAGCAGGATAAATTATAGCAAATTTATTTCCAGATTCTTTTTAATGCCCAAGACGCAATAACAAACAATAACACCACATAACCCATATAAACACACAATCAATCATTATGCCTCATCTTAATATGTCAGCTTTGTTTGTTTTGTACTTTCTTTCGCGTCAAACCAAGCCAGTCGGAAATGATATTATATCCATTTATATTCACCCTTTTTTTATATGCTCATATTTTTATACGAATGTTATCTTTGCGGCTAAAAAAAACAGTGAGAATTAGCATTTACAAAACAAATATAATATATAAATGCAAGATGGTGTATTGGCTTACCCAAAATGCCGCGCGTGCGTGTAAGAGGATACACGCGCTTTATTGTCCTAAACCATTTTTCTTATTCTATTTGAATAGGGGTTGAATGTATAATAATATCTAAATTTAGAATTGTTAATATGGAGAAAGTAATGATTGAGAAAACAGTCAAAGTTAAATTCAGCGGGAGTGACGGATACTCTATTGAAATCGGCCCGGGGATGTTAAATAGAATCGCAGACCGAGTTTGCGATGTTTCAAAAAAGCCATTGGCTTTTATAGTCACAGATAAGAAGGTTGCCCCGCTTTATCTAAATAATGTAGTAAAAACACTTGAAGCCGCTGGAATAAAAACCGAAACCGAAATAATCGCGGCAGGAGAAAAACACAAGAACCTTAAC
Source organism: bacterium (assembly GCA_029564595.1). Taxonomy (GTDB): domain Bacteria; phylum UBP15; class UBA6099; order UBA6099; family UBA6099; genus UBA6099. Next base: position 7,081 of record JAKQPS010000054.1, on the reverse strand, counting down.
ACATATTTAAAAGTAGTGTCGCGTTTCGCGCAGACGAGCGGAGCTGCGGACACTGTGGTGGTTGCGTTAGGGGGAGGCGTGGTGGGAGATATCGCTGGATTCGCGGCAGCTACCTACCGACGCGGCACCCCCGTCATCCAATGTCCCACCACGCTTCTTGCATGCGTTGACTCAAGCGTAGGCGGAAAAACAGGCGTGGACTTGCCTTTCGGAAAAAACCTTGTGGGGGCTTTTCATCAGCCGCGCGCGGTGCTGGTCGACACTGACACCCTTTCCACCCTGCCACCGCGGGAGTTCAGAACAGGAACGGCAGAAGTGATCAAATACGGATTCATAATGGACGAGCCGTTTGTAAAATTCATGGAAAAGAACATGGAGAAATTTAATTCCGGAGACGAGGCGCTTCTTTCGCGAGCGATAGAATGCTGCTGCCGTCTGAAAGCCAAGGTGGTAGGCAAAGACGAACGAGACACAAAAGACATCAGGGCAATTCTCAATTTCGGGCACACTTTCGCTCACGCGCTGGAAGCGGTTTGCGGATATAAAGATTACAATCATGGCGAAGCGGTGGCGGTCGGAATGGCCTGCGCCTCAGACCTGTCGGCTCGAATCGGCATGATCTCGCAGGAAGACGCCGCGCGCGTCGAACGCCTGATATCTGCCGCTGAACTTCCAGTGACGATAAATAACGCCCAGCCGCGACATCTGCTGGATTGCATGTTCAGAGACAAAAAATGCCGCGGCGGAAAACTCAGGTTGGTTCTCCTAGAGAGCATAGGCCGCGCTGTCGTGGCGGACAACGTGGACGAGAAAGACATTCTGAGCGTCATTCGTTCCAGAATTGCGAGGCCGTAGAGGCTCGGAAAAAAGAGGTGACGCTTTGGCGACAAGAACCGTTCTTATCGCAGGCGGCGGATACGCCGGCGCTGGCATAGCGGCAAAGCTTGCCGCGCTCGACGCCCGACGCTCTTTCAACGCAGTCATATTGGATCCTTCGGAATTCCACGCGGTTAAAACCCGGCTTCACCAAATTGCCGTCGACCCTGAACGAGACATCCTGATAAGAATTCCGACAAGAACGCTGGCAGACTTTGCGCGAGCGGATTTCATCAATGCCTCTGTGGAGGAAGTGGATTTCAAGAATAGAAGAATCTTTGCGAATGGTTCAGTTTATGATTGGGACCGCCTTGTCGTGGCGACAGGCGCGGAGCCGAATTACTTCGGCATCCCCGGCGCGGCTGAAAACTCTGAAAACATCTTAAGCTATGAATCGGCTATGAGATGCGGATTGAGAATCAAGTCTTTGGGCATGAACAAGCGTGGCGCATCTAAGAAAAGAATCGCTGTTTGCGGAGCGGGGCTTCTCGGAGTCGAATTCGCGGCGCAACTCAGACAGCGTTACGGCCCGAAGAAATGCGAAATCGCGATAGTTGAAAAACAGGACAGAATTATCGCCGCATCACAGTGCGGAGACGCTCAGCGGGATTACATTTCAGCCTTTTTCAAACGAGAGAATATTAGAACGCTGACCGGAACGACAATTTCGAAACTGTCTCCGGGGCGCGTATGGCTTGAGGAAGGGAAACACATAGACTGCGATCTGACAGTGTGGTGCGGCGGCATTAAACGAACCGGAATAGGAACGGCGGCATCCAGCGGCCTCGCCGTCGATCCGACTCTCGTTTGCCGCGAACATGAAAATGTATTCGGGGCCGGGGATTCCGCGATGGTTTCAAGTCCCCTGCCGAACGCCAACTCTCTGACCGCTCAACGGGCTATATACCACGCTGACATCGCCGCGAAAAACATCATCCGGTCCGCAATCGGGCTTCGCTCCCGCGTCTCCAGATACAGGCCTAAAGGAGAACTTATTTCTCTGGGTGATTTCGACGCTGTCGGAATCGTTTTCGGGGCCGCGTTTTACGGTCCGGCTTGCGCCGCGGCTAAAAAAGCCAATGAACTGAAATATCTATCCACGCTTTTCGGCTCCGCTATAAACAAGCACATTGTTTAGACCGCAAATCAAAAAACACAGGCTCGCTGAATTGAACCCGGATTCGCCAATAGAGCCGACGAACCGGGGCGATTTTTACAGAGGCGAACTGCTTCGTTGCCGCCGCATTCTTTGTTCATGAACCGCAAGGTCTGTTCATTGCAAAAATGCGCCTTGTGTTCCGCGTTTCATCCGATCTGAACAATCGCTCCCGAATCCTAATGGCGGATTCGGTTGAAATCGCCTGTTTTATCGTGTTGAAGGACAAAACAGCATATTGATTATGTCACAGATACACTGACCATTTGCGAAAAATCTCTTTAACCTTGTCTTTCACGTCCATTCAACATAACCGCCGGCCAGTGTTGTGCTATACGCCTTTGTCGCCACTATCTCACGATTGAGAACTTGCCTTTGTGAGTGACTTCGTAGTTTGTCGTGCGGGCGGTCATGTAGTAGAGATAGACTCCGGAGGCCAGCGGGCGGCCTGCGGCGTTCACTGGGTTTGTCCAGTGCAACAGGGTGTATGCGTTGTTTTCAAAGACGTTGCTGAAGTCGGTGGGCGCGTTGCCGTTCACCACTCCGGCAAGCGTCGTCACGAGCGAGCCTCGGATGTCGATGACTTTTATCTCTATGTTGATCGGCCCGTATCCGCTCAGCCCACCGGCGGCGAACTTGATTCCATCCGCCCAGTTGCGCGATTGCACGTACGGGTTCGGATATGTCCGGATATCAGTTATCTGCAGCGGCACGAGCACGGGGGCCTGCAGCCCCGTCCTGAACCCCAGCGTGTCATACCTAGAGAAGTGTTTCGAGAACACGGTTATCGTCTTGTTGACCTTGTCCACCGCTCCGTCCATGCGAACCCACTGGGGCGGGATTGCGTTTTTGTCCCAGTGGTAAACGGCCAACGCGTCCGCGCTTATCGTTCCGCCGGATGTTATAGTTCCGTCAATCGAGCATGTGTTTGACAGCGGGTCGTACGTAAAAGACTTGGTTCCAGCCGATGTGGCGGCGTAAGTGTTTTCTGTGCCGACATCAATAAAGCCGTCGCCCTTGTAGGTTAGGTCAAGATCGATGTCGTCGCTGTCGCAGTACCTGAATATCAGGCGCGCGTACGACTCGAAGTTCGTGCCGTCCGGGAAGTATTCTCTTGCTTCTCCGGCTTGAACAATGAAGTTTCTTGTTGGATCGGGATCGACCGGGCAATCCGGCAACAATACCCCTCCGCAATAGGCGGTCGGGTCGGTGTTGTAGAACACTGTGCTGCTTGCCACCACGTTCGGCGGGAACACAGCCGTGATTATTCCGTCTTGGAACAGTATGCCTCCGCCTTCGTTAACCTCGCTTTCGTCTCCGAGGGTGAGCATCCTCAGATACGCTCCGGCTCCTGAGTACATCTGGGACACCTGAACGAACGGCGAGTTGGGCTTGTTCGGGCAAGTGGACGCCCCATTCGTCGGGCACTGCGCCAGCGCCATCTCGTTGTTGTCCACATTCCCCATCAACTGCGGCGAGTATATCGCCCCTTGGCTCTCAGGCTGATCCAGCACGTATTCAAGGTATATGTCGTAGTTGCTTGAACCGAACATCTGGTTCACTAGGTTGTCCATGTCAGAACTGGCTTGCTCCAGATCGAGCGCGTTGTTCCTGTCAAGCGAGTACGAAACGAGTTTTCCATCCGCCGACCAGTTCGGGAAGTTGGCAGGCATGGAGTGATCGTCGTACTTGTAAATCGGGTACACCCCGGTGTCCGTCAGAGATGATATCGGCAGGGTCGCCTTCTCGAATCCTGAATGCTCAGCGTCGAGGTTAATGATGTAGACGCTGGTCTTCGAGGGCGGCGTCGGGTTGGTGTTGCCCGGCGAGCGGTCCCAAGCTAGGAACGATATCATCTTGCAGTCGGGAGACCACTTGGGCTTCATCGGCCACACCTGATTGACAGAGTATGCGCCGGCTCCGTGGAAGTTCGTCACTTTTATCAGGTTGTCTCCGCCGCCAACCGTGTATTCGCTGTCTGCGTTAGTGTCGGAGATCATCACGATGTTCGCGTTCGTTGTGACCGCGCCGTCCTGCGCGCATGCCGGGCCGCAAACGTAATCCTCCGCGTTCGCCGACGGCTTGCGCACAGCCAGCAGCTTGCTCCGATATGCCGCCGCGCATTCCGCGTAGTTCCCTGAGATATTCGGATCCCACCAGTCCGCGTTGTCGTCCAACGGAACGATGTTTTGCCCCATCTGCCTAAGCGTCGCGGGATATTCGACAAAACTCGACCCTGCGCTCATCATGCCGAGGTATGCGTTCACAGTATTCGGAGTCACATGTATCTCAGTCACGAAATTTCCGAAATCGTGTTGAATGTTCGTGACTTCCGCGATCTCTGATTGGGCAATTTCTCCTGAGAATGAGTCTATTTCATATATTGAAACTTTGTCGCCGATATTTATCAACACTCCGGGATTAAGGCTGACCTTAATGATTCCGTCGCCAACCAAGACATCCTCCAAGATCATTTCGGAGGCTATAACAGGCCCGGCGGGCGGATAGTCGTATTGATCTCCAACTGACTGACCGACTCCAACCGTCGAGTCGACCCAGAACAGTTTATTCCTTCCTGTCCCTATGTGATCGGGAGCGGCAAATATCACCTTGGACGCGTCGTCAATCCATGTAACATCGCTTGATGGATCGACGCCGTAGGTGGCGAATCCGTCGTTCACGTTGCTTGTCAGTCGAGCGCAATCCGTCAAAATGCCGCCTGAAAGAGTCAACGTGTAAATATTGAAATTGGAATACTCCGAATCTCCGATGGCGGCGTTTCCGTCGCAGGGGTTCGACTGGCGGGACGTGAAAAGCATCTTTCCTCCGTCGTAACTCCACATCGGCGACAACACAATCGCCTGAGCTGTAGTGTCCGGCGTGGGAACAAACACATCTTCAACATCAACGATTCCTGTGAAACTGTCGGATTCGGGAATTCCTGTGTGGGGTCTAATCAACAGATAAAGAGGCGAATTTTCCCCTATCTTGTGCGAAAGCGGCGTCGCTCCGAAATATGCGGAGGATATCATTATGGGACTCTGCGGGTCATCAGAAGGCAACTGTTCGGCCGTCACTGAGAAACATGCTTTTCCTTTGACCAGATTGCCTTTTATGACAGTCTGGTTCGGCTCCGTGATCGCAACGGCGGGAGCGGTTACATTCGCAAACCCTTGATTGACGTTAGCCAAATTTTCGGTGATATCCATGCCTGAATCCGGCGCTTGAGAAAGAGTAAGTTCGACTATGTCGTCGCTCCATCCGCCTTCATCCACGAGTATGCCGCATCCGTCTATCAACGTCACACAAACAGTCTCGCTGCCACCGTTAGGAGTAGCTGTTATCGTCGTTCCGGGCGCGTCCGGATTGTCAAATAAAACCACTCTCTTGTTAACTGTGTCCCACGACCATTCTCCTGCAGCCGGGGTGGAGTCGTCGGCGATATTGGACGCAAGCACAGGACCGCCGCCCGTGTCCATCTTCACATAATCAGGTTTCGTCACAATCGAAGCTGTGTCCGAGCAGTAGTTGCCTAGCGCGCAGACGGGCGAACACGCGCCTCCGGCGCACCAAGCGCTTATCGTAAAGTCCGAGGTTACAATTCTTTCTCCAAGCGCGGTCAACAACAGGTAGTCGGGGCCGGATCCGATTTCGACGGTTCCGGGATCGCCTATTGTGAAAGGAGGCCCGACAGGAGGCCCGCCGAGGTCGCCGTTTATGGTATGGTCTTCGGGAATACTCGAATAAAAAGCGTTCGTCCTAATCTCGACCCCGACTGCGGTAAACACGCCTATATAGTGCGGCGTGTTATGGCAACTCGCGCAACCGATAGTGTATAGCTCCAGACACCACGCGTCTCCGGGAGCTGTTCCGCAACCGTTCTGATAGGCCAGCGTTTGAATCACAAAATCGCCGTCCACTCCGTCGTCCGGGTCGTCAAGAACCACTTCGGCGTCGCCGTTCTTGTCGTAAAGCCGGATAAATTTAGACAAATCATATCCGCCTGTGACGGTGGCTGACAGGCCATCCGCTCCGGTCGAGGTCATCTCAGTGACCCCGTCGGGATAGTAGAGCTTGAACTGCGTGAACGCGGGGGGGCCGGTCGGCGACAGGTCTAGGAACTCCACGCTCAAACTATTATTGCGAACGGTGTTATACGTGGCCGACGCGCTGTTGCCCGCTAGGTCGTACACCGTAACAGTCACGCTGTCCGCGACGGCGTCCGAGCTGTCGATGTCGTATGTCCCGCTCCAATCCTCCGCCGACATGTCGTCCGCCGGAGTGTCCGAGAAAGCAGCAGAGAATGCCGCGCGATACATTCCCGATAGAGCGTCTGATGCGGTTCCCTCGACTTGGAACTCCTGCGCGGCGGCCATGCCGTTTCCGAAATAAAGCCTGTTGTTTGAAGGCGATATCCATAGATAGTCGCTCGCTTCGACGAAACCTCCGGTCAATATTACCGGCGGCGTCCAGTCTATGCCGAACACGCGGGACGCGCTCACCGGCCCGTTGCCCGCAACGTCGGTCACTCTTACGAACACTTCGCATTCGTCCGCGCCCTCGACATCGCAGTCGTCTCCGACGCCGACAGTTATCGTCGGATCGGTAGCGCAAGCGTACACCGTCCACGCAAGCGTTTCCACGCTGTCGCTAACGACTCTATATTCGCAAACATCCACGCCTGACCCGGTGTCCGCGTTAGTAACGTCAAACGTAAAGTCAGCTCTCTGCCACGAACTGGCGGCAGGAGCATTGATCGTAACCGTCGGGTTCGCCCAGTCTATGCTGAATATCCTAGATGCGCTCGCAGGCCCGTTGCCAGCAACGTCGGTAACCCGCACGAACACTTCGCACTTGTCCACGCCCTCGACATCGCAGTCGTCTCCTACGCCCACCGTGATCGTCGGGTCCGTTCCGCATCCGTATACCGTCCATGCAAGCGTCTCTATCCCATCGCTCTCGACCATATATTCGCACACGCCGACACCCGACCCCGCGTCAGCGTTCGTAACGTCAAATGTAAAGTCAGCTCCTTGCCACGAGCTTGCC
>JAKQPS010000046.1 GCA_029564595.1 bacterium | reverse complement strand
CTTTGCCAACCCCGCGTTCGCCAATACCCTCGTCAACGCGCTCGTCAATGTCGTCTTGCCATGATCCACGTGCCCGATCGTTCCCACGTTCACGTGCGGCTTCTTTCGATCAAATTTTTCTTTTCCCATTTCTTCCTCCAGTCTGTTCGTCCGCGGCCCGCGCCGCGGTCGTCGTTCAGGCGCTCATGCCGAGCATTTCCCTTGTCAATTCGGACGGGACTTCCCTGTAACAGTGAAATTCCATCGTGTATGTCGCGCGGCCTTGCGACCTGTTGCGCAGTTCCGTGGCGTAGCCGAACATCTCAGATAGCGGAACCAGCGCTTTGACCTGTTGTGAATTGCCCGGAGCAGGCTCGATGCTCATCAGCTTGCCCCTTCTTGCGTTGATGTCGTTTATCACGTCGCCCATGTGGCTTTCGGGCGTGAATATTTCCACTTTCATCACCGGCTCTTTTAGAACCGGCTTGGCCCTCTCAAGGCCGTCTCTGCACGCTCGGGCCGCTGCGATCTTGAACGCGATGTTGGTCGAGTCCGTCTCATGGCTGGAGCCGCCTACCGCCGTCACTTTGATGTCGATGACCGGGTAGCCGCCGAGCGGGCCGCTCGTCAACGCCGATTCGACGCCTTCCTTGATGTCCGGCATGAACTCTCTCGGCACGTCGTTCGGGCTGACTTCGTTCTCGAACTCGAACCCGCCGCCTTCGCTCATCTGCGACAGTCTCAATATCACGTGTCCATACTGACCCTTGCCGCCGGTCTGATGTATGTATTTGTCTTCCGCAGTCACTGTTTCCGTAATCGTTTCCTTGTACGCGACCATCGGCTTGCCGACCTTGCCGCGCACTTTGTGCTCGCGTTCGAGTCTGTCCACTATGATGTCGAGATGAAGCTCTCCCATCCCGGATATGATTGTCTGTCCCATCTCCTCGTCGAACCGGGCCTTGAATGTCGGGTCTTCGTTCGCGAGTTTTTTTAGCGAATCCACCATCTTCTGGTATTCGGCTTGGCTGCGAGGCTCGATGGCCACCGAGATAACCGGTTCCGGGAACCTTATGTTCTCAAGGAGTATCTGCCTGTGTTCGGCGGATAGGGTGTCTCCGGTAGAAGTGTTCTTCAGGCCGCCTATCGCTCCTATTTCGCCCGCCGTCAGTTCTTCGAGGTCCTCGCGATGGTTGGCGTGCATCCTCAGAAGCCTGCCCGCCCGCTCTCTGGATCTTTTGTTGACGTTGTACACCGTGGCGCCTTTTTTTATGCGTCCGGAATACACTCGCACGTATGTCAATGTTCCGAGGAACGTGTCGTTTGCGATTTTGAAGGCGAGAGCGGCGAGAGGCTCGTTGTCGTCGTGCCCGCGCGTCTCTGTCTCGTCCGTCTTCGGGTTGATTCCCGCCGCCGCCGGAACGTCCAGCGGGCACGGCAGGTAGTTCACTATCGCGCCTATCAGCGGCTGTATGCCTTTGTTCTTCAATGAGCTTCCGCAGAGCGCGGGGGAAATCTTCCCGGCTATCGTCGCTCTCCGCAGCGCCTCGATTATTAGCTGCTCGGATATTTCTTCTTCGGCGAGATATTTCTCGGCAAGGGAGTCGTCATGGTCGGCGAGTTTCTCGACGAGCGCGCGCCGCCATTCCGTCGCCGCTCCCATCATGTCGCCGGGGATCGGGCCTCTCTTGACCACCGCGCCAAGCTCGTCCTCGTGAGTGACGGACTCCATAGCTATCAGGTCGACACAACCCTCGAAGCTGTCTTCCGCGCCTATGGGTAGCGCGACCGGAACCACTGTTGCTCCCAGTTGTTCTTCTATTCTGCTGACGACTCTGTAGAAATCGGCTCCTGTCCTGTCCATCTTATTGATGAACACGATGCGGGGCACTTTGTACCTGTCCGCCTGCCGCCAGACGGTCTCGCTCTGGGGTTGCACGCCGCCCACGGCGCAGAACACCACGACGAGTCCGTCGAGCACTCTCATCGAGCGTTCGACTTCTACTGTAAAATCCACATGGCCGGGAGTGTCAAGGATGTTGATTGTATGCTCGCCCCACTGGCAGTATGTGGCGGCCGATGTTATGGTGATGCCGCGCTCCTGCTCCTGAATCATCCAATCCATCGTCGCGGTCCCCTCGTCCACCTCGCCGATGCGGTGCACCCGTCCTGAGTAGAACAGGATGCGCTCGGTCGTGGTGGTCTTGCCCGCGTCGATGTGAGCGGCGATCCCCATGACTCTTGTGTTTTTCAACTTCTGTTCGTTCATTTCAGCCTTTATCCTGACACGAAAACCCGCACCTGATGTCCAGACGGTGCGGGCTTGATTGCTTGCGACCGTTAGAATCTGTAGTGCGAGAAAGCTTTGTTGGCCTCGGCCATTTTGTGGGTGTCGATCTTCTTTTTGATCGCGCCCCCTCTGTTCTCCGAGGCCTCTATGATTTCTTCCGCGAACTTTTGCGCAAACCCCGCTCCCTTGCGAGCTTCGGCGAATTGCATCAGCCATGTGATTGCAAGCGCCTGTCTTCTGTCTTCTTCTATTTCTATCGGCACCTGATACGTGGCGCCGCCGACTCTCTTCGACTTGACCTGTACGGTGGGGGCGACATTCCTGATGGCAAGGATGTAAACGTCCCTAGCGGGCTTTCCCGTCTTCTTTTCGACGGTTTCCAACGCCTCGTACATTATCCTCTCGGCCACGCTTTTCTTTCCTCTTTTGAGGATTTTGTTGATGGTCGAGCCGATGACCGGGTCATTGTAGACGGGATCAACCGGGTTTCTCTGCGTTTTTGAGTATTTGCGTCTCGGCATAATCTATTATCCCCCGCTCGGGGCGCGGCGAGCGCCCCTTGCGCATTATTTCGCCGCCTTTTTCGGCCTTCTCGTTCCGTACTTCGACCTGCTCTGCTTTCTGTTCTCCGTGCCGGCGGTGTCAAGCACTCCGCGCACGATGTGATATCTGACGCCGGGAAGGTCTTTCACCCTGCCGCCTCTTATCAGCACTATCGAGTGCTCCTGCAGGTTGTGGCCCACTCCGGGGATGTACGCCGCGACTTCGATTCCGTTGGACAAACGGACTCTGGCCACCTTGCGCAGCGCCGAGTTGGGCTTCTTCGGCGTCACAGTCCACACGCGGGTGCAAACGCCCCTCTTCTGCGGGTTTTTCTGCAACGCCATCGATTTCGATTTGCTTCTCTGCGGTTTTCTCTTGTTCCGCACTAACTGGTTCACTGTCGGCATAGTGTTTCGTTTCCCGTCTCAGTATTTCCAAACGCCTGTCAAATTTTTTTAACCTCGTTCAAACACAAATGAAAAGAATAGCAAAACGCGGGAACCGTGTCAATCATCGACTGAAACTTTTCCCTCTGCCTCCTCGAATTCCTCTTCGTCGAAATCGCTGTCGATGGAATCGCGGGTCAGCGGCTTGGCTTCCTCGGCCTCAGGCTCGTCGAAAAGCGAGCCCGGCTGTTCCATCGCGGCCTCTTCGGGAGCGTTGAACGCGAGCTTGACGTCTCTGTACGACGGCAACCCTGTTCCGGCGGGCACGAGGTTCCCGATTATGACGTTTTCCTTCAGTCCCATCAGCGGGTCGACCTTGCCTTTCGTCGCCGCGTCTGTGAGCACCCTCGTGGTCTCTTGGAAAGACGCGGCGGACAGGAAGCTGTGCGTTGAGAGCGAGCATTTCGTTATGCCGAGCAGAACGGATTTCCCGGTAGCGGCCTTCTTGCCCTGCAGCTTCATCTCCCTGTTCTTGCGGTCGAACTCGAACCTGTCCACCAGCGACTGCGGAAGGAAATCCGTGTCTCCGGGGGTTTCGATTTTAATCTTCCTGAGCATCTCGCGGACGATGACTTCGACGTGTTTCTCGTTCGTGTCCACGCCTTGGCTCTTGTAAACCGCGATGACTTCGTTGACTATGTATTCCTGAGCTTTGGCCAGACCGAGCACGCGCAGAACCTCGTGCGGGCTTAAGTGCCCGTCCGTGAGCGCCTGCCCCATCGCAACCCTATCCCCGTTCTTCACGAGAATCATCGAGTCGTCGGGCACTCTCATTCTTTCCTTCTTGGCTTCCTTGTCGTGGGCCGGGGCGATGACAATTTCGCGCCCGGTCTCGGTGGATACTATCTCCGCCTTGCCGTCCACCTCGCTCATAAGAGCCTGAGACTTAGGCTTTCTGGCCTCGAAAAGCTCTTCGACGCGGGGCAGACCCTGCGTGATGTCCGAAATGTCCTCGCCCGACACGCCGCCGGTGTGGAAGGTGCGCATCGTCAACTGCGTTCCCGGCTCGCCTATGCTCTGCGCGGCTATGATGCCGGTGGCGTCGCCTATCTGCGCTATCTTGCCGGTGGCGAAGTTGCGCCCGTAGCACATCGCGCACACGCCGTACCTTGTCTGGCACTCCAGCGCCGAGCGTATCTGCAGAGGAGCCGCCAGCGCCGTTTTCGACATGTTGTCGAAATCCTCTTCGGTTATCTCCTCGCCCTTCTTAACGAAAACTTCGCCCGTGGTCAGGCTGAAGATGTCTTTTCCCGCCACCCTGCCGATGAGTTTTTCTCTCAACAGCGTCTTCATGTGGTCGGTGATGTCGGGATTGGACTCTCTCAGGTCTATCCCCTGAAAGTCCAGATAGATCGCCTTTCCGTCCTTCTTGGCCCCTATGACTTCCCCGGTCTCGTCCCGAATCGGATATATTTTCTTAAGACAGATTTTTTTCTGCTTGCCTTTCATCTTGATGGTGGCCTTGACGTCTTCGAGGCCGTCGAACTTGTACGCCTTTTCCTCAATGATTTCGACGGGTTTCTTCTTAGTCAGCTTGAGGCTTTTCATCAGAACGTCCTGAACGATCGGGACGCTGCGCCCGTTTACGTAAATGGTCTCCACTGTGAGGAACCTATTCGTGCCGCAGTCAAGCTCCTGAATGATGACATCCTGCGCGACATCCACAAGCCTGCGCGTTAGGTAACCGGAGTCGGCTGTCCTCAACGCGGTGTCCGCAAGGCCTTTGCGCGCGCCGTGCGTGGATATGAAGTATTCGAGAACGGAGAGGCCTTCCCTGAAGTTCGTTTTAATCGGGAAGTCGATTGTGCGTCCTGTGGGGTCGCTCATGAGACCGCGCAGGCCGCCGAGCTGCCTTATCTGCTGCACCGTTCCTCTTGCGCCCGATTCGGCCATCATGAACAGCGAATTGAACTTGTCTTCCTTGATGGTTCGCTCGAACATCTGCTTGATCTTTTCCTGCCGCTCCATCCACAGTTCGATGCGTTTCTGATATTTCTCGTCCTCGGTGAGAAGCCCGCGGTCGAAGAACACGTCGATGTTGCGCTCCAACGCCTCCGCCTCTTTGAGCAGCTTGCGCCTCTCTTCGGGGATCACGACATCAACGATGGAAATCGTCAGTCCGGCCTGCGTCGCGTATTGGTAACCCATCTGCTTGACGTCGTCCAGAAGCTGAACCGTTCTCTTCTGCCCGCGCCGCCTCAGACACTGCCCGATGATTCGGCTCAACTGTTTCTTGCTGATGACCCCGTTCTCATAGGGCAGCCCGTCGGGGAGTATGCTGTTGAATATCGAGCGCCCGACCGTTGTGTCGATGACTTTTCCTTTGTGCCTTATCTTTATGGCGGCGTGCAGCGATACGTGCCCCAGTTCGTGGGCCATCCGCACCTCGTTGACGTCCCTGAATATCTTGCCTTCGCCTTTGGCTCCCTTTTTCTCCTGCGTCAGATAGTACACGCCGATGACGATGTCCTGCGAGGGGGCCACCACCGGCCTGCCGTTCGCGGGCAGCAGCAGGTTGTTGGTCGAGAGCATTATCAGCCTCGCCTCGGCCTGCGCCTCCATCGAAAGCGGCAGATGCACCGCCATCTGGTCTCCGTCGAAGTCAGCGTTGAACGCCGCGCATACCAGAGGGTGAATCTGGATGGCCTTGCCCTCGACGAGGACGGGTTGGAACGCCTGTATGCCCAGCCTGTGAAGCGTGGGAGCTCTGTTCAGCATGACCGGGTGGTCGCGCACTATCTCTTCGAGCACGTCCCAAACCTCGCTCTCGGAGCGCTCCACGAACTTCTTCGCCGTCTTGATGTTAGGCACTATGTTTCTGTTCACAAGCTCGTGCATGACGAACGGCTTGAACAGTTCCAGCGCCATGTCCTTGGGAAGCCCGCACTGGTGCAGCTTCAGTTCCGGACCGACCACGATGACCGAGCGCCCGGAGTAGTCCACGCGCTTGCCCAGCAGGTTCTGCCGGAACCTTCCCTGTTTTCCTTTAAGCAACTCGCTGAGGGACTTCAGCGGCCTCTTGTGCGAGCCGGTGAACACGCGCCCTCTCCTGCCGTTGTCTATCAGCGCGTCCACAGCCTCCTGCAACATCCTCTTCTCGTTTCTGATGATGCTCTCAGGGGCCTTTATCTCGATGAGCTTTTTCAGCCTGTTGTTCCTGTTTATAACCCTGCGATACAGGTCGTTGAGGTCGGACGACGCGAACCTTCCGCCTTCGAGCTGCACCATCGGCCTCAAGTCGGGCGGCAACACGGGCAGCATGTCCAATATCATCCATTCCGGTTTGCTCTTGGACTTCCTGAACGCTTCGACCACCGTAAGCCGCTTTATGAGCTTCAGGCGTTTCTGCTTCTTCGCCTCTTCTATCTCGGCCGTCAGCTCCGTCGAAAGCGCGTCGAGGTCGAGGTCCTTCAGAACGTCTTTGACCGCCTGCGCTCCCATTCCCACCGAGAACAGGTTGTTTATCGAAGTGTCGTTGAAACAATCCGACAGATATTTCATCAGGTTCATCGCCTGATCGTAAGGCCGCGGCACGTAGAAATCGAGGTCGTATATCTCCTCGAACACTTTGTCTTCCGGCTTGAACACGCGGCCGTCGGCGAACTTATACACGCTTCCGACCATCCCGGTCTGCAGCGTCTGCTTCGGCTGCAACGACTGTAGAAGGCTCAGGCCCTCGTCGAGGTATATCGCGGTGTAAACGTCCTCGCACTCCTGAAACTTCGTTCTCAGCATCCTCATTATCTGTTGCGATATAGCTTTATCTTTGAAACGGAGCGCCAGCCGGATGCCCAGCCGCCTCCTGTCCATTATCCCCTTGGTTATCCTCTCGACCGTCGCTTCGTATTCCACCGACCCGTCCTTGATGTACGTTGACAGGACTTTGGAGTAAAGCATCGGAAGGTATCCGAGAATCTTTTCCTCGTCTCCCACCTTGCGGCATACTCTGACGGACTCGTGCCCGGAGACTTTTTCCAGCCTGAGAGTCACGCCGCTGTCTTCGCCGAACCTGCCCTGAAGCTTCTTTAGCGTGTTCTGAATCTCCTCGCGTTCCGCTCTGGAGAAATCGGTGTCGCAGACTTTTATGTTGCCGATGATGGGGAACTTCTTGCCCGTTCCCTCTTCTTCGAGCATTTCAAGCCGCGCGGTGTTTTCCGCAAACGCCGGAATCAGTCTGGCTATGCTGAACTGCGGCTTTTCCGACTTTATCTTCTTCGCCAGATCGTCGATAGCGTCCTTGTTGACTTTCGTCACCATGAAATCGCCGTAGTACAGGACGCGCTCAAGCTCTTTGACGGAGATGCCGAGCAGATAGCTCATCCTGCTGGGCGTTCCCTTGAAGTACCAGATGTGGCTGACGGGAGCGGCGAGCACGATGTGGCCCATCCTCTCGCGCCGCACCTTCGTCTGCGTGACTTCCACTCCGCAGGCTTCGCACTTTATGTTCTTGAACCGGATTCTCTTGTACTTGCCGCAGTGGCATTCCCAGTCTTTCACAGGCCCGAAAATCTTCTCGCAAAACAGGCCGTCCTTCTCCGGTTTGAGAGTCCTGTAGTTTATGGTTTCAGGCTTCTTCACCTCGCCGTACGACCACTTGCGTATGGTGTCCGGCGACGCGAGGCTTATTCGGATTTTTTCCAGTGTCGTCTTGCTCACGGATTAACCTCCTTAAGGTCGGATGCCGCGGCGGCGGCGGATGCTCCGGAAACGCCTCTTCCGGCCCGCCGCCTTTTCCCCGGCCCAGCCGGGAACGTCACTTGTACGACGGGCTTTGTATCCCCAAGTCGTCAAGCAGTATCGAGCCGACCGAATCGTCCTCGGTCGTCTGCATTATCTTTCGCCCGGAGCCTGTCAGCAACTGGACGTCCAGCGCCAGAGCCTGCAGCTCCTTGACCAGCACGTTGAACGATTCCGGTATGCCCGGCTTCTGTATGTTCTCGTGCTTCACTATCGCCTCGTACGTCTTCACTCTTCCGGTTATGTCGTCGGACTTGATGGTGAGAAGCTCCTGCAGAGTCACGGCCGCGCCGTATGCCTCAAGAGCCCACACTTCCATCTCTCCGAACCTCTGGCCGCCGAACTGAGCCTTGCCGCCCAGCGGTTGCTGCGTCACCAGCGCGTACGACCCTGTCGAGCGCGCGTGCATCTTGTCTTCAATCATGTGGTTGAGCTTCAGAAGATATATGTACCCGACCATCACTTTCTCGTCGAACTGCTCCCCGGTCTTGCCGTTGAACAGCTTCACTTTGCCGTCTTGCGGAAGCCCGGCCTTGTCCAACAGGGAGAACAACTCCTCTTCAGAAACGCCCTCGAATATCGGCGTCTCGAAGTAGGTGTTCGTGTGGTGCGACACCCATCCGAGGTGCGTCTCGAGCACCTGTCCGAGGTTCATTCGGGAAGGCACGCCCAGCGGGTTCAATATCACGTCTATCGGCGTGCCGTCTTCCAGATACGGCATGTCCTCTATCGGAACTATGCGCGAGATGACGCCTTTGTTGCCGTGCCTTCCGGCCAGCTTGTCGCCGACCATAAGGTGTCTGCGCTGAGCGACGAACACCCTTACGCTTCGGTTCTTGCCCGGCGCGAAATCGTCTCCCGCCTCGCGGCTGAAGTCCGTCACGCCTATGACTATCCCCTTGCCGCCGTGCGGCACTTTCAGCGAGGTGTTCCTTACGTCTCTCGCCTTTTCTCCGAATATCGCCCTCAGCAACCGCTCTTCAGCCGTCGGCTCCGTCTCCCCTTTCGGGATGACCTTGCCTATCAGGATATCTCCGGCTTTCACGTGCGTGCCGACCTTGATTATCGCGTTCTCGTCCAGATTTTCGAGCACTTCCTCGTTCACGTTCGGGATGTCCCGCGTGATTTCCTCCGGACCCAGTTTCGTCTCTCTCGCCTCGCACTCGTATTTCTCTATGAATATCGAAGTGAATGAATCCTCCATCAGCAACCGCTCGGAGCATATCACCGCGTCTTCGTAGTTGTACCCTTCCCACGGCATGAACGCCACTAGCAGGTTGCGTCCCAGCGCCAGCCTTCCGTTCTCGCAACTCGGCCCGTCCGCCAGCGTCGTTCCCTCTTCCACTTTCTCGCCGAGGGACACCACGGGCTTGAAGTTTATGCACGTGCTCTGGTTGGACCTGCCGAACTTTATCAGGTTGTATACGTCTTCCTCGTTCTTGCCGTCGACTTTAACCTTGATAACCTTGCTGTCGACGTATGTGATTTTGCCCGCGCGTTTCGCGTACACCAGCGCGTCGGCGTCTGTGGCCACTTTATGCTCCATGCCAGTGCCCACGTAAGGCGCGTCCGACCTGATGAGCGGAACCGCCTGCCTCTGCATGTTCGATCCCATCAAAGCCCTGTTCGCGTCGTCGTGTTCGAGGAACGGGATCAGCGCCGTCGTCACCGAAACAAGCTGCTTCGGGCTGACGTCCATATACACCACGTCTTTGGGAGGTATTCTTTCGATCTTGTCCCGCGAGCGCACGGCCACGAGCTGTTCGCTGAACCCGCCCTTCTTGTCTATCGGCGCGTTCGCCTGCGCTATCGGATATCTGTCCTCCACCGCCGCGCTCAGGTACTCCACGCTCTTGGTGATCTTGCCTTTGTCCACCTTAACGTATGGCGCCAGCAGGAAGCCGAACTTATCCAGCTTCGAGTACGTCGCCAGAGAGCCGATGAGTCCGATGTTCGGGCCTTCCGGAGACTCGATGGGGCATATCCTTCCGTAGTGCGAGAAGTGGACGTCCCTCACCTCGAAGCCCGCGCGCTCTCTCGTCAGTCCGCCCGGCCCCAGCGCGCTCAACTTCCTCTTGTGCGTCAGAGCCGACAGCGGGTTCGTCTGATCCATGAACTGCGACAGCGGGCTGCTCCCGAAAAACTCGTTTATCGCCGCTATCAGCGGCCTCGGATTGATCAGCGACTGCGGCGTCGCTATCATCGAGTCGTACTGTATCATCCGGTCGCGAATCGTCTTTTCCATCATGCCGAGCGCGCCGCGCAGCCTGTTAAGCAGCAACTCCCCTACGCACCTGACCCTTCTGTTTCCCAGATGGTCGATGTCGTCGGCGTTCGGCTCGCACTTGTAGTATTCAATGAACTGGTCGAAGAACTTCTGTTCGCCCTCGCTGAGCACTTCTTCGAAGTATCTTTCCCGCGCGATGTCCCTCTTGCCCTTCAACCTCAGAGCCAACATGTACCTGATGCTCTCGATGAAGTCCTGCCTCGTCAGAGCCAGCCTGTTGGGATGCACGTCAAGCATCAGTTTTTCGTTGATTTTGTATCGGCCCACTTCGGACAGGTCGTACTTGCCCGGCAGGAAGAACCTGCTGTCAAGCAGCCTCTCCGCGTGCTCGAGCGTCGGGATGTCTCCGGGCCTCAGCTTTTTGTATATGTCCAGCAACGCCTGCTCGCGCGTCAGAACCGTTTCCTTTTCCAACGCGTTGAGTATCGAGTCCTCCATGTAGAAGTCCCGGCAGTTCTCCGTCAGCATCAGGGACTTCAGCCCCATGGCCAGAATCTTGTCGCAGACGTCTTTCGTTATGACCGTTCCTTTTTTGATCTTCTTCCCGGTTTCCTTGTCCTCTATGTCGTCGGCGACCACGAAGCCGATCAGCTTCTCGGGCGTCGGGTCGGACACCTTGAAATTGTCTTCGAGGAACACCTTCCTGTCCTTGCGGTCGAAGCCGAAGCCTATGGCGCGCAGGAAGGTGGTGATGGGTATTTTTCTCGTTTTGTCGATCCTGATGTGTGCCTGCCCCTTGATGTCGAACTCGAACTCTACCCACGCTCCCCGGTTGGGGATGATCTTTCCGGTGAAGAAGTTTATGCCGCTCAAAGCCTTGGGCGCTTGGAAATACACGCCGGGAGACCTGATCAACTGGCTCAGCACGACTCGCTCGGCTCCGTTAAACACAAACGTGCCGTAGTCGGTCATGATCGGGCATTCGCAGAGGTAGACTTCCTGCTCCTTGATCTCGCCCGTTTTGCGGTTAATCAGCCTCGCCTTGACCTTGAGGCCGGCTTCGTATGTTTTCTCCCGGCGCTTGCATTCCTCCGGGTCGTACTTGGGGTCCTCGAACGTCAGGTCGAGGAATTCAAGCACAAGGCCCTCGTCCGTGGTCGAAGCCACAGACTCTATCGGGGATATGCTCTTGAAAAGCCCCAGCAGGCCATCGTCCCTGAGCCACGAGAAAGACTGAGTCTGGATGTCGATCAGCCTCGGCACGTTCAGCGCCGCCGTCAACTCGGAAAAATTATGCGTTTTCCAATCTTTTTTCGACAACTTGTTCGGATTTGCCATTTTAACACCCCTGTTCAGAGTGTGTCCGCCGCGAGGATGACACTTTGATGCGGCCAGCCGCTTAAAGCAACTTCTTCATAAGCGACAAAATGAGGAGAACCGGCGTTCCCGTCTGGTTCTCCTCATCTTCTTTTCAGCCTTGTTACTTAAGTTCCACGGTCGCGCCAGCTTCTTCAAGCTTGGCTTTGAACTTCTCGGCTTCTTCTTTCGTGACGCCTTCCTTCACGGTCGCCGGAGTGGCTTCCACGAGGTCCTTGGCTTCTTTCAGTCCGAGGCTGGTCAACTCTCTGACCGCCTTGATGATCGGGATTTTCTTGTCGCCGACCGAGGTGATGACCACGTTGAACTCGGTCTTTTCCTCTTCAGCCGCCGCGGCCGGTCCCGCTGCCGCCGCCATGGGAGCCGCCATCATCGGGGCCACCCCGAATTCCTCTTCGAGCAACCCTGCCAGCTCGTTGATCTCCGCCATTGTCGCGCCCTTTACGGCCTCAAACACTTCCTGCACGTTCATTTTCTGCCTCCTTGAATCTCGTTCCTGATTTTCTGTTTTGCAATTCAGCAACTTTAGGCGGTCTGCGCCGGCCGCCCTTTATCGTCGCGCCTCGCCGCCCGGTTGTGCCGCCGGGCGCTCGGCGTCATTGCCCTGCTTTTTCCGCCGCCGCCTTCAGCGTCAGCGTCAGTTTCGTCCCCGGCCATTTCAGCGAGTTCGTCAGCTTCCTCATCGGCGTCTTCATTCCGTTGATCAGCCGCCCGTATATCGCCGCCATCGAGCCGAGCTTCACCATTTCCTTTATGTCCGCCTCGGTCCAGTACTGGTCTTCGTACACGACCGCTTTCAGACCGAGGTTCTTGTTCTCCGCCGCATAGTCGGCGAACACCTTCGCCGCCACTATCGGGTCGCCATCGGTGAACGCCATCGCCGTCGGGCCTGTAAGATGCTCGGTCAACTTCGCCAACTGCGAATCCGAACCCTGTTCGTCTATCGCCCGCTTGATCAGCCTGTTCTTGTAGACTTTGAGTTTTATGTTCTTTTCTCCCAGCTTCGCGCGCAGGTCTTCAACCTGATGCACCGTCAGCGTTTGAGTGTCCACAAGCATGCAGAACTTGTTGGCTTCGAGCCTCTTTGATATCTCGTCTACGTGCAGTTTCTTGTCCGCCAGCGCCAGAGCCATCGGATTACCCTCTTCCTTCTCGATTATTTTATGAGCGAGGCCAAATCAATCTTCAGCCCCGGCCCCATTGTCGTCGACACGTACGCGCTTCTGATGTATTGTCCCTTCGCCGCCGACGGGCGCGCCTTCACTATCGCCCCGTGCAACGCCTCGAAATTCTCAAGCAGCATCTTCGGCTCGAACGACGTCCTTCCGAGCGGAACCGACACGATGCCGAACTTGTCGTTCCTGTATTCCACTTTTCCCTTTTTGAATTCGTCCACCGTCTCTCTGATGTTGAACGTCACCGTTCCGCTCTTGGGGTTCGGCATCAAACCTCTGGGGCCGAGCACCTTTCCGAGCTTTCCGACAACCCTCATCATGTCCGGAGTGGATATCGCCACGTCGAAGTCCAGCCAGCCGCCAAGTATCCTGTCCGCCAAGTCGTCACCGCCGACAGCTTCGACGCCGGCCTTCTCGGCCTCCATGTGCTTGTCCCCTGCGGCAAACACCACTATCCGCGGAACCTTGCCCGTGCCGTTAGGCAGCACTATAGTGCTTCTTATCTGCTGCTCGGCCTTCTTTGGGTCTATCCCCAGCCTGAAACTGGCCTCGACCGTTTCGTCGAACTTCCTCGGAACCTCGACGCTGATCTTCTTGAGGATCTCGAACGCCTCTTCCGCCGCGAAGGACTCCTTCTCGGGTATGAGGGCCTTTCTTGCCTTCATCGCTTTCGTCGCTACAGCCATCGTCCTGCTCCTCGCTGTTGTTCGGGAACCCAGATTCAGTCTTCCAACTTCACGCCCATGCTTCTGGCGGTTCCCTCGATTATTCTCATCGCGCCCTCAACCGTCACCGCGTTGAGGTCGGGCATCTTCGTCTGCGCTATGCTCCGGACCGACGCCTTGCTCAACACGCCCTTGGATTCCTTCCCCGGCGCGCTCGAGCCTTTGTCAATCTTCATTTCCTTCTTTATCAGTTCCGCGGCGGGCGGCGTCTTCAGGATGAACTTTATCGACTTGTCATGGAAGACGGTGATTTCGACGGGGATGACTGTCCCTTTCTGCTCCTTCGTCCTCTCATTGTAAGCCTTGCAGAACTCCATGATGTTGACGCCGTGCTGGCCTAGCGCGGGGCCCACGGGGGGCGCCGGGTTCGCTTCTCCGGCCGGCAACTGCAGTTTGATCAGCCCTACCACTCTCTTTGCCATGTTGCTTTCCTCTCAAAGTCGTCAGGCGTTTCCGGCCCGCGCGCCGACAAACACAATCATCCGTGTCGCCCGACCCGCCCGGACGCCGCCTTCGGTTCAGATTCTTTCTACTTGGTCGAATTCCAACTCTACAGGAGTGTCGCGCCCGAATAGCGATAGCAGAACCACCACTTTTTCCCTGTTCATATCGACTTCCTTCACCACTCCCGAATAGTCCGCGAACGGACCAAACAGGACCCTTACTCCCTCGTCCTTGTCGAAATTCACAGCGACTCTGGGCGCCTCTAGTCCCATTCTCTTGAGGATGAAATTAACTTCGCTTTCAGAAAGCGGCGTCGGCCTGCTCCCGTCTCCTATGAATCCGGTGACGCCCGGCGTGTTCCGCACTATGTACCACGTCTCGTCCGTCAATTCCATCCTTACGAATATATATCCTTTAAATATCTTCTTTTGTACGACTTTCCTCTGGCTGCCCTTTATCTGCACCTGCTCCTCGGTCGGAACAAGTATCTGCTCGATCATGTTGTCCATCGTCCGGGCGGCGATCTGCTTTTCGAGGCTGGCTTTCACCTTGTTCTCATGCCCCGAGTATGTATGCACGACGTACCATCTGCTAGCCATAAAAATCCACTGTCCTTAAAAATATTTTTTCAGGCTGTCGAATCCGTATTCGAACAACGCGTTCAGCCCGCCGTCCGCCAACGCCATCAGCGTCGACAATACCACTATCACCACGAACACCAGCAATGTCGAATTTATCAGCGTTTCCCTGTTCGGCCACGCGACCTTTTTCGATTCGGCGTACACCTCGCCGAAAAACTCCCGCGCGCCCTTTACAAGGTTCTGTTTCTCTTTTTCCTGCGCCATCTCTTCTCTCTTTTCGGCCCGCTATTTTCGGCCGCTTCACAGGCCCGGCCGGATTCGAACCGACAACCCCCGGATTTGGAGTCCAGTGCTCTACCAATTGGAGCTACGGGCCTTCATTCCGATATCAAAAGCGCGGACGCTACTTTATTTCTTTGTGCGTCGTGTGCTTTTTGCACTTCTTGCAGTACTTCTTCATTTCGAGCTTGCCCGTCGTGTTCGTCTTGTTCTTCGCGGTGTTGTAATTCCGGTTCTTGCACTCCGCGCAAGCTAGTATCGCTTCCTGTCTCAATTTGCTCGCTCCCTCGCATGCAAAATTACAATATAATCCGACAGATTTTTCCTGTCAAGTAAAAATCTCAATCAACTATTCAATTATTTCGGTGATGACGCCCGCGCCCACCGTGCGTCCGCCCTCGCGGATCGCGAACCTCAGTCCCTGCTCCATCGCTATCGGCGTGATCAGCGACACCGCTATGTCTATCTCGTCTCCCGGCATCACCATGTCC
>JAKQPS010000025.1 GCA_029564595.1 bacterium | reverse complement strand
TGGAGAAAGAAAACGGTCGTCGGCGCGCAGAAACCGGAAACGGAGATATACTTTCACGACGGATCGGACGCGATGTATACAGTGAAGGACAATGTGGTTGTTGAAAGGTTCCTCATGGGCGCGGGAATAGTCGAACCTCTGGCTGTTTATAGATTAGACGGTTCTTACTATTTCCACACAGACACCCTCGGCAGCGTCGCCGCCATCACAGACGAAGACAGCGAGACAAGAAACCAGTACGCTTACGAATCTTTCGGCAAACATTTAGTATCGTGTCCGTCGCATTCATTTGGCAAGTCATGCATTCCAAACGCCTCCACCTACACAGCCCGCGAATGGGACGATGACCTGCAACTATATAATTATCGTTTCCGCTGGCAGGACCCGATTTTAGGAAGGTTTAATCAGGAAGACCCGATAAATAGTTATAGAAACAATTATTTCTATGTTGATAATAATCCTATAGATTACGCGGATCCATTCGGATTGAAGAAAAAAGGCACTGGGCAAATAGGTCTTGCAGCGTCTGGAGGGAGCTCTGGAGGGGGAGGAACCGTTGCATTTGGAGTAATAGTGGATCGAAACGGTGGCTCTGGTGTTTTTTATACCTATGGAGCTGGCGCACAAAAATCGACAACTCCTACAGCATCTGTAGGAATTCAACTTACAGTAACCAATGCCAAGAACAGTACTGATATTGGTGGACTAGGAACTGAGGCGGGCGGTTCTGGTACATTCGGTGCATTGGGTGGTGCAAACGTTACTGTTGAATTCGTTGCAGGGAGTGGGTATGAAGGAGTCGCTGGTACAGTTGGTACTGGTTTCGGACCAGCTGAAGGACATGTGTATGTTACAGAAACACGAGTCATAACAACTAAGACTATTAAAGAAAAAGCTGTTTCTTATTTTACTGTTATGTATTCAAACTTTTGTTCCGAAGTTGGAATGCCTAAATAGCTATTAAGGAGTTCGAATCATGTGGATCATAATGGGATTTGCTATGACATTGGGTTTCATTTTTATATTTATTTCATATAAAACAGATGATTACACCAAGAATAACTATCCTGAATTTTGGAAAGAATTAAATGATCCTAAAAAATTCTGGAAGAGAAATCAATTGTGGGCAGAATCAGAATTGGCAAAGAATGATTCGACCATAAAAAAATATACAGCATATGCAAAATCGTGTTATATATTGGTTGCATTATCATTTGTAGCAATGATATTCTACTGGATCTTTTTCTGGTGACGCCAACCATATTGATGGTTTTATGGCAAACAGAAATGGAGTGGCGCAAATGGGGTTCAGAGCTTTCACGACGGATCGGACGCGATGTATACAGTGAAGGACAATGTGGTTGTTGAAAGGTTCCTCATGGGCGCGGGAATAGACGAACCTCTGGCTGTTTATAGATTAGACGGTTCTTACTATTTCCACACAGACACCCTCGACAAAGTTAGGGTCAGGCCGAGACTATTGACAGGTTAAGCCGATGTTGAAAGAGTTTAAGAGGCGTAAGGGGCAACAAAAACGACAAAGGTCATCGGGAATGCAAATATGTGTCAATAGTCTCGGCCTGATCCCAATATTTATGACCCCAATATTTACTCCGGCAATAGCGGCGCGCGTTACAGCCCTGAACTCTTGCGTATCGCCAGAAGAATTTTCGGCGAGAGCAACGTCTGGGTCGAAACCGACAGACAGTAGCTGCGCCTTAGCGTTAATGCGGTCAATCGCCATGCGCGGGTCTTATCGCAAACATTTCCCGAATTGTTTAACGGATTTGAATTGACTTATTCGCGCATCCGCAAAGTTATGAAACCTACAATGTTGTTCCGATCTGATAGCTAGCGCAGTTCGCTGGCCGGAGGAAGGTTGTACACGGATTTAAGCCATTCTTTTAGATCAGATTCGAGTTGAGGATTTAGAAGAATGATGCTGAGGTGGCCGTGAGGGTATCGCTTCAGAACAGGTTTGTCCCAAGAATGCCAGAGGTTTTCTGTCACTTCCTCCGGAACCATAGCGTCGTAGATTCCGTGAGCGATAAAAATTCTTTCCGGCGGCAGCAAAGGTTTCAGATTCGGCAAAGACATGCCCGCCAAAGTGTCCTTGTATTTAGTGATGAGGCGGGCGGCCCTCGGATTCTCTTTTTCGAACAGCCTTCCGAGCCTGCTTGTTTTGAAAATCTCGCCGAGGTCGGAGGCGGGGCATACCAGCACCGCGAAGTCCACCAGCGGCTCTACGCACGCCATCAGGCCGCTTAACAGGCCGCCGAAAGAAACGCCCATGACGCCGACCAGCCGCGCGCCTTTTTTCTTTTTCGCCCAGTTTGCCACCGACATCACGTCGAAAAGCGACTGCCGCATCGTCTCCATCGTGTGAATGGCGTCTTCTTTGAATGTGTGTTCGCCAGCGAAAGAGTCCTTCGGCGTTCGGTTCATGTGATAGGGCAGGTCGGGCATCGCGCAGTTGATACCGTCGCGCACCAGCAATCTGCAATACCTGTCGAACAGCAGGTAAGACTCCATCCGCCAACCGTGAAGAAGTATCACCATCGGCAGGTCGGGCCGACCGTGACGCTCGTAATACCGCCCGTGAACGACATTGTTCGCGCGATGCCTCGTGTACACCGGACTGTCGAACTGAAAACGCATAATGTTATAGTTGCGGCGCGCCGAAGGCGAGGATATCTTCATATCCGGCACATAACCGGGATTCTTAAAGTATTCGAGAGGCTCTCGCGCGTTTTCGTTCTCGACGTATTCTTCAAGGCTGCCGATAGCAGCCGCCACCTCGGCGGCGTTCTTCTGCTTGCCCATATACATATAGGACATTTCGTCGATCGATCTGACCAGATATTCCCATAACATGCGAAAATTATGGCCGGAGCCAATCTTTTTGTCAAAGAGACCCGCATTAATGTATAATGACGCTGACGACCGAGCGCGCGGCGAGCAACGCGCGTCTCTGTCGCGGGAGCGACTCTCTCTATTCTCGGAGGTGGCGGCTGATGCCCGAAAGTGTCAAATGCCCGTTCTGCAATTATGAAACGCCTTATCCCACCCGCGACAAAGTGTTCGAGTGCATGGGCGAATGCTATTCCACCTACACTCTTGCCGGCGTCGACGACGACAGAATCCGCATGAAGATGCGCCTCATCGAAGTCTTCTTTCTGGATCATGGCGACACGCCTATGATCGCTCCCGATGAAATCGATTCCAAATGCGAATTCAAAACCATTCCCGCATGCGTCGCCGATGAAATAATTGTCTTCTCCCGCCAGAAACGCGTCGAGGAGCACGAAATCGACAAACTCAAGAACGCCGACGAGATTGAGATTGAGATCGGCATCGACACGCTCGAAAGGCTGCGCGCGGCTTTAGACCGCTTCGAGCGCGACATCAACGACGATTCTACTCCCAAAGAAAACCTTATAAACGAAATCAAACTTGTTGAGACAATAGCGCGCGTTATCAGGGAAAAACTGGAACTATCGCTTTGAAAACCGCGCGCCGCGCCTTAACTTTATTTTTCTTCTCATTGTCATTCGCAGTGTTCGCCGTTAGTTTCGCCGTATGCGCTCAAAACGACATAGACGGTTCAGCGGCTCAAGATAAAAGAACCTGCGTCGTTAGGGTCAATGACGAGGCCGGCTCCGGTTTCGGGTACGCCGCTCAAGCCGCACTATCTGAAATCCTGAGGCTGAACGGTTGCGAAACTGTCGACGCCTCTGACTCCGCGCCGCTCTCTGAACGCGATGTCGTTGAATTCATTTATACCATTGAAAGATTTAAGACCAAGAAGAAAATCAACCCGAAGGGCGCTTTGCTGGCGGGCGGCATTTCATCCGCTTACGTCAACTCCGTGACAGTTTCAGCCCGCCTTGAAGCGGTCTCAGGCGGACAATCTTCTTTCAGCAAAGAAGCGGAATACGAAAACAATCCGCAAGAGATATATTCGGCGTGGCGGCGCGCGGAAGGAACAAAAAAACGCGCCTCCGAGTATGCGGCTTTCGAACTGGCTTCGGATTTCATCGTCGAATCAGAATGGATGGAAAATGGAAAAAAACTAAACAGGCCCGCGTCTCCGCCAAGCGATCTTCTCACGAAAGACAGCGATGTCTGGTCGTTTGTGGCGGGAGGATTCGCGGGAATAGCGATTCATGAAGCGGGGCATTTCGCAGGCGCCGCGTTGACCGGACACAACGCGCGGTTCAAGGGAAACGATTCCCGCACATTCACAGCAGGCCCTGAGCTTTCGCTTTTCGCCTCTCTACTGTTCTCACATAGGACTGGAAAAGACATGCTTCTGCCGCTGCTGCCGGACGTCGTTTACGACTTCGACGTGTTCGAGACTTCGGCTGGACTTGAATACGCGGACAAGAACGGAGCTCCGATATCGAACGGCGCGAGGGATCACTCTCTGCTCTCGTATTCCGGCGTGATGTTCCAGACTTTCGCCAACGAGATAATCCTTACGCGGCGGCCCGACCTTATAGAGCATGACGATCCATTTGCGAAAGGCGTTTTCTTCATTAATGTCGTTCTGCCCGTGTTCTATATAGCGCACGGCTACTCGGACCCTAACAGCGATTTGCTGTTGTTGCAGAAGAGTTCGGGGCTGGACAGATGGCAGGTGAACGCGATGGTCGCCGCGCCCGCCGCTCTGGACGCATACAGGTTTTACCATCCTGAAAAGAAAAAGTTGCGAATTTACTCGCGCATAGCCAAACTTATTCCTGTTATTGTGTGCCTGACCAGATGAAAGCCGAAGACTGAAATCCGACGAAGGCGCATAATGGCGGCGCGGCTCGCGGCGCCGCCGGAGGATATTTGAATATCAAGACCCTCACATTTACCAGTTATTTCTACCTGATGTCATACGCTTTCGCCGTCACCATAATCGGTCCGTGCAACGCTGGGATAGACGCGGATTTCCATGCGGGCGAGCGCGCTATGGGGGCGCTTGTTTCAGTTCATTTCATAGGATTCATCGTCACAACCCTCTATGCGGGATATCTCATCGACCGTATAGGCCTTAAGCCGGTCATGGTCGCCGGAGTCTCATTGCTTGGCGCGATGCTAGTCGCGTTCGGCCTGTCCCGGTCGCTCACGGCTCTATTTGTTGTAATGTTTATCATGGGAGTCGGCGGCGGCGCGGTGGAAAGCTCGGTCAACGCGCTTGTTTCCGCCATTCACAAAGACACGCGAGTGTACTCTCTCAATCTGTTGCACGTTTTTTTCGGCGTGGGAGCGTTCACATGGCCGATGATAGCGGGCTATCTCCTTGAAACAGGCATGTCGTGGCGGCCTCTCTATCACATGATCGGCGCTTTCTCATTCGCGATGGCTCTTATCGTCGCCGCGCAGAAGTACCCTGAAGCCGAAGCGGGGCAGGCGGTGAAACTCGGCGACGTGTTCGGCATGATAAAAAAACCGACCGTGCTTCTCGTCGGAGGCGTCGTCGCTTTCTACGTCGGCGGCGAGATGGGCATCAACACGTGGGTAGTCAGATATTTCGAACAGGAGCTGCAATTCAAATCCGCCGCTGCTCCCGTCATAGGAATACTGGTGACCCCCAGCTTCGTTCTCTCGTTCTTCTGGTTCACCATGACCGTCGGCAGGCTCGTTGCGACCTTCGCGGGAAAGGTGGTTCCGGACTACATTTTGTTGAGAGTAGTGACCGCGCTGTCCGCGGCGTCGGCGGTGACCGCATTCTTAGTGAGAAGCCCACTCGCCGCCGGGCTTTTCATAGGCCTCACCGGCCTTTTCTTCTCCGGCATATTCGCCACCTCCGTGGCTATCGGCGGCAACAGGTTTCCCGAAAGGCTCGGCATGATAAGCGGCATCGTCATAGGTTTCTCAGGACTTGGAAACGTGCTCTTCAACTATGGGGTAGGGGAAGTGGCCCAGAGAACGGGCAGCATCAGAATCGGCTTGCTCTTCGCATCCGCCATGCTTGTGTGCATGGCCGCATGCGCTTTCTCAATCAAGAAACCCGGCGAAGCCTACAATGGCGACCGTTGAATAATTCCGGTGTCGTCTAATAAAATCGGCAAATCAATCAAGAGCGATATCTTCAGCTTCCGGTTTGGAGTTTCTTCACCAAGTTGTCGAGTTCGGCGGAAAGGTTTTTGAGGGTCTGCACGGCGTCCGCCGCGTTGGCCGCCAAATTGGAAGTCTCCTCTGAAAACGTCAGTATGTCCTTCATTGAAGATTCGACTTGTTTTATCTCGCCTCTGCGCTGTTCGATTGATTCAGTGGTCTGTTTTATAAGAACAGTGACTCCGTTGATGGATTCGAGGATTTTATCGAGCGCCAATCCGGCTCTGTCGGACAATGCGCTTCCTTCGACAACCCTGTTCCTCGCCCGGTCGGTCGATTCGTTCGCTTTCTTGACGCGCTCCTGTATTCGCCTGACGATAGTGGTGATTTCCCGCGTGGACTCGACGCTTTTCACCGCCAGCGAGCTGATTTCCTTTGCGACCACCGAGAAGCCTCGTCCGTAATCTCCCGCGCGCGCCGCCTCGATGGAAGCGTTAAGAGAGAGCAGGTTGGTCTGGTCGGAAATCTCGTCGATGGCTTTCACAATCTCGTCGATTTCGTCCGCGCTCACTTCGAGGTCCTGCATGACCGAATTGATTTCCTCCATCGCCTCGCCGACCTGCCGCATACCGGCAACGGCCTTGCGCGTGGTGTCGCCTCCGGAGGCGGCGTCCTCGTTGGTCCGTTCCGAGAGGCTCAGCATATCTTTGGAGCGAGTCACCACCGCCACCACCGAAGCCGCCATATCGTCCACGAAACGCGAGGTCTTTCTTATGGATTCCGCCTGTCTCAAAGCGCCTTCCTGAAGTTGCTCGGTAATGACCCTGATGTTCGCGCACGTGCTGTCGACGGAAGCGGAGCTTTCGCGAACCTTAGACACGAGAAGCCTCAGCCTCTTGAACATGTGGTTGAGATTCTTCTTGAGGTCCGCGATTATGCCCTGTTCGTCGCTCCTGACGGGCAGTTGAACCGAAAGGTCGCCGTCCGTCGCCTGCGCCACTGTGACGAGAATCTCGCGAACCTGCCTTTCGAGCGTCTCCTTCTGTTCGGAGTCGTTCTGCTTCATCGCCTCTATCTGTTCTATCTTCACCTTGAGGTCCGACGTCATTTGATTCAACGCGCGTCCGACCCTGCTGATTTCGTCCGATCTGCGCGTCTCGAACACCACCGTGAAATCCCCTTCGGACGCGGCTTCGATAACTTTCAAAAGCTGGGAGACTTCTCCTTCGAGATAGCTCCTCCTCGATTTGTTCATCTCTATCATGCTTTGCAGGTCGACAATCATTTCCGAGAGGGCGACGCCCAGCCTGCCGATTTCGTCTTTGTCGTCCCCGGAATAAACCTTCGTGAAATCGCCCTGAGCCGCCGCGCTGATTATCTCAAGCAGTTCGGTGACTTTCTGTTCCAGATACAATCTTTGGGAATTGTCGCGGGCTATCATCGCGTCAAGGTCGGAAATCATCTGGTTGAGCGAGTTGGCGATGGCGGTGAACTCCGCGTCGTCGTCCGAGCATTCGAACCGCGCCGAGAAATCCCCTTTGGCGGCGGCGTCGATGGTGGTCGTAAGCTTAGCCACTTGGGACTCTAGATACGCGCGCTGTTTCTTGTCTTTGTCCACCATCAGGCGCAAGTTGGACACCATAACGTTGAAGGCGTGAGTCAAGCGGCCCACTTCGTCTTTTGAATCCACTGGAAGAGGCTCGACATCCAACGCTCCTGACGCGACGCGGTCCGCGCTCTGCGCCATCTTGATTATCGGAGCGGTCAATTCCTCCGTGAACTTCCGCGCTCGCGTGTACACCGCCGCCAGCATCAGACCCGTGAATCCGACACACGCGAAAAATATCAGAACCAGCGCCCGGCGCACAGCATTGTTGTCCGTCGCTATTATCAGCGAAATGGTTTCCTCGTCCGTCTTTTGCAACTCGACATGCGAGAGGTCCAGCCGCTTGCCTACGAATCGAATCTTTTTTCTGGCTTTTTCTATCTTTTCCGGGACTCCGGCTTTCTTTTTTCTTTTGACTTCCTTGTCCGCAAGAGAAGACGCTATGACTTCGCCGTTACGCGTTATCATTATTTCCGCGCCGATGAGAGAAGACAGCCTTTTGGCGAAGTTATTGTCTAAAAAATAGCCGACCGTGACCGCGCCGACGTTATTGTTGTTGAAGACGACAGGAGACGTGCTAATCAGAGCCGGTTTCCCGTCAACCGCCGTTATAGATTGAGATGACTCGCCTGAAAGCGCCGCGGCCACATAATCGACTCCGCCTTCCTGTTCGGCGAACACGTCCGGCGCGTGACCCTTTGCGATCACAAAGCCGTCCCGCTCATGCACGGTTATTATGTCCACGTTCATATTCTTGAATAGCGGCGTTATAACGCCCAAAACGAGGTGACGGCGGCTGTCGTCCACGCCTAGCCGCACATCGTTGTAAGAAGATATCATCGTCGCGAACGCCATGGAGCCGCGCTTCAAATCCTCATAGTTCGACTTGGCGCTCGACGCCTTTATCCTGTTCTCCCGCTGAATCGTGCTCTGATTCATCCAGAAAAAAACAATGACGATGAACAGCGAGGCGGCCGCTATGGCCACCGGCGGGATAATTGAGGACCTGAACACTCTGGCGCTGATATTCATCTGGCTGGCACCTCTGCCGGAGCAATTTTGTTTAACGGCTCTTGCCGCTCTATCATCCGGCCATGCGCCGGACGACCATATTCAATATGTCATTCTTTAAATAGGAGCACGGACGCGGCCTGCTCGTAAAAACCCGGATCGCGTTCGGCAAACCCGACTTCCGGGATGCCTGTGGCCGGATTGAGCACCGGCGCGCCGAGCGGCGTCGTGGCGTTCCTGTCCAACGACAACAGAACTTCTTTCAACTTGTCCGAAATCCTTTTCGGGAGCCTGTTGGACACCACCCACGCGTCGTTCGGAATCGGCGGCGTAGTGTGAATTATCCTGTAGACATCTCCATACCGCTTCTTATTTATCCTGTAGCTGGTTTCCCATGTGGCCCCGCCGTCCACGACCCTGTTCTTCACTGCCTTTGCCACCTCGTCGTGGTCGCCCAGATAAAAGTATTTTTTGAAAAATGTCTTTGGCTCCAGTCCTTGTTCCCTCATATAAGCCACAGGCATTTTATATCCGGAACTCGAAGTCTGATCCACGAAAGCGAAAACCTTGTTCTTAAGCCCTGAAAAATCCTTGATGCCTGAGTCCTTGTGCGTTATCACATAACCCAGATAATGGTCGCTGTCTTTGCCTTCATAATCGCGGATGGAAGTGGCGATGTAGCGTATATTAGCATTTGCGCGACGCGCTTTTAGGTATGAAATCGCGTTAAGACAGGCGAAATGAACCCTTCCCAGCGATATCTCCCTGACTAATTCGTCGTATGACTGATAAAGCACTATGTCGAATGTTTCGCCTGTCTGCAAATCGATATAGTCTAAAAGCGGCTCGAACATGGCCTTCATTTCAGCCTCTGAACCCCATGGAACCACGCTGAATATGTAATTCTGAGCTGATGCGCGCGCGGTTATAAAAACCGCCGCAAGCGTCACAATCGCAGAAAATACGGCTCTCATTTTCATAAGCATTCAGTATTATACAACCTTGTTTTGAATAAGGCCATATTTGATGAACGCCCGACGGTTCGGATTAAACTCGGATTCGTCGATGGAGCCGACGAACCGGGGCGTCTTTCATAGGACTAAATTGTTTCATCTCGCGCGGAAATGAATTCATGAAAGCCATCCATGTTTTTTCATGGATGCCATGCTCTATTCGCTGAAAAGCGCGCCTTGCGTTCCGCCTTTCATCCGCACCGAACAATCGCTTACGAACCTTAAACCCGGATTCGTCGATAGAGCCGACGAACCGGGGCGATTTTCATAGCGGCGAACTGCTTCGTTGCCGCCGCATTTTTTTGTTCATGAACCCAATGTTCTATTCACTGCAAAAACGCGTCTTGCGCCTCGCATTTCATCCGCTCTGAACAATCGCTTCCGAATCCTAATGACGGATTCGGGTTAAATCAATAAATCGGGGTTAACGAGAGATTTTCGTCAAAGAATCCGGGATGAATCTTTTATTCTGCAATATTTAGAGCCTGACACAGTATCTGCTTCATTTCTTGCAGGTCGAACGGCTTCTGGAGGAAAGCGATTGCGCCTTTCTCAATGAGCGAAGCCGCCGCCCCGTCCTTGCTGTATCCGGAACAGAGCACGATCTTGACGCGAGGATCAATCCTTTTAAGCTCATCGAAAACTTCTGTGCCGTTCATTTCAGGCATTATCATGTCCAGTATCACAACGTCTATCTCGGAGCGTCTTATCCTGAAATAATCGACGCCCTCGGCTCCCGTCGACGCGGTTACGACAGAACATCCGGCTACGCGCAACAGACGCGCCGACATTGATAGAAAATCCTTGTTGTCGTCTATTAATAGAATGGAGCAGCTTTTTTGATCAAACACAGTCGGAGCGGCGTCTGAAACAATCGTTTCCTCCGATCCGCTCACTGGCAGCAGCATCGTGACCGTAGTTCCCTTGCCAATTCTGCTTTCGACTCTTATATGCCCATTGTGGTTGGTTATCACTCCGTGCGCTATATACAATCCCAGCCCTGTTCCGCTTCCCGCCTCTTTGGTCGTAAAAAACGGCTCGAAAACCTTCGAAAGAGTCTCTTCATTCATGCCGTGACCGGTGTCGGCTATGGATATCTTGCAATAGTCTCCGGGAGGCAGAACCGCCTCGCCGGCTCCCATTGTCTTCACATCAATACTGATGCCGCAACACGTTATTACTATTTCGCCAGCGCCCATCATCGCGTCCGACGCATTCATGCAGATGTTCAACAAAGCTTGATTGACTTGGTTTGAATCGACGTTCACCACAGGCGAAGGACGCTGCATTTCGAGCTTAACCTTTACGCTTATCGGCGCTGTCCTTGAGAGTATGTCCGTCAGATCATTGATTAACGCTTCCGCGGAAATAGGACGCACATTCAGTTTCTCTTTTCGCGAGAAAGTAAGCAGCCTCATCGTGAGTTCTTTTGCTCGTTTAGTGATATCCTTGATTTTGTTGAATCTATCCGCGCCGGGCGCGTCGGGATACTGGGCTAGAGCCAAGTCGCAAGTGCCCATTATGACGGCCAGCATGTTGTTGAAATCGTGCGCCACGCCTCCTGTCATCGTTCCTATAGCCTCAAGCTTCTTTGACTGGAACAACTGATGCTGCAACATTTCATTTTCTCGTTGCTTTTTAACAAGATCTGTGATGTCTCGTATCACCGCCGCCATGCACATATCGCTGCCGTCTTCGTTGTTTTTTAATACGAACTTCGTCACAAGAGCGTCTTTCACTTCGCCCGTGTTCATATTCCTGATTTTTGATTGGCCCGTCCACGTTCCTTTTGAGATTAGAGTTGGAAATATATCTTCTCGAATCAATTCGTGTTCTTCGTCGGCGGCTATGTCGAAGACCGACAAATCAGATATGTCGAAATCCTCTTCGAGTCCGATTAGTTTTTTTCCGTTTTTATTTAAGAACAGCAGTTTGCCGTCGATGTCGGACATGCCGATCAAATCGACGCTGTTTTCCACCAGAGCTTTGAACTTTATCAATTCCATTTCCGCGTTTTTCTTGTCTGTGATGTCTCTGGCGACAAAGAGAACGGATTTGACGGAGCCGTTCGACTTAAGAGGGACCGCCACGCAATCGAACCATTCCATCCCGGCGAAATCAACGATGTTAATTTCGCGTCTGAACGGCTCTCCTTTTTCAATGGCCGTTTTGAAGAGATCGAAGACCATTCGATATGAAAAGCCGGAGGGGATGGTAGCGACTCTTTGGCCTAATATGTCTTTGGCGGGCATATTCATTATTTTGAGGATGGATTCGTTGACATATTTGACGGAGCCGTCCATGCCGATGAGGCAGATAAAATCGCTCGAAGATTCGGCGAGGAGGCGGTATTTTTCTTCTGATTCGAGCAGTTTCGCGGTCTTTTCGTCGACTTCAAGCTTGAAATTTTTCAGTTCAGCAGCCATGCGGTTGAAGCCGTTGGCCAGAAGCATCGCTTCGTCGAGAGAGGAAACCCTCACGCGAGCGTCCAAGTCGCCTCTGGAGATGCCGCGCATGGCTGATACGACGTCGAGAATGGGTCGGACTGTAAGGCGGGTCAACAAGACGGCAACGATGGCTCCCAACAGGCAGAGCAACGCCAGCGAAGCGAGATTGCGAGCGAGATTGGCGCGTTCTTCTTCGATGAACATGCTTACGAAGTAGCCCGTCTCAATGCGTCCCCAGTCGGCGCCGTCGACGGTCATAGGCATGGAGATTTTTCCGAACAGCCGCGATTGAGGCGATCTGAAGCTAATGTCTGCTCCGTCAGCGATGCTGGATAACTGCTCGATGTTGGGGATTTCGAGGCCGCGCTTTCTGGCAAGCTCATAGTTGAAGGCGAAGGCGGCGGGCTGCCCTTCTTCATTAAAAACCAAAACATACAGAAGCTGAAGAATTTCAGGCCCTTCGTCTTTGGTGTACAGCCGAAGAACATTTTTCACATAGCTGTCGGTCCGCTTCCAATCAGGCTGAGAGCCGAGAGTGTGAGCGGAGGCAATGAGAGAGGCCATCCGAGCCATTTCGTAGCGGGCTTGCTTCTCTCTTAATCTTAATCCGGAGTTGAGGCTTATGTACGAAAAGACGGCCATGCTGACGAAAAGCAACGCGACCACGAAAACGATTATTTTGGTTTGCAGCCTTAAAGGCGGTCTTTCAGGCGTCTGTTCGCGGTTGTTCATCCGCATGTCCTTTCGAGATCAACGTTTCTTGGCGGCGGCCAGCCTAGCGGAGTTTTCTTCGGCTTCGCCGCGCCAGAATTTGTCTTTCGTTATCTCGGCGATGATTTTCCAACTCCTTGACGCGCCTTCGATATCGCCGCCGCGCTCCTGATTCGACGCGTATCTTTGTATCGACGGCTCAGAGCGGGAAAGGAAGGTTTCGCAATACTTTTTGTCTTTGGAGCCTTTCTTAAGCTTGTCGCAGAGTTGTTTGACCTCGTTGATGTAGGGTCCGTATCCGCGCAGGTCGGTGTAAACGCTTTGCATGTCGAGAAAAAGGAGCGGGCGCGTCTTTAACAGCGAATTGTAAATATCAAGCGCGGCCTCCTTGTTTCCGTTCAACTCGTGACTGCGAGCGATCCTGTAAAGTATATCTTCTTTTCCGCCGGGGTCTGCGCAGTCTAGAGCTTTTTTAAATGACTGAGCGGCTTGAGGCCATCTGCCGACGTTGTACAGTTTCCACGCTTTTGCGTATGATTCGCGGCCTTTGCGCGAACTGAACTGAACAGTGGGCATTGCGAATACGCCTTGATTCGTGCCCAAAAACAGCATGTCGGAGTTTACCGCGACTGCGTTGATGTTGGACGCCTCAAGGCCGGATTCCTTGCCGACGCGTTCCCACCTTCCTGTCAGCCTGCTGTGTTTGTAAAGACCCTGTTTGGTGGCCACCCAGACATTCGGCCCGTCAACGAAAAGGTCGTTCACATGAGTTCCGCACACACACCCGGCATCGTTGTAGGAGACTAGATGCCTTGTGCGGGTGTCGAATCTGTAAACGCCGGAATTGTTAGGCCCCGGAGGAAAAGTGCGCTCCCGGCAGCCGATCCACATGGTGTCTCCGTCAGAGTGCGCCGCCTGCGTGTCGAATATATCGACTCCTACATGGTTGAACGCTCCGGATGACTCGTTGAACTTCCTTAGCCCGGTGTCCATCCCGGCCCATACTGAATCTCTTGCCCGGATGATGAACGTCATGAACGGCGAGAATCTCATGTAGTCGCCTTGAAACGTTCTTTGTTTCTTCGTGTTGCGGTCTATAGTCAAGTATCCGATTTTCCTGACTCCGATCCATATCGAGTCGGGATCAATCATAATCGCTTCGACATTGGCGTGTTCGGGAGCGTCCTGCAGGGTGACATAATCAGTCCATTTCTCAAGTTTTCTGTCGAAAACCGCGTAATATCCGTATCCGCCGTGCCAAATTTCGTCTCCTTCGGACGCCATTTTCGTGACGGCTCGGAATATTTTGTCTGTTCTTGCGGCTCTATCTTCAGGCAGATAGGTTTTTAGGGAAAAATCATTAATTGAAATCCGGGAGAGGCCGTTGAAATCGGTTCCCACCCAGACTTCATCGGACACTGTTGTCAATGAAAACACTTTATCGCTCAAAAGTCCGTCTCTGACAGTAAACCTTCTCCACGGAGAAGAAGCCTTTGCGCCGCCGGTAAGAATGGATTTTTCGTTCGCCGCGCTACCCTCTCCGCCTTTATTGTCCGCCATGCTTTTCATCAACTCGAATCTTTCAGGGCCGATGATGCGAATTCCTTGGTCGGAGCCGAAATATAGATTTTTGCCGTCCGTGACCGCCGAAGTCAACGCAAAATCAGGCAATCCGGTTTCCACGTCTATGAAAGTCCATTTGTCTTTTTCGATATCCTCGAAAACCAGACTTCCTGAAGTGGTGACGATAAGCCGTCCGCCTTGATATTTCATAATTCTGCTTGTCTGAAAGCTTTCCACGCCTGTTTTTTGCCTTATACGCTTGAAAGAGCTGTTCTTTGAGTTGAAAATCAGATAGCCGTCGAAGCAGGAAACAAGCACATCCGAGCCGTCCATCACAGCGACAAAACCCGCAAGCTCAAACTCCTTCTTGATTAAACATTCCACTTTTCGAGGACGTATGTCAGGATTGACGACGCAGAGCCTAAGTCCTTCTTCTTTCACATGGCTCGCGATAATTCTATCCTTGGATGAAACAAGCCCGGAAAATTTTCCGTCGAGGAGTTTTTCGAGTTTGTTCGAGACAATGTTATACACGAAAAAGCCGCTGTGCCCTGAGACATAAATGTCGTCTCCATCTTTAACCAGTTCGACCGCGCTTTTGAGGCCATCGAAAATGTCAGGACCTACACTAGTCCATCGGTTGGAGAGGGTGTCGAGTTTGAGAAGCCCGTTGCCTCCTGTCCCGATGTAAACAATGTCGCCCACCGCTTCGACATCGAGTATTTCAAGTCTTTTGTATGCTCCGCCTGAGTCAAACAACGACCATTCCCCCGTTTTGGGGTTAAGGCGGGCAAGCCCGAAGCTTCTAAGTCCGAACCAGACGTGTCCTCCTTCGTATTTGACAGAATCAACGTACATGTCTTTGATTGAATCGGGAGGAGATGGGACAGGAGATTCAGCGTCGGATTCAGGCGTGACGGCCTCGTATTTGATTTCGTATTCCGCCGGCTTTTTGTCTCTCCGGCATCCTGAAAATGAAGCGGTTAGCAGCAAGGCCGTAGTCAGGGCAATAATAATGCCTGAAGCGCGGTTAAGCTTGAAGAAAAAGTTATTTTCAACAGACTTCATTGCCGCGCGGTTTCTAGGTTCTGAAAAAATTCCGGCTTCAAAATGTGCTGTTTTGTTTGTGTCATGGCGCGTCATTTCACTATGGTTGCCATTCAGATTTAGCTCATATTATCACAAATTGGGGATATTTTGATAGATATAACCAATATTTTTAAGGAGCGAAGCTGCGCTGTCCTTTTGCATCTCCTGGCCGCGCTAATCTCTGTTTTTCGAAGAAAATGCCGTGTCTGCGCATCGTCGATGTTGACCGTGCTCTTATATATTGATAATATTCAGTATATTTAAAAGGGAGGCGCATCATGGATTGGGGCATGAAGAACAGGATTTCAAAGATTATCAGACCGGAAACCGGCAGAGCGGTTATGCTGGCTGTGGATCACGGATATTTTCTCGGGCCAACGCGCGACTTGGAAGTCTTGAGAAAGACGATTTCTCCCTTAATTTCATACGCGGATTCGCTGATGTTGACTCGCGGCGCGCTGCGCTCGTCTGTGGACAGCCAGACAACTACGCCGATTGTCCTGCGCGTGTCCGGCGGCTCAAGCGTCATAGGCGAAAGCCTAGCGAACGAGGGCTTGATTACTTCGATGGAAGACGCGATACGGCTGAACGCTGTGGCTGTGGCCATTTCCATCTTTGTCGGCACGCAATATGAGAAACAGAATCTGCTGAACATGGCGGAACTGGTG
This sequence comes from bacterium, assembly GCA_029564595.1. GTDB lineage: Bacteria > UBP15 > UBA6099 > UBA6099 > UBA6099 > UBA6099. The sequence continues at coordinate 46,824 of JAKQPS010000025.1, read as the reverse complement.
AATCAGGGCGAGAGGGTGGGCGTGCCCGTTCTGGCCGTGACCGCCGTAGGCAAGGAACTCGGAAAGAGGGATCAGAGGTTTTTGTCGCTCTCGTGCAGGATAGCCGCCGAACTCGGCGCTCGGATAGTGAAAACTTACTACTGCGACGGATTCGAGAAGGTTGCCTCGACATGTCCGGTTCCGTGCGTTATCGCCGGAGGGCCGAAGCTGGAAACCGAACTAGACGCGTTCGAAATGACTTTCAACGCCATAAAAAAAGGCGCTGTAGGCGTCGATATGGGCAGAAACATCTGGCAGAATCCGAAGCCTGTGGCGATGATAAAGGCGATTCGAGCCATCGTTCATGAGAACATGAAGCCGCAGGAGGCTCTCAAGCTGTACGAGAGCGAAAAGAACTTGAAGAAGTCTGCGGCGAAAAAGAAATAAAGTATTGTTTTAAATCTCGCGCCGAGCCAAATGCTCTCGTTCGCGACACTTTTATTGTGAGGCGTCACATTGCGCGTCGCTATGTACTACAACAACAGCGATGTCAGGCTGGAGGAAGCCTGCGTTCCTGAAATCGGCGACGGCGACCTTCTAGTCCGCATAGAGGCGAGCGGGGTTTGCGGCAGCGACGCGATGGAGTGGTACAGAATCAATAAAGCTCCCATTGTGCTCGGACACGAAATTGCGGGCGAAGTAACGGCGGTCGGCGGCAATGTCGCCGGGTTCGCTGTCGGCGACCGCGTCTGCGCCATCCATCACGTGCCGTGCGGAATCTGCCACTACTGTCTGAAAGGCCATCATTCGGCGTGCGACTTGCTTCGCTCCACTAGGTTCGATCCCGGCGGTTTTGCGGAATTCGTGAGAGTTCCCGAAATTAATATAAAAAACGGCGGCGTGGTTAAGCTTCCCGACGGAATGACTTACGAGGAGGGCACTTTCATAGAGCCGGTGTCCTGCGTCGTAAGGGGGCAGAGGCAGGCTGGCCTTGAACCCGGAGACAGCGTTTTTGTTATCGGCAGCGGTATATCAGGGCTGCTGCACATAAAGCTCGCCTGCGCGCTCGGAGCGGGCAGGGTGTTTGCCGCAGACATCAATCCGTTCAGAATAAACGCCGCGCTCAGATGCGGGGCGGACGCCGCCATAGACGCGCGGGAGGATTTGCCCGCATGGCTGCGTTCCGCCAATGACGGCAGGCTCGCCGATATCGTTATCGTGTGCGCGGGTTCGTCAGACGCCATGCGCGCAGCTCTTCTCTGCGTGGGGCGCGGCGGAACCGTTCTCTTTTTCGCTCCCTCCTCTCCGGGAGAAACTATCCCGGTGTCGGTGAACGACCTTTGGCCCAACGAAATCACGCTCACAACAAGTTATGCGGGAAACGCCTGCGACATCGCTCAAGCGACGGAGTTGATCCGCGCGCGCAGGATTTCCGTCGAAGACCTGATAACTCATCGTTTGCCATTGAGCGACACGGGAAAAGGGTTCAGATTGGTGGCGGGCGCTGAGGAGTCGATAAAGGTGATTATAGAGCCGCAGAAATGACTGCCGCGATATGAATGAGGCGCTTCAATCTCGCGCCTATTAAATCGAAAACTTAAGAAAGAAGGCATAGAGATGAACGACGAAGTGAAAGAAATTCCGGTAGGCGAAAAGATAAAGAAACTTAGAGAGGAAAAGGGCGTTTCACTGCAGGAATTCGCGGAGAAATCCGGCTTCTCGTCCGCGCTCCTCTCACAGATCGAAAACCACATGGTGTCGCCGCCGCTAGGCACTCTCATCAAACTTTCTAAAGCTCTCGAAGTGGAGATCGGCTATTTCTTCGAAGACGTTCGGGAAGCCCCTTATACGCTTGTAAGGCACAACGAGAGGAAGAACATCTCCCGCGTCGCCTCGAAGATGGGCAAGAAATACGGTTATTCATACGAGTCGCTTGCGTTCGACAAAAAGGGCAGGCACATGGAGCCTTTCCTCGTCACGCTCGAACCCTCGACGGTAAAAGACCAGCACCTCTACTCGCACGAAGGCGAGGAATTCATTTTTGTTCTTGAAGGAAAGATGAGCGTCCAACTGGGGGATCACACCGACATTCTCGAACCCGGCGACAGCATATATTTCGATTCGATTATGCCGCACCGCGTCGAATGCGTTGACGATAAGGAAACGATTATCGTCGCCGTGATCTACGCCGGGAAAGAAGTTGAGAAAGGCGTTCTCGGCGAGGAAAAAAGCGACGACTGACAGCGATTTGGTTTCGCCGCGATTTGTTTAACTGACAGCTTTGGTTGTTTCGACCCGGCGTGAAAGTTTGCAAATAGATGACTCAATCATAATATGCGGAGATAAATAATGGCGGGAGCTTTGAAAGGCGTAAGAGTTCTGGACTTGTCCAGATTGTTGCCCGGACCGTACTGCACGATGATGATGGCGGACATGGGCGCGGAAGTCGTCAAAGTGGAAGACCCGCAGCAGGGCGACTACCTGAGATGGATTCCTCCTTATATCGACGGCGCGGGAGCTATGTTCCTTGCTCTGAACCGGAACAAAAAAAGCGTGACGTTGGACTTGAAGGATGATCGCGGGCGAGAGATTTTCCTTGAGCTTGTGAAGAAATTCGACGTTGTGGTGGAAAGCTTCAGGCCGGGCGTGATGTCCAAGCTCGGAGTGGACTACGCGACGGCGGAAAAAATCAATCCGAGGATTATCTATTGCTCTCTGGCAGGATACGGCCAGACCGGCCCATACGCGTCGTTCGCCGGGCATGACATCAATTTCATCGGGTATTCCGGAGCCTTGGATTTGACAGGGCTGAAGAACGGAAAGCCGGTGCCTCCGGGCGTTCAGATAGGCGACATCGGGGGCGCATTGAACGCGCTGATTGGCATTCAAGCGGCGCTCATCGAACGCGCCGCGAGCGGACGCGGGCAGAGCGTGGATGTCGCTCTTGCGGACGCCGCTTTCTGCATGTTGCCGATGGCAGTGTCCGGGATCGAGGCCGGCGCGCCTCCCGAACGCAGGGGCGAAGCTCATCTTACCGGCGGCAGCCCGGTCTATAACACTTACGAAACTTCCGACGGAAAATATATCTGCATCGGAGCCATCGAGCCGAAATTCTTCAATAAATTCTGCGCGTTGATAGGTCGCCCGGATTTGATCCCTCTGCATTTTGCCGAGGGCGAAAAAAAAGAAATTCTTAAATCCGAGATGGAGAAGTTGTTTATCAGCAAAACTCGCGCCGAATGGATGGCGCTGCTTGAATCTCAGGATGTGTGCGTCGGGCCGGTGAACAGTCTGGAAGAGGCTCTTGAAGACCCTCAGCTAGTTTCCAGAGGCCTTATCGTGCAAGCTCCTCTGGCTTCAGGAAAAACCATGAGACAGGTCGGCATTCCTTTTAAGTTGTCTCGTTCCGCAATGGAACCGGCGGCTCCGCCTCCGGCAATTGGAGAAAACAACGCCGAAATATTCTCAGAGGCGGGAGTCGATCTCGATGAAATCGAAAGGCTCAAAGAAAAAGGCGTGATACGGAAGTGAGCATCGCGATGAATAAAAAAATCCTAATTATAACGGCTGTTATTGCGGCTTTTTCGGCGGCGTTGTTTTTTCACGCGGCTACCGCGCTTTCTAAAAAGAAACAGACCGCGGTAAAAATCGGCTCTTTCGTGACGCCTCAAAGCGTATGGGGAAAAACTGTCGCAAAAACCATCAAGAACATAGAAAAACGCACGGACGGAGAGATTAAGATAACCCACCTTCATTCGGGAACTTTAGGCAGCGGAAAGAACATGCTGGATCAGGTTCTCATCGGCGGGATTCAGGGCGCGGGAGTGGACACCGCAACGCTTGCCTCGATAGTCCCGGAAGTGAACATAATAGAGTTGCCGTACCTGTTCGAAAACCACGACGAGGCGTACTACCTTATAGACAATGTGATATCGCCTGTCTTGAAAAAAAAATTCGATGAAAAGGGGCTGGTCACATCGGCGATTATGGAAACAGGCTTCATGGATTTCGTGATGAGCGGCCCTGTGAGGAAGCCTGAAGATTTGAAATCAATGAAAATCGGCTCATGGGAAAGTCCGGTTCACATCGCTTTCTGGAAGTCGCAAGGAGCGTCGCCGATTCCGATACCGGCAACGGAGGTTTTCAACGCCTACGCGCGAGGGATGGTGGACAGCGGAGCGAACTCCGCCAACGCGCTCATAGCGTGGGATAAATTGTTCGGAACCGGATTGAAGAGGGACAAGATTTTCATAACGCGCTCCGCCTTTACATATCAGGCGGGCATTCTCGTGATTAACAAAAGATTCTACAATTCTCTGGACTCTGATTCGCGAGGGATATTAATGTCGGAACTTGATTCTATGACAGGCGTTCTTCGCTCCCAGTTGAAGCGATCGGAGCCGGAATCTCTAAAACAGCTCGCCGCTATGGGTTACAATGTCAGCGAGATGTCCGACAAGGAAAAAGCGGTGTTCGAGAAGAATTCAAAAAAAGTATATTCAGAGATGAGAAATGTTATAGGCGGAAGTTTCCTCGACAGCGTATTGTCGGCTAGGGAAGCGTACCGTTCCGGAAAGAAAAGGCCGGTCAAATGACACACGGCGGGAAGATGAGCGCGGCGGACAACAACATTTTGCTGGAGCTGCTCGGAGCGGCGATTAAATCCAAACACGTCGCCATAATCGTTCACAACAATCCCGACCCAGATTCAATCGCGTCCGCGTTCGGATTGTCATTGTTGATTAAACGCAAGTTCAAGGCCGAGGCAAAGATTTTCTACGGCGGTATTATAGGCAGAGCGGAAAACCGCGCGATGGTTCGCGAGTTGTGCATCCCCATGAACAGTTTTGACAAGCTTGATATGCGGATTTTTCGGACGATCGCGATGGTGGACACTCAACCTTCGGCAGGCAACAATCAGCTCCCGTCAAAAATCATCCCTGACATTGTGATAGACCACCACCTGCCGGTTAGAAAACAAACTCACAAAGCGTCGTTCAAGGATGTGAGAGACACGACGGGAGCCACTTCGACGATTGTTCTTGGGTATCTTCGCGCGGCGGACATAAGAATAAACAAAGATCTGGCGACGGCTCTATTCTATGGAATCAAAACCGACACCTACGACCTCGGCAGGGATTTTATCAAAGACGACATAGAGGCGTACAAGTTCCTTCTCGAAAAGATAAGCCGCGCAAAACTCGGTAGAATCGAAAGGCCTTTGCATGAACGCGAATATTTCGCAAAGTTGCACGAGGCTTTGGAGAACGCGGTCGTCGCCGACGATGTGGTGACGACTGTGATAAGAAACCTCGAATCGCCGGACATCGCCGCCGAAGTCGCCGATTGGCTTTATACTCTTAAATCCGTCAAATGGACGGTGGCTCTCGGCGCAATGCGCGACGGAATTCATATCTCCATCCGAACACGGGAGAGGAAGCGCAACGCCGCCGCAGTGATTAGGAAAATCGTCGGCGCGAGGGGCGTCGCCGGCGGACACGGACAGATTGCCGGCGGCATCGTGTTTCCGTCCAAACACGACAATGATTCAATCGAGACGGAAATAGCGAAAACAATTGAAAGAATCCGAGCCGCTATTATCAGAAAAGATTCCTTCACGGCGCATCCGTTGATTGAGAAGCGCGCCAAGTCTGGCGTTGGCTCTCTGAGCGGAAATGAAACAACGGCGAAAAAGAAAGGCGACTCGATATGAAATCTTTGGTTTACAGAGGCAAGCTCGGATTGGTTTGCGAAGAGACTCCGAAACCAATTCCCGCTCCGGGACAAGTATTATTGCGGATAAGCAATTGCGGCATTTGCGGCAGCGACTTGTTTCTTTTCAAGAACGGCATCCTCAGAGACGGAACGGTAATGGGCCACGAGCTGAGCGGGGTTGTCGAGGAAATGGGGGAGGGTGCGTCCGGTTGCAAACCCGGCGACAAGGTTATCGCGCGCCCGCAGGGATGCGGCGAATGCAAGTGGTGTCTCGAACGCAAAGAGAATATTTGCAACAAGAGGCGTTCAATCGGGCTGGGAGGCAGACCCGGCGGATTCGCTGAGTTCATGGTCGCCGATCTTGACATGATTATCCCGGCGCCGGAAGGGCTGCCGCTTGAACAGGCCTGCATGGCGGATCAGTTCGGCTCCGCTCTTCACGGGATGAACGCGGTCGGTTTCAGGAAAGGCGAGAAGGTTCTTGTCACGGGAGCGGGACCGATAGGTTTGAGCGCCGTCATCCTTCTCAAACACAAAGGCGCTTCCAAAGTCGTCGTGTTCGACCCCGACGAAAGCCGCGCTTCCACGGCTCTGGAGTTCGGCGCGGACGCAGCCGTATCAACCGGCTCTATTCAATCCGCTTCCAGAGAGCATTTCGGCGCGGACGGCCCGGATATCATTCTGGAATGCTCCGGGAATTCAAAAGCTGTCGAGGCCGCTATACAGACTGCTCCGTTTGGCGGCAGGATAGGTCTTGTCGGCATGGCCTCCGCACCGGCGACGTTCATACCGATGTTGGTCTTCCAAAAACATCTCACGATTATCGGCTGCTTCGGCAACACTCAGGACGAATGCAGGGAATGCATGGATATCATGGCCGCAGGCGCTCCGGCGGGCAAACTTATAACTAAAAGGGTTTCGATCGAACAACTCCCCGCTGCTTTCGACGAACTGCTCAAATCTAAAGAGCAGACGAAAATCGTTATGGACGCTTCTCTATGATGTTTTTGATTGTTTCGGCGGGAATAACTAGCGAAGAATATCTTTGATACGGTTTTTGACCGCGTCCTTCAATTTCTCTCCATCCCCTGAATCCTTGTTTTCAGAGGAAGAACCGCCAAGCTTCTGTTTTGCTTTATCCAACAGCTTCTCGGCCTCTTTGCTTATCAACCTTTCCGCCTCGCCTCTAAGCAGTCGTTCGACATCCCAATAAACTTTCGGATCGTTTACGTTTCCGGTCACGTCGAAAGATGTTTCGATATCTTTAAGTTCAGAAAGTTTTCCGAGTTTTGAAGCGACCGGTTTGAAGTCTTTAATAGTTTTCAGCACGGCGGGCGGCAGAGAGGCGGTTGCCCTGAGATTTAGGTCGCCGTTGAAACCTATCGCTCCGGCGACATCAGCGTTTATCATCGGCGACCTCAAGGCGGCGCGATTGATGCCGACGGTTTCGTTGCCGACATGAAACTGTCCGTCGAAAGAATGAAAACTGAATTTAGAAAGATTAAGGTCAGCCGGCATCGAGATGGAATCGACGTCGTATGGATTCGCAACGATGCCTGCAAAGATGGAAATAGCGGCGTCCGCATTCAATTTGCGGAGAGAGTCGGAGCGTCCGTTAATGCGGGCCGACGCTGCGAACTCGCCGGTCAATGTCCCCGCAAAACTTGGATTGTGTTTGAGAACTTCTCCGATGTTTTTCGAATTGGCGACGATGGAGAAATCATAGCGCGCGGGAGAGGCGGGCGCGTTTGTGAGAGCGTCAAGCGTGTATTTTATCCAGCCTGACGCCGAAGCGTTTAGCGTCGCTCCGTCCAGTTTGACGGAATCAATAAAAATGTCAGGCTGTTTGTGCCTCGCGGAAACAGTCAATGTCTTAAAAGGGATATCCGCCCATGTCCCCTGTCCGCCGCGCAGGGCGGGGGAGGGGTATCTGATCGAGCCTTCCTTCACTGTCGCGGATGCGCGGGCGGACAACGCGCTCCATTCATTTGCGGAGCCTTCGAGAGAGATTTTTCCATCCGCCACTCCGAGAAGAATCTTCGGAGCTTCAGGCGCAAGCGCCGCCGCAAGCGCGTCAGGATATATTCCGGCAAATGAAATCTCGGACGAAAACGCGCGCGACTCATCCGCTCCGATTGTGCCAGTCGCGTCTAAAGACGCTTCTGACGATTCAACAGACGCATTGAACGACGCGCCGCTTCTATTCATTTTTGTTGCCGCGACGCCCGCGCCTAAATCATGATCCAACGCGCGAAGCATCTTCATGTCGGCTTTGAATTCGAGATCAGGAGCCGCAAAATCTCCATTAATGACGGCAGACAGTTTTGCGTCCCCGCTGATTTTGAGTTTTTTGATTATCTCTGCGTCTATAAACGCCGCTAAAGCCGCCGGAGGCTTAGACAATTCAATCGTGTCGGTCTCGATGTTGAAACGCACAGCAGCGCCGCCAGCGCTCTGTTTTACTTTCCCTTTCGCGTTTGTTTGAACGCCTTCAATGTCGGCGTTCAGCCTGACGGAGGTTTCCGCAAGAGTCGGATCCTTGCCCTTCGAAATCAATGACGCGTTAATGTTCGTCGCGTTGATGACGACCGCCTCGGCGGAATCTCGATTTATTGTCGCCATGACATCGCCGTCTTGGATAGTAATCTTATTTATTAAAACCGAAGGGCCTTTAGGTTTCGGGGCGGATTCGGAAAACGATTCTATGATGTCGTCAATATCGCTATGACCTGACTCGTCGATATTTATTGATACGCTGGGACGTATCAAATTGACCCTCGAAACGGTTATTCTGCCTCTAAGCAATTCTCTGAAACTTATCCTAAATCTCATCGCGTCAATCTTTACAGTGTCCTGCTTGCCCGGATCAGCCGAAGCCACAGTAATATGCCTGACTGAGAACCCGGTGAATGGGTTGCCGCCGAAAGTTCCGGCGGAGACGTCCCGGCCAATCCTTTCTGAGGCGGCCTTGAGCATGTGGTTTTTCAGCTTCTCAGCAGGCGATTGAGCCAGAATTGTGGCGACCACGAAAAGAACGGCGAGAGAAAATGAAGAAACAATGATTGCCGTGCGATTCTTTTTTATTGCAATCTTCATGCCCATCCTAATCCTGCTTCGAAAAACATAATCCGTATCGACTTATTATATTAAACTTGAGTCGGATATTACAGCAAACGCGCGTCTTACAAATTCGCATCCTGCAGTTTATTCACAATCAGATAATAACCGATTTAAACCCGAATCCTTCATTAGGATTCGGGAGCGATTGTTCAGGGCGGATGAAATGCGAGGCGAAAGACTCATTTTTGCAGTAGGGGCGGGGTTGCCCCGCCCCAAATTGTCGTAGTTATTGGGCGCGGAAACCGCGCCCCTACAGAACAAAAAAATGCGGCGGCAACGAAGCAGTTCGCCAATATGAAAATCGCCCCGGTTCGTCAGATATATCAACGAATTAGGGTTAAAAATGAAAGAAGCTCAACAAAGCGACTATCGAATAGTTGCTTTTTACGCCTATAAAAAAGCCCCGCATTCGTGGGAATGCGGGGCTTCGATTCGGTCCGATAGAAAAATGTCAGATGGCTTTTTCAACTATCTGGCTGATGTCGAGAGTCTTGATTTCCTCTTTTTCGAGGTTCTTGAAAGCGTCCAAGAACATGGTTCTGCAGAACGGGCAGGCGGTGCAGACGGCGTTTGCGCCGGCTTCTACAGCCATTTTGCCGCGTTCTTCGTTGATGCGTTTGCCGAGGTCTTCTTCCATCCACATTCTGCCGCCGCCCGCGCCGCAGCAGAAGCTGGTCTTGTGATGCTTGGCCATTTCGACAGGCGCGCTGCCTGTGGCAGCTTGTATGACTGAGCGCGGCTGGCTGTAGATGTCGTGGTATCTGCCCAGATAACAGGAATCGTGCCACGTGATTTTGCCGCCGTCGAATTTCTTGGACAGTTTCAGTTTGCCCTCGTCGATGAGCTTTTTGAAGAACTCCGAGTGGTGCCAAACTTCGTAGTTTCCGCCGAACTGCGGATAGTCGTTCTTGAAGGAGTTGTAGCCGTGCGGGCACACGCAGATAACTTTCTTGATGTTATAGGCTTTGAAGATTTCAACGTTCGCCTCAGCCATCGCGGCGAACAGGTACTCGTTGCCTATGCGCCTAGCGGAGTCGCCGCAGCAGCATTCTTCTTCGCCGAGGATGGCGAAATCGACGCCGGCGGCCATGAGCGCCTTAGCCGTGCTTTGCGCGATGACTTTGTTGTCTTCGTCGAGAGAAGCCGAGCAGCCGAGATAGAGAAGATATTCGGCGTCGGGTTTTTCTGCGAAAGTCTTAACTCCCAATTCCTGCGCCCATTCGGCTCTCTTGTGCGCGCCGATGCCCCACGGGTTGGAGTTCTTTTCGATGTTTTTCAGCACGAGCTGCACTTCGGGGCTCATCTTCGATTCGGTGAGAACCAGATACCTGCGCATGTCGAATATGAGTTGTGTATGCTCTATCATGACCGGGCAGACAGTCTGGCAGGCTTGGCATGACGTGCAGGCCCAGATGATGTCTTCGCTGAAGACATCGCCGATCATGTTCTTGTTGAGGATTTCGTGTTTCTTCTGAAGCTCTTCGAGGTTCTCGGCGGTTATCTTCCCTTCTTTTAAAAGGACTTCGCCGCGCTCGAACAGATGCTCTTTAAGCTCGTGCACAAGAGCTTTCGGGGAGAGAGGCTTCTGGGTGTTGTAAGCCGGGCATTGTTCTTGGCAGCGTCCGCACTCGGTGCAGGCGTAGAAGTCGAGCATCTGTTTCCATGAGAACTGTTCGACGGCGTTCACGCCGAAGGTTTCGAGGTTCTCGTCTTCGAGGTCCATCTTGTTTACGACGCCGGAGGGGCCGAGGTCGCGCAGGAAAATATTGGGGATGGAGCCGAGCAGGTGCAAATGTTTGGAATGAGGTATGTAGGAGATGAAAGCGAACAGCACCATCACGTGAATCCACCATGCGATGTGGAACACGGGTCTCGCGGCGTCGCTTATATGCGGATTGGGAACAAATGAGGCGAATAAATTGGAGATCGGAGCCCATGCGGCGGGAATCTCGCCGGCGTGAATCCTGATGCCGCCCATCACATAATAGCTGAGAATCAGAGCGGTGATTAATCCGAGGATTATGAAAGCGTCGATTTTGCCGGAGACCGGGCCTTCGAGCCTAACGGGTTTAATTATAATCCGTCTGAATATCGAGATGGCGATGGCGACAAGAACCAGCAGGCTGATGAGATCGACGACGAGTCCCACGAAGTTGAAGCCGGGGATCGTCCAGAATGTCACGCTGGGGAACAGGGCGTTCGTCCACAGTTCCATTGTGGCGAAGCCTATCATGAGGAATCCCCAGAAGATAATGAAATGGCCTAGTCCTCCGAGGAACATCACGACGCGCTTCTGGCCGAACACCAGAACAATCACGCCGAGGACGCGTTTGACAACATCGTTGGTCCTTGGCCGAACGTCGGGCTGGCCGAGCTTTATGCAGTTAAATAGGAACAAGGCTCTCTTGGCAAATATCGCCAGCGAGCCTATGAACAACAGAATAAACAGGACTTTCAATGCCGGATGAGCGGTCGGGGTTAATACCATGTGCTCCATTTTTCGCAACCTACCTTGTTTGATTTTTGGTTCCGCGCCATCTGGGATATGGCAATGCGTGTTCATTGCCGCGTCCCGGCTGCGGACCTTTTTAGGACCCGATGTTCCGAATCCGTTTTCTATTTTTAATACGCCTCATGGCGTAAAAAAGAAAAAACCGGTCCGTGCATTAGAGATTATTCATATTTCAAGATTCACGTTCACTCATCAGAAAAAACTATAAATATAACAATTCTGATTGTGAATTAAAGCACATATTATCCAGAGCGCCCCGCGTTGTCAACTTTTTATTTGTGGAGGTTCTTCGATATAATACTCTAAACAATGAGAAAAAAGTGGAAATTATCGCTTCATGCGGAGCGAACAGGGGGGAATGTTTCAGCTTCAAAGCGCCAGTCTTCGGGTTTCAGCGGAGGAAGCCCATGGCTTGCCCGCGCATTGTCGCAGGCCGTTTCCGGGACGCCGAATTGATACGATGGCATAAAATCCCTGCAAACGCCCGGTCTTTTGTCATATATTACGCAGCGGACGCTTTCGCCGATATTCCCGACAAGAGCCGCGCAACGCGGGTTCGTCCCCCCCGTGTTTTTCATAATCCGTTTCATTTCAGACAAATCTTCCGTCAATATCAAAGGAACGCCCCCGGGCGTCTCGTCGTCGGCTTCCCTCCAATAAAAAGACACTCTGAACTTGGCGCAACACGCGCCGCACGACAGACAAGGATTGCTCATTAGGCCACTCCTATGACAGCCGTATCCAACTATTTCAAAGAATCGACTATATTATGTACTCGTTCAGTTCGATTTTCAAATCTCATATCGGTCAAGTCTCTTGCGCCGCGTCGCCGAAGAGGATTTTGCCGTAATGCCATAAGCGCCGCCGGAATCGCCCGGCAGAATCCGTGTTATTGTAAACATCGGATTTTTTCCTATAATTGTTAACTTAATTGTAAATGTCGGCGAGGAGGGGAGAACAAACAGATGAGCGAAGCGACAACAGGCAGACTCTTGTTCGAGAAGAAGAAGTTTTTTCCGCTTCAGGACGTTGACGAGCCTAACCTGTATAGAGAACAATTTCCGTACACGGAAATTCCGAAACTTCTATTTGACGGAGAAAGTCCGGAACTTAACCCTGCGAGCGATATTTTTATCACGGACACCACATTCAGGGACGGTCAGCAGGCGAGGCCTCCGTATACCGTCAAGCAGATAGTCGATATATACAAGATGCTGCACAGGCTCGGCGGCCCCAACGGCGTTGTGAGACAGAGCGAATTTTTCCTGTACAGCAAAAAGGACAAGGAATCCGTCGAGAAATGCCTTGAACTCAACTACGACTTCCCCGAGGTGACAGGCTGGATACGCGCTAACAAAGAAGACCTCAAGCTGGTGAAGGCGATGGGGTTGAGGGAGACTGGAATACTCACATCGGTCTCGGACTACCACATATTTTTGAAGATGGGAATGACCCGGCGACAGGCTATGGAGAGTTATCTTTCGATAGTGGACGCGGCTATAGAGCTTGGGATCAGGCCCAGATGCCATTTTGAGGACGTCACCCGCGCCGACGTGTACGGTTTCTGCGTTCCATTCGCGATAGAGCTTGTGAAACGCTACCGGAAATCCGGCATACCCGTGAAGATAAGGTTGTGCGACACGATGGGGTTCGGGGTGAGCTATCCGAACGCTGTGCTGCCGAGGTCGGTTCCCAAACTTGTGTCCGCGTTTTTGAACGATGTAGGGTTGCCTTTCAGGATGCTGGAATGGCACGGCCACAACGATTTCTGCCACGTGCACGCGAACGCGATGGCAGCATGGCTCTACGGATGCGCGGCTGTGAATACTTCCGTTCTCGGAATCGGAGAGCGGACAGGAAACCCGCCCATCGAAGCGGCCATCATGGAATACATCGAGCTTAAGGGACACACAGACGAGATAGACACGACCGTGATATCCGAAATTGCCGAGTATTATGAAACGGAAATCGGATATCACATCCCCAAACACCAGCCGTTCGTCGGTGAGGATTTCAACATAACGCGAGCGGGGATACATCTCGACGGCCTTCAGAAGGACGAGGAGATATACAACATATTCGACACCGCGTCCATTCTCAACCGGCCGGTCGGGATAGCTATAACGGACAAGTCGGGCGCTGCCGGCATCGCGCACTGGCTCAACAGCTATCTGGAACTGGAGCCTCGGTCGCGAATTGACAAAAGGCATCCCGGAATCATCAAAATCAACGAATGGATTCAGAAGGAGTACGAGGAGGGAAGAATCACTTCGATATCTCACGAGGAACTTCTCGAACAGTCGGTGCGCCACCTGCCGGAATATTTCGACATCGACACCGAGTACATCCAGAAAGCGGCCCGCCGCCTGATGAGCGACACGATTCAGAAGCTTGTCGCGCACGAAGATATAATCTCCATGGACGCGGCCAGACAGGAAAAAATCCTCGAAGCTCTCTTCAAGGAGAACCCGTTCGCTCAACTCGCGGTCATCGCGGACAAAGACGGCAACAAGAATACGGACATCTTCATACGCTCCGGAAGGATTACCCCGGACGACGAAGCGAAACTGGACAAGAACTACTCCAAGCGAGCGTGGTTCATCATTCCTCTGGAAAACGAACACATGCACATCACCAGCATATTCAAGTCGAAGCTGACCGAGTTGCTCGGAGTCACCGTTTCCGCGCCGATTGTAAAAGACGGAGCGGTCATGGGCGTCCTGAGAATCGACTGCAAGTATGAAGACCTGATGAAGGCCGGACGCGACGAGATGAAGATTGACTTCTAATGCGCGCTCCTCGGTTCGAGGACGCCGGTTGAAATATTATGAAGGCTCTACGCTTCAACGCCGGAGAACTTGAGATAAGGGACGTTCCCGCTCCTGTTCCCGGTTCCGGAGAGGCTTTAATCAAGGTCTCCACTGCCGGCATCTGCAACACGGATGTCGAGATTCTAAAAGGCTACATGAAGTTCAACGGCGTTCCGGGACATGAATTTGTGGGCGTCGTAGAATCGTCTCCCAATAAGAAGCAAATCGGCAAAAGAGTCGTCGGAGAGATAAATTGCGCCTGCGGGGAATGCTGTTGGTGCAATGCGGGGATGGAGCGGCATTGTTTTCAACGCGACGTTCTCGGCATATTGAAACGCAACGGAGCGTTCGCCGAATACCTGACGCTCCCGGCGGGCAACCTTAGAATCGTTCCGGATTCGCTGCCGGACGAGAAGGCGGTTTTCGTCGAGCCGCTCGCCGCCTGTTTCGAGATAGTCGGACAGGTCGAGTTTCCGCCTGACGCTCTAGTTTGCGTCATAGGCGACGGCAAACTCGGCCTTCTGGCCGCCCGCGTCCTCCGCGACAAGGCGTTCAACCTCACTCTGATCGGCAAACATGAGCGCAACATGGCTATCGCCTCCAAGAAATTTAAAGTTGAAGCGATAACCGAAGACTCTATCGGAGACGAGCAGTACGACATAGTGGTGGAATGTTCCGGAAAACCCTCCGGGCTGGAACTTGCGACAAGGCTCGTCAGACCGCGAGGCCGGATTGTCTTGAAAAGCACATACCATGAAAAACCGTCGATCGACGTTTCGCTCTGGGTGGTAAACGAAATAACGATAGTCGGCTCGCGCTGCGGGCCTTTCGATCCGGCGCTTGAAGCTCTTGCGTCGGGAGAAATTAACCCGTCGCCTCTCATCGACGGAATATTCCCTTTCAATCAGATTGCGGAAGCGTTCGAGGCCGCGCAGAAACCCGGCTCCCTTAAATTCCTCGTCAAGTTCGATTGATAATAGCATTCGACAAAAGCTGAATCGGATTTTTTGCTAAAAAATATCCAAACTGATTATTGACGTTCGCGAATTTTTAGAAACTGTATCTCCGGCCATTTCTGCTCTGTGTAATTCATAGTCCATTCGCTTTCGTCCATATAGACCAAATTGCCTTCCGAATCACGCGCCATGTTGGGATGGTGTCGCCTTTCGAATTCGGACAGCTTTTTTTTATCATCGCAGAGTATCCAGCGGGCAACGGAATAATTCATGTGTTCATACGTGGCGTCGACATCGTATTCTGATTTAAGCCGCGCCATGGTAACCTCGAATTGCAGCACGCCCACAGCTCCCATGATCAGGTCGTTTCCCGTCAAAGGAGTAAACAACTGCACCGCGCCTTCCTCCACCAACTGGAGCGCTCCTTTATGGAGTTGTTTCCTTTTGAGTGGAGATTTCAGCCGCACCCGGCGAAAATGCTCTGGCGCGAAATTCGGAATCCCGACGAAATTAAGAGGTTCCTTTTCCGTGAAGGTATCGCCGATCCGGATTATGCCGTGGTTGTGGATGCCGATAATGTCGCCCGGCCAAGCCTCTTCCACAGACGCGCGGTCTTGAGCCATGAAGATTATCGGATTGGAGACTTGGATATCCTTGCCGATGCGATGGTGGCGAATCCGCATGCCGCGAAGAAAGCGCCCCGAACAGACGCGCAGAAAAGCGATCCGATCATGATGCGCGGGGTCCATGTTGGCCTGTATCTTGAAAACGAACCCCGAAAAGCTTTCTTCGTCCGGAAAAACTATTCGGGTGGCTGAAAGTCTGGGCTGTGGAGATGGAGCGATTTCCACAAATGTGTCTAGCAGTTCCTGCACGCCGAAATTGTTGATGGCGCTGCCGAAAAAAACAGGCGTCTGCTCGCCTTTGAGAAAACCCTGAATGTCGAATGGAGCCGCCGCGCCTTCCAGCAGAGCCAAATCCTCTCGCAGTTCTACGGCTTGGCTTCCGATAATTTCATCCAGAAGAGGGTCATCGATATCTCTTATGGTTATGGCGTCATCGGTCAGGCGCTCCTTGCCGGGGGTAAACAAGGTAAGTTCCTTGCGGTAGAGGTTGTAAGCGCCTTTAAAGCTTTTGCCCATGCCGATGGGCCATGTAAGCGGCGCGCATTCAATCTTCAGGGTCCTTTCAATATCATTCAGCAGGTCGAGAGGAGCCATGCCCTCCCGATCCAGCTTGTTGATAAAAGTCAGGATCGGCGTGTTTCTCATCCGACAGACTTCCATCAGCTTCCGTGTCTGGGTCTCCACGCCCTTGACGCTGTCGATCACCATGATGGCGCTGTCTGCGGCGGTAAGCACACGGTATGTGTCCTCGGAAAAATCCCTGTGTCCGGGCGTGTCGAGAAGATTGATTCTATAATCTTTATAGCTAAACGACATCACGGAACTGGTTACTGAAATCCCGGACTCTTTCTCGAAAGGCATCCAGTCGCTGGTGGCATGGCGGGTCGCTTTGCGCGCTTTGACCGATCCCGCAATTTGAATGGCGCCGCCGAACAGCAGCAACTTTTCAGTCAGGGTGGTCTTCCCGGCGTCCGGGTGGCTGATGATGCCGAACGTGCGCCGGATGTTCACTTCCGATTTGTGAGTCTTTATTGCGTGATCTGTTGTTTGTATACTCATGGCATCAACATCGTTTTCATCGCATATACATCGCGCGTAAACTCGCGCCGGATTGTTATTCCGTACGCTGCCGCTTCCGGAAGAACTACAGACGCTATATTCCTGTGGAGCCTGCGAAACTATTGTATTCGCTGGTAATTCGAGGGAAAACCCGATTGAACCGCTTTGTTATCCCGCTGCTGTTGCCATGAAATGCGCATTCTAGGATGCTCTTGCGGGAACGTTTCCCTATCCACATTCTGTTCAATTTTTCAATTTTTAACATCTCCATTGGGATATGTATATAGCTTCTTTTTAATGATAATTCAATAATGTGGCGACTATTTTGACAGCTTCTAATAGAAACAGACAATGAAAAAGCAGCTTTTTTATCGCGCATTTTCCAACAACGTCGGCTGAAACGAAGAAAGGATGAGTCACAAGAAACATGCGGCAAGAACGAGAAAGCGCGCCGTTACGTATGTGCGCGAGTTAGAGTCGATGATTCTGAGCGGAAGGGTTGTTGAAAATGGGTTCCCGCTTTCGCGGGAATGACGGCAAAAAGAAGAAAAAGGAATGAGGGTGAAGAAGAATATTGAATGACGGCAAAAAGAAAAAGGAATGAAGGCTATGAAGTTAAAAGATGTTAACGCGGGAGGGTTGTTGAAAATGGGTTCCCGCTTTCGCGGGAATGACGGCAAGGAAGAAAAAGGAATGACGGCAAGGAAGAAAAAGGAATGACGGCAAGGAAGAAAAAGGAATGACGGCAAGGAAGAAAAAGGAATGACGGCAAAAAGAAGAAAAAGGAATGACGGCACGGAGAAAATGGAACAAAAGCTGTGGAGAAATAAGGAATGAAGGCATTTTTGTGATGTGCGCAATGTTTTTTTCTTTGCATGGCGCACAGATGTTTGACTAATTATCTAATCAAAAGCCTGTATGTGCCACAAATAAAATCATATACAAGGTAGGAGATTCAACTTAATCTCGGATTCGTCGATAGAGCCGACGTACAGTGGAGATTTTCATAGCGGCAAACTGCTTCGTTGCCCCAGCATTTTTTGTTCTGTAGGGGCGCGGTTTCCGCGCCCTATAACTACGACAATTTGGGGCGGGGCAACCCCGCCCCTACTGCAAAAATGCGCTTTGCGCCTCGCATTTCATCCGCCCTGAACAATCGCTACCGAATCCTAATGAAGGATTCGGGTAAAATATCGTCGCGCGCTACGGCAACAGGCGCGTCAGTCGTTGCCGTTTATAAAATTGTTGACTTGGGAGACGAGTTTTTCGTTCAGGCGGCGCGCTTCGTCCGCCGTGGGAGCTTCGGAAATAATCCTCATAATCGGCTCGGTGTTAGAGGGCCGCACGAGCGTCCATTTTTTTCCGTCGCTGATTTTGATGCCTTCGGTTAAATCAATCTTTCGGTTTTTGTTTTTTTCGATGAGCAACTCAAGGACTTCGAGGGCTTTGCCCGCAGGGCATGGCGTCGCCGTTTTCGCCATGTGATAGCGGGGCAGGGCGGCCACAACTTCGGAGACAGGCCCCTTTTTCCCAGCAAAATAATGAAGCGCTATAGCCATCCCGACAAAGCTGTCTCGCGCGAAATTCACTTCGGGGTATATCACTCCGCCGTTGCCCTCGCCGCCGATGACGGCGTTCTCGGATTTCATGGTCTCGGTGACGTTTATCTCCCCGATCATGCTTTTGACGACCCTGCATCCGCGCGCGATAGCGATATCGTCAACGGCGCTTGAAGTGGCAAGCGTCGTCACAACCGTCCCCGCCGTTTTTGACAGTATGTGGTCGACCGCCACGCCGAGAGTGTAATCTTCGCCGATAGGCGCGCCCAGTTCGGATACGATGGCCAGCCTGTCCGCGTCCGCGTCCTGAGCGAATCCTATGTCGGCTTTGTGTTTAAGCACGGCATCCGAAAGCATCGCGAGATTTTCAGGCAAAGGCTCGGGCGGGCGCGGGAATATCCCGTCAGGCGTCGCGTTAATCGCCACGACATCGCAACCGAGTTTCTTGAGCAGGAAAGGAGACATAACGGAGCCTGCGCCGTTGACGCAGTCCACCACGACTTTGACCGGCCGGCGGCGCGAAACGGGCAGAGGCCCGAAACTGTTCATAATCGCGTCTATATGTTTTTCAACGGCGCGCCTGTGCGTTTTCGGCTCTTTCATCGCGTCGCTGCGCGCTTTCGCGTAGTCTCCCTGATGGTAGATGTCGAGCAGTTCGCGCGCCTGAAATGAATTCAGGAAACAACCGTCTTCCCGGATGAATTTGAAAGCGTTCCATTCGGCGGGATTGTGGCTTGCGGTAATGGCAATGCCTCCGGCGGCTCGGAGTTGACGAACGGCAAGCTGTATGGTCGGGACAGGGCTTATGTCTACCAGAACGGCTTGGCAGCCCGCGGATGTGAGGCCGGCCAGCGCGGCGTGCTGCGCCATTTCGCCGCTCGTGCGGGTGTCGCGCCCTACGACCACCTTGCCGCCGCCGACGTATGTGCCGAAACTTTCCGCGAAACGCACGAGCAGTCCCGGAGTCAAAGACTCGCCGACGACGCCCCGCACGCCGGAAATGCTTATCTTAAGAGAGCGCACGCCCTTCATCCCCCGATAAGCTCCTCTCCGATGGCAATAAGCTCCCGCGCCCGCTTTTCCGACCTCGCTTCGGCCATGACCCGGATTATCGGCTCGGTGTTGGACGGCCTGATGTGCAGCCATGAGTTCGCCCAGCCAAGCTTCACTCCGTCCGACAGGTCAACGTTCGCGTTTGAATATCTTGTTTTAGCTTCTGTTCTTGCGTGGTGAATCGCTCGGTGAATCACCGAAAAATCCAGTTGCGCGTTTTTTTTCAGAGTCACGAACTTCGGAATCGCAGCCGCGGCCGCCGATACCGTCGAGCCTGTCCTTGCGATGAAATCCAGTATGAAAGCCATCGCCGCCATGCCGTCGCAAGCGTAATGGAGCCGGGGGAATATGACCCCGCCGCTGCCTTCGCCCGCTATGGCCGCCTTGTGTTTGGCTGCCGCCTCCGCGACGTACGCCTGCCCGATGCGGGTTCTCATCACCGACGCTTTGTGCTTTTTAGCCACTGCGTCTATCGCTCCGGTGGTTGACAGATTAGTGACGACCAACCCGCCGGGATTGCTTGAAAGCCATATCGAAACGCATAAAGCGAGCGTGTAGTCTTCCGGAAGGATGGTTCCATCATCCGTAACAATGCCGAGTCTTTCTCCGGCGGTGTCGAGCATGAAGCCCGCGTCGCAGCCAACCGCCCTAACGATCGACCGTGTCTGCCGCATATTGGCCGCGTTGGGTTCGGGGTCGTGCGGGAAAGGCTCTCCCGGCTCCGCGTTTATCGCGACCGTTTTGCAACCGAGAGCGTCAAGCAGTTCTGACGCCGCCTCCGAGCATGCCCCGTTGCAGGTGTCGACGGCCACTTTCAATCCGGCTTTTTTTATGCGCCGGACATCCGTCATGCCGACTATCGCCGCGATATGTTCAGATACGGCCCCGCTAGAGCCTGTCTTTTCAAGAGGAACTATCTTGTCCCATCCCGCTCTTTCGAACTCCCCGGCGTGGTACACGTCCAGCAGTTCGTCCGCCTCCCGCGCGTTGAAGTAGAACCCGTCGGCGCGGATGAACTTCAGAGCGTTCCAGTCCTCCGAGTTATGGCCGGCTGAAACGGCTATTCCGCCGACCGCGCCGGAAGCCGCGATAGTCCTTTGCATGGAAGGTATGGGGCATACGCCCAAGTCGTATGTTTTGCAACCGGCGGCAAGAAGCCCGGATATCGCCGCCCCGCGAGCCATCGAGCCTGATCGCCGCGCGTCGTCGCAGATATAAACTTTTCCCCGGCCGACGCACGTGGCGAACGCTTCGGCAAACTGCGCGACAAGATGAGGCGTGAAGGTTTCCCCGACCACGCCTCTTACTCCGGTTATTCCGATTTTAAGAGGATTCATTCAGAAGGGACCGTCCGATTCATCGCCGGTCGTTTCCCGCAGCGCCGCCCAGACCGCCGCCCCCACAAGCGCCAGCAACCCGAACTCGAGAATGACATACAGCGAAAAATTCATATCCGTCCCGTCGCGGAGCGCCGGTAAAAATCCCGGCGAGCTTTAACCGCGTCGGCGAGAACGCCGGGTTAGCTCTTGGACATCCCCGCCAGTTTCTTGAGGTTCACCTTGTACATGTCTTTCTGGTTCTTATACAGTTCCTCGGCGATGCGCTGTTCGATTATCGGCCCTATAAGCGGTAGTTTCACGTTTACGGTTCCGTCCAGCGTCTGAAACACTCGGCCGTTCTTCGCGGCATACGTCCATTTCCCTTTGCAGTGAAACACGTTTCGCAGGTGAAAGGGGATGATTTCATAATGATAAACAAGCGAAGAAGGGTCCCAGCGGCTTACTTCCCGCCATGAAAGCATGTCCGGCGTCAGTATCTTCTGCGCTATCTTCGGGATTTGTCCGTGCGCACAATATGTGTACTCGATATCCTGTCTTCCATCCGGATGCTGCGTGAAGTGAGACCTTTTTATGCTCGTCACATTCGGCATATCCTCGTATATGGACGGGTTTTCGATGATGTCGTAATGCGTAACTTTTAATACCAGATCGAGCGGGTGGTCGTACTCGTGGGTCATTCCTAATTTCATAAAAGAGCCTCTCCGGACACTGTTTAGTTGTCATTGATTCTATCTGCAAACCAACCCTAAATCAAGCGCGAAATACCGGATACGAACGAGCTGTCAAAGATATAATGCGCTTCAAAACGGATTTATCGGATATGTTCAGGCCAAAAAAGCGAGAAATCGTATTGACAATCGAAGGAGAGTCGCGGTAATATTGACTGACTAGTCAGTCGGTTTGGAGGCGCATTGATTGTGAAACAGACAAACTTGAAAAATATTTCACAGGATGCTTTTGCATCATCGTCGGATATCCCGGTATCTTCCATTTCCCTAAGCAAAAAAGCGAAAAATGAAATAGCGGAGATCGCCGGGAAGTTATCGAAGAAGGAGTTGACTAGAAAAAGAATACTGGACGCCGCGCTGATTGTTTTTTCCCAGAAAGGTTACGACAAAGCCAACGTGTCCGATATCGTGCGCGAGGTGGGAGTCGCGCAGGGCACTTTTTACTATCACTTTAAAGACAAGAAAACGGCGCTTGTCGAATTGCTGAATAGTTTTTTTGACGCAATGAAGAAACTTGTCGCAAATTGGGCCGCCACAACGGATACGAGCGCCGATATGGCTCTGGTGTTTTCGCGAAATGTAGCGGACTTGCTCAGGAAAAACACCTGTCTCGGTCAGATAATCAGGAATGAAACGAACAATCCCGACCCGGAAATCAGGTTGCTTATAAAAGAATTCCATAATTATTTATACAGGCAGGCAGAGTTTGCGCTTCTTTTAGGCATGAAACTCGGAGCGGTAAGGGAGATGGACGCGCGCATAGCAGGGGTGGCGTTGGTGGGGATGATAGAGAGCGTGGTGTTTGAACTGATAGACAGAGTCGAAGATGTCGATGTCGAACATGTGATAAAAGAGATATCAGAAATGCAGAACAGAGGGATACGTCCGACGCCGGATCCGAGAAGTTAGCGGGAGCGGCGTGGATCGGGAGTCCGTCTAGGGAGGATATGACAATGGCGCAGTCGTTGGAAGAAAGGCTGAGGTCGAGGCTTGCGGAGGCTGTCACACAGGCGGCTGAAAGTGTTTCGACTCAGGCGGTCTCAGGCTATCTAGTGAAAAGGCTTATTCAGGAGGGCTCTTTTACAAATGTGAAAGACGCTGCCGGCGCGACGACCGGTTTCAGGGTGAAAGTAAAAAACAGGCTGGGCGTGGCGACCATCGTGGGTTGCGACCCTTTGAAAATCGACGGAGAGACTTTCGATCCGGGCGTGATAACGATAGAAAAGAACAGAAAATCTTATTGCGCGGCTGAGTTGTCTGAGACTCTTCCTCTGGGAGTTTCTTTCGGCGACGAACTGACGATAACTGTACAGGACGCGCAGGGACTGGAGTCCGGCGAGCACGATATCGAGCTTGCTTTGAAGATGGTCGGGCTGGGTCTTGTGCAAGCGAAATATAAGGACAAGCTGACAGGCGACGGCGCGGCGGCTCCGAGGGTGAAAAAGAAAACCGCCGCCGCCGAATCGGCTGGGGAGGGCGGCTCTTACTCCGAACTGTTGCGCCGGACGGTGGAAATGGCCGCTGGGCATATCGGAGCCGCGTCTCTGGCCGAGTGCGCGAAAACTCTCGACGCCATTGTTCTTGATATGAAAGACGCGGACGAGAAATATTCTGTGAAATTGACATCCGACGGCCGCGCGGAATTCGTCGAAGGCGCAGCGGCCGGCGGTTCCGTTCTGGTAATCAAGACCACCAAGACGGCTTTCCACGACATGGCGCACGGCAAACTGAACGCCGGAATCGCGTATGCCAGAGGGGACATCAAGCTCGAAGGGATTCCTCTTTTGAAACTGCGCGGGATGGACAAGCTGATAACCGCGATATTCAGAGGCTACAGGGCGGCGTCGGACGGAGTTGAATTCGATTCGGTTCCCGAAAGCATTGAAGGCGGGATTCTGGAGCAGGCGCTCGGCGCGGCTTTCTCTGTGTTCGACGAGGTTCTCAAGGGGCTGGACAAAGCTCTCGGCGCGTTCGGCATGAAATTTTTCTATGAAAAATCCTTAAACAGGATAGAACTCGTATGGGACGCGCTCGATAAGGAAATGAGAAGGATGCTTTCATTCGGGCGGGAGGAAGCGGAAGAAGAGCCGAAAGCCGCCAAACCGCGCGCGGCCGCTCCGGTCGCAAAGAAATCCGCGGCTTCCGCCGCTCCGGCAAAATCACTGCAGGACAGGCTCAGGGACCGCATCTCTTCCGTCATCGAAACCGCAGTAATAGAAATGTCCCGCAGTTCGGTGTCGGGCTACCTTGTCAAACGCTTAGTCGTTCCCGGGAGTTTCAAAAATTTTGTTGCTGACGGCGAGGTCGCCGGTTTTGAGGTGAAACTGAAAAACAAGCTTGGGGTTGCCACTGTCATCGGATTCACGGATGTGAAAGTGGACGGAGAATCTTTCGGTCTTGATTTGATAGAAATTACGAAAGGCTCGCGTAAGGTAGCCGCTTCCGAAGTGTCCGACAAGGCCCCGTTATCGGTCTCTTTCGGAGACGAGTTGACAATCAGGGTGAAACGCGCCGGGGGGATAACTCCGGGCAGACACAAGATATCTCTAGGAGTGGATATGGTTGGGCTTGGCGGGATGGATGTCGATTATGAAGAAGAACTTTCCGCTTGACCGCACTGGGAGGCGAAAATGATATTCAGAAAACTTAAGGTTCTATCGGACGACGAAGTGGTAAAGATAGTCGAGGGAGCGTTCCGGATACTGAGAACGACGGGCTGCCGGTTCGAGGACGAGAAGTGTATGGACGAGCTGGAGTCCGCCGGTTGCGACGTTGACCGCTCGACGATGGTCGTAAAGTTCAGCGAGGATGTGATTTTCGACGCGCTGGACAACGTGCCGTCGGTGACGCCGCCGGACGACCTTCCCAAAGTTCGCGTGGCCAGCGCCAACAAGGGAATGATTCTCGACTGCAAAACGAAGAAGATGAGACCGGGCACGACCGAGGACGCGCGCAACGTGATTAAGCTGTGCAACTCGCTGGACAACATCACTCTCGCTTCGGCGGGAATCGTCTCGTCCGACGTGCCCGTGCAGGCGGTCGAAGTTTTTAATATCGGCCTGCTCATGAAATATTCCGAGAAACTTTTCAACCAATGGATTTATGAGACGGAAAACGTGCCTGTCGTAATGGAGATGGCGGAAGTTATAACGGGAGGCTCGGAGGAACTGCGCGGCTCGAAGTTCCTCAGCTACATGCTCAATTCGGTTTCTCCATTGAGGTTTCCGCCGAAACAGCTAGCGATATCCCGCATGTACGCAGAAAGGGATTTGCCGATAGCCGTCGCGTCAATGACGCAGGCGGGAAGCGTGTCTCCGGCAACTCCCGCCGGATGCCTCGTGTTGTGCGCCGCCGAGTTGCTCGCCGGGCTGGTCTGGGTCAGGTCTCTCCGGACGAAAACTGAAGTGGCTCTCGGCGCGTTGACTCAGGTGATGCAGATGCGCACCGGGAGGCAGTTGTACGCTTCTCCGGAACAAACCCTTATGTTCCTCGGCGCGCACCAGATAATCCGCTATTTCGGATACTGCAGCGGGAACACCAGCTTCGAGACGGATTCCTGCGACTTTGACATGCAGAACGGCTGGGAAAAGGCGCTGTCGGGCGTGATGTGCTGGGCGGCAGGATGCGACATGTTCGGTCAGGCCGGATTCCTCTTCGACGGTTTTTCTATGGAGCAGCTTGTGCTGGACAACGAGGCGCTCGGCATGCTCAGCAAGGTGGGCGAGGGCGTTCTGGTGAACGACGACACTCTGGCGCTGGATGTGATTAAGAGCGTCGGGCCGGGAGGCAACTTCCTCGGCGAGAAACACACTATGGCTCACGCGAGGGACGCATGGCGGCCCTCCATTTTCCAGAGAGTCAGCTTCGAGCATTGGGCCAAGAGCGGCGGAATGCGCATTATCGCCCACGCCCACGACAAAGTGAACGAAATCCTTTCCTCGAAAGAGCTTTCGCTGCAGATACCTGAAGACCAAGCCAAGGCGATTGACGATATTGTCGCGCGAAGAGTCGCGGCCGTCGCCGAGAAGGGAGCCTGCTGACATGATTTTCAATAAACTCGACGTCGTTTCAACTCAGGAAATCGAAAGGATTCTCGACACTTCTTACAGGATACTGGAGGAAGTCGGGTTCAAATATGAATGGGACTGGGCGTTGGAACTTCTTGAGAAACGCGGCTGCAAGGTTGACATGGCGAAACAAATCGCCTGCGTCCCGCGCTCGCTAACTCTCGAAGCCGTCGCCAATATGAAACCGCTCGCGTCTCCGCAGGACTATCCGAAGATTTTCTGGGCTCCGTGGATCGGCATGAACATCATCGATTTCGAAACGAAAACCAAGCGCGCGGGAACTCTCAACGATTGCCGGAACGTTATAAATCTGGTCAACCACCTCGAAAACATATCCGTGTCGTCGACCGGCGTGGTTCCTCAGGATGTGCCTATCGAGATATCCGACATCTACATGGCGGAGTTGCTGTTCAAGTATTCCGAGAAGATAGTAACGACGTGGACGTACACCATAGAATCGGCTCACGATCTGGTCGAGATGGCGAAAGCGGTGACTGGCGGCGAGGACGAGCTTCGCGGCTCGCGCATGATCAACTATCTTGCCGAACCGGTCAGCCCTCTGAAGCTTTCCAAGCATTCGCTGGAAATAATGAAAGTGTACGGCGAACTGGATCAGCCGATAAACATGGGGCCGATGGTGCAGGTGGGAACGACCGGCCCGGCGACTCTCGCGGGGTCGGTGGCTCTGCAGATGGCCGAAAATCTCGCGGGCCTCGTCTATCTTTATTGTTTAGGCTCGAACTCTCCGATGGCGCTCGGCGGGCCGATGCAGACCAGCGACATGCGCACCGGCAGATGCCTCTACGCCGCGCCGGAACTATCACTCATTCATCTCGCTCTGGTCGCCTGCGCTCATCACCTCGGTTTCATGTCCGGCTGCACATCCGGCCTGACAGATTCCAACTGCATGGATTTTCAGAGCGGATGGGACCGCGGTCTGAGCATGATGCTCCTCTGGGCGGCCGGCTCCGAAAGCATCGGCATGCGCGGCGAAATCGGCGGCGGCGAAGGTTTTTGCCTCGAATCGCTCGTGGTCGAAAACGAAATGGGCGGCATGCTCAGAGTCCTCTCAGAGGGCATCCTCGTCAACGACGACACTCTCGCGCTCGATGTCATTGAAAAGGTCGGAATCGGCGGCAACTACCTGATGGAAAAACATACCATGCGGCACGCGCGCGATTTCTGGCAGCCGGGCGTCTTCACTCAGGACACCTTCGACAAATACTGGTCGGAACCCAAACCTATCGAGCAGAGGGCGCGCGAGCGGGTCGAAAAGATTCTTACAGAAAACAGTCTCGAACTTCAGGTCTCTGAAGATGTCGCGGCTGAGATCGACAGGATCGTGTCGCGAAGAGTGAAAGCCGCAGGTCTGCAATAAGACTCCCGCCTGTCGCGGATAGTCGTTTAT
This sequence comes from bacterium, assembly GCA_029564595.1. Taxonomy (GTDB): domain Bacteria; phylum UBP15; class UBA6099; order UBA6099; family UBA6099; genus UBA6099. The sequence goes on along the minus strand of JAKQPS010000025.1, from coordinate 19,892 downwards.
TAATGAATAAAAATCTGGAGGTCTCATAATGTCGCTGTTGGAAAAAATCAAGAATTCGATTATCGAGATGGAGCCGGAACTTACGGTAGAACTGACGCAATCGGCTCTGGCGGAAGGAATTGCCCCGATGGAAATCGTCGCGGGCGGCCTCATCTCCGGCATTGAAATCGTCGGCGTGAAATTCAAGAACGACGAGGTGTTTCTGCCCGAGGTAATGATGAGCGCTAAAGCCTTCAAAGACGGGTTTGCGGCGGTCTCGCCGAAACTGAAAGATTCCGGTTACGAGCCTAAGGGCCGCGTCCTCATCGGCTCGGTGAAAGGCGACATCCACGACATCGGCAAAAACATCGTTATAGCCCTGCTGCAGGGCAACGGCTACGAAGTTCACGACGCCGGCGTGGACGCTCCTCCGGAGAGATTCGTCGATATGGTCAGAGAGATTAAACCCAACGTGGTCGGGATGTCCGCGCTGTTGACGACTACTATGGCGTTTATGAGAGACACCGTGTCCGCGCTGAAAGACGCCGGACTGAGGGATTCGCTGAAGATAATAGTCGGCGGCGCTCCCGTTTCCGCCGATTTCGCCAAAGAGATAGGGGCTGACGGTTACGGCGAAGACGCGGGCGAAGCCGTCGACCTCGTCAAAAGCCTGTTGGCAAGCTGATACTTGAGACGAGTTTTTCGTCCAGCCTTCGACCGATAAACCCGGATTCGACGCTTTGTTCATTGAATCCGATACTATTGCATGGAGTGGAATTTGCTTTTCCCACAGTCACTAATCACTTCTTTCTCCCGTCGTTATTTTCTCCATGCCGTCATTCCTTTTTATTTTTTTGCCGTCATTCTTTTTTATTTTTTTGCCGTCATTCCCGCGAAAGCGGGAACCCATTTTCAACAAATGCGCCATGCAAAAAACTCGCTTTGCGCGGAAGCAATATTTTTCTGTAAAGAAAGGACGCCCCAATGGACTCCAAGCTAAGATTCGGCAGCCGCGTCGTATCCGGATGGAAATCTTCGTCGCGGGAGCCAAGACCGGTCAATCCACCGATCTACCAGAGCACGACTTACGTTTACGACTCGCTTGAAGATTTCATGGAGGCCGGCTCCGAACAGATGCTCGGCGGGGGAGGGCGGTACTTCTACACCAGAACGGGCAATCCCACGAACGCAATGTTCGAAGAGAAAATCGCGGAACTTGAAGGGGGCGAGCGCGCCGTCGCTTTCGCCAGCGGCATGGCCGCAATTTCAACCGCCTTGCTCTCTCTTTTGAGAGCGGGCGACAGAGTGGTCGCTCACAGCAAGATGTACAGCGCGTCCGACACGCTTTTCGGACAGTATCTTCCGGGCCTCGGCATAGAGGTCGATATGACGGATTTGACGGATCCCGCAAAGATGAAAAATGCGCTCTCACGGCCCGCCAAAGTCCTTTTCATAGAGACTCCGGCAAACCCGATGGTCGAGATAATAGATATTCCGGCGGCGGCGAAACTCGCGCGCGCTTCCGGCTGCGTCACGGTTGTGGACAGCACATGGGCGTCGCCTTATCTCATGCGCCCGCTTGAGCTTGGGGCGGACCTCGTCGCCTCCAGTTCGACTAAATACATCAGCGGACACGACGACGCGCTCGGCGGCTATGTCGCGGGAGGAGCCGAACTGGTCGCGGCTGTCGACAACTATATGCTCGTTCTCGGCGGTTCGATGAGTCCGTTGCACGCTTTCTTTTCTTGGCGGGGAATGCGCACTCTCCACGTCCGCATGGACAGGCATTGCTCGAACGCTTTGGAAGTCGCCAAATTCCTCGAAAACCATCCCAAAATTTTGAAAGTGAATTATCCCGGCCTCAAAAGCCATCCGCAACATGATGTGGCGAAGAAAACAATGTCCGATTACTCCGGCATGATAGCTTTCTGGCTGAAGGGCGGGTACGAGGCCGCTTCAAAGCTGCTCGCCAATGTTAAAGTCTGCAACGTGGCGGTCAGCCTCGGCGACGCTTGCACGCTAATAGAGCATCCCGCCACAATGACCCATATCACTGTCGATGAAGAAAGAAGAAAACGTCTCGGCATCACGGACAATCTAATCCGGCTCTCCGTCGGACTCGAAGACGTCCGCGACCTTGTCCGCGACCTAGACCGCGCGCTATCAAAAATCTAACCCGATATTTACATAGAATGTGAGTTGATAATCCCTTTGTGGCCGACACCAAGCAGGGGGAAGACAGCGACACAGCGAATGCAAGCCCTATAGAAGCAGTACAAGAATATTATACAACGTCGCATAATATATATTATGTTGCAATAGCGCGTATCGGCAGAATTGCCATATATGCCTTTATTAACAACGATATTTACTTGTATAAGTTTGAAATGAGTGCTTTTTCTTCAATATTTACATATATTATCTTTCTCTATCGAGTTAGTCCGCACATCGTTGTGATTATGATGCGTTGTTCATGACATTTCTATAAATTCCAATCGATCTCCAACGCTGATTTTGAATTTTTCGATTGTTCCTTTCGGCAGTTCTATTAATGTATTTGTCTCTGATCCAGCTATGAAAATCCTTCCCGGAGCCATGTTTTCCTTCAAATTGCAAATCGCCCCAGACGCATTTAAACACACCACATCGATATAAAACATCATGAAAAACGTATGAATCGAATTGCATCTCCTGAAAATCATCCCGTCAAACCCGTCAAAACTCCTTTTCAGCATCAATCCCGAAAATCTTTCCCAAAACGACCTCGCCAAAATCGCTCTTTCAGCTATTATACTTTTTGTTAAGCCATTATTTTGCTTGATTAAAGCTATGTGCATGGTTAACCCTCATAACCGGTCAATTGAAATCACACTATGTCTTTGAATAGCGGCCTTTGTTGTGTATTAAAAGTTGTATTTTTGAAAACAACGCGATTATAGCAAGCTTGTCATGTGTCATTTGCGTTTTCTTATCTGTTTTTGAATACTCCTGTTATATCCCAACAATCTTTCCTTTTCTTTTAAAGCTCCGTTTTCAAGCCATTCTATAGGTTTCTCTGTTTTATTTGAAGGATTTACCCAACAGATGTCTGAAAGCCCTTTTTCCTGAGCGCAAAATGAAGCGAAATTGTTTTTTGCCTTATCGTCCAAAGAAACAATTGTTTTATCAGAACTCCATGCAGCTTCAATGAGAATGATATCTTTCTCAACAGCTTCTTGAACTTGTTTGCCCAATTTTGCCGATGCAACTTTTTTTCGGAACGCCATATTCTTTCTAGATGTGATTACTTTTAATTTTCCTCTGTCTTGCATACTCGCCAACCACAATAGAGAGCTTTCAGTCTCATGCTTTTTCCATTCATTTTTTATTGCTTCCGTCCAGCCTATTTTGTGACAAATCTCATAAACGTTATCTAGAAAAGCTCGACATTTTTTCTTTGTTTCAGGAGTATCTGGCCCTATAGCCAAAGTGCCTGCCGCGCGAGCCACAGAAGCATCGATGATTAATGTTTTCGATTCTTTTTGAGACATTTCCTGAGTTAAAACCCATCTGCGGCATCAAGATACTCTCTCTGTGCCTTCATGGTGACTTTGCCGAAATCCTCCGGAGTATCTGCGTCATAAGAGCCTTTTTTATCGAAGCCCACGCTTGTTATATTAGTGAACCCGGTGTTCGGGCTTCTCTCAAACCAATGCATTTTTACTAATTTCGGATCGATGTTGCCTTGGGCAATTCGTTTTTTTATGCCCAACAGGATCATTGCGCTATGAGTTTCAGCGATAACATTCACGCCTCGCTTTGCCGCGTCGATAAGCATGTCAGCCATAGCTAGCTGTGCGCGAGGATGCAAATGTATCTCAGGTTGTTCGATATATACAGTGCGTCCCTTTTGAGCTGCAAGAAGCGCCACGAGCACAGGTAGTGTTTGAGAAACACCGAATCCGACATCCGCTATGCTTACCATGTCTTTTAATTTTGATTTAGATTTAGATTCTACGGGCATTCTCCCGACCTTGATCTCCAACTTTGAATCATCGATCTGATTAACAGAGACCCGGTTCGTCAGTCCTAGATCATTCAGCATCTTTTCTAGTTTAGACTTTTGTTTAGCCTCATTTTTGTTCCAATCATACAATACGCTCGCTACATAATCTGTGAAATCACCGGGGAAATCAGGCCCGGACGCAGACATCATATAGTTGCGCTCAGGATTGCCTCGATGTCCGGGAAGATGGATGATGTTTCTAATCGCATGTTGAAAGTTGATCGTTACTTCAACAATTTCATTAAACATCCCAATTGATGCCGAATTAGATGTTGTCGTTAAGAAACATCGATAGCGAAAGACTCTAAGATTGCCTTTGGGATTGAAGAGGGACGCTAGTTTCAAGGAATAATTCAAAGGCATTTCTTTATCCAAATCGGCCATTTTTGCCATTTTTGCGATTTCTTCTGATGGCATACCTAAGCGTAAACAATATTCTCTTCCTTCAAGCTTATACTTTACTTCATTAACATTTATTCCTTTTCTGGGAATCTTTTCGAAAGTGATTTCTGTAGACATCCCGTTTGTCAAACCTGTTCCTACGACAAACTGAGAATTACCTGCGACTCCGCCTTTGCAAGAAAATTGATCGAAAGATGTGAATTTCGCGTTCGGCCCATCAAGAAGCAAAGCTCCCGGATCATAGTCGGCTTCAATAGTCTGTTTCAATAGTAAAACAGGTTGCATTATGCTTGACTTGCCTGAACTATTCGCTCCGGCAAGCAATGTAAGAGGCTTTATTTCGACTTGCTGTTTTTCACATATCGACTTAAATCCACCGACTGTTATGTCAGAAATGGGAACACTGCTTATTGGTCTTTGAGTAGGCATCTCTTCACTCTCCGAACACTATTATATAAGATGTCCGATGTTAAAAACTCACGGCGATTAAAAAACCGCGATTATTTTCTTCTATATGATTCACTTCTTATACACGACGCAGAAAGTGTCGATGCCGGGGAAAGCGGATATTTCCATTTCGGCGAATGATTTCATTTTTTCGGGGTCGCCGAGCTTGGAAAGTTCGATGACTTTTCCTGCAAACACGAGATATGTCTGTTTGACTATCGCCCCGCCGTCGCCGAAAGTCGTCGCGCGCGATAAGGCGTCGGAAAGGTCTTGCGACATATTGCTTCTAGCGCCAAGAACAATGAAGGCGTCCGGAATGGTCAGTCTGGCCAAGCCGTACATATCTACGACCACCGCCGGAGAGAGCGTTTTGCCGCCCAGACCGAAGATGCCTTTTTTTCGGTTTTTTGCGGAGAAAACGCGCGAGGCCGAATCCTCGTAAACAAGAGACACGTCGTTCGTCTCAGCGCCCAGAGCAGCCGTCGCGGCTCGCTTCGCTTCTTCAAGGGTTATCTTTTCCGAGCCGCGCGAAGCCACCAGAGACGCGGATCCGGAGCCTGAAGCGCGCAGCGTGTTTCTCTGTTTATCTATTTCGACTTCGATCTCGATTGAATCAGGGTCCGCGCCGGAGCCAATCATAGCGGCGTGCATTTCCGCTCTTATGGCGGCGACATCGTCGTCCGTCGCGTCCACGACGCTTTTTTCGATGACGTTTTTCAGCATCGCCATAGCCGCGCCGACGGCTGAAATCACTTCCGCGTCTTTTGCGTGGCGGTAAGGCAGGCGGAGTTTATCCGCCGCCGGAGGAGCGACGACCGAAGCGCCGCCACCGCCGCCAATGACGGACATCGCGGCGGCAGGTTTGTATTCCTCGCCGAGTTTTTCACAGACGGAGGATATCCGGAGGGCGGCGATATCCAGAGCGTCGCGCGCAAGAGCCTCGGCGGGCCTGCCGGTCAAGGCGGAAAGCGCCTCGAAAGCGATTTTTGCGGATTCCTTCGAGCCGGAGGAATAGTCGCCGTCCGCCAAGGTTCCCAGAGCGTTTGCGGCGCAAGTGGCGGTGATAGCGAAAGAGCCTCCCGCGCCGGTCTCTATGACCGCGTAGTCGCCGGGGTCTCCGTCGCGGGGCGCGGCCAGTTTCGCTTTAGCTCCGGCCAAATCTTCGGGAGCCGCGAAACAGGCGTAAGGCAGCCCGGCGATGTGCGCGCTTCTGGGGCCTACATCTTTTATTTTGCCGCCAGACACGCGTAGCATGGAACCGCCGGCTACGCCGATTGTGCGCACGTCGAGAGTTTTTAGATAAAGGATATTGCCGCCGACAGCCGCCTGTTTGCGTTGAGGTTTCCCGTCAATGATTATGCTGATATCCGTGCTCGTGCCGCCGACTTCGACGAAGTATCCGTTTGCCATTTTTTCATATAGGATGGCGGCAGAAACGCCCGCCGCAGGGCCTGAGAGTATGGTTAGAATCGGAGAGCGGCGCATGTTGTCCACCGCCATAACGCCGCCGTCGCTGCGCATAATCATGAGGACGGGCGCGAGACCGAGTTTCGACGCTGCTTCTTTCGTTTTGTCCGCGACATCCGTCATTTTAGGCAGAATGCTTGCGTTCACCACGGATGTTCGGGCGCGCGCGCGCAGGCCGTAAAGCCCGGACACCTCGCTGCTGGCGGTCACAGGGAATCCCGCGTCGGCTATCGCTTCCGCCGCGCGCTTTTCTCTTTCGGGGTCGTCGACCGAGAACGGCTCCGCGACGACGAAAGACGCGCCCGCGCCATGAGCATTGCTATTGCGCAACTCATCCAGATGGGCGCGGATTCCCTGCGCCGCCTCGGACGGGCTGAAAAAAAGATTTTTGACTGGAATCTTCCTGCCCGCCGCAATCTCCACGTCTCCAAGAGAAAGCTCCCTCTTCGCCTGAGCGCCCGACACGCCTTCCACTATGCCGATTAGAGTGACCGGCGCGACGTCTCCTTCGAGGAGCGCGTTCGTCGCCTGCGTCGTGCTGTGTGCGACGAACACCACATCCTCGGCCTTGAAGACGCCGACGGCCAGAAGGTCGTCCAGACACTGCCAGATGCCTTCGGCGACGCCGTTCTTTGAGTTGTGAGTGGTAGGGCGGCAGACTTTGGCGAGCATGGTCAGGGAGCGGTTGTCGACGGCCACCGCGTGGGTGAACGTCCCTCCGACATCTATTCCGATTCTTACGGCGGGAGAGTCGAGCGTCATTGTTTCTCCGAAAGCGAATTTAAGTAAAGTTTTCCTATCGCGGCGGCGGCGTATGAATCAATCTCGCGAGGTTTGAATAAAAAACTGCGCGGAATAAAACCGAATGGAAACGGAAGCGGGTTCTGTTCGTCATACAACCTGACGGCTTCAAGTGTCGTGTTTTTTTCGGCAACCGACAGTATGCTGCCCGGCATCGAGCCGGATTTCTGAAGCTTCTCCACAACCGAAGCGCCGCCTGTTCCTGAGCCGACGACTATTCTGTCCGCGGACGGGAACTCTTTCAGAAATTCGAGCGCGGCTTCTAGCACCGAGTCGGCGGGGCAGACAGCGCGGCGGAGCGTTTTTCCCGAAGAGTCTAGAGCCGCCAGACCGCATTTCTGCCGTCCGGGGTCTATCGCTATGAAAACAAAGCCGTCCGTCATCAAACCCGTCTCGCCAGAGTAAGCCCGTGAACCTCGGCCGCTCCGCCTTCCTTGAGAATCCTCGCGCATTCTTTCATCGTAGAGCCTGTCGTCATGACATCGTCAACAAGTATAACCTTTTTTCCGCGCGCGTCCGAACTCTTTCTGACGGCGAACGCCCCGCTGACGTTTCGCATCCGTTCCTGTTTCGACAGTTTTGATTGCGGCGGCGTGTTTCTGAGCCGCGCGAGCGATTTGGAAACAGGCATTCCCCAGAGCCGCGAGAATCCCCGCGCGATGTGCTCCGACTGGTTGAAGCCTCTGCGAATCCTTCTTATCGGGTGCAGGGGAACGGGAACAATCGCATCGCATTCCGGGAAGAGCGCGAATAATTCTCTGTCCGCCTCAGCGCGCGCGAGCGCCGCTTTAAGCAGGTAATCGCCAGCAGCGTAGTTGCCGTTGAATTTAAAATGCTTAACAAGCTCGTCGACTGGAGGAGCGTAGACAAAAGGAGAACGGCAGGAGTCGAGCGGAGTTCCGTCCCTGCATTCCGAGCAGTCGTCCGCGAACCTGACGCCGGGAGGAAGCGGGCGGCCGCACAAGCCGCAGTATGGGGGCGTCACGGCGACGGTCTTTCCGTCGCATTTATCGCACACGATTTTTCCGCAGGATTCGCCGCAGCACAGACACTTTACAGGCAGGAATATCGCCGCCGCCTCGCGCAGGTTTGATATGGCGTTTTGGAGAAAAAGCATTCAAGACCGCCGCGACATCGTTAAACGGCAGGCGGTTGCGTTCCGCCGGGCGGGCGATCCCCTTCCACCCTTCCGATGATATCGCTGCTGGAGAAGCCGGGTATTTCGGGGATAATGACAAGCCTGCCGCCCCACCCTTCGACCTCGGCGCGCCCGACGATGTTTTCAGGAGCGTAGTCGCCGCCTTTCACAAGCACGTGCGGCCTGACGCGCAACACAAGCTCAAGCGGGGTGTCCTCGTCGAAAATCGAAACATGGTCCACAAAGAAAAAAGACATAAGAAGCTCGGCGCGCTCTTCCGCAGAGAAGATGGGCCGCCTCGGCCCTTTCAGCCTGCGCACCGAATCGTCGCTGTTGAGGCCGACCACCAAGATGTCGCCCTCCCGCCTCGCGCTGTAAAGATTGTATATGTGGCCGGGATGAATTATATCGAAACACCCGTTCGTGAAAACGATATGTTTTCCGTCTCTGCGGTATCCGGCGCAAAGTTCGCCTATTTGTTCCCTGCTCACAGCCTTCACGATGAAGCTTTTCTCCTTATGAAATCTGAGAGTTCGCCGGCGTCGACAGCCGTTGTGCCGCGTTTGCGCACCACCACGCCAGCGGCGTAGTTCGCAAGCCTGACGGAGTCTGAGACCGAATGCCCGCCGCTCAGTCCGAGCGCGACGACCGAAAGCACGGTGTCGCCCGCGCCGGTGACGTCGTACACCTGAGTGCTCATAGCCGGGATCATAAGCATTTCTGAACTGTCGGTTATGAGCGCCATGCCGCCCTCGCCAAGCGTTATCAGCACTGACGCGGCGTTCAGCCTGTCCCTGATTGCCTGTCCGGCGTCGAAAAGCGACTTCTTGTCCGTGATTTCAATCCCCGATAGCTGCGTGGCTTCCATTCTGTTCGGAGTGAGAATGCTTACGCCCCTGAACCACTCCGCGTTTTTAGGTTTAAGGTCGGCGGCAACGATTTTTCCGTGCTGTTTGGCAAGGTTTATCAGCCCGCTCATCAGCTTCGGGCGGATAACCCCTTTGTCGTAGTCAGAGATCGCTATCCCGTCAACTTCGGCAATCATCCGTTCGATTCTGCGAAGCATCTTGGAAGTGACGCTTTCGTTCACCGCCCCGGTGAATTCCTGATCCGCCCTCATGACCTGCTGGCCCTGAGCGATAATCCTGACTTTGGAAGTCGTCGGCCTCGAAGGGTCTATGGCGAGGTTCTTCGTGTCGATTCCCTTTTTTGCGAGAATGCCCTTGAGGATGTTTCCATTGGGGTCTCGCCCCGCCACGCCCATCAGATCGGCTTTCGCGCCAAGCGACATAATGTTGGCCACAGTATTCGCCGCGCCGCCCGCGTTGAAAGTCCTTTCCTTCACCACCACCACAGGGACGGGAGCTTCTGGGGATATCCGAGTCGCCGATCCCCAAGCGTATTCGTCCAGCATCACGTCTCCGACGACAAGAATCCTGAGTTTCTTGAAGCTTTCGAGCATGTCTAGCCATTTCTTCTGACTGTCATCCGTTGCCCGCGCCTTCGGCATTTATATCGTCCTCCGAAAAATTTCGATTTCATGCCCGCGCTGATAAAAGAGCAAGAGCGCTATTCTCCGAGTCAATCCACAATCGCCGCGCCGCGCGCGGGCGATGTCTCATAGATTTTCAACCGGCGGCCGGTTTTTTTAAAGTACTCTTCGGAAAGATAAGCTTTCAAATCATCCAATCCGTCCCGTCGAGCCAGAGCCACGGCGCAACCGCCGAACCCGGCTCCCGTCATCCTCTCGCCGATAACCGCAGGCGATTCCTTTGCCAACTCGTTCAGAACGTCAAGTTCATCGCAACTCACTTCATAGTCGAAACGGAGGCTATCATGCGAGGCGAACATCAGCGCCCCGAAGCGCTCCATGTCCCCTTTCAGCAAAGCCTGCATGCTGTCCAGCGTCCTCTGGTTCTCCGTCACCACGTGACGGCATCGTTTTTTGACCACTTCCGGCAGCAGTCCGGAGAATTCCTCGAACTGAGCTTCGGAAACGTCCCGTAGCGCGCGGATTCCGGGCAGCGCCCCGCTCAGAATCCTCACCCCTTCTTCGCACGCCGCGCGCCTCTCGTTGTATTTCGAGTCCGCAAGCCCGCGAGACTTTCCGGAGTCGAGAATCAGCGCGACTTCGTCCCTGAGTTTCAGAGGCGCGTGTTTATGCTCCAAGCTCCGGCAGTCGAGAAAAAGCGCGTGATCCTCCCGGCAGAGACAGGAGGCGAACTGGTCCATTATCCCGCATTTCACGCCTAGATAGTTATGCTCGGCCTTCTGTCCGAAAAGCGCGATTTCCACCCTGCCAGTACCAAGCCCGTTCAGTTCGTCGATGAGCAACCCTGCGGCCACTTCGAGAGCGGCGGATGAACTCAGCCCCGAACCTTGCGGCACGTCTCCCGTCAACGCCGCTTCGAATCCGCGAATCTCTCCGTCGTACTCCTCGTCGAAGGTTCTCGCCACTCCTTCCACGTACTGGCTCCATCTGGGGCCGCGCGCGTCATATCTTTCATCAAGGTTGAATTCCGCGCTCTCCCCGTAGTCCAGCGAGCGGAGTCGTACCTTCCGGTCTTCTCTCAGGCGTCCGACTATTGTGACTCCGTGGCTGATGGCCATAGGCAGCACGAACCCGTCATTGTAGTCCGTGTGCTCGCCGATAAGATTGACTCTGCCGGGAGCTTTGGCGGCGATAACATTCCCGCCGCCGCCGAAGACTTCTTCAAAAACGCCTCTTGTTTCAGCCACTGTCGCCAATTTGAACTCTCCGATATCGCATTGCCGTTTCAACACATAAAATACACCCTAACCGGCGCTAATTTCCACAACAAGTTCAATCTTTGAACCGCAATATGAGACAACGCATGTCGAATCGAACCCGCGTATTTTTACCAATGCGACTCAAAACTCCAGCCTGACGAGCGTTCCGTCGGGATGAAGAGGGGCTATGAGATGTTGAACGCCTGTGAGTCCATGCCATCCTTTGCCTAGGTCGATTTTCGATTCTTCGCCGCCGGGAAGCTTATAGAAGGCTTTTGACGGAGGAGTTTGAGAGGCAATCATGACCCATGCGGCCCCGTACACGCCCTCCGGGCCGGACAGCAGGAATTCGTATGAATCGGCGGCAGAGCGCGCGCCGTACACGTTTCCGCCCGCGAACACCACGCACGCCGAAGCTTCAAGGTTGCACCAGTCCACCGACGCGTCGAACACATCAATAAGAATCGCGTTGCCGCCCTCTTCGACCACTGTCTCGTCTGTCACTGGCTGATACGGCTTCATCGCGTCTATAAAACTGCCTTTGAGCTTATGCGACCCGCGCAACGAGTGAACGATAAGGAAAGGCCCTCTGGAAACCTGATGAATGTCAGTGGTGATGAAAGAATTTTTGCCGCCTCTTGCGAGCGCCGCCTCCAAAATCGTTGCGAGAAAATCCTCGCCTGATTTTTTTTCGGCAACAAATTCGCCGGGAACGCCGGAGTAAACGAGAACGCCTTCGCCGCACCCTGCGGCCCACACAGCCGGTTGCCCATCGACAGTCATCCAGACATCGGCTCCCGCCGCAACCGCATCGTAAATAACGGCGGGCGCGGGCGCTGCCGGATCGCCCAGATACAATATGTTCGCTGGGGCCTGAGGCGCGGCGGTCAGCGAGACATCTTTAGATGCCGGTTTTCCATCCGCATCCGGCGCTCCGGACAAAACGACTTTTTTAGCGGACTTCACGCCCGGCAGCAGCTTTTCGAGCAATGCGTCGGTCGGAGTGTCATAACCCGCCTGTTTCCACCAAGCGCCTTCGATGTTGTTGAAAGCGTCCTCTCCGCCCGTCAGGAATAGGATTCCGCCTTTTTTCACCCACTCGGCGATGCCGTCAACGATTCCGGGAGTCTGCGGTTTCCATGCGTCAAAAGACGCGATTAGGAGCCTTATGCCGGGCGGCATATAGTCGGGTTCGGCCATTCGTTCGGCTGGGACAACCTTCATGTTCACGCCTAACCGCGCGAGTGAAAGCATGGGAGCGAGATGTCCGGCAAGCCTGTCGGAGCCTGCGCCTTTCTGCCACATCAGCGTGTCGGCGGTCAACGCTCCTATAACAGTCGTGCCGCCCGCATACCGCCCGCCTCCGGGCATTCTCCTCTGTGCCGACCACATTGTCATGAGCGCGGACGCGTGCTCCTGCGGGATAGCGCTTTCGCCCGCCGCCCCGTATTTGTCCGTCGACAGGAAAACCCGTTCAGGCCACGGAACGACCTCGTAGTAAGATGCCCTCATTTGCATCAGAGCCGCAGCGAGCGTGTCCTCGTGCCAGTCCCTCAGCTTTGCCCAACTGTCCCCTTCCCTGTCGTCAACCGGGTCAGTGAGCAGTATCAGGCTTTTGCCTGTGCCGGCGGTGAGATTCTCAAAATAATTGTATTCGAGAAGCGCGTATGAAAAAACGTCGCTTTCAATTTTTCCGCCGACCTTCTGCATGCCTCTGGCTGTTCCCGTCCAGACCTGCCCTACAAAGCCGTCAACGGCATCGAGCGCGCTTATCGCGTGATGCGGAGACACAATGCCCCATTGGGCGTAGTTCAAATTGCTGTGCATTGGAACGATACAGAGGACATCGGCGGCTTTCTCCTTCACGTGGCCGCACAGGTCTCTGTAAAACTCCTCGAACAACGAGGCTTTTAGCCTGTTGGCCTTAAAAACGGATGCCGGAGTGGTATATGGCCCGCGCCACGGCTCGCCGTAAAACTTCCGCCATTCTTTTTTGAATGCGTCTTCATAGCCGGTCGAAGCGAAATATTCTGGCTCTTCAGGAAGAATCGCTCTCGCTCCGGCCTCTATGTGAGCGTCCGCAAGCGATTTCATGTATTCCCGCCAAGGCTCCGTGGGAGACACCCATGCCCTGCCCGGTATCATCTCGAAAGGCTGTCCCCCAGCCATCATCTGCACTATTCCGGGGTTGTTTTTGACAATCTCGGCGTCCTTGCCGAGCCAACTCGCGCTGAACATGGCGAACGGCATGAAGCCTCTCGATTTCCATGTTTCAATCAGGCCGGGATTGGTCCCGTACACGATGGCGATGTCAGCCGGAAGATGCAGTTCCGGAAGCCATTCCCGGGATGTCTGAAAAGACGTCCTCGGCTGCCTTGCCCCGGCTGCTCCGAACCACATCAAGCTCCCTGATAATACAGCCACGACCACTGCAATCCTAAGTCCGTATGTTGTTTTCATGAAGTTATTATAACATCACGAATATTGCCGAATCAAAACAAATATTTCCATCCATCCGGCATATTAGCGCGAATAACGCTTCGTTCATCGCGTATAGCGTCTTTCTGGCAATAACACGGATTAAATTATTTGTTGATACCCGCACATTTATGTGTTATCTATATATGGCGTTGAAATGGGCGCGGGAAGCGCCTGTAGCGCTTTTTTGAATGATTAACAAACGCAGGCGAGGTTTTCAACATGGATAGAGCCGATTACATCAAATTCGTCGAATCGGTCAGCCGCAATCCTGTCGAGCAGATAAACAGTTACAAGAGACAGGAAAGGCCGGTGTTCGGCTACACGTGCAGTTATGTGCCGGAAGAACTGATTGACGCGATGGGGATAATCCCGGTGAGGATGCTGGGCCGCGCTCAGACAATCCAGTCGGCGGAGCGGCATTTTCAGTCTTATTGCTGTTCTCAGGTGCGCAGCCTTATGGAGGAGTTCATCGACGGGGTTTACTCCTCTCTCGACGGACTGCTCTTCGCTCACACATGCGACACCATGCAGCAGTTCCATGATATCTATAAAAAGAATTTCCCCAAGGCGTTTGTAAAGAACATAAATTTCCCCTCGCGGCTCGACGGGGAGATTCCATACAACTACGCGCTCGCCGAGACGAAACGGTTTCTCAAATCCGTCGAAGAGTTCACCGGCAGGCCGCTCAGTTCGGACAGCCTCAAGGAAAGCGTGACCGCGTACAACAAGAATCGAACGCTGCTTGAAAAGCTTTACGGACTGCATCTTAAATACCCTGTCGATATTCCCAGCCGTCTCCTGCTCCAGTCGGTGATAATGTCTCAATGCGTGGACAAGCGCGAGGCGAACAAATGGCTGGAACAATTCCTTTCCTCCTTCGACGAAAAGGCTCCTGAGGACTCGAAGCGGAAAAGAATAATGCTCGTCGGAAGCGTGAACATCAACGAGGAAGTGTACGACCTCGCCGACGAGTTCGGGGCGATGATAGCGGACGACGATCTGTGCACGGGAAGAAGATATTTCTCGACGCAGGTGTCGGAACCGACGGTCGAAGGAGTGACGCGCAGATACCTGAGCCGCCCGCACTGCGCGGCGAAACACCGCGACGTGCACTCCCGCGAGCGTTGGCTGCTTGAGCTTATCGAGAAGCGCTCCATCGACGGCGTAATTTTCCTTTACCTCAAGTTCTGCGACCCGCACTGCTTCGACTACCCGGACCTCAGAAAAGCCATCGAGGGAAAAAAGGTTCCGACTCAGCTCATTGAGATGGAGCAGTCCGTCGCGCAGTCCGGACAGTTGCGCACCAAGCTGCAGGCGTTTGTGGAAATGATTTCCTGACACTCTGGAGAACGCGAACATGGAACAGTACAACCAATTAAGCGAGATATCCAGCAACGAGCGGCTTCGCAAGCTGATGGTCGGCTATTACATGAAGGCGAAGTTCTCGTGGCTGACGAGAAAGAAAATAGCGTGGATAACGAGCGGCGGCCCTGTGGAGCCTCTAATATCGATGGGCATTACCCCCATCTATCCCGAGAACCACGGAGCGATGATAGGCGCGCGCAAGATGGGGCCCGAACTCTCCGACGCCGCCGAAGACCTCGGCTACTCGCGCGACCTCTGCTCGTACTTCAGGTGCGATGTCGGCTCGGCCGTCCTCAAGAAAAGCCCTATCGACATCAGGCCGAAATTCCTCGGCGGTCGCGCCGTGTTCGGCGGCGGACTCCCGAAGCCCGACCTGCTTGTCTGCTGCAATAACATCTGCGGAACCGTCCTCAAATGGTACGAAGTTCAAGCCAGATTCTTCAACGTCCCGCTCATTATCGTGGACACGCCGTATAACTATGACGGCGAAACCACCGAGATTATCGAATACGTCACGGCTCAGTTCGGCGAGATGATAACTCAAATCGAAAAAGCCACCGGCAAGAGATTCAGCGAAAAAGAATTTATCCGCGTCGGCGAACTTTCCGACGAAGCCGTAAACCTTTGGAACGAAGTGCTCAGCATCTGCGAGAACGTGCCTGCCCCCATGACCTGCTTCGACGCGTTCATGTATCTTGCACCCATCGTCACCCTCAGAGGAACGCAGGAAGTCGTCGATTATTACAAGCAACTCAAGGTTGAGCTTCAGAGTCTTGCGGACAGAAAAATATCGCCCGTTCCTGAAGAGAAGTTCAGGCTTGTATGGGACAACCTGCCGATATGGTTCAAGATGCGGCGTCTGTCAAAAACTCTGGCGAACTACGGCGCGGTGCTGGTCGCGGACACTTATACCAACGCGTGGGCGGACAACGATATCAGCGTGGAGAAACCTATCGAAAGCATGGCGCGAGTTTACGCCACCGCCTACCTGAACAGAAACACCGAAACCAAAATAAAAAACATGGTGAACCTGATGAACAGGTTCAAAGCCGACGGATTCCTCATTCACTCCAACAGGAGTTGCAAACCTTATTCGTTCGGGCAGCTAGACATCAAAGACGAGGTTTCCAGAAGGACGGGCAAACCGGCTCTGATGATAGAGGCTGACATGTGCGATCCGCGCGCGTACTCGGACGAACAGATAGCCACCAGAATTCAGGCTTTCATCGAAACTCTCAAGGAAAGGAAAGCCACAGCTTGATCACTCTCGGAATAGACCTCGGCTCTAACACAGTAAAAACAGTCCTTCTGCGCGACGGCTCTCAAGTGATAGCAAGGTCTTTGCGCAAAGGCGGGCACGACATGGAAACCGTCATGAACGAGTGCTTGGAGGAAGTTTACTCCGCCGCTTCCGGCGAGAAGCCCGACAAAATCGTGGCGACCGGATACGGGCGCGTCAGTTGCAAGATAGCCGACAAGGAAATCAGCGAGATAAGCTGTCACGGCCGCGGCGCGTATTTTTCGATGCAGGGCGCAAGAACGGTCATCGACATCGGCGGGCAGGACAGCAAAGCGATTAGCCTCTCAGACAACGGCAAGGTGATAGATTTCGTGATGAACGACAAATGCGCCGCCGGAACCGGGCGCTTCTTGGAAGTCATGGCGCAGGCCCTTCAAGTCCCGCTCGTGGATTTCGGAGACGTCTCTCTCAAAGCCGACCGCTCCGTCGATATTTCCAACACATGCACCGTCTTCGCCGAATCGGAAGTAATCTCCCTTATGGCCAGACGGGAATCCAAAGAAAACATCATCGCCGGACTCCACAAAGCGATCGCTGCCCGCGTCATTGCTATGGCGAAAAGATTGCGCATCGAGGACGAAGTCGCTTTCACAGGCGGAGTCGCCCTTAATTCAGGCGTGAAACGCGCTCTGGAATCAGCTTCCGGAAAGAGCATCAAGACCCCCGATCACCCGCAGCACATAGGCGCTCTCGGAGCCGCTCTTTTCGCTTTCGACATGGCATAAGAATAGTTTAGAATCATTCAATAGAATTCGAACTCATTCCTATTGCGAATTTTTCTCGTAAAGAATCCAGCGTGACTTTTATTATTATTCCAATTCTTTTTTGGCTTACCCATCAACTCCTCGTGGGGGTTCGATTCCCTTCTTCGGCAAAGCAAAAAAGCCTCCTCATCGGAGGCTTTTTATTTGCTCTTTTTTACTGAATTCTACAATAAACATGAATCCGCGCCCTAACCAGCGCAACTATTCACGCAAGCGATATCGCGAGACTGCGTCTTCGTATGCTTTCAGGAGCTGTTGATCAAAGGCAAAAAACAACCGCTATTTCATCATCTCATTGGCGGCGGCCTGACCTGCGGCAGCGGCTTGACTGCTATAGCAAGCTATCCAGTCTTGCCCGCTTTTTCCGTCGCACGCGTCCATGATGTAGCCCACGAAAACGCTGATAGCGGCGTCTGCTTTGGGAGATGACTTGTAAGCGTCCGCTGCCGACAAACATGAAGTTCGAGTCTGGTTTTCCAACTCGCTCGTATATGCGGCTCCCACCGTGTTCTTCGTCTCAAGCGTCAGCTTGTTGCAGAGCGATTCCAGTGTTTGCCCTTTGCCTGCGGAGGATTTTTTGCCTTCCGCCGCTGCGGGGGCTTCTTTCTGCGCGGCAGCTTCAGGATCATACTTGAAAGATTCGAAGAAGCGCTTTGCGTCGGCTCCCTCAAGCTTTTTCTGGTCTGTCGAGCCGAATAAGACTTGGAACTGTGTGCCTTCCACATAAGCGAAAACGCCGCTGTAATAAACATCCATGCCCTGCGACTGTGTTTTGTAGACCAATGTCAGCGCCGGTTGTCCGGCAAGCGTGGATTCTCCCTTGCTTATCACTTCTCCGTTATTCGCCACCGCGTCTCGCCCTTTTTCCAACGATTCCTTAACGTTGTCGCTCACTATGTTTACCGGCGTGGCGGCCACCATGAACATTATGTCTTTCAATGACGAAGAATACAGAGTTGTCGTCACAGCATTGCCGCCTGAAGTGACCGCGTCTCTTGTTTCAACTTCAAAATTCTCAGCCCCTTTAGGAACCTCAACGCTGAATTTGTGAGCCATGCTCGAATACTTTTCATATTGCGTTCCTTTGCCCGCCCCTCCTGAGCATCCGGAAACAAGAGCCGCCACCGCAAAACATACGACTACCGAAATAATTCTTTTCATGTTCTTTTCTCCTCTCGCTCCTTGGCCGAATTCGTTCTATATAAATGAGCATATCTGGCTGCCGCACATTTCATGTCAGACATGCTCAAAATATTCGAATAATAGGTCTATTTCTTGTGGAATATTAACAAACAGATGACAAACATGTCAATCAAGTATTTTGGTCTTTTTGAACCACAATAAGACTAAAAATTTCCGCCCTGAATTGTTCCCTATGATACCGGATAATAAAAGATTGACGCGAATATTAAGTCAACGCGGTTTCTTTTTTGATGGTTTTGAACATCGTTCTGATGTTTTGTTCGGGGATGTCTTCCTGCAGGTAATGGGTGCAGCTAAGGACGAATCCGCCGCCTTTTCTTCCGACATCGGCATTCTCGCGAATGGAGTCGGACACTTGGGCGGGAGTCATCATTGACATGCTCTGAGCGTCTATCCCTGTGACGAAACAAAGTTCGCCGCCGTATTTTTGCTTGGCTAGAGCAAGGTTGTTGCCTGCGGTGGGCTGAAACGGGTGAAGCATGTCGGCTCCGGCTTCGACTATTTTGTCCAGCAGAGGCTCTACGTGGCCGCATGAATGCAGCATCGCCAGCGCGCCCAGCCTGTGTATCTCTTCAACCTGCATTTTAAGGAACGGGAAAGTGAACCGCTCCCACATCTTTTTCGACATCAATAGATTTTTCTGCGAGCCGTAGTCGTCCATGATGATGATGACATCCGCGCCGGCGGCGACCGCCCCCCTGATGACATCCAGAGAATGCCGCGCCATGGCGGCAAAGAAATTCATTATGACATCCGGCCGCTCTATCATCCATGTGTATAGGTTCTGCAATCCCATCCAGTGCTGAGACGAGTCCTGAACGCCGGGGACCCAGCACGCGATGGATGCTCCGGGCCTCAGCGCTCGGTACATCCTTATCTGGGCGTACAGCGCGGGATGCGTCAGGTCGGGAAACTCGTATGACGCGACGTCTTCTATTGTTTTACAGGGCGGCTCCACCGTCTCCAGATAAAGCCCGACCACGCTCCGTTTTATTCCGTATCTGTCCGTGATATTGAGATTGCCGTCCTTGATGTTCACGGATTTGATGATGGACGGCCCGAAGAACCAGTGGAAATCTACGATGTCGGAACCGAGTTGTCGCAGATAATCATGCTGGGCAGTGTACGCGAAAAGCGCGGCGGCGTTTGCCAGTTGTTCAGAGGGAGCGTTCCTGCGGATAAGCTCGAATCCGCCTAACACCGCCTTGTCGAGCAGGCTGCGGGGAGGCTCGATTTCGGACGCGCATTTCAACAGCATCTGAGGCTCGAACCACAACATGACCGGAAGCCTGTCGAGGGGTTTTCTCTCGACGGCGGCCCTCACTCTTTGTTTGGATGTCATTTTCATATTCGCGCGCCTTTCGTTTGTTTCACATCGGCCTGCGGCTCGTCGGCATTTCTCCAATGAAAGTTTATTATACCAAAAACCAATCGGTTTCACCCTCTCGCAGCGACATACAACAAGAAGCCCCGCTCAAAACCCCACATTGCGCATTATTCCCCCGGCGTCTCTTGAGCAAAAGTTTTTCTGAGTCCCCCTGAAACTCAGATATTTATCGCGGCGAGCGGGACTTTGGAGTGCGGCGATTCATCGCCGCTTTTCCCAGCGATGTGAACCATCCCGGAGCCGGGAATTAATTCCCGGCTCTTGTCAGCGTTGATCGCGATTAAAGCGGCGATGAATCGCCGCACTCCAAAATCAATGCGCCTCGAGAAGATATTTGTTAAGTGAAACGGGGCTTTTTTAGG